>JBOEGV010000149.1:0-406 GCA_050633605.1 Neptuniibacter sp. | reverse complement strand
TCTTCTGCTGAGTCTTTCTGGTCTTTCATGGAGTTCCCGGATGATATCAATTAACATTGCGCCTTTAAATTTATCAAATTATCGGTCCTGACTGAATGAAAAAAACAGTATCTACACCGAGTTCTGTTGCCACTCAACTTGATACTCTCCGAGATTATATCCGTTACGCCATGAGTCAATTCGGAGAGAATAGTATCTATTTTGGTCATGGTACCGACAATGCATGGGATGAAGCGACCCAATTGGTGCTGGCTGCGGTGTATTTACCCTGGGATGTAAATCCTGCAGTCTTAGATGGCAGATTGACGGATGCTGAAAAATATCGTGTTCTTGAATTTATCAAACTCAGAGTAGAGGATCGTAAACCTCTGCCTTATATCACAGGTGAATCCTGGTTTTGTCAGTT
>JBOEGV010000148.1:0-719 GCA_050633605.1 Neptuniibacter sp. | reverse complement strand
GCAAGACCTGACCCCATATATGTACTAGCTTTATCTCAAATGGTTTTGAGGCAACTGTAATCGACCAAGAACGGCAACGATCAGAATAAAGCCATCTTCTTTGGTAAAGTAAGCTGTGTGCTTACCAACAGGGAAGTAGAAGCCGTTTGGATACAATTCATCACAGCTTCGTCCAACAGCAGGGTTATCAGCAAGCATTTGAAAAGCTGTAAGTAGATTGTCTTTGTAGTTATTCCACTGTAATTCAGAAAAGTTAGTAACGGTGTAGTTTCTTATCTTGTGTATGTGGCTTTGAGCCAATTTACTCAGCTTAAACTTGTTCGATTGCATACTTTTGGCTACAGGCCCTTTAGGAATGTTTCACCATCAATAACATTACCTTGTGCTAGGTCTTCTTTTGCAGACTCGAAGCAATATTTAATGTAGTCAGCTTTCATTGCTTCAAGTTCTTCGAAGTCTTTAATAGACATAACAACGACAGCATCTTTGCTGTTTTTGCTGATTTTAACTGGTTCTCGTTGAGCACTGAGAAGTAGCTCGCCAAAATTACGCTTAGCGTCATTTGCTGTTAATGTATGCATGTACAATCTCCAAGCTCGGGTTAACAATAGGATTATAGGCGTTTGTGCGAAATGTTCAATCCAATTAAATCGTGCGATTTGAGTGAAAGTTAAACTAACAAAGCATTAAATAATCTGGGGTCAGGTCTTGCATTGTGC
>JBOEGV010000147.1:0-431 GCA_050633605.1 Neptuniibacter sp. | reverse complement strand
TTAATTGTTTGCTTTTTAAACATGTTCTGTTTATACATTTTTAAGGGCCGTATAAATAAAAGCAAAAATAAAACAAGTGAGCGTATAAAAATGAAAAAATCAGTAGCACTTCTTTCGGGTCTGCTTGTGACGTCAATGGTCTGTGCTGGTCCAGGTGATGGTGTAAGCTTTCCGGAAAATTATAAAACTAATTACACACAGTACCACTCGCTAAACCGTACACAGAATGCTGACCAGTACATTCGTTTATACATCAATGATCAGGGCTTAAGCGGAACTGAAGAAAGTGGTCAGCTTCCTTATGGTTCCAAGATTGTTGCTGAAATCTATAAAGTCAAAAAAGATGCTGATGGTAAGGTTCTGACCACTCAATTAGGGCAGCGCATACCCACTAAACTGGCCGCTCTTGCCGTGATGGAACGTCGTGAAGG
>JBOEGV010000146.1:0-5384 GCA_050633605.1 Neptuniibacter sp. | reverse complement strand
CCTAACAACCCAAAGCCGACCCCGCTTCTTGCCGGACTGGCCCGGTTCCCTGCGTTTCTCGCTTCACCCGGATACTCCATGGAGGGGTTGGAATATCCGGGTTCAACCAGCGAGCTTGTAAACTCGGCGGCTTTGCCACCTCAGACAAACAAGCTCTTGTTTCTTGTTCAATCTGCGATACTCGGCAGCGAAGAGGGCAGTGGCAATCTGTGCCGTAATTTAGGTTCGTGACTTAATATCCCTTGGGAAAGGGGATACCTGATCCCGAGTGCTTTTATGGTGGAAGTGATGTGTGAAAAGAGGAACCGTGGTGTATTAGCGGAAAATGAATTTCTGTTATAGCTTATAAGGGCTTCCGACCCAAGGTTTATGATTGGTCAGTATTTCAGTTTAATATTTTATTATCTGCAAGGTTTTTTGCTAACAGATCAATAAAACATCGTACCTTGCTGCTGGCGTAACGCCCCTCTCTGTGAATAATATGAACCGGCATGGGTTCGGGTTCGTAATTCTCTAGAATAGTTTTTAGCTTACCTGAATTTAATTCATCTTCTACTTGATAAGATAAAGTACGAATTATACCTAAATGCTCTTTGGATGCGTTTATTGCACCCTGGTTAGTGGAAACTGTAAGGCGTGGTTTGAAGTTTATATTTTGAGTTTTTCCAGCCAAATTAAATTGCCAGCCTTGAAGCAGACTGCCTGTTTTACTCAAAATAATGCTATGTTGCTCTAAATCTTTTGGAGATTGAGGAATACCATGGGTTTTCAAGTAGTTACTAGAAGCTAAACATAGGAGCCTTACAGAACCTACTCTTTTAGCTCGCATACTGGAATCTGGTAGATGCCCAATACGTATGCCTAAATCCAATCCCTCTTCCATCAGGTTAACAACACGGTCTAGGAAAACAGCATCGATCTCAGTTTCAGGATACGTATCAAGGTATTCCGCTATACAAGGGACAATATATTTCTGCCCGAACAGGACCGGTGCTGTTACGCTCAGGTGCCCCTTTGGTTCACTGTTAATGCCCAGAGCTGCTTCATTTGCTATTTCTACTTGCTGCAGGATTCGACGAGCATCTTCTAAGTATCTTTGGCCCGCGTCAGTTGTCCTGACATGACGGGTAGTACGATTCAGCAGCTTTACGCCCAGTTTATCTTCTAAAGCTGAAATAGCACGAGTCACGGCTGGTGGAGATATATTTAGTTTACGACTCGCCGCTGCAAAACCTTGTTCCTCGGCTACAGCAATGAAAACAGACATTAGATGAAATTGGTCCATACATTGTTCCATTAATCGGAATAGTTAATTCTAATTTATGGATATTCTTTAATTTAATGTTTGTTGTCAAACTAACATCATGTTTGAAGCAAAATAATTTTCAGACGTATTTCCCCCTAATTTTATTAAGGATAGAGAAAAATGAGTCGTATAAATGTGGTAACTAATGAGCAAGCAAATGAAGAGCAAAAGCATCTGTTTGATGCTATTGAAGGGCAGTTGGGTATGGTGCCTAACTTTCTAAAAGTTTTTGCAAATTCCCCAGCAGCGTTACGTGCTTTTCTTGGATTGCACGGAATTGCCAATGAAGGACATCTTGATTTGCAAACACGCGAACGTATTGCGTTGGGTTTGGCGGAACAGAATGCTTGTGAATACTGTGTTTCTGCACATACTGCGATTGGTCGTAAGGCGGGTCTTTCCAGTGCTGAAATTGATACAAACCGTGCTGGGGGCAGTCAGGATGCTAAAGCCTCAGTTGCTGTTAAGTTTGCACGCTCTCTCGCCGAGCAAAATGGGGCTGTTACCTCGGCTGAATTATTGGAAGTTCGTAACGCCGGTTACAGCGATGCTGAGGTCGTTGAGATTATTACTCATGTTGGAATGAACGTTTTGACCAACATTTTAGGTAAGGCGAGCCGTGTAGAGATTGATTTCCCTAGAGTTGAATTGAAACAAGCGTCATAAAGCGCTGGGGAAAATTCTTTCTGAGTTTTTAAAAACTCTACCAAGCGGGTCTGCCCTGTTAGGGCCCGCTCTATTTTACGGAATTCAAAGCAGCATTTCTGACCCTAACTTCGGAGGTCTCATTATGGCTCATAAGTATGCACAAATTGTGTTTACTGACATCGTCAGGCAAGTACAGTCTGAACTTAATAGCCGAGCAGGTTATGCCAGTATGGATCAAGGAGAAGACTACAACCACTTATTATCTGAATATGAAGCAGAGTTTATTCGAGAACGTGATAGTTTTTATATGGCCAGTGTAAGTGAGACTGGTTGGCCGTATGTACAGCACCGGGGCGGACCAAAAGGTTTTATGAAGGTGCTTGACGAATCTACGTTGGGCTTTTCAGATTACAGTGGAAATCGTCAGTATGTTAGCACTGGTAATTTCAGAGTTAATGATCGTGTTGCGCTGTTTTTTATGGATTACCCAAATAGCAGGCGCCTAAAAATGATGGGGCGAATTCAACTCGTCGCTGAAGACGATTGGGACACACAAGCACTACTTGAATCAGAGAACTACAGAGCAGAAGTCGAGCGTTCTTTCATTATTAAAATTGAAGCGTTTGACTGGAATTGCCCTCAGCACATAACACCTAGGTTTACTGAAACGGAATTGGAGCAATTAATAGCTCCTGTAATTGAGGAAAATAAACACCTAAAGCAACAGACAGAGAGAAGGCCAAACCTTCCAATGGAGTTGGGTAGTGGGAATCTACCGTTGGTGATTTCAGGCATCCGGCAGTTAACTCCCCGCATTCGAGCCTATGAACTTCGACATCGAGAGGGCAAGAAACTGCCTGAAATTGAAGCAGGAGCTCATTTGAAAATTCCTGTTCAACTTAAAGATGGGAGTCAGGTACTGCGTCATTATTCTGTGTGTTCAAATCCTTGCCGCCGGGATATTTACGAAATCGCTGTACTTCGGGAGCCTTCAGGTAATGGAGGCTCAATTGCCATCCATGAATTTTTTAATTTGGGTTTGATTCTGAACTGTGAGATTCCGGGTAACTATTTCCAATTAGATGATCAAGGTGCCTCTATTGTGTTGATAGCCGGCGGGGTGGGTATCACTCCAATAAAAGCTATGGCGCAACAGCTCAAACAGCAAGGGCAACCGTTTGAGTTGCATTATGCAGGACGCAGCCAAATGGAAATGGCTTTTTTTGATCAGTTACAAAGGGAGTTTCCAGACGATGGTTATTTCTACCGCAGTGATCAGGGCGAAAAGTTAAATATTGCTTCCTTACTGGCTAAGGCGGATCAAGGTATCTGTTTTTACGCCTGTGGACCGTTGTCGTTACTTCAAGAACTACAGCAGCAAGCAGTAGAGAGAAATATAGGCTTGGGACAGATTCGTTTTGAACAGTTTTCAGACAACCGGACAGAAGAAAATACTAAGTTAACTGTTGAACTGGCTAAAAGTGCTAAAACATTGCAGGTGGGGGCTGACGAGTCGGTCCTCGATGTGTTGGTGGAAAACGGAGTCTCAATTCCATACAGTTGTCACAGCGGTGCTTGTAAAACTTGTGCGATCAAAGTGTTGGAAGGTAAGCCAGAGCACCGTGATAGCTGCCTGAGCGAAATTGATAAGAGTGAAAAAGCCTTGTTTTGCCCTTGTGTCTCCCGGAGTGAAACGGATTATCTAATTTTGGATATATAAAGAGGAAAGTATGAGTATTAATTTGAGTGAAGAAAGCATTCGTCAGCCAGTGCCTCCGTTTAATCGCGAGGAAGCCATTCAAAAGATACGTATGGCAGAAGATGCATGGAACAGCCGTGAGCCGGAAAAAGTGGCATTGGCATATAGTTTGGAGAGTGCGTGGAGAAACCGTGATACTTTTTTACAGGGTCGGCAAGACATTGTCTCTTTTCTGACTGATAAGTGGCAGCGTGAACAGGAATATCGCCTTATCAAAGAACTATGGGCGTTTGAGGGCAACCGTATTGCTGTGCGTTTTGTTTATGAATGGCAAAGTGCTGATGGGCAGTGGTTTCGTTCGCATGGCAATGAGAACTGGCAGTTCAGTGAAAAAGGCTTAATGGTTGAGCGGCATGCGAGTATTAATGACGTAAAAATATCGGAAAGTGAAAGAAAGTTTTTATGGCCGCAAGGGCGACGCCCTGATGATCATTTAGGGTTGAGTGATTTAGGTTTATAAAACGTAAAAGCCCCACTATGTAAGTGGGGCCTGAAGAGCTTCCTAACGATCAGGTAAGGTAGAAATTAATGATGGTGGTGATGTTCCATCGCCCTCTTTACGGGGAGCGTAAGCGTCTGGCTTGAGTCATCAGAAAAATTTACTGTCAGTTCTATCTCAGAGTCTACGTCCAGATCCTGTGTCAGGCCGATGAGCATGATGTGGTAGCCGCCGGGTTGAAGTGAGGCGGTGCCGTTGGCTGTGATGGATATTTTGTCCACCTGACGCATTTTCATTACGCCGTCTGCATTAATGTGGTTATGCAGTTCTACATTTTTGGCGATGCTGGAGCTGGCAGAGATTAATGCCACTTGTTCAGAACCTGAGTTGTTCAGCTGCATAAAGGCTGCGCTGTTCATCTGCCCTGGTGGTACTGCTCGGACGTAAGGGTTCTCTACCGTAATTTCTGCCTGCGCAAATGCGGACAAACACAGTAGGGTAAAAGCAGCGGCGGTTCTCTTTAGAAAGTTGCTCATGTCTAATCCTGTTTATAGAAGGTTCTTAAGCTCTGTTGCCAGTTGGTCCGGGCTCATTGCGTGGGGCAGAACTTTGGCGATCTGTCCGGCCTGGTCGATCAGGTAGATGCGGGAGGAGTGGTCAATGGCGTAGCCCATTGCTGAATCCTTCATCTCGACCTTGCGGTAGAACGCACCGTATTGTTTAACCACTTTGTCGATGGTTGTCCGGTCTGCGGTTGCGCCTTGGAAATTTGGGTGGAAGAAGCCTGCGTATTTTGAGAGTTTTTCCAGCGTGTCGCGTTCCGGGTCCACACTCATAAAGATGCCCTGTACATTTTGTTGGTCAGCCTCAGCGAGTTTTTTGACGCCTTGGGACGCAATCGCTAGGGCAGTAGGACAGACATCTGGGCATGAGGCATAACCAATAAAGAACAGAACAACCTTGCCACGATAGTCTTCTAGTTTAAGTGGTCCTTGTTGTGAGTTGAGTACAAAGTCGCCTCCGATCTTTTCACCCAGTGCGATTCTTTGCTCGACGGGTTGAGGACGAAAATAGAACGCAATCGCCACACCTATAAGCATACATGCGGTCAGCAATAGTAGATTTCGTAGAGCCTTCATGTGTTACCTCTATTACTTATCTAGCTGTAAATTCAAAATCAGCTTGGCTCTTAAGCCCACTTTTTTCTACGACCACGGAGCTTATCCAGGTCA
>JBOEGV010000145.1:0-13374 GCA_050633605.1 Neptuniibacter sp. | reverse complement strand
TTACGATTACTGCGTACATGTTACTCTCCGTTTATTGCCCACCCAGCTACTATTGAAGAAACCTACTTCTAATGGCTATGCCATATTATAGGGAGCGATTATTGGATGGGTCAGGGCGCGCGATTATATAGCAACCACGCACTGGACACAACTAAATTAAGGATTAGCCGAAGGGACATTGACAGTTCCAAGCCAGCGCCCTAGCATTCGCGCTAACGAAATAATTAAAGAAGCCTTCCTCGCCGATATGCAGCCACATCAACTCAACCCAATTATTGAACCTCAATTCGAATCCGTTAATGACTACATCATTAACCACCTCGGCTCCAATGTTCCTCTGGTTGAGAAAATTGGTCACTATATTGTTGAAAGCGGCGGCAAGCGCCTTCGCCCGCTTTTGGTTCTTCTTGCAGCAAATGCTGTCGACTACAAAGGCAACAAGCATATCCCCTTAGCAGCTATCATCGAATTCATTCATACAGCCACATTGCTGCATGATGATGTCGTTGATAACTCTGAATTACGTCGCGGCAAAGATACCGCGAATGCCAAGTGGGGCAATGCACCCAGCGTATTGGTAGGTGACTTTTTATACTCTCGCGCTTTTCAGGTTATGGTTGAGATCGGCTCCATGGAGATTATGGAAGTGATCTCGAATGCCACCAATGTCATTGCTGAAGGTGAAGTACTCCAGCTCCTGAACACCAAGAACCCAGATACGACCGAAGAAGCCTATATGCAGGTCATCCTCGGAAAAACAGCAATGCTATTTGAAGCGGCAACCGAAGCTGGTGCTATTCTTGGAGACGCATCAAAGCCGGAACGCGAAGCGTTGCGTTTATATGGCCTTCATTTAGGCACGGCGTTCCAACTTATAGATGATGTAATGGACTACCTCTCTTCATCAGAAGAAATGGGCAAAAATGTTGGGGATGACCTGGCGGAGGGCAAAGCAACCTTGCCACTGATACATGCAATGCGCACTGGCACAGATGAACAACGCCAGCTGATCAGGCAAGCAATACGCAAAGGTGGGCTTGATGACCTTAAGCCTATTATGGATATTGTTCAGGAAACAGGGGCAATCGAATACACTCAGGAAAAAGCACAGCAGGAAGCCAACAAAGCCATTGCTGCGCTAACCAACATTCCTGACAGTTCGTTCAAAGAAACTCTGATGCAATTGGCTGACATTGCCGTCAAACGCAAAAGCTAAACTCTCTTATCAACTAACAGCCAAGTAACTTCTATACGCCCGACATCTCTTGGATCGTCGGGCTGAACTCTGCTTAAGCAACTTATTTCAAAATTTTCGCCATAAAGTTTTTCAACCTCGTCACCCTTAACACTGAAAGGCGGTCCCTCACCACCCTCGAACTCAAGCGTCACCAGCAACATTTTCACTCCGACCGGCAGCAATTCAATAAGATACCTCACATACCGTCTCCGCATTTCTGGAGGCAAGGCAATCAACGCAGCTCGATCATAAACCGCTTGAACACCGAAAAGGTCATGCCGTCTCAAATCGAAATAGTCTCCACACAGTAACTGCACGCTATCAACTTCACGACTAACAAATCCAGCAAGGTTTCGAGTTATGGGCGCCATTTTATTTTCACTGAAAAAAGCTTCACAAGCAGATGCATTCAACTCCACACCGATGACTTTGTGACCCAACCCTCGCAACCACAATAAATCCAGACTTTTTCCGCATAATGGCACAAAAACCTTTCCACCATCCTCTAATTCTAACTGCTCCCAATAAGACTTCAGATAGAAATTAATCTCTTGCTGATGAAAGCCAATGCGCCCCTCAGACCACCTTTGATGCCAAAAATTATGCTCCATTTACCCGTTTACACCTTAAGTTGTAAGCTTTTTTAAGAATTAATATGACACAGATCGTGCCTAGAGCCGATGAAGTCGGTATAATTGCGCGATATTTTTACTATGAACCCGGATAAAAAGAAATAATGACAAGACCTTCCTCTTTTAATCGCGACGAACTACTTTCCTGTGGTCATGGCGAGATGTTTGGACCTGGTAATGCGCGCCTACCTATTGGCAACATGCTAATGATGGATCGCATTCTTAAAATCACAGAAGATGGTGGTGAGTTCGGTAAAGGTGAAATCATCGCAGAGCTGGATATCAACCCGGATCTGTGGTTCTTCGGTTGTCACTTTGAAGAGGACCCAGTAATGCCTGGCTGCCTGGGCTTAGATGCCATGTGGCAAATCGTCGGTTTCTTTCTGGGCTGGAAAGGCAACCCTGGTCGTGGTCGCGCATTGGGTTCTGGTGAAGTTAAGTTCTTTGGCCAGGTTCTGCCTACTGCCAAAAAGGTAACGTACCGCATCCAGCTTAAACGCGTTATTGAGCGTAAACTGGTAATGGGCATTGCCGATGGCAGCATGTCCGTGGATGGACGTGAAATCTACACAGCAAAAGATTTGCGAGTAGGTCTATTCACTTCAACAGATAATTTCTGATCGTAAGAGCGATTTTCCGATCAAGCCAAGGCTCTGAATTCAGAGCCTTTCTTCTATATTCTGCGTAGTTTTTCACGAATTTTGTAGCCAAATGCATGGGATTCACGGAAAATAAGCGCCTCAAATTAGAAAAAGAGAGAGAAGCATATGCGTCGCGTTGTTGTTACTGGTATGGGGATCGTTTCTTGTCTGGGCACAGATAAAGAAACCGTTCTGGAATCACTGCAGCAGGGTCGTTCTGGTATCAAATTCCAGGAAGATTACAAAGAGCGCGGTTTCCGCAGCCATGTAGCCGGCAGCATCGATATCGATTTCTCCGAGAAAATCGACCGTAAGCTGTTGCGTTTTATGGGTGATGCAGCAGCATACACCTACATCGCTATGCAGGAAGCTATTGCTGATTCAAACCTGGCAGAAGATCAGGTTTCCAACGTTCGCACCGGCCTTGTTGTAGGCTCCGGCGGCGCGTCTGCTGAAAACATTGTTGATACTGCCGACATTACCCGTGAGAAAGGCGTTAAACGTGTTGGTCCTTACCGCGTAACCCGTACTATGGGCTCAACGGTATCCGCTTGTCTGGCAACACCCTTTAAAATCAAAGGTGTTAACTACTCAATCACCTCTGCATGCGCAACCAGTGCTCACTGCATCGGTAATGCGATGGAACAGATCCAATTAGGTAAGCAAGATGTAGTTTTTGCCGGCGGTGGTGAAGAGTTGCACTGGGTTCAGACAGCAATGTTTGACGCTATGGGCGCCCTTTCCAGCAAGTATAACGAAACTCCAGAAAAGGCATCCCGCGCTTACGATGCCAACCGTGACGGTTTTGTTATCGCCGGAGGAGCAGGCGTTCTGGTAATTGAAGAACTGGAACACGCCAAAGCTCGTGGCGCTAAAATCTATGCAGAGCTTGTAGGTTATGGTGCAACCTCTGATGGTTACGACATGGTAGCTCCATCTGGCGAAGGCGCAGCGCGCTGCATGGAACTAGCAATGTCCACTGTTGATGGCGACATTGACTACATCAACGCACATGGCACTTCGACACCTGCTGGAGACATGCAGGAACTGAAAGCGATGAAACAAACCTTTGGCGACAACATGCCCACAGTTACGTCTACCAAGTCTCTGTCTGGACACTCCTTAGGGGCCGCAGGCGTACAGGAAGCAATTTACTCCCTGATCATGCAGGAAAATAAATTTATCGCGGCATCTGCCAATATTGAAGAACTGGATCCAGAAGCGGAAGGCATGCCGATCGCTACTGAAAAGCAGGAAAATGTAGAACTGAAGCGTGTGATGTCTAACAGCTTTGGTTTCGGTGGTACTAACGCTACGCTGGTATTTGAAAAATACGACGCGTAACTCTAACCACCCGCAATAAAAAAACCGCCAGCTGGCGGTTTTTTTATATCTGTATTTAATGCCTAGTCAAACTGCGACTTTTTGCTATAGCAGATCAAGCTCCTGCATATGCTTCTCCAACCACTCCACCATATCCTGATGAACCTCATCCACTGAACGCCCTTCCACTGGTATAGGTTTGCCAATATGCACCTGGACCGTACCGGGTTTTTTAGCAAAACTCTTGCCTGGCCAATAGCGACCCGCGTCATGAATCATCGGAACAACCGGCACTCCTGCACTGAGCGCCAACATCGCACCGCCTTTGTTGAATTTGCCCATTTTACCAACAGGTACGCGCGTGCCCTGAGGAAAAATGATTACGGGTATATCTTCCTCAAGACGGGATTTACCCTCTGTAAGTAGCTGTTTTAACGCCCCTCGACGCTGACTACGATCAATTGCTATCGGCTTAAGCAAACCTAAAGCCCAACCAAAGAAAGGAATTTTTAGAAGCTCTTTTTTCAGCACTGTACACTGAGGACGAACCAATGTTTGCAGATATAATGTTTCCCATTCACTGGAATGGTTAGCAACTACAACATAGGCACCATCACTGGGAAGGTTGTCACGTCCGGTCACTTTAACCCCTAATCCACAGCAAACTCGCAACCAGAAGATGTAGAAGAAATTGATTCCAGTAACCAGTTTAAAACGCCCCCTAAAATTCAGTAAGGGGGCTAATATCAAACAAATTGACGCATAAACGATGGTGAGAGGATAAAAACCTAAGTAGTAAAAAAACGCCCGTATGCTATGCAAAGGTGTTACCTTAAACTCTGACACATCAACCTCCCGTTACAGGGGGGAAAAAGGCCACTTCATCGCCAGAAGTGACCATCTGGTCAAAGCCACACATCTGCTGATTTACGGCAGCTAAAACCTGCGTATCCTGCAGAACCTTCTGCCATACCTCACCACGTTCAGTGACTAAATAAGCCACTAAAGAAGCGACCGAGGTGATACCCTCTGGCAGCTCCAGATTTTCGCTATCAATACCAAGGCGCTCTCTTAGGCTCGCAAAATACACCAGCTTCAGCATCATTATTTCTCCGCTTTCCAGTGGCCACTTTTGCCACCCTTTTTCTCCAGCAGTTTCACCGCGCTGATTACCATGCCTTTATCCACCGCTTTACACATATCGTAGATGGTCAAACCAGCAACAGAGGCAGCAGTCAAAGCCTCCATCTCAACACCAGTTTGCCCTGCCAGCTTACAGATTGCTGTTATCTCAACAACATTGCGCTCGCTATTTGGCTCCAGCTCAACCTGAACCTTGCTTAACATCAATGGGTGACAAAGCGGAATCAGATCACTGGTACGCTTAGCTGCTTGAATTCCGGCGATGCGAGCTACTGCCAGAACATCACCTTTTTTATGTCCACCTTCCGAGATCAACTTCAAGGTTGTCGGCAACATCTGCACTTCTGCATAAGCGATAGCCTCGCGAAAAGTAACCTGTTTCTCAGAAACATCCACCATATTGGCATGCCCCTGATCATCCAGGTGAGTGAGCTTACTCATGAAAGCTCCTGCTGTTTCTTTTGATTTAAAACCGGATTGGCATACATTTGACGCAGAATATCCTGAGCACCACCGGATACCTGATTGATCCGAGCATCCAGTCCGTGTCTGTCCTGCTCACTAATATTCTCATCTTGACCCGCAGCGAGAAGATTAGAAGGGTGTAAATGATAATTTTCGATAATCTGCCGATCAATTTCAGTTGCCAATACCTCAGGCGAATCGAAATCACCCTCTATTGGATCACCAAAAGCAATATGTACATGACCTTTATCACCAGTAATACCTTTGACAATACTGGCTATATCCTCAAATTGTGACTTCTCATAACCACCTTCAGTGGCTTTCGCATGCAGCTCATTCGCTTTGAGGTAATCACACGGATCATACTCATAGGAGATCGAGACAGGCACAATATTTAGTCGTTTTGCTTGCTCAGAAAAACTGCGTTTTTTTCTGTGAGCCATATACAACATTTTAAGCAGTGCGGGGTCCGTTTCATCATTACCATCTTTGGCACGACCTTCACGCTGAGCTAGCCAAATCGAATTCCCACTCTGAATGCTGTGATCGATGTAGTCTGATAATTGTGTCAGCGCTTTCATCATTTCTCGTCCATTAACAGAACGGTTCACAATAAAGCTTTTATTCATGCGCATAATGTCAGAGATATAGGGTTTCTGTAACAGATTATCCCCAATTGCAATCCGCACAGTATCCATGCCGTATTGATAACGCACCCAGTTAACAAACGCCGGATCCATTGCTATATCGCGGTGATTTGAGATAAAAAGATAAGGTTCGTCAGGGTCCAGCTGATCTATGCCGCTGCAGGTCAAGCGAGTGGTGGTACGCGCGATCATCTTCTTCATGTAGTTAGCCACCAGCATCTGAAAATCATGGACGCAATCGACTTCACCTACTTTGGCCGCTAAGGCAATTCGCACAAATGGCTTCAGTAGCCACCCAAACCTAGAGGCCATGTTTGGAAACTGATATTGAGTTACCGCAGTGAGAAACTCATTGCTGTGTAAAAGGTTAGTTAGGACATCAGCAACTTCATTGTCGTGATAAGGCCTGATCTCTTTATACGGATCCTGCTGTTCAGTCATGCATTCCTCAGTAACATCTCAAAATTTCTGGCGTATTTTATCTTTTTATCAAGGACTCTGCAGGATAAAAAACAAGCTATTAACCCAACAGTTCAGAGAACGGGATAAACCTTACATCATCACCCTTGTGAACCAAGGTATCAGGAGGAACGACTACTAAACCATTTGCCCAACTTGCAGATTTCAGTACACCCGAGCTTTGGTTGCGAAAAGGGGTCGCTATACCATTTTCCAAACGAACACGAAGATATTCTTGCCGGGTATTCTTTTTGTTTCTATCAAATCCAGCTTTTACAACCGCTTCCAGAGGCGGTTGATAAACCTCTCCCTGGAGCTGCATCAACAACGGACGTCCCAAAAGACAGAAAGTAAGCAGAGTGGAGGTTGGATTTCCAGGCAAACCGATAAAAGGTGTCGACCCAACCCAACCATGCGCTACAGGCTTACCGGGTTTGATTTTGATCTTCCACATATCCAGGGAACCCAGGGTTTCTACTGCCCCTTTAACATGATCTTCTTCACCAACAGAGACACCACCGGTGCTAACAATGACATCGGCTTTTTCTGATGCGTCTGCTAATGCCTGCAAGGTTGCTTCTCGAGTGTCTTCGACACAGCCCAAATCAACCACCTGCATACCCAAAGCATGCAACAATCCGGTGAGAATATAACGATTGGAATTATAGATCTGTCCGGCAACCAATAACTGCCCTGGCTCCACCAACTCATCGCCAGTGGAAAGAATAGCCACTTTCAGAGGTTTAAATACTTCAACTTCAGCGATTCCAACAGAGGCAAGCATACCCAAATCAGCTGGCTGCAGACGTGTTCCAGAGCACAGAATGGTTTCGCCAACTTCTATGTCCTGCCCTTTACGACGAATATTATCTCCAGGCGGAACCTCATCTGGAAAAACAACATATTGCCCATCCAGCTTAACATTTTCCTGTATAACGATCGCATCAGCGCCTTCTGGAATTTCAGCCCCAGTAAAGATTCTGGCACATGTTCCCGGCAGCAATACCTGAGGAGCAACTCCTGCCGGTATACGCTGACTAACTGGCAATAAACCTCCCCGAGCTTTCAGGTCCGTTGTATCGACGGCATAACCATCCATACTGCTATTATCGGCTGGGGGGACTGCAACATTTGCGGACACATCACATGCAAGCACTCGACCTGCAGCACAGGCAAGCAGAACTTTTTCCTTACCGACAACACTACCAGAGCTTTGCAGCAACCTCTGCAACGCTTCTGTATAGCTAATCAAGCCGGGTTGAATATCACAACATCCCATTCCAGTTACCTAAGCGCTAAGCTGTCGATGTTTCATGATCATCGATACAAAATTACAGGGGCGGTGGCGACTATCCAATTGCTCAGAGATGACCTTATCCCAACCCGTACGGCAAGCCCCTGTCGACCCTGGAAGGCAAAAAACAACCGTGCCGTTGGCAAGACCTCCCAAAGCCCTGGACTGAATGGTCGATGTGCCTATTTCATCACCAGACACCTGACGAAAATATTCGCCAAAGCCCTCAATAGTTTTATCAAATAATGGCGCCATTGCTTCAGGTGTTGAGTCCCTACCCGCAAAGCCGGTACCGCCCGTCGAAATAATCACATGAATGTCAGGTTCTGCAATCCACTTTGAGGCGACTGCTCTCATCTGATATATATCATCCACTACCATTTCTCGAGCACAGAGGTTATGACCCGCCTCCTGAAGACGATCAACCAGAACCTGACCGGAAGTATCTGTATCTAATGTACGGGTATCCGATACGGTTAGAACCGCAATATTCAGGGGAACAAATTCCATATTGGCTGGTGTTTTTGACATAGAAAATCCTTAATGCTGGGGGGTTCTTTCCGCGCTCTAATGAACCGCTAGAGGCTTAACCACCCGTCATATTCATAAAACGTACAATCTGAGGCTCATCATCCAGATCAAATTCATGCTTTTCAGGCTTCAAATCCATTGCCTCGATGATAGTCTGGCGCAACTTATCCATATCGCCAGGGTAACGACGAAGCACCGCACGTAGATCAACAGAATGCTCATTGCCAAGACACAACAGTAAACGCCCCTCTACCGTCACGCGGACACGGTTACAATCGGCACAAAAGTTATGACTATGAGGGGAAATAAAACCGACACGAATGTCGCTGTCTGCCATACGATAATATCTCGATGGCCCGGCAGTTTTTTCTGTTGTAGGCCGCAATGCATATCGCCGCTCAATAACAGACCTGACTTCATCACTTGAACAATAGGCTTCAGCCCGATCGTGTTCTGCTATGTGTCCGAGCGGCATCTCTTCAATAAAACTAACATCAATCCCTTTGGTCCGAGCAAACTTCACTAAGTCCAGAATTTCATCATCATTACGCCCTTTCATCACCACAGCGTTAAGCTTGATGCGATCAAAACCAGCTTGAATAGCAGCATCGATACCGGCAATTACTTTGGGTAACTTGCCTATTCGGGTCATCTCTTTGAAACGATCAGTCTGCAGACTATCAATACTGATGTTCAGTCGATTAACACCGGCTTTTTTGAGCTCTGGAGCCATACTTTCAAGCTGCGAGCCATTGGTGGTAATTGCCAGTTCAGCCTCCATGCGGCCTACCGCCTGAATCAACTTAATGACCTCACGCCTGACCAAAGGCTCTCCACCTGTGAGTCGAATTTTTTTGACGCCTAAAGAAACAAATGCGGCAGCAACTTGCTCAAGCTCTTCTAAGGTAAGAACCTGGGCGTGGGGAAGAAATGTCATCTCCTCAGCCATACAGTAAACACACCGAAAATCACAACGATCCGTAACCGATATTCGAATATAATCTACGGTTCGGCCGAAGCGATCTACCAATACGTTAGTTTGTTTACTCTGTGTCATATGCCTGCGCATTCAAGTTGGCACAAATGCCAAGAAAAGACCGTTAAAAATAGCATAAAATGCAAGCAACAGCATTTACCAATAAGCCTGAAGCCTCTGAGCTAAATCATTATGACCTATCTAGCTATTAAACATATCCACCTAACATGCATTCTATTGAGCTTGATACTTTTTATGATAAGAGGGACATGGACGTTGTTCTATCCCGCAAAAATGCAGCAGAAATGGGTCAAAGTTCTACCACACATCATCGATACTGTGCTGCTAATAAGCGGTCTGACCCTAGCCTTTTTACTCCAACAATACCCATTTGTTGACCATTGGCTCACTGCAAAAGTTCTGGCTTTGTGCTTATACATAGGATTAGGAAGTTACGTGATAAAAAGCTCATCTCCAAGACAGTATAAGCTCATGGTATTTTTAGCGGCTTTGGGAACATTTGCCTACATAGTTTCAGTTGCCTTAAACCACCATCCGTTCCCTTGGATTATGTGAGTCTATTCGTAGATATCACGTGTTACCCAGACCAATTCCTTACGCCAGGGCTTTTGTCTGATACCAAAAGTTTCTAGTAGCTTTTTACAGATAAGTACCGAAGTGTTTGGGCGTAAGGCTTCTGCCACATAGTCCTTGCTGGAAATCGGCACCATCCTTTCCACCTCAAAACTTTCGTAATGTCCGGCAGCAATTAGAATTTCTTTGCAAAAATCATAGCGATTTGTAATTTCTGCCCCACAGTAATGGTAAGTGCCCCAGGCATCTGCACCGCTGCGCACTTGTTTCAGAATTGCCAAAATCACCCGCGCAACATCCGAGGCTGACGTCGGGCAGCCCTTACGATCAATAACAGCTTCCAGTACTTTATTCTGACGGGCGGTTTCGAGAGTACGAAGCACAAAATTGTTGCCTCTATCGCTAAACAGCCAACTGACACGCAAAATTATATGCTGTGGCAATACCTGCCTCAACCTCTCTTCGCCCTGCCATTTACTATCACCATAGACACCCAAAGGCGCGACATCATCATCCTCTGTATAACCGCTGGCATAATGACCATCAAACACATAATCCGTTGATAAGTGAAACATTGGAATTGATAGATCACCACAGGCCAGGGCTAGTTTTTCCACCCCATCTGAGTTTACAGCTCGGCAAATACTCTGCTTGTGCTCTGCTTCATCCACATGATCAAAAGCAGCGCAATTAACAACATAATCAGGTAAGTGGAGAGATAACTGCTCTTTAATTTGTAGTTCGTCAGTGATGTCCAGCCTGGATTTATCCAACGCAATAATTTCAAAAAAACTATCACTCTCAGCTAAACGGACCAATGCGGTACCAACCTGGCCATTAGCCCCGGTGACTAAAAGTTTGATCGGTTTAAGTAAAAGATCAAGGTCCATAGATTCAGATAATCAGTAAACTTCTGCCAGGTGACGTTTATAGGGGCTGTAAACCCCTAAGATAAATAACCGCTACATTGAGTGTAATAAAAATCACACAGCGGCAATAAAGCTAAAGCCAGTTTAGCTGTAAACGTTAATCATATTATTCCTTTTATAAGCTAATACTTAAAAAGGGATATCATCATCAAAATCATCAAAACCAGGTGCTGCTTGAGGGGCTGCGGGTGCCTGCTGTGGAGCAGGTGCCGAACGTTGCTGTGGTGCTGATTGTTGTGGTGACTGTTGTGGCGCAGGAGCCGCCTGAGGTTGAGATGCATAACCACCTTGCTGTGGCTGCTGGTAACCACTGTCTCCTCCCCGACCACCTAACATCTGCATCTGGCCATTCATATCAACCACGACTTCTGTTGTATAACGGTCCTGGCCGCTCTGATCCTGCCACTTACGGGTTCGTAATGCCCCTTCAATATAAATCTGAGAACCTTTTTTCAGGTATTCACCAGCAACTTCAGCCAAACGGCCGAAAAACACAACACGGTGCCATTCTGTGCGCTCTTGCTGCTGACCTGTCTGCTTATCTTTCCATGAATCGCTCGTTGCAATTGTGACGTTAGTTACAGCATTACCATTCGGCATATAACGCACTTCTGGATCTCCGCCCAGATTCCCAACCAAAATTACTTTATTAACACCACGTGCCATTTTTATCTCCAGAATTCGTCACTCGTCGCAGTTCTCTTTGCTGCGCGTATAACCGCCTAGCTTACCATGCGACTTTGATTAGTCCCATACTTATAGTGATGAGAATTTCCCCTGTAAATCAATAGCAGGGAAAAGCTACTTCGCACACAAAAATTCTTTATAATGTTGTGTTTTGTTTCTATTTTGAGAACCGTCATGGATAAGATTCTGGTCAGAGGCGCCCGCACCCACAACCTCAAAAATATCGATATTGAAATCCCCAGGGATAAACTGATCGTTATTACAGGATTGTCTGGCTCCGGTAAGTCCTCTCTCGCATTTGATACACTGTATGCCGAAGGCCAGAGAAGGTACGTAGAATCACTCTCCACTTATGCCAGACAATTCCTGTCAATGATGGAGAAGCCGGATGTAGATCATATCGAAGGCTTATCACCCGCCATATCGATTGAGCAGAAATCAACATCGCACAACCCTCGTTCAACAGTCGGCACCATTACTGAGATTTACGATTACCTAAGATTGTTGTTTGCACGTGCAGGTGAGCCTCGTTGCCCAGACCATGATCTGCCACTCGCCGCACAAACCATAAGCCATATGGTTGATCAAGTACTCGCTCTTGATGAAGGCTCCAAGATGATGCTGCTTGCCCCGGTGGTGCAAGGAAGAAAAGGTGAGCACTTACACACCTTTAACAACTTACGCGCAGAAGGTTTTATCCGAGCTCGAATCAACGGCATCGTAGTTGATCTGGATTCAGCTCCTGAACTGGACAAGAATAAAAAACATAATATTGAAGTCGTTGTGGACAGATTTAAAGTTCGTAGCGACCTTCAAACTCGCTTAGCTGAATCTTTTGAAACAGCACTTAACTTAACGGATGGTATCGCCAAAGTTGCTTACATGGATGATGATGGCGAAGAGCTTGTTTTCTCCTCACGTTTTGCATGTCCCCAATGCGGACATAGCATTCAGGAGCTGGAACCAAGGTTATTCTCATTCAATAATCCCCATGGAGCCTGTTCAAGCTGTGACGGATTGGGCGTCAAACAGTACTTTGATCCATCGAAAGTCGTGCATGATGACAGTCTAACCTTATCTGAAGGTGCCATCAGAGGCTGGGATCGCCGAAGCCTTTATTACTTCCAACAGTTAAAAGCCGTTGCTGAGCAGTACGGCTTTGATATGGATACACCCTTTAAGTCGTTAAGCAAAAAACACCAGACAGTCATCCTAGAGGGTAGTGGCACCGAAACGGTGTCATTCCGTTACCTGAATGACCGAGGGGATATCATAAATAAAGCTCACCCATTTGAAGGCGTATTAAATAATCTTGAACGTCGATACCGCGAGACCGAATCTGATACCGTACGTGAAGATCTGGCTAAATACCTCAATATGCAGCCTTGCCCATCTTGTCATGGCAGCAGATTACGCCGAGATGCCCGCCATGTGTTTATAGACCAAAAGACCCTACCTCAGATAGTGACCAAACCCATTGGCGAAAGTCTCAGCTATTTTGAACAACTTCACCTAACCGGGAAGCAGGGTGAAATTGCTGAGAAAATCCTTAAAGAGATCCGTGAACGCCTGGAATTTTTAGTCAACGTTGGTCTTGAATACCTATCCCTGGACCGCAATGCCGATACGCTCTCGGGTGGTGAGGCTCAGCGCATCAGACTCGCCAGCCAGATTGGCGCTGGCCTTGTTGGCGTAATGTATATTCTTGATGAACCCTCTATAGGACTTCATCAACGTGATAACGAACGCTTACTTAACACCCTGATCCATCTTCGTGACCTTGGAAATACAGTTATTGTTGTTGAACATGATGAAG
>JBOEGV010000144.1:0-1905 GCA_050633605.1 Neptuniibacter sp. | reverse complement strand
CAATGATACCCCGGTTATGATTCTTACGGCCCGGGATACACTGGAAAACAAACTAGAAGGGTTCGCTGCAGGCGCCGATGATTATCTGATCAAACCCTTTGAAGTACCTGAGCTTATTGTCAGGCTGCGTGCTTTAGCAAAACGCCGCAGTGGTCAGATGTCTACATTGAATGTCGGGCCATTCAGTTTAAATATCAATCAGCATAGCGGTCACCTTCATGGGCATCCGGTAAAGCTGACCCCCATATCGTTCAAGTTACTTGAAGTACTGTTGCGAGCCAGTCCAAATCCCGTGCCACAGGAGACATTGATAAAAGCGGTGTGGGGTGATGATTTGCCCGACAGTAATAAACTCCGGGTACATATCCATCATTTGCGCAAGTTGCTTGGTTCAGGCGATGCCGATCACATGTTACAAACTGTGCCGGGTTACGGCTTTTGTTTTAAAGAATAACGACCAGAACATGAATCAGCTGTAATCATGGCCATCAAAAAGAATCTTAAACGATACATTTTTATAAGAATATCTTGCCTTGCATTTGGGATGTCGCTGCTGCTGTCATACCAAGGCACGCAATCTTTTCTGCATGGGTTGGATGTTCAGATTGCCTGGCAGATGAGAACGGTAGCTGAGCAGGGGGACATAACCGGGGATTTTCTGAATCAGGCATTAGGCTACAAAGTGGAATCAAACTGGGAATCTCTGCCTGAACCGGTTAAACGTGTTTTCTCCAACCCCCCGGAACAGCCCCACAAACTCCAGAAATATTTTGAAAACTGGTGGTATTTTGCACCTCCGGAAACCGGCTATTTTGTAATGATGGTTTATAACCACAAAGGTGAACGACGCTATATTTCACACGTTCGTGAATTCAGAAAGAAACCGCAAGTAGGGGAAAGCGCGGTAAAAAAAGGGTTTAGAATTGACCCAATGATTAAGATTGCTTTGTGGGGACTTGGAGCGATGCTGGTTTTTCTGGCGGCCTTGTACTGGACCTTCAGAAGTCTTAGTAAACCTGCCAGAGATTTACATCAGTGGGCCAGCGAATTAAAAATCGAGACCTCGAAGCAAGCTTTACCGGATTTTCGTTATCAAGAGTTAGATGATCTTGCAGAAATTATTCGAACGAGTATGGCAAACTCAGGTAAAGCGCTGGAACGGGAAAAAGAGTTTTTAGGTTACGCCAGCCATGAACTCAGAACACCCCTGACCGCTCTTAGAACCAATGCCACCTTGCTGGATAAAATATGTCCCGCTTCATCACCCAGGGAAAGGGCGGTTAGGGATCGTATTCTGAGATCAAGCTTAGCCATGAAAGGCATTACAGAAACCTTGTTATGGCTGAATCGTGATGATCAGGAACCCCTCTCATACATTGAGGTTGATATAGCAGAAACCATTAACAATGTGGTTTCTGAGTTACAGTTTTTATTGGAAGATAAAGACGTCCAGGTCCGGGTAAATACAAGCTCATATACTCTGCCCCTGCCTGAAGCTGCTTTTCTTATTATGGTTACCAATGTCATCAGGAATGCTTTTCAACATACGGACTCGGGTGAAGTGGAAATCTTTCAGGCAGGGGCTGAGTTACGTGTAATAAACAGCTTAAATACCATTAAAGGTTCCCACGGGACGGGTTTTGGATTGGGGTTGAAGCTGATCCAGAAAATAGCCCAGCGCTTTAACTGGGAACTCAAAATCTGGAAATCTGACAGTGTTTATAAAATAGTAGTAACACTTTCTTAGTGTTAGCTCTTTTTACCCTGTCTATCTCGTTTACCCATTCGATAGATAAGGGTAATAGCGTGTTTTGTACCATTAATTATAAGTTTCACCTGTATCGGTTTAAAAAGTAGCTCAATTGTTTGCTTTTTAAACATGCTTTGTTTATACATTTTTAAGGG
>JBOEGV010000143.1:0-982 GCA_050633605.1 Neptuniibacter sp. | reverse complement strand
CAGGCACAAGTATTCCAGCATAGATACAAATCAACCTACCCTAATGGTATACGCGTTATCACTCCTGGAATGGAGTACCCATTAGGCGCGGAACCGATTCAGGTTTCTGAAGGTCCGGTTGAAGTCCTTTCCCTGAATGGTGAAGAAGACTCCTGGACAGTTATTGGTGGTCAGGCGACTAAACTGTCAGGCGTTTCTGTAAGCCTGACAGAAAATATTATTACCGAAGAAATTCAGGCAGACAGCAGCAATTTCGCGTTGCCTGAGCTGAATGCACCGGCAAACAAAGTGTTGCTGATGCCAGATCAACGCTGGATGATGATTTCTGGTGAAGACAGCAAGCTAACCGTTGTTGACCTCAAGGCCCAAGGCGGCCCATCCGTTACACAGTTACTGGATACAACTTCCGGAAAAGTAACCTCTTTTGAATGGTTACTGGGCGGCAACTCACTGCTGACTTCTGATGACAAAGGCGTTACTTCCCAGTGGTTCCTGGTTCGTAATGAAAATAATGAATGGTTGCTGACAAAGATCCGTGAATTTTCAAACGGCTCAGCACCTATCAGCTCAATCTCTATAGAACACCGCCGTAAAGGCTTTGTGGCGATCTCTGAAACGGGCAACCTAACGTTCTACAACACAACTGCACATCGCACTTCACTGAGTGAAGCGGTAGCCAAAGGCAATACCGACATGCTTGCCCTGGCACCTCGCTCCAATGCTCTTTTAGTTGAGCAAAACGGTGAACTGGCGTTGTGGAAAATTCACAATGAGCACCCGGAAATTTCCTGGGGCGCTTTGTGGGAAAAAGTTTGGTACGAAGGTTATCAGGAACCTGAATTTACTTGGCAGTCTTCTGCATCAACCAATGATTTCGAGCCAAAATACAGCTTGATGCCTCTGGCCTTTGGTACTTTGAAAGCGGCCTTCTACGCCATGCTTTTTGGTACACCGCTGGCAATCTGTGGCGCGATCTACACGG
>JBOEGV010000142.1:1178-6418 GCA_050633605.1 Neptuniibacter sp. | reverse complement strand
CGGAATGATACCATCAAAGAGGAGAATAGAGGAGTCGTAGTTGTTGTATGAAAGCATGCAGGAGGTTGTTGTTACAGGTTAATGTGATTCAGTGTTGAGGCTGCTGTACTGGTGCGCCGAAAGAAGGAAAATTCTGGATGGCCTGGAAATGTTGAATACTAAAGGTCACTCTCTGGTTGCGTCCTGGCAGGAGCAAACAAAAAAGGGAGCCAATGGCTCCCTTTTTAGGCCCGGCTACCCGGTTTAGATTTTAACAATCTCAGCTTTTTTGGCTTTGAAACCGTCTTCGATCTCAGAGTTCTTCAGCGTGATAACGCCTTTACCTTTGATCTTCAGACCAGATTTCTTGCCTTTGTCGTTCTCTTCAGTTTCTGAGTTCTCGATCAACGCAGCAACCATGCCGTCGTTTTTCGATTCCAGAACGATGCCCTTACCGTCGTTCTTCTTAGACTTAACAGAAGAGATCAGAGAGTTCAGGTTACCGTTGTCTTCTTCAGTTACCTTGAAACCATCGTCAGTGTTACCTTTCGCAGAAGAATCAATGATAGTGATCTGGATGTCACCGTCATTTTCTTCGTCAAAGTCCAGACCTTCATCCAGATTGTTGTTGATCGTGGAAGAGTGAATCACCGCCTGGATACCGCCATTACCTGCTTCATCGATGTCGAAACCATCGTCAAAGTCGATACCGAACTCGTACACTTCAACCGTACCATCTTTGTAAAGCTCTACTTCACGTTCGAAGCATTTGTCGTCTGGAGAACCAGTGATTTCCGCAGGTACTTTGCTTGCAGCAAACTCACCCTGTTTGAACTCAGCTTCAACAGGTGATGGCAGCATAGGTTGCAGCAGATCTTTCTGGCAGTAGCCACCGTTATCAGAGAAATCCACATTGCTAACGTTAACCACTACGTTACCGTTCTGGCCTTCGTCCAGCTCAACGCCGTCTGCACCTACTTTAGTGAAGCTTGAGTTGTGAGCTGTGAAGTGGATGTCACCCTCGTTACGCTCATCTACACGCAGGCCGTCGCCATCCACACGGCCGTAACCGACGTTGTGAACTTTAACGTTATAAGCATTTACTGCGATTGTTGCCGCAGAACCACCGCCTTCACCGCCAGAACCTGCGCCACAGTTTTTCGCAATATCGCAGTCAGACACGTGGATACCGTGGCCAGCAACACCGCTCACTTCAACGTTGTTAAGGTTTACAGTCAGAGTACCTGTCTGGTCTTTACGTACGTTAACGAAGATACCTTTACCCGCAGCACCGTTTTTGTCGCCACGGTTCTGGATGCTGAAGCCGTCAGGGCCTTCGAATTTCAGACCGCTGATGTTCAGGTCGGCACCTTGAGTGATCGCCAGCAGGTTGATGTTCTTATCCGTTTCGATTGTCTGACCGTTGCCGTAGATAGAGATTGGAGCCTGACCGTTGTAAGCCAGTGTAGAACTTATCTCGATCTCTTCTTTAGTGGTAACGATAATGCTATCCGCTTTACCAGCAGCCACTGCTTCCAGAGCAGCACGCATAGAACCTTCACCACCGTCTTTACCGTTAGTCACCTGAATCGGCGCAGCGTAAGCAGTAGTAGTTAATAAAGCAGCGCCAACAGACACGGCCAGCGCTTTCAGAGTGTGTGAACCTTTCAGCATAGACATGGGTATACCTTTCAGAAGCCATATATTTTTGAGGCCCATTACGCTAGCGGTGGAAGGTGACGGTTTGGTGACAGATTCGAGAAGGTTTTGTCACAAGTGGTAGTATGTTCTTTTGTGTTGAGATGGCTTGGGGCTGGCTGATGCCAGGTGTTTATAGCACTGATAATTGAATAGGCACAGAGCGTTGAGAAATCTTTATTTTGAACAGGTTGCTAGCGGGCGGCTTTATTTCATTGCATTTTTAGTAAAGTGAGCGAGAATTATTCCATGCTGATAAAAATAAATAAGGAGCACATGAGTGAATAAATGGTCAACTATATTGCTGTTTTGGCTTTCACCACTCGCATATTCACAAACTATTGTAATCTCAGCGCTGGATCAGCGGCCTGTACTTGATGGTATTGATTCCGACTGGAGTTTGGTGACTGAGTATACTATTCCGATACAACCTAATAGCCCCTCTTATTCTAGTGAAACAACAGAAGTTACTCTCAAAGCGGGTCATTTTGAAAGTGAAATTTTCTTCTATTTGAGTTGGAAAGATTCATCGGAAAATTTGATCCATAAGGCCTGGAATTGGGACGAGTTAAAGAGCCGTTATGTGATGGGTCCTGAGCGTGAAGACCGACTGGCCATTCAGTTCGAGATGGAGGGTGAGTACAGTACTGACTGGGCTAATGCTAACGACTTCAAAGCAGATATGTGGCATTGGAAGTCATCCCGCAGCAACCCGATAGGTCTTATACATGATAAATACACCGTTCTCAGCAGCAATAAATTATTGAGGGCTGCAGCGTTACCATCTGCAGATGGGGGAAAGAGGTATGTTTTGAGAAAAAATGACTCCGGTCAGCCTCTTTACCACACATTAAGGTTTGGGAAAAAACAACAGGAAGTCATGCCTAAGTACGAATTGCTCGAACCTGAAGGATCTATTGCCGACATTCAGGCAAAGGGAGTATGGAAGGCGGGAAACTGGACACTAGAAATTCGTCGCAAATTAAACACGGGTAATGATGATGATGTTCAGTTTGAATTAGGGCAAAGTTACCCAGGGGGTATAGCCATCTTTAACGCTTCAGATAATGAAAATCATCTGATCTCTGAAACACTGCAATTTCAATTCTAGATGTTCATGCCATAACCAACAGGTGTCTATCCTATGAAGCGGCATCGTTTAAATAACATAGCTACTGCCATGAAGCGGCAAGCCCTCTTGGTTGCTTTTTGTATCATGTTACTAGCAGGGTTTGCATGGTATGAAACCGACAGCCTTGGTGCTGAAGTTGACCACCAGTTGGGAAAACAGGAACGTTATCTGAAAGAAGTACAGCAAGAACTCTCATATCATCTCACGTTAAATGCCACCCTCAGTGACATTGTTACTCACACCAACAAGTTCTTTCTGGAATTTGAATTGATTACTCTCGATACAGAACGTGCGGTTGAGGGCATCCAGAGTAACCTCTCTACAATAAAAAAGTTGCAACAGGCTTTGTTGGAGTTGGAGTTGGAGTTGGAGTTGGAGTTGGAGAGGGAGGCGGAGTTTCAGTTGGATATCTCTGCCCTTAGAGATTATCTCCTTATTCTGGAAAGTGTCGGTGATGAACTGTTAATAGTGACCTCTACAGCAGATCGTTTTCAGCTTTATCGAGACAATATCTTCATTGTAAAAAACATTGAGGATTACATTGGTGAAAAAAGAATTGAATCGTTGCGCAACTCTAACCAGTTAAAGTTTCGGGTGAGTGAGCTGCAGCAAGAAGTGCAACAGACAAAAACAAGGCTGACCCAGCTTGTGGTTAGGCACAGCCTTGTATTAAGTGTGGTGATGCTCATAGGTTTTCTCTTTGCGGTCTTGGCCATGAGATATGTATTTTCTGAGTTAAAAAAACGATTTGAATTGCTAGAGGGATACGCAATTGATATCAGTCACGGACGTTATCAAAAGCCGCCTTTTTCCAGTAAAGATTTTACGGGTAGGCTGGCTGTTCGTTTAGGGTTAATGTCCCGAACTATTCGGAATGCCTTCATCGAGCTCAACCGTTCAAGAGAAGAGGTTGAGGAACTCGCTTATTATGACAATTTAACAGGCCTCGAGAATCGTCTTTTATTTAATGAAAACCTGGAAAGCGCCGTTGGGGTATCACGTCGTTACGATGAACTTTTTGCTCTGGTTTATCTTGATATCGATTATTTCAAAGAGATAAATGATACCCATGGGCATGGGGTTGGTGATGCCGTCTTGGTGGAAGTTTCAACACGTTTGCGTCAGGTTCTTAGGCAAGACGACCATACCGCACGATTGGGTGGTGATGAGTTTGCGATGCTGCTGCATTGTCGAGATGATGATATCTCCAAGTTAATGGATTGTATTCTGAAATCGCTTAAGCAACCGATAGATTTGCCGCATGTATCAATAAAACTATCTGCGAGCATCGGTATCGCTATCCTTGGCGAGGATGCGGTTAATTCAAGTGATCTCATGCGTTTTGCTGATATGGCCTTATACAAGTCCAAGCGTAGCGGACGAAATACCTACCATTATTTTTCTGAAAAGCTTGAAACAAGGTTGCTCGAAAAGCGCAAACTAATTACGGATCTTGAAGCTGCTATAGAAAGTGATCAGTTAGAACTTCATTATCAGGCTCAACATGAAATGAAAAGCAAAGCTATCACCGGTGTTGAAGCATTAATTCGCTGGCGCTTACCCGGAGGGGACTACAGATACCCTAACGACTTTATCCCTCTTGCTGAGGAAAGTAACCTGATAATTGCGCTTGGGGAATGGGTTATTAAACAAGCATGTAGGGACGGGAGAAGTTTATTAGATATTGCGGGGTCAATGACAATAGCTATCAATCTCTCCAGCAAGCAGTTTAAAGAGCCAAATCTTAAGGACGTGATTATTCACTACTGTAAAGAGTTTCAAATACCGCATCATTGCATTGAACTCGAAATTACTGAAAGCCTGCTGCTATCAAATATGGATGAGGCCGCGAGCATGTTAAGTCAACTGCGAATGGAAGGCTTCAAAATATCATTAGATGATTTTGGTACGGGATTTTCTTCGAATTTCTATCTGAAAAGCATACCTGTGACAGGTATTAAAATAGATAGAATGTTTACTGCTGGTATCCCCTTTGAAAAGAAAGATACTGCGATTGTCGAGACAACGATTGATCTGGCAAATCGTTTAGGCCTTAAAGTGACAGCTGAAGGGGTTGAGACTGAAGAGCAATTCGCCCATCTTCGGGATTTCGGGTGTGAATATGCTCAGGGTTACCTTTTGAATAAACCACAACCATTGACCTGTTTGATTGCTCAGATCAAAGAAGCAAAAAATAGTTATGGGGTATCACAGGTTGCTGAGCACTGATCGTAAAGATAGAATTTAAGGGTCAGGTCTCCCGTTTCCCAGATTGAATTTGTTTGCGAGTTGTTAACCCGTTTCTAAAGTTACCTTGTAGCTGAGGGTCATATCTGTAGAGGCGGAAGAATCTTAATTTCTTTGAGAAATTAAGCCCCTGTCGGGCTTCGGAAGCCAGCTTCCTCGTTGCAAAATGCTTCTGTGGGCGCAT
>JBOEGV010000142.1:206-1115 GCA_050633605.1 Neptuniibacter sp. | reverse complement strand
CGACACGAGGATTTTCAATTTTTGTTGGGAATCTTTAGATACCTAAAATTCAATCACTTACGGCGATTACCTGTATTTAATCGTATTATTATAGTGTGTAAAGTAGTTAGAGTTCGTTATATGTGGGCACAGTTTTGTCACATGTGTAGTCTTACTTTGGGCTGTATTCAACTCGACAATATTCATGTATCTAATAGGCCTTTTGATTATGAGCCCTCTTTTTGAAAAAATTATAATAGCCATTTTTCTAGGCATTCTTGGTGTATTGACTGGTATGTTGGCATGGTGGTTTCTTACGCCAGCTTTAAGTATTCCTTTCTCTGCTTTTGTATTACTTTCCGTAGTATTAGGAGCCATTTTCTTTGGCTTTGGGGTCTACGATTCTGATAAGGCCATTAATGCCCTTGGCGCTATTTGGGCTTTTTTATGGCGATTATCAAGCCAAGTTCTAAAGTACATTCTTCTATTTAGGAAATGATGGGCAATGTTAGATTTGATGATATGTAAATGTCCTCATTGTCATAAAAGTGGCATCGGCTTGTTAGATAAACTCTTGGCCAGTGCGTCTTATCCAGCGAAGTGTCGAGCATGTGATAGAAAATCAATTACGAGTTCTACAGTTATTTATGGCATTCTGGGTCTTTCTGCTGCTTTTCTAGCAGTGGTTCCAAACAGTTTAAGCGGTCAATACTACGATATAGCAGCTGTAATGGCTTTCATTGGAGTTGTTGTATTGAAGGTTTTGGGACCGCTGTCTAAATACGATTTATAGTTCAGTAGCAGTATGAGGCTGAGAGGAATTGAGGAAAAGCATGTGAAGGTACTGATCTCAGGACACAAAAAAGCCCTGCATTTGACTGCAAGGCTCTAAAGTAGTGGTGCCCGGAGACAGAATCGAACTGCCGACAC
>JBOEGV010000142.1:0-120 GCA_050633605.1 Neptuniibacter sp. | reverse complement strand
CTAAAAAGCCCCGCACTCTCTTATTAGGAGAAACGAGGCTTCAGATCGGACCTATTAGCACTGAATAAGATATTAACGAAGCTTAACTTATTCACACTTTTAAGTGGTGCCCGGAGGCGG
>JBOEGV010000141.1:0-1376 GCA_050633605.1 Neptuniibacter sp. | reverse complement strand
CTTTGAAGCCATCTACGGTTCAACTTCTCGCAATCCTTTATCTGAAGAACAAAAAGCCAAACTGTTTGCCACTGGGTTGGAGAGAAGCAACGCCATCCTTGGGCATAATGTTATCGGTACCCTGTTCCTGCGCGAGCACAACAGTATCTGTGACATGCTGAAGCAAAACTTCTCTGATTGGGATGATGCCCGCCTGTTCCATACAGCCCGGATTATTAACACTGTGATTCTGATGAAACTAGTCATTGAGGACTATGTGAATCATATTGCCGGGCTGGATGTTCTGCGATGCGACCCTGCCTTTGTTGAAAAGCAGAAATGGTATCGCGCTCCATGGATTGCTGCCGAGTTTAACCTGCTCTATCGCTGGCACGGGCTCATTCCAGATCACTTCGAGTATCAGGGCGGTGCTCAGGCCTTCCGTCAGAACCATGGCTTTATTGAGCATGAGGGTTTGGCCAATATCCTCGAAGCCGCCAGTCAACAGATTGCGGGGACAATCTCTTTAGGTGGCGTGCCAAACTTCATGCTGCCCGCTGAGCGGCAGATGATCGAGAAAGGCCGTGCCTGGGGATTTAATACCTATAACAAATATCGGGAGCACTTTGAGCTGAAGCGCTTAACTTCGTTTGAAGAACTGACCGATGATAAAGCGCTGGCAAAAAAGCTGGAAAAACTTTACGTCAACATAGACCGGTTAGAGCTGACTGTAGGTCTGTTTGCAGAAAAATCCACAGGTAAAACCCTGACTGGCGAACTGCAAACCACTATGGTGGCTTATGATGCCATCACTCAGATTTATACCAATCCGTTGTTGGCTAAGCATAACTTTACCGAACAACACTTCACCCGAGCCGGGATGGAACGGATTGAACAAACCAACAGTTTTCAGGATCTTGTTGATCGGCATGTAAATCGGCTAATTAAAGTCAGTGTGGCTTTTCCCAACCCTGACCAAAGCAATTAAAAGGTACTGAAACTAAAAAACCGAACTGATTAGGTTCGGTTTTTTATGCTTTCTATAACTGATTCACTCAGCCATCGGCTGTAATCTGAGTAATCAACTCCTGCAATTTTTCTTCAGCTACGTCGTTTTCTACCTGACAGGTACCTGCCGCATGGTGTCCACCGCCGCCATATTTCAGCATCAATTCACCCACATTAGTTTTGGAGCCGCGATCGAAGATAGATTTACCAGTCGCGAATACTGTGTTCTGCTGTTTTAAGCCCCACAGTACATGGATGGAGATATTGCACTGTGGATACATGGCGTAGATTACGAACCGGTTGCCTGCATAGATAGTTTCTTCGTTTCTCAAATCCAGAACAATCAGGTTTCCGTGCACGGTGGAACAACGTTGAATCTGATCTTTAAA
>JBOEGV010000140.1:0-3604 GCA_050633605.1 Neptuniibacter sp. | reverse complement strand
TATAAATCAGGAAAACAAACTGGGTTCCATTGTATGCCCGTGGCTGAGGCATTCACTCAGCCACTCACCGAGGTATTCATTCAGTTGTAGCTTTTCATCTGGAAGATGCATCTTTTCGTTAGGATAAGGATACACACCGGAGAGCTGTTTACGTTTCTGAATACAAATAACTTCAGCCATTGCGGCATCATGATAGAGGCGTACTACAAGACCAGGTGCTTCCAGCCAAGGAGAGTTGTTTTCGTAGTTGTGGGTTACAAGAACAGTAGTGGTATATTTGAAACGCTCATCGACTTTTAAGCGCAGGAACGCCTGATGTTCAGGCCAGCTAACCTGAAACTCACGCTCATTACACTCATCCAGATCGGGTAACAGTTTCATAATACGAGCATAGTTCGCTTCGCATTGAGCCATCTGCCGGGTCAGGTCTGGAACATATTTACGTTTCATCTCTTAACCTTCTTTTTCCTGCTTCCAACGCTGCTGCAAATCTTGAAGATTCAATTGTAACCACTGTAGCGCAATGATCGCCGGTGCGTTGTTAATTTTGCCAGATTTAACTAAAGCAAATGCCTCGTCTACTGACAGCGTATGCACTTTAATATCTTCGCCCTCGTGCTCTAGACCGTGAATACCTTCAACACCGTCAGAATTAACCTGCGCACATAAAAGATCAATATACTCCCTGGTACCGCCAGAGCTTGGAACAAAGCGGGTAATCGGTACAATTTCACCTAATTCAGCTCCTGCTTCCTCCTGAGATTCACGCCGGGCAACGTCATCTGCACTTTCACCCTTCTCAACGATGCCAGCAACCAATTCCAACAACCAGGGTCCATCTGGATGATCGAAAGCTCCTACCCGGAACTGCTCAACCAGAACTACCACATCCTTATCGGCATCGTAAAGCAACACACAAACTGCATCATCCCGATAAAACAACTCCCTTTGAATGCTGATCCGGTCACCTGAGAAGGTTTTATGACTCAAATGTAACTTCAGCATTTTAAAAAAACCGTTATATAACGTTTCCTTTTTATCCAGGCTGAAATCCCTTGGGCCAAAAGTTGATTGCCATTGTTCAGACATTTACTTGATCCGTATCACGCTTATCTTAATCTCCCACTATAGCAACAGCTGGCAACAAAGCCTGCACCCCATATATAATTGTATGGAATAACGATATGCTAAACTCTTATATTTATTTTGAGGTCTACTGTGCAACCTTGGAAAGAATATTTCCCTCTGCTTATCTGGCTGAATTCATACCAGAGAGAAACATTCATAAGTGATCTGGTCGCCGGCGTTATTGTCGCGATCATGCTGGTACCACAAAGCATGGCCTATGCTATGCTCGCAGGCCTTCCTCCCGAATTTGGACTGTACGCCAGCATTCTCCCCCTACTCATATACTCTTTGTTAGGCAGCAGCCGAACTCTGGCGGTCGGGCCTGTCGCCATCGCTTCTTTGATGGTGAGCACAACTGTCAGCCAGGTTGCCGAACAAGGCAGTGCCGACTATATCAATGCGGCCATCAACCTCTCTTTTTTGGTTGGTATTATTCTTCTTTTTCTGAGAGCACTGCGCCTGGGAGCTGTTGTAAACTTCATCAGCCACTCTGTTCTCTCAGGTTTCACCAGCGCGGCTGCAATCGTCATTGCAATCAGTCAGTTTAAATACCTACTGGGCCTTGATCTGCCTAGAGAAAGCGGCATTCACAATAGCCTTGAGGGTATTTTTATAGCAATCAGTGACAGCAATCTGATGACGGTTTGCCTTTCTGTATCCGGCCTTCTGTTGCTGTGGTTTTGCAAGGCAAAACTCTGCTGCCAATTGCAAAAGCTGGGATGGCGGGACTGGATAGTCCAACCGATCTGCAAAGCGGGACCTATGTTTGTTGTTGTTCTAGGCTCAATAGCAGTCTGGCTTTTCGCCCTCGACAGAACCTTTGAGGTCGAAACTGTGGGAATGATCCCTCAGGGGTTACCTTCCCTCAGCGGTATCTCTATCGATCTTGAGTTGTGGCAACAGCTATTTGTTCCCGCCTTGCTGATTGCTCTGATCGGATTTATTGAAAGCGTTTCCGTGGGAACCGCACTGGCCAGTAAACGTCAGGAAAGAATCGATCCAAATAAAGAATTAATTGCGCTGGGTATGGCAAATTTTGGAGCCGCCTTCAGCGGTACCTACCCCGTTGCGGGAGGTTTTGGCCGCTCTATGGTGAATTTCAGTGCTGGCGCACAAACAACCGTTGCCTCAATTATCTGTGCAGTCCTGGTAGGAATTACCGTCGCCTTTTTCACACCTCTGTTTTATTTTTTACCCAAAGCTATTCTCGGGGTTGTTATCATTATGGCAGTACTTCCTCTTATAGATATTAAGGCTTTTCTTCAGTGCTGGAAGTTTAATAAAGCCGACGCACTGACGCTGCTGGCAACTTTTATTATGGTGCTGTTTATAGGGGTTGAACTAGGCATTTTATGCGGAATTGGGCTCTCGATTGTTCTGTTACTCTATCGCTCCAGCCAGCCCCATATTGCTATTGTCGGTCGGGTTGGAGAATCGCAGCATTTCCGCAATATTGAACGTCATAGCGTGATCACCGACCAATCCACACTTGCCATCAGAATTGATGAGAGCCTGTATTTTGCCAATACACGTTTTGTAGAAGAGTTTGTTCTGGAGCAATGTGTGAAACACAGGGAGACAGAAAATGTTGTCCTGATCTTCACCGCTGTAAATTTTGTCGATGCCAGTGCCTTAGAGACGCTTGAGCAGCTCGTTACCAACTTACGCCAGGAAGGCATTACCCTTCATCTTTCTGAAGTAAAAGGGCCTGTAATGGACCAGCTCAAAAACACTCACTTTCTGGAACTTATGGGGGAAGGAAAAGTGTTTTTTACGACAGATCAGGCAATGAAAGAGATCGCCGGCATCTAAGCAGATCAGGCTTGTCTCTGCTCTCCCGTCTCCTCTTCTGGAAAGTTGCTACAACGACGCCGTGAGATAAACAAAGAACTGGTTGTTGTTCTCTTCGCTTCTTTCTTAGCCATCGCTGCCAGTTCAGCCACTTCATGGTAGCTACCACAACGATAGGGATCCGGATGCACTACGCCAATAGCCAACCCAAGCAATGGGAAGAAGGTTCGTGTGCCCTGCCTGTCAGTCGCCCAAAGGCCCTCGTGCTGGAGATCTTTCGGGGCGTAGAGAGATCTGACCTCTTCATCAAACTGCTTTAAGATCCTCTCACATGAGAGTTTCCAATCCTGTGCGCGGAAGACAACCACAAAATCATCCCCTCCCACATGACCAATAAAGTTATCCGTACGTTTGGCATGCAGCGTTAGAAGCTCACCCACCAACCGAATGACCTCATCGCCTTTGGAATAACCGTAACAATCATTGAACGGCTTGAAGTTATTCAAATCAAAATATGCGATGTAAAAATCTTCGGTGCGCTCCAGCAACCTTTCCACTTCATTATTGATCGGGACATTACCTGGTAGCATTGTCAGAGGGTTTGCATACTTCGCATTCTGAATCTTCAGTTCGGTTATACGCTTCAGCAGGTCTCTTAAGTTACCCATACCCAGATAACAACCAT
>JBOEGV010000139.1:0-5529 GCA_050633605.1 Neptuniibacter sp. | reverse complement strand
GGAGCTCGTCACTGTTCACCACGGCATTCATGTGTGACACAGGAGACCAGGCTTTCGCCAGACGATCATTCATCTCTTCCAGTGGTGATACCAATGAATCCCAGCTTGGCTCAACCTGTTCGGAAACCAGTTTCGCTACAAGTTCACGGTTGTCTGTAAGGATCTGATCAATTGCAGGTTCTATCTGTTCAACCTTAATCTGGCTGAAAGTAGGTAATAACTGAGGCTCAAGCAAGGGGCTGCTCATCGTTGTGAACTCCTGAAAACCAATATCTGATCACTCTTAGATGGGTACAAAAGCATATTTTTCAATTACTACAGGCGCTAGAATGGACTAAAAAGAATCCTCCAGAGGTTGAGTTGTGAAAATTCGTACTTATCAGGGTATGACACCAAAAATTGGTGAACGTGTATTTGTAGATCCAAGTTCTGTTGTCTTAGGCGATGTCGAGCTTGGTGATGATGTTTCTGTTTGGCCCCTTACGGTTATCCGTGGCGACATGCATCGTATCTGTATAGGTGCCCGCACCAGTGTTCAGGACGGTTCTGTTCTGCATATCACTCATGCGGGCCCTTATAACCCGGATGGTTTCCCTTTAATCATTGGAGAGGACGTAACCATTGGTCATCAGGCCATGTTGCATGGCTGCACCATAGGTAATCGGGTTTTGATTGGGATGGGCGCCATGGTCATGGATGGCGCGGTTATCGAAGACGAGGTAATAATAGGAGCCGGTTCACTCGTTCCTCCCGGAAAAACACTGGAAAGCGGTTACTTGTATGTCGGCCGCCCGGCAAAACAACAACGTCCTCTGACTGATAAAGAACGTTCATTTTTCAGCTATACGGCTGGTAACTATGTGAAACTGAAGGATAAGCATCTTGAAGAAGAGTATGCAGCGATCTAAGTTGCTTATCGCCTTTTTAGTAATTCTACTTCAGGGCTGTGGTTACAACTATAAATCCAGCCCTGATTCCTGGTTACTCCAATACGGCTTACCATCAGATGTGCGTCCGGACTCCCTGACCTTATGCACAAGTTTCGGCTGTTCCAAAAAGCAAAAAACCTCTATATCTGCAGCCGAACTGCAGCGAATTCATCAACTGTTTATTCCACCGGCGCCATCCGCCGTGATTGAGAGAGAACAAATCGCTAACGCTATTGCTATGCTTGAAGCTCAGCAAGGCCCTAAACTAGGTACTGAAAATGACCTGGCTAAAAATGAGTTCAACTTTCTAAAACCCAATAACCAGTTGGATTGCATCGCAGAAACCAGCAACACAAGTGTCTATCTACTGCTTTTATCAGACCTTGACCTATTACGTTTCCACAAGGTAACAGGCAATGCACACCGGGGGCCCTTCTCTTTTAACTTCCCGCATAATAGTGCTGTTATTCTTGAACCCAGTGCAAATCAAGCCTACGTTGTTGACTCCTGGTACAGTAAAAATGGCGAACGCCCCTGGATTACAACAGTCGAAAACTGGTTATCCGGTGCTCATCCGTAGTCAGTTTTATTGAATGAGAATAAAACCAAATACTGTGATTGAGATGATCATCATAGATCACTTAAGAAACTGATTATGATACTACGCAAGACATCATTAAAGGTATGGCTATCTATAAATTGTGTTGATTCTGATGCTTTAGCCGCTGATATATTTGATGATGGCGACTCAAGTTACTCAGGCAGATTTGAATGCATCACTGACTGTTTCAGAAGAAATCACACTGGGAGCTGATGCACCTAAGCGATGCGTATTTGGAAGGCCTGGTTGATGCTGGTAACGAATCCTATGCGATAAACCGGGCGGTGATTATAGAATTCGAGCTAAATTAAATGACAGGCCGGTACTAGCTTCCCCTTCAAAAACCAGAACCGGCCGTCAAAACTGTTGTAACTACGGTCAGCTATCTGAAACCAGCTACCTGACCGGAACTACAATAGATATGGATGATATCTCCAATTCAGGCACCTGAATACTGATAAAGAGTCTTATTAGACTTATTTACACCTTATCTTTTACACCTTCTCTGTTTTTTCAAGTTTTGCCTGTGATACTTCACGGAGCCGTTTCACAACTTGGGCATTGATACTACGCTGAGTAAAACTGCCATCATCCTTGCGACGACCAGCCTTACGCCCCATCAGTACCTCCAGACACTGGTCTACATGAGAGACCGCATAAACATTAAATTTCCCATGTTTTACTGCCTCTACAACCTCATCCTTTAGCATGAGATTTCTGACATTGGCTTTCGGAATAATGGCACCCTGATCTCCATTCAATCCTCGGGTTTTACAAAGATTGAAGAAACCTTCAATTTTCTCATTCACTCCTCCAATCGCCTGAACTTCGCCATACTGGTTAATCGAACCGGTAGTTGCAAAATTCTGACTAATTGGTATGTGCGTTAAAGCCGAAAGCAAAGTACAGACTTCAGCCAAAGAAGCACTGTCACCATCTACGAAGCCATAGGACTGTTCAAGGGCAATACTGGCAGAAATCGCTAACGGAAAATCCTGCGCATACTGATGTCCAAGATAACCGGTAAGGATCATCACACCCTTGGAATGGATCGGCTGACCCAACGTTACTTCGCGCTCTATATCAACAATTCCCCTGGAACCAGGATGTACTGTCGAAGTGATACGCGCAGGAGTACCAAATGCCACGTCTCCAACCTGCAGTACAGTAAGACCATTCGCTTTACCTACGGCCTCACCATCTGTATCAATCAATATTGTTTCGTTGAGGATACCCTCCGCAATTTTCTCGGACATGCGGGATGTACGACGTTCCTTAGCATTTAAAGCCATTTCAACGTGATCCACGTTGATCAGCTCATCCTCCTCCTTTATCCGTTTAAAATCCGCTTCACACAGCAGGTCTACTAGCTCTCCAATATGCGCCGAGAGCAACCCCTGATCTTCTGCCTGCCTTGAACTGTGTTCGACCAGACGAGCAACAGCTCTTCTCGTCAAAGGAGCCAAACCTTCTTCTTCTGCAAGGGTTTTCATTAGCCGTGCATAGCTTCGGATTGTTTGCGGCGTGCGGTATACATCCTCATCAAAATCCACAACAACACGGAACATTTTTTCAAAATCATGATCCAGCTCCTGAAGAAGGTAATAAATATTCCTACTACCGATCAAAACGACTTTAACCGATAAAGGCACAGCTTCAGGAGACAACGTTATTGTACTGATACCGGTATATTCGCTGGCTGGACTTTCGATGCGAATTTCATGAGATTTAAGTGCTCTCTTTAAAGCTCCGTAGACAAACGGCTGCTCAAGCAGCTTTTCTGCCTCCATTACCAGATAGCCGCCATTGGCACGATGCAACGCACCCGGACGAATCAGTTTATAGGACGTAGACAAGGCTCCCATTTCTGAGGTGTATTCAATACGGCCAAACAGATTCTCGTAGCTTGGATGAGCTTCATAGACAACCGGCGCACCTTTAACTTTTTCGTTATCGACAAACAGATTAACGCCATAGCTGCCTTCCATGTACTGACGCCGGGTTGCATCTGTAACGGGCTCCAGAAGCTTCTCCTCTCCAACGATCTCACCACAATTTTTAACCAGAGATGTTTCCATCTCAGACAGGTAATCTGAAACAGAGGAGATATTCGCGTACTTATCTTTTATCGGCTGAAAAATTGGAGAAACCGACTGCCTAGCAGTATCACGATCAAGATTCTTGAGCTTTTCTGTTGCTTCTCTGCGCCACTGCGGCAATTCCGTTAGTGCATCGTTGAGCTGATCTTCCAGGCTTGCAATTGCACTGGTAAAAGCATCACGGACATCTTCGGATAGCTGAGAAAAAACAGCTTCATCCATAGCCTGTCCTTCCGCTACAGGTGTAAACCCAACACTGCCAGCATCACGATACACAGCAATGCTATGCTCACGAGCTTCCTTCTCAACAGTTTCTATAGCCTGGTCATAGTAACGATTAAGTTCGCGCTCAATTTTACTTTTCTTACGCTGATAGGAGGGGCTTTCAAAAGCCGCAGGCATCTCTGCCAATGTCCGCTCAATGATATTTTTAATATCACGTTTAAATTGAAGAGCTTTTCCGGCAGGAAATTGAATTGACAGGGGATGCCGATTATCTGACAGGTTATTGAGATAGACCCAGTCTCCAGGCTTTTTCTCTTTCTTAGCTACCGTTCGAAGGTTCTCCATCGCAAAAGAGAATCGGCCGGTGTGCGGATTACCCATAACAAACAGGTTGTATCCAGGCCTGCGCATGCCAATACCGAAGTCCATCGCTTCTATGGCTCGATCCTGACCAAAAAAGCCGGCAAAAGGCTCCAGAGTCGCTGTCGTTTTAAAGGGAAGAAGTTCAGGATCACAGCTGCAATAAAGCTGCTCAGAAGTAAGTCGGGTTTCCGTTACCATTCAGGTACTCCCGCTGACGGCTGGTAAATGATTGCAGAAAAAACTGCATTTTTTCCAGTTATACGCCGCGGGTGCTTCTCATGCAAGCCCGAATTTGTTTTTTAAAGGGAAGGGGAGTTATGTTTAAAAATCAACCAGTTAAGGAACTTCTCATTTTACCGATCACAGCCTGAGAATCGGGCTCTACACCGCGCCATATCTGGAATGAAGCCGCAGCTTGTTCCACCAGCATACCCAGTCCATCCATGACTTTTTCAGCCCCATTTTTACTGGCCCATTGGCAAAATGCAGTCGGTTCTGCTGAGTACATCATGTCATAACACCAGGCACCTTCAGCCAAAACTGATTCAGGAATAGGGGGAACCTCGCCTTGAAGACTTGCAGCTGTACCATTGATCACTAAATCAAAACATTCCTCAGGCAATGTATCGTATCCGCAACCCTCTACATTACCTAATCCACCAACAAGCTTCGCAAGCGCGTGCGCTTTAGAGGCTGTTCGGTTAGCAATAACCAGCTTGGTCGGCTCTTGTTCCAGCACCGGTTGCAATACACCTCGGACAGCACCACCAGCGCCCAGAATAAGTACCTTTTTACCCGCAATGCTACCACCATGATTACGAACAATATCCCGTACCATGCCTATACCATCAGTATTATCACCACAAAGCTCACCGGCATCGTTGCGATACAATGTATTCACGGCGCCAGCCAACTGAGCACGGGGGCTTAGGACATCTGCCAGCTCCCAGGCTTCCTGTTTAAAGGGGATCGTTATATTCAATCCCCGACCACTTCCGGACAGGAAATCAGATACATAATCTGTAAAGGAATCTTCCGGTACATAGACCGCTTTGTAGGTAAGATCCTGGTCAGTATTTTCTGCAAATGCCTTATGAATATCAGGCGATTTTGAGTGCTTTATCGGGTTTCCGAAGACGGCATAACTGTCTGTCATTACAAAATTCCTTTACATTGTATATGGAATGTTAAGCTTCTAACCAGTTACGAGGCTTAAGGTAACGTTCGTACAATACAGTTTCCTCAGTACCCGGTTCTGGTTTCCAGTCATAACCCCATCTCACTTCAGGAGGTAAAGACATCAGGATCGACT
>JBOEGV010000138.1:1771-3750 GCA_050633605.1 Neptuniibacter sp. | reverse complement strand
CGCTTCTTCTGCAAACATCTCAGCAGTACGCAGACCGGCAGCAGTCATGATGTCCAGATTGCCCGCATATTTCGGCAGGAAGTCACCCAGACCTTCCACTTCCATAAACACAGAGACTTTATTGCCATCAAAGACAGGACCGTTCACCAGCTTGTAACCCGGTACGTATTTCTGAACCTCTTTCACCATGTTGTGAACAGAGGCGGTAATCGCTTCCTGATCCGGTGTGGTTTTAGTCAGGCAGTGAATGGTGTCACGCATCATCAGTGCAGGTTCTGCCGGGTTAACGATGATGATCGCTTTACCTTTATCCGCACCGCCGACTGCTTCAACAGCACCAGCCGTAGTACGGGTAAATTCATCGATGTTCTGACGTGTACCCGGACCCACAGAGCGGGACGATACAGTGGCAACGATCTCGCCGTATTCAACGTCCTGAACCTGAGAGACTGCAGCGACCATTGGGATAGTCGCCTGACCACCACAAGTCACCATGTTGACGTTCATCTCAAGCTGAGAGGCGTGCTGTTTCAGGTTAACCGGTGGTACACAGAATGGACCGATGGCTGCCGGTGTCAGATCGACCATGATCACACCCAGCTCATTCAGCTTGCGGCTGTTTTCGGCATGTACATAAGCCGAGGTGGCATCGAATGCGATACGGATATCGTCTTCGATCACTTTATCCAGCATGCCGTCTACGCCCGTGCTGGAGACTTTAAGGCCGAACTCTTTCGCGCGTTTCAGGCCTTCGGATTCTGGATCGATACCGACCATCCAAACCGGTTCTACCCAGTCGGAACGCATCATTTTCATCAACAGGTCGGTGCCGATGTTACCCGGACCGATGATGACTGCTTTTAGTTTTTTCATCTGTGTGTCCTTGATCTGTTAGTTAGGTTCCGGTGTTACACCAAAACGGGTCGAAACCCGCCCGATACCTTCTATTTCAACTTCAAAAAAATCACCGGAAGAGACAGCTACCATTGGTCCAAGTGCTCCAGTCAGTACAATATCTCCAGCCTGTAATGGCTGGCCTAACCGGCTCATAGTTCTGGCAAGCCAGACCGCAGCATTGAGAGGATGATCAAGGCACTGAGCTCCGTTACCTGAAGACATCAGTTCACCGTTCTGACGCATCTCCATCGTGATGGCTGCCAGATCAATGCCGCCGTTCCAGCGTGTGGCATCGCCTACAACAAAGAGTCCACTCGAGGCGTTATCCGCTACGGTATCGACAAAGCCGATCTCCCAGTTTTGGATACGACTGCCAACAATTTCGATGGATGGCAGAACCCAGCCAATGGCATCGGTCATTTCAGTAAAGGTTGTATCCTGATGGGGTAGATCTTTGTTCAGGATAAGAGCCAGTTCTGCTTCAACCTTGGGCTGTAGCACGGCATCAGCCGGAATGGTCTGATTGTCCCCGTAGCACATATCTGCAAACAGGGTGCCGAAATCCGGTTGGTCCACCCCTAACTGCTGCTGAACTTTGGGATTGGTAAGTCCAATCTTGCGCCCTACAACACGGCGCTCCTGACTGATTGCATATTGGGTATTGATCGCCTGGATTTTATAAGCGGCATCACCCTGATCATCACCCAGTAGTGGTGCAATAGGGGGAATCGCTTCTCCAGTCAGTTCTGCATTGCGTAATTGCAAAGCAATACTTTCGAGGTCTATCGACATTAGGTTGCTCCGATAGTGTTTATTTAGCTGATATGAAATGCAGGAGTGATTTTTAAATAAAGATGAGCGTCTTTATTTTTAGAATTAAGTTCGGGCAGATTATAAGTATTCGTTTTATAAGAAATATAAGCGATACTTATTATTAATAAAGCGGCGCAGCATAGAATAAAAGCCATTATTTAAAACACTCAGTTATTTATTATTTTATTAATTATTATTTTCTGAGTATAAAAAATCTGCATTTGTTACTACAATGAAAACTGTTTCGTTGGTGCACTGGGTGCACCTAA
>JBOEGV010000138.1:0-1720 GCA_050633605.1 Neptuniibacter sp. | reverse complement strand
TATGAGGAAGTTGTAAGTGAAAGTTGAGCAGGCGGCAAATTATAAAACTGTGCAAGGGCTCACCCGTGGGCTTGATCTGTTACATCTGCTTAATCGTTCAAACGGTAGAGCCAAGATCAGGGATCTTGCAGAGTGGAGTGGTATTCACCGGACCACGGTTAAGCGCATTCTTGAAACTCTGGTAGGGGAAGGTTATGTCACTCGCAGCCCTTCAGATGACAGTTATCAACTGACCATTAAAGTGCGTCAGCTTAGTGATGGTTTTGAGGATGCACAGTGGATATCTCAGTTGGCTGCACCCCTGCTGGGTGAGCTGATGCAGCAGGTTATATGGCCGACAGATATCTGTACCCTGGATGGTGATGCTATGGTGATCAGGGAGACCACCCACCGTTTCAGTAAGCTTTCTTTCCATCGTGATATGGTGGGGCGTCGCTTACCCTTGCTGATGACCGCGACCGGGAGAGCGTATATATCTTTCTGTCCGGAAGAGGAACGGCAGGAACTCTTGACCATGTTACGGGAACTGGACGATAAGCAGGGCGAGTGCGCCCGAGATGATGATTATGTTCGCAGAGTGATCAGAGAAACCCGTACCGCAGGTTATGGTTCTAATTTCCGTGACTGGGGTGAGGAGGGCAAGATTGCCGCTATAGCCAGGCCTATTATGCAAAATGATAATGTGGTTGGATGCTTGAATCTTGTTTATATAGCGGATGCTATGCCACCGGAAAAGGCTGCGAGTAAATTTCTGAATAAGATAAATAATATTATTTCAGAAATTGAAGATAAATTATAAATAATAAGCTGCGTTTAATTTGCAGCTTATTATTTATTGATGTTTTTATCTGGTTTTTAATGTTTTAAAAACTCCAGAACCATGCGGTTAAATCTATCCGCATGTTCATACTGAGCCCAGTGACCACATTTATTAAAAATATGCAGCTGTGCATTTGGAATTCCACGAATCAGCCTAAGGCCTATGTCCATAGGTACAAAGCGATCATCCCGTCCCCAAATGACCAAAGTTTCGGCTGATATTTCTCCGAGTCTGGTTCCAAAATCCGGGAACTGTTTAGGGTTGGCATCGATACTTTTCACAAAGTTTTTCAGATGCTCACGTGTTGAAAGCATATTTTCGAGTCTGGTCTGGAACAGCTCTTCTGTTAAATTACTGGAATCAAAGACAAACACAGACATCATCTTTTTCAGCGATTCAATAGAAGGATCACGGTAGAGACCTTGCAGTAACTTTATGCCTTCAGTTGGCATAGCTACAAACTGACTTGGGCCGCCTGTGCCGCCACCCATTAGTACCAGTTTGCCTATACGGTCCGGGTTGTGAAGGGCGAACGCTACGACACTGTGACCGCCCATCGAATTACCAATCAAATGGGCTTTCTCAATGTCCAAACCGTCCATCAGGTCTTTTAAGCATTCGGCATTAAAGTCAGAACGGGAACCTGTACAAACAACCGGATCACTTTTGCCCCAACCCGGACAATCCATAAGGATCACCCGGTAGTTTTCATTCACAAAAGGACCGATGTTTTTATTAAAGTTTGCCCAACTGGTAGCGCCTGGTCCGGAACCATGCAGCATGATTACGGTTTCTTCACCGCTGCCCAGTTCGTTGTAATGGACTTTATAGGTTGTGCCATCAACAACAGCGTCGACAAACTTACTGCTGTCACTTTCTGTAGCGCCGCACGATAATTCT
>JBOEGV010000137.1:0-3491 GCA_050633605.1 Neptuniibacter sp. | reverse complement strand
TCAATTGTGCTGTACTCATGCAATACGCCTTCAATCTCAACTTCTGTTACCGCACAACCCGGCATAGAAGACAGCAGAATGCGACGTAATGCATTGCCCAGCGTATGGCCAAATCCGCGCTCAAGTGGCTCAAGAGTCACTTTAGCGCGAGTTTTGCTGATTTCCTGTACGTCAATATGACGTGGGCTTAGAAACTCATTTACCGAACGCTGCATATTTCCACCAAATTAAAGTTAATATTACTTCGAGTACAGCTCTACAATCAGCTGTTCGTTGATTTCAGCTGGCAGATCAGAACGCTCTGGAGTCGCCTTGTAGGTTCCTTCCATTTTACCTGCGTCTACTTCTACCCACTCTACTGCTGAACGTTGTCCAGCCAGTTCCAGCGCGCTTTTAATACGCAGCTGAGTCTTAGCTTTTTCACGAACAGCAACAACATCACCTGCCTGAACCTGGTAGGAAGCAATGTTCACAACCTGGCCATTAACAGTGATTGAGCGGTGAGATACGATCTGACGTGCTTCTGCACGTGTAGAACCGAAACCCATGCGATATACAACGTTGTCTAAACGACCTTCCAGCAGCTGCAGCAGGTTTTCACCTGTAGCACCACTGCGGCGAGCCGCTTCTTTATAATAACTGCGGAACTGACGTTCCAGAACGCCGTACATACGACGAACTTTTTGTTTCTCACGCAACTGCAGGCCGTAGTCGGACAGACGTCCGCGACGAGCGCCGTGTACACCAGGGACAGCTTCAGCTTTACACTTACTGTCTAGTGAACGAACACCGCTCTTCAGGAAAAGGTCTGTACCTTCACGACGAGACAGCTTGCACTTTGGTCCAAGATAACGAGCCATATTACCGTCTCCAGATTAAACGCGACGTTTCTTCGGTGGACGACAACCATTATGAGGGATTGGCGTCACGTCAGTGATGTTTGCAATTTTGTAGCCTACAGAATTCAGTGCGCGAACTGCTGATTCACGTCCTGGTCCTGGGCCTTTAACAAAAACGTCGAGGTTTTTCAGGCCGTACTCAAGTGCAGCCTGACCAGCGCGCTCAGCCGCAACCTGAGCAGCGAATGGTGTACTCTTACGAGAACCGCGGAAGCCGGAGCCACCTGCAGTTGCCCAAGAAAGAGCATTACCCTGGCGATCAGTAATTGTAATGATCGTGTTATTAAAAGAAGCATGGATGTGAGCGAACCCATCCGCAATTTGCTTCTTCACTTTTTTGCGTGTGCGATTACCTGGCTTTGCCATATTCGGAATTCCTATCGCTTACCACTTATTTACGGATCGGCTTACGCGGACCTTTTCGGGTGCGCGCATTCGTTTTACTACGTTGACCGCGAACCGGAAGGTTACGACGGTGACGAATACCGCGGAAACAACCAAGATCCATCAATCGCTTGATGCTCATGGAAACTTCACGACGTAGGTCGCCTTCAACAGTAAATTTAGCAACTTCTCCACGAATTACGTCCAATTTTTCATCAGACAGATCAGAGATCTTTGTATTCGGTGCAACACCGCAAGTCTCTAAGATCTGGGACGCAGTCGTGCGGCCAATACCGTAAATGTAAGTCAGAGAAATTACCGCATGCTTATTGTCAGGAATGTTGACGCCAGCTATACGGGCCATTCTATTACTCCGTTCATAAAAAGGTGTTTGAATTAAACAAACAAACACCTATACAAATGTGTTCTGTTCGCAGAAGGCGCGAAATAATACACGTTGATTATTTTTAAATCAAGTGCAAACGCCTTCTACTCCCAAATCAGGGTTGAATTAACCCTGACGCTGTTTGTGACGCGGCTCTACTTTACAGATCACGCGAACTGAACCGTTACGACGAACGATTTTACAGTTACGACAGATCTTCTTAACAGATGCACGTACTTTCATGATCTACTCCATGTAGCCCTGCGCTTTAATTAGCGCGACCACCCTTGAGATTAGATTTCTTCATCAGAGACTCGTATTGATGAGACATCAGATGCGACTGAACCTGTGCCATAAAGTCCATTACGACTACTACGACGATCAGGAGTGAGGTGCCACCGAAATAAAACGGTACATTTGCAGCTACTACCAAGAACTGAGGCATTAAAGATACCGCAGTAATGTAGAGCGCACCAAACAATGTCAATCGACTCAGCACACTATCGATATAACGCGCTGACTGCTCACCAGGACGAATTCCCGGAATAAAAGCACCTGATTTCTTCAGGTTATCCGCTACATCCTTAGGATTAAACATAATCGCTGTATAGAAGTAGCAGAAGAAAATAATTGCGACCGAAAACAACAGAATGTATAGCGGCTGACCTGGGCCAAGCGCCAACGCAACATTCTGAAGCCAATCCATGCCTTCACCCTGACCAAACCATTGGCCCATAGAAGCAGGGAACAGCAAAATACTGGATGCAAAAATCGGCGGAATCACACCAGCCATATTAACCTTCAAAGGAAGGTGACTGGACTGAGCCGCAAATACACGATTACCCTGCTGACGCTTTGCATAGTTAATGGTAATACGGCGTTGGCCGCGCTCCATAAACACTACAAAACCCACAGTAGCAATCGCGAGAAACGCAATAGCAAGCAGTGCGAGAATATTCAGGTCACCCTGACGCGCTGCTTCAAAGGCCTGACCGATTGCACTAGGCAATCCAGCCACAATACCAGCAAAGATCAGAATAGAGATACCGTTACCGATACCACGCTCTGTCACCTGCTCTCCCAGCCACATCAGGAATACGGCGCCAGCAACCAGTGTTACAACAGCTACAAAGTAGAAGCTGAAATCGGCACTGAATGAAACACCCTGATTAGCCAGACCTACGGCCATACCGAAGGACTGAACAGTTGCAAGAAGCACAGTTCCGTAGCGAGTGTACTGGTTAATCTTGCGACGACCAGCCTCTCCCTCTTTCTTCAATTGCGCTAAGGTTGGGCTCACAACTGTCATCAACTGCATAATAATCGATGCAGAAATGTACGGCATGATGCCCAGTGCAAGGATACTCATTCGTTCCAATGCACCACCTGAGAACATATTGAAGAGACTCAGGATTGTGCCCTGATTCTGATCAAACAACGCTGCTAGACGGTCTGGGTTGATACCAGGAACCGGAATATGTGCTCCGATACGGTAAACCACAATCGCCAACAACACGAACAGCAATCGAGACTTAAGCTCGCCTAGGCCATTCTGTACTCCAGCTGGTATTTGTCCTTGTTTAGCCATTTACGCCTCGACTTTACCGCCAGCAGCTTCGATAGCAGCCTGTGCACCTTTAGTCACTTTAAGACCTTTAATGGTGACAGCCTTATTGATCTCTCCAGACAGGATCACTTTCGCAGTTTTAATTTCCTGCTTAATGATGTCTGCCGCTTTCAGAGCGTCCAGATCAATTACTTCAGCTTCGATCTTAGCTAGTTCGTTCAGACGTATCTCTGTAACGTAACGAGCAATACGAGAA
>JBOEGV010000136.1:0-2744 GCA_050633605.1 Neptuniibacter sp. | reverse complement strand
GGGGGGGGGGGGGGGGGGGGGGGGGGGGGGGAGGGGGGGGGGGGGGGGGGGGGGGGGGGGGGGGGGGGGGGCGGGGGCGGGGGGGTGGGGGGGGGGGGGGGGGGGGGGGGGGGGGGGGGGGGGGGGGGGGGGGGGGGGGGGGGGGGGCATTTAGAAGGGCGACAAGCCCTAGGTTACGCGGTGGTTGATGATATATTGGGCAATCAATTTAAAGCTTTTTGGAGTGAGTCACTATCTCAACCCGGCAGTGTGATCGAAGTGTTAGCAAAATCCTTTGAAAACATGAGTGATGGTCTCGAACAATGCGACTTAGAAGTCGGTTGCCCATTGACCAACATCGGCTCCGAGATGTCTTTTGAAGATGAAGGATTCAGATTAAGAATTATTCAGATTTTTGACGATTGGACCGACGGTATTGAGGCCATGATATTAAAAGGCATTGAATCTGGTGAAGTTAGGCAAGATGTGGATGCAAAAAAAACCGCACAATTTATCGTTGCATCATTTCAAGGGATCCAGTGTTGCGCCAAGCAAACCAAAGATCAGTCTCGCTTCGATGATGGTATAGCCTATTTAGTCGGAATTATTCGAGGGTTAGCTGCCTAGACTACCGGCTAAAGGGGCGTTATTTTTGGACTTTGCTTTGTAACACCCGAAATCAAAGACAAGCTCAGGCCCTTACTCAAGTTCAAACCCAAGTCCAAACTCAAGTCCAAACCCAAGCCAGCTAGGCCCGTCGAAGCCTCGTCAATAGCTACCTTAATAAACGCTATTTTTGACTCTCCGCACTCTCGGTCCAGCGAAGTGAATCTTGTTTTAGCCTTTTTCTTTTAAGTCAAAAACAGCCTTAAATCTAGGCTTTTGATGTCTTTCCAAATAATAAATAAATTGCTTATTTTCTTTATCAATCGTCAAATGCCAAATATTTGTTTTGCCTTTTGGAACGAGAACTTTCGTTGCATCATCCGCAGGAAAACTTTGAGACCAAGCCGTTCCATTTGAATTGGCGTAACCACCATACATGGTCAACTCATCAGGAGTTCCATCTTCATGTCGGTGATCATGTTTAAACAACAATCCTTGTTCGGTTCGAGTTAATATCCAAGTTCTCGATTTATCTTTACCGACACTAAAAGGAATTCTTAGCTCAGTATCTGAGCATGATTTCACTGTCATTATTAAGGTTTTACCATAAAAAGAATCGTCTTTATTAGCCGGATAAACGCTTTTACCCTGAATTGTCTTTCCACATAATTGCTTCAAATTATTGAAAAACTGGTCGCTAGCTTCGCTCGCCAACAATGGAGAAGTTATTGCCACTAAACATATTGCACTGATTATTCTTCTCATTTTTTAGGTTCCTTTTTTACAATAGAATTTCGACCAATATATTCTCATAGATTCACTCACACTCATAGCGCTAGTTGTCTATCCACAAGTCACCTTAAATAGTACTTTGAAATTAGCTCGCTGATTTTAACTACAGTTATTGGAAAACGATAATAAGCGGTTAATAGCCGTTTACAAGCTCAAAAAACCCTTGAAAAGTGAGAGGTTCTCCTCTAGAGTTTAATTATTGTACAATACTATGAGCCCCACCTGTTTAGGTATTCCAATGCAAGAATACAGCTTAAATCAGCGGTTAATGACTCAGGACTCGATAGAGGAATCGGCTGCTAGCCTTTTTCAGGAAGATTCAGTTCGAATTTCTCGACTTATTCGCGAACTAAACTCATTGGATGCCGATATTTCATATCAGAATAGCTACAGACATCAGTTTCAATTTTTAGAAAAGCAATCAAGTCTTTGCGTAATACTCAACGTAAAAGCTGAAATCATTTATTTAAATTCATTTGGCTGTGAGCTACTAGGTGTTAATAATCAGGATTACTATGGGCAATGCTGGCTCACTAATTACCTTTTGCCAGAGCAACGTACCGAAATTACCATCGTTTTTGAACAAATGATGAAAGGATTTGGAGATCCTTTTTCCCGCTATTGCAATGAAATCCATTCCAACCACCAAAGTAATATTACTTTAGAATGGCAAAACCATATATTGCGAAATCATAATAAAACCGTTTTAGGCTGCTTTAGTGTTGGCACTCAACTTGGTATTTCTTACTCGTAAAACACTCGTCCTTAGTACCTAAACTACTTTTTTGTAACCTTTCAATACTGATACTCTCAAACAATAAGCACTGCATCGACGGCTAATTCTCAGCGCCGAAGTTGGGTTCGCTAATACTCAGCAAAATATTAAATTGCTAACTATAATTCTAGATAGCTTGTGTGGAGGGATTTTGTGAAAACACTTATACAATTCGTAGCACTATTACTAATTTCAAATAGTCTTCAGTCTGCCCAAATTAAGGTCAGAGTTGAGAATAGTGATGGTGGTATGCTTTCAAATATCGCAGTTGTCATTACCCCAAAGCAACTTAACGCTAACTCAAAAACTCAAACAGAGACAGTTTTCCAAAAGGATATGGCTTTTTCACCATACCTAAGTGTCGTGCAAGCGGGACAACCCGTTCAATTTACCAACAATGATGATATTACTCACCACGTGTTTTCTGCCTCACGCGATCAGAATTTTGCGTTCAAGCTTCGAAAAGGCCAATCTAACAACTCAATTGAGTTCTTGCAACCAGCTGAAATATCTATGGGCTGTAATATTCATGACTGGATGAGTGGGCATTTGTTGGTAGTTGACACTCCTCATTTCTCTCTAACAGATGAAC
>JBOEGV010000135.1:0-630 GCA_050633605.1 Neptuniibacter sp. | reverse complement strand
CTATCAACAACTGGGTTTTGAAATTTCTACAATGAAAACCCTGCGCAAGTTTCTATGAAACTTATCTCGCCGAACTTTGCACATCCCTTGGGGAATCGCCAAAAAAGCGTTTAAATTCGCGGCTGAACTGCGAGGGACTGTTATTACCCACCTGATAAGAGGCTTCACTGGCGGGATTTCCACTGAGCAGCAACGAATGAGCTTTGTGTAAACGCAGGGATTTAACAAACTGCATAGGTGACATGGAGGTGATCTGTTTAAAGCGGTCATGCAGAGTAGAAGGGCTCATACCGGCAAATTTGGCAATGGTTTCAACATCAAGCGGTGTGTGGAAGTTCTCTTCAATGAACTGAATAACCGGAGCAATCTTATTAGAGCCCGCATGGTTAGCAACACAGTTTCTCAGAATATCGCCATTAGGCCCTTTCAGAACTTCGTAAAAAATCTCACGTTTTAAGGTCGGTGCGAGAACCTTGCGGTCCATTTCATTTTCCAGACAATCCAGCAAACGGATCAGGCAATTATTCAGATGTTCGGTGACTTGTGTTGAGACCGCGACCTCATTGTTTGCATCATTCACAGCAAAGGCCTGATCCATATCGATCAACAACTGGCCGATAAGGTAGCTAT
>JBOEGV010000134.1:0-2560 GCA_050633605.1 Neptuniibacter sp. | reverse complement strand
TGAACCGTAGATGGCTTCAAAGATTGCAAAGTTCTTAATGTAAGGCAGCTCTTTGTAGCACTCCTTGACCTGCCATTTACTCTCAGCATCTAGTTCACCCAGTGTGTCGGGTAACTCTTCGCCATTAACTATGCGGCTTCTTAACTTGCCATCCACACCACTGCGTAGAGCGTTACAGGAAATCTCATCCGCCCCGTAAATCTGGCACAGATCTATATTATGGTTAGAGGTGGTTTTGTTCGGGTCCAGAGAATCAGAACGGAAGAAACCATCTGTGAACCACTGAGCAAAAAACATAAAAAATACACTGGAACGATCGGTCTCCATCTCCCCGTGACGTTGGAACAAATGCGTGACTTCACCAAACGGGTATTGCTCACTGGCTTCGTTATCCGGCAGGGAATCAATATAACCCTGTGGTGCGGGTTGCAGGTGCAGATCAAAATACCGCTTGTTGGTTACCCCTTCCCAGGTCAGATAATCCGCTGCTGTACGGGCAGGTATAGGTGTCTTGTCTGCTTCAGGCATCGCGAGATGATCTCTCCAGAGGCTATAAGCATTAGGCCGTGGCGTGGTTGTCGAGGCCAGAAAATTGGTCGCAAGGCGGTTTATTAATCGAGCCAGCCAGGGAAAATTCTTTCTGATCCAACGGATTTTTTTCGTATCAAGGTAATCAAGCGCAGCACTGGCGAGGGACATAAACACATTCCTTATGTTGGTCTTATTTTTAGAAAGAGAACTCAGCTAAAGTAACTCCTTTATACTTTTTTGTAGCTGAACGCTGGTTATTAAAACACCAGTTTGAATTTGTCACAACCTAGTAAAAGGCAGTGGCGAGTGGCGAGAACGCTGCTTCGCAGATGCTAGGGGCTAGGAAAAGCATTTAGCTATCAGCCCTTGATGCTTTGCTCTTATCCTGATGCTAGACTGACCAAAGAAACAGATGGAGGAATTATGTCCGCTGCATTTGAAAGAGTGATTGATGAGATTGAAGAGCTTTCCCAAGAGGAAAAAGCTTTGGTTGCTCATCGCCTGCTTGAGTCGCTCGATACTAAACAAGAACAAGGCGCAGAACAGGCATGGAAAGACCTGTCAGACCAACGCCTAAAATCACTTGAATCAGGAGAAATACAAGGTATCTCTTGGAATGAGGTTAAACAACAGATAAAGGGCTAGGATGCCAAAACTGATCTTTCACACGGAAGTGAGCATTGAGATCAAAGCCGCCTACGAATGGTATGAAAACCAAGCCAAAGGACTCGGCGAAGACTTCCTCACAGAACTTGAACACTCCTTTGGGTATATTACTCAACAACCTGATACGTGGCCTCCGTTTGGCGAAAGCACACGTAGATTTCTTCTTAACAAATTTCCGTATTCAGTTATTTATTCTGCATCAGAAAACACCATTCAGGTGTTAGCTGTAATGCATAACAGAAAAAAACCGGGGTATTGGGAAAGTAAGGATGATTAGCTTGCTGCTAGGCGCTTAGTAGTTAGGAAAATAAGTTACGTTGGGAGTCAGTGAATTCCATATACGTTAAATAAATGGTTATTTTGTAAGGATAGGGTCATCAATGTCATATGTATTCGTAATTATTAAAATTCTTCAGGAAGAGTATTTAAGTGATTTTCTTGACGGCAAAATTTACATGAATACGGATTCATACTTTACAAATATCGAAAGTGACGGCTTTCTTCGGGCAGATACACATGAAGGTGCCGATCAGGCTATTCAATTTAAAGAAATTGCTATAGAAAATAGCGAAGGTGAGTTTGTGCCAATTGGTGGAGCGATAAGCCCAATGATATATCGATCTGGGAATGTCGGGGCTAGAAATATCCTTTGCACTTATATGTATACAGATAAACCGGGATTTAAATTCGACACACGAAACCTGGGTTTTGGTGATAAGGCAGTAATTATTAAAGACTTTAACGAGTTTGTTAAACGTGTAGATTTGGCCATTTCGAGTGTTGGAAAGCGTTTATTGCATGGTCCAGTGGAATACGTAAATAAAAGTGAATATCACGGAACAATGGGACCATTCCGTAAATTTTCAGAATATAACTACCAAAGTGAATTTCGTTTCGTAGTTTTAGGGGGGAAAGCCACAAAGCCGGAGGCATTACAGCTTAATATTTGAGATATTCGTGACATTACACTGGTTCTACCTAGTAAACAATTAACAACTATGAGAGTAAAAAAGAATAAGTAGATTATTAAAAGTAAGGCATGAATTCATTATTACGGATTGGCTCTGACATAGGGAGCAATTGATGAACTGGTTTTGGGTGTTTTGTCTTTGCTGCCCCTAGCAGCTCTATGCAGAGTTCTTGCTACTCGCAGCTATTTTAATGGATCCCAAAACAAGTTTGGGATGACGATTTTCGTCTTAAAATCTGGGATGACTTGCCTTCGTCTTTCCAGCGAAGGCTGGAATCCATAAAAACCGAACTCTCTAGGTTCGGTTTTTTGCTTTTGCTCGCCACTAGCAGCTGCGAAGCAGCGTTCTCGCTACTCGCCGCTGTTATGAGCCAGAAGAAGGTTTAACCTTCT
>JBOEGV010000133.1:0-2964 GCA_050633605.1 Neptuniibacter sp. | reverse complement strand
CCAACTGAACTACCACTCCGCATTAACACGGGATTCTAACCCGCGACCCTCACTCAACTTATGAGTGACAGTCAGATAATTCACTCAGGAACTATCCTTTCCAAGCTGCCTAAGGCAATTAAGTGCCCCAAACGGAGTGCGAATTTTACGCGTTTTAAGACACATGTCAAACCCCTAAACCAAAAAAAATTAAAAAGAATTTGATTGAACATTCCTTGTACAAATCAGTAGGTTATCTATCACCCGGCCGCTGTATATTTTGCAATCAATGATCTGCTTAAATCTTAAATTCGGGATAAGAAAAGTCTGTCATATCGGTTAAGATAGAAGTAGATGATCAACCTGAAAATAGATAAATAATCAAGGAAAACAATGGCTAGTGATGTAGAGATTGCGCTGGATGAATTTGTAAGCCAGTTAATAAAACTGCAACCAGAAGCGCCTACCCTTCCCTTTAATTCGGAGTGGCCCTCAGATTGTTATGAATCACGTGCTTCTGATGGTCAGCCTGTGAGCTGGCGCCCCACTCGTCAACGTTTAAAAACAGACCTGTTTGAACGGATCGAAAATGCTCTGGATGAGAAAATTAATCCGGATGTGGTCAATTATTACTGTCGCTACTGGTCCGACCCACTGCCAGCCACTTGTATTGAGGGCGACCTGAGCCTTATTCAGGTTTGGAATATAGAAGATATGGAACGCCTGCGCGGCAACCTTATCGGACATGCGTTGTCCAAACGCCAGCAGAAAAGACCACTGACCTTCTTTTTTGCCTGCGCTGAACCGGATGATAACTATTTTATCAGTGTGGACAATTTTAGTGGGGAGGTTCTTCTGGAATTACCTGGCAAGCCACCCATCCGGAAACTGGCAGACAACCTGGCAGAATTTATTAGCTCTCTTACTCCGAGAGCCATCGAGAATATGGACTAACTGATTATGTTTTCTATACTACGTAAGACTTTAAACCCTCTACTGGTAACGCTGCTATTAAGTGTTTCTATTACCGGCTGTCAGACATTCAATTCTCAGGTTCTGGATCTACATCCAGAGATACAGGTTCACCGAAACCTTCCAGCAGACACACGCATAGAAATTGTCACTAAAGACCTACGCCCGACCGAAATTATTGGTTTTCGCCTGACCGGGGAACAGCCTAATCCGCAAATTATTTTGAAAAACACCCATGAACTCCTTGCCCATACCGCTGAACATACTCTTGAGGATATGGGTATTCGAAGATTCTATTCCGGAGAATTCAAACTGGTCGTTTCGCTGGTTGATCTGAACTACAACGTGACTAAGAAAACCTTAAAACAGAAAGTCGATGTGGATATGAAAGTCCGTCTGCAACTCACCAAGGGTGAGAAGAGTTACACAGGTAACTATGCCACAGATAAGCACCAGACCTTCCTGAAAACACCTACAGAACAAGATAATGAGAAACTGATCGGTGAAGTGGTTTCCCAAACCATGACTCGGGCATTTAATGATCCGCAGCTGCTGGATTTTATTCAGTTCAACTGATTCCAGTTTGTTAAAAAGGCCGGAAAACCGGCCTTTTTTCTCAAGATCAACCCCTTACCAACCTACTGTGTATGACAATAACCGACTGATTTGACACAGAGGCCGTCCGGATTCCTGCTGCCACTGGTTAAAGGCTTCCTGCACTTTGATCAGATCCCGCTTCGCTGTTGGCTTCTTCTCAACAATGCCCTGAGCTTTAAGAGCCGCCACAACATCATCGGTTAGAATAAAGGTATCTTTGCCAATCATACGCAGAAAATAGGACCCGGAATTACCGCCAAGTTGATTGCCCTGTTTCTTCAGCAGTTCCCACAAACCGATAATATTATCCTCGGGCCATTCTGCTATAAAACTGGCAAAACTGCCGTGCTCCTTAGCTTTTTCATGTACCAGCATGGCATTCGTTCGGGTGGATTTAATCTTGCCCCAGTGCCTGATCAGTTTTTCATTCTGCATCAGGTTTTCCAATTGTTCATCATTCATCAAGCTGATTTTTTCCGGATCAAAACCAAAGAAGGCTTTTTCGAACTCCGGCCATTTAGAATCCACCAGCGAATGCTTTAAACCGGCACGAAATACCCTTCTGACCATATCACTTAAGATACGGTCATCCGGTACTTGTTTCATTTCTGCAGAACTTTTGGGAACAGGCAGCAACGCCTCAATATCTTCGCCGCTTTTGTGTTGCTGGACGTGTTCGTAAATCCAATTAAAGGACTTCATTACTCACCCTTTTCAAATTCCAAAGAGGCTGAATTAACACAATAACGCAGACCTGTTGGTTTAGGTCCGTCTGGAAAAACATGTCCTAAATGAGCATCACAATTGGAGCAGGTAATTTCTGTGCGAATCATACCGTGGGTTTTATCGTGGTGTTCATCAATAACCTGTTCAGATGCAGCCTCCCAGAAACTAGGCCAACCACTGCCTGAGTCATACTTCTGTTCTGATGAAAACAGTAACTCTCCACAGCAGGCACAACAGTATTTTCCTGCTTCTTTGTTAGTGTAATACTCACCAGTAAAGGCGCGTTCAGTCCCCTTCTCACGACAGATACGATACTGTTCAGGGCTGAGTTGCTGACGCCACTCCTGTTCTGATTTTTGTAGTTTTTCTTTCTTCTCGCTCATGGGGCCTCCGAAACCGGATGATGCGGATAGTTACTAGGTTTAATACCTTAAGTAAAAAGCGTATGATTAGCCTCCATTTTCAGAGGTTTATCTAAGTTATAAATTCTCTTTGCTTTAAGACCGTATTTGTCTCAAAGAATTCCCGACAGATACATGTAGGACATAAACATGCCAGTAATCCGAAAATCAAACAAGCTGATCAATGTTTGCTATGACATTCGAGGTCCGGTTCTTCAGGAAGCTAAACGCCTGGAAGAGGAAGGCCAGCGAATCATTAAGCTTAACATTGGTAATCCTGCGCCCTGGG
>JBOEGV010000132.1:0-2955 GCA_050633605.1 Neptuniibacter sp. | reverse complement strand
AAAGAGCTGCGTCAGTATGTGGAAGAGATGTCCCGCATTGCAGACACCTATGTCTCTGCGCACCCGAACGCGGGCCTGCCAAATGCCTTTGGTGGTTATGATGAAACCCCGGAACAGATGGCGGAAGAGATCAGCGAATGGGCGCAATCCGGTTTTCTGAACATCATCGGCGGCTGTTGCGGTACCACACCTGCACATATTACAGCGATGCGCGAAGCGGCTGATAAAGCTCAGCCGCGAAAGATTCCTGATATTCCGGTTGAATGTCGCCTCTCCGGTCTGGAACCGATGAACATCGGTGCAGAAACCCTGTTTGTAAACGTGGGTGAGCGAACCAACGTCACCGGTTCGGCAATGTTCAAGCGCCTGATCAAAGAACAAGATTACGAAACTGCACTGGATGTAGCACGCCAGCAGGTTGAAAACGGTGCCCAGATCATCGACATCAACATGGACGAAGGCATGCTGGATGCCCATGCAGCCATGGTTAAATTTCTGAACCTGATTGCTTCTGAGCCAGATATCGCCTGCGTACCAATCATGATCGACTCATCCAAGTGGGATGTCATCGAAGCAGGTCTGCAATGCATTCAGGGTAAAGGCGTGGTCAACTCCATCAGCCTTAAAGAAGGTGAAGATAACTTCATCGAACAAGCTAAGAAACTTCGTCGTTACGGTGCTGCGGTGGTGATCATGGCCTTTGACGAAGACGGTCAGGCCGACACTTATAAACGTAAAATCGAGATCTGTGAACGCTCCTACCGGGTTCTGGTCGATAAGGTCGGTTATCCACCAGAAGATATCATCTTCGACCCGAACATTTTCGCCGTAGCCACCGGTATCGAAGAGCACAATAACTACGCTGTAGACTTTATTCAGGCAACGGGTTGGATCAAAAAGAACCTGCCCTATGCCAAGATCTCCGGTGGTGTTTCCAACGTTTCCTTCTCCTTCCGTGGTAACAACCCGGTGCGTGAAGCGATCCATTGCGTATTCCTATACCACGCCATCCAACAAGGCATGGATATGGGCATCGTGAACGCTGGTCAGTTGGCGATCTATGATGACCTCCCAGAAGAACTGCGTCTGGCGGTTGAAGACGTTATTCAAAACACCCGCGAAGATGGCACCGAAAGACTACTGGATATTGCCGAGAAATACCGTGGCGATGGCGCACAGGTCGAAGAAAAAACTCAGGAATGGCGCAGCTGGGAAGTCAACAAACGCCTCGAACACGCACTGGTTAAAGGCATTACCGAATTTATCGAAGACGATACTGAAGAAGCTCGTCAGAACCATGATCGTCCTCTACATGTAATCGAAGGTCCGTTAATGGACGGCATGAGCGTGGTCGGTGACCTGTTCGGTGCCGGTAAGATGTTCCTGCCGCAGGTAGTTAAATCGGCCCGAGTTATGAAAAAAGCCGTTGCCTACCTGATGCCGTTTATCGAAGAAGAGAAAGACGGTGCGAGCCAGACTAACGGCAAGATTGTACTGGCTACGGTTAAAGGCGACGTACACGACATTGGTAAAAACATTGTCGGCGTTGTCCTACAATGTAATAACTACGAGATTATCGATCTGGGCGTAATGGTGTCTGCAGAAACGATTCTGAGAACGGCACGTGAAGAGAATGCAGACCTTATCGGCCTGTCTGGTCTTATCACACCGTCTCTGGATGAGATGGTGCACGTTGCCAAAGAGATGGAGCGTCAGGAATTTAATATCCCATTGCTGATTGGCGGTGCAACAACCTCTAAAGCCCATACCGCAGTCAAAATTGATCCCGGCTTCCACCGCGATCAGGTGGTGCATGTCACCAACGCCTCACGTGCAGTGAACGTAGCCTCGAATCTGTTAGGTGAAAAGAAAAATGCCTACGTTAAAGAGATTCAGGAAGAATACGAAGCGGTACGTGAACGTCACGCCGCTCGCATGACCGATAAACGCCGAGTCACACTTGACGCTGCCCGTGCCAATAAATTCCAGATTGAGTGGGATAACTACACCCCACCAGCGCCGCTAAAACCAGGTATCCACGTATTTGACGACATATCCCTCAGTGACATTGAGGAATACTTCGACTGGACCCCATTCTTCCACTCCTGGGAGCTAGCCGGTCGTTACCCGCGCATCCTGACCGATGAGATCATCGGTGAAGAAGCCACCAAACTGTTTGCTGACGCAAAAGTCATGCTGAAGAAACTAGTGGACGAGAAACTTCTTACGGCCAAAGCGGTTGTGGGTATTTTCCCGGCAAATACCGTCGACCATGACGATATTGAACTGTACACCGATGAGAGCCGCAGCGAAGTGCTGATGGAACTGCATCACCTGCGCCAACAGACTGAAAAAGTCGCAGGTAAAGCCCATATGTGCCTTGCAGACTTCGTAGCGCCTAAAGACAGTGGCAAAGGCGATTACCTAGGAGCCTTTGCCGTTACAGCAGGTCACGGTTGTGATGAACTGGTCGCTCAATACGAAGCCGACCACGACGACTACAACTCAATCATGGTAAAAGCTCTGGCAGACCGCTTCGCTGAAGCTCTGGCAGAAATGATGCACGATAAGGTGCGCAAAGAGATCTGGGGCTACGCGACTGACGAACAGCTTAGCAACGACGAACTCATTGCCGAAAAATACAAAGGCATCCGCCCTGCTCCGGGTTACCCGGCTTGCCCTGAACACACCGAAAAAGGTCTGCTCTGGGAACTACTGGACGTTGAAAACAACGCCGGCATGACCCTGACCGATGCTTACGCAATGCTGCCAACCGCAGCGGTAAGCGGCTTCTACTTCAGCCACCCTGATTCACAATACTTTGGTGTTGCGAAAATCAGCGAAGACCAGGTGGAAAGCTATGCCAAACGTAAAGGTATGGAGATGAAGGAAGCTGAACGGTGGTTAGCGCCTAACTTAGGTTATGAACCAGAAGAAGGTTAAACCTTCTTCTGG
>JBOEGV010000131.1:0-1853 GCA_050633605.1 Neptuniibacter sp. | reverse complement strand
AACACGTTCTGGATCAAACCTGCCTGACTTATCCGGAAACCTATGTACGTCACATGAAAGGCTCCGACCTGAAACTAATCCTGGAAGATGTCGCAGATAACATCTTCAACCCGGATCCCTACCTGCAATCCGGCGGGGATATGGTTCGCGTGGGTGGTTTCGATTACATCTGTGATCCTTTGCAGCCAATTGGTAAACGTATAACCGAGATGACACTGGATAATGGCGAAAAGATCGAAGCCAATAAAACCTATACAGTGTCTGGCTGGGCAACCGTCGGGTCTAAGTCAGACGGCCCAATTATCTGGGATGTGGTGGCAGAGTATCTGCGGGATAAACAGGTTGCTCGCATCGAGAAACTGAATACCCCGGTGCTGAAAAATGTAACGGACAACCCAGGTATTGCTGACTATCCAAAAGCGTAACTGTCATTATCTATCACAAGGGGCCTTAAGGGCCCTTTTTGTTTGCCTGAGGTTTGTGTAAAAATAGCTGCCACATTTCTAAATGAGCGAGAGGCTTGCGGTGAAACTAACAAGAGTTTTGTGTCTGTTGATTACTTTGACACTTACTGCCTGTAATTCTTCAGAGGTGAAGCCTGAAGCACCAGAAACGGAAGCTCAGAAACCGACTGAATCAGTGACAAGCCCAGAGCGTAAAATCATTAGCCGTGGCTCCAAGAAAGCTGTAAATACTTCACAATCTTCTGAAATAGAAGGATTGAAAGGCCGTCTTATAGCTATCCAGGAACAGATACTGCAGTTAAAAACCCAAACTGCGGGAATGCAGCAACAGAATCAGGCTTTACTCTTACATATTCAAAGCGTTAAAGAGGCCATAGCATCCAAGGCATCTCAACCACAGGAACAGAATGATAAGGAAGAGGCTCCTGCTGAAGATTTCAACGGTATACTTGATCAGCTGACTTTGATCGTGAATGAACTGGGTAATTCCGTACAAGATGGCCCTTACCGCATTACTTCTGCTTACACAGCAAACGGTCAGTGGGTTTTAATCCGCTATGACCGCTTTAATGGACAAAGCTGGCTGGCTGATCAGGGTCAATGGATTATGCTGGAAGAAAGTGGGGCGACAGTCACTTCAGATTATGAGGTTGTAGTTCTTCGTGCTGATAAAGATGTGAAAGGCTATGTGGCTTCAAGACTTGATCGAGTCAATGGCGATACCTGGTGGCTGAAACAGAATATCTGGCAGCCATTTGTAACTAATTAAGAAATTTCAGCGTGATAGAGATAAATAAAGAACCTGGTGTTGATGAACTGATCGAGCTCTTCAATCAGCTATTCTGCTCTGGTTACAATACAGTACTCGTTCGTGGCGAAGGCGAGCCTGTGTACCTTCCACAGGACGAAAATAATCCTCATAACCGGGTGATCTTTGCCCATGGCTTTTATGCCAGCGCTTTGCATGAAATTGCGCACTGGTGTGTGGCCGGTACTGAACGCCGTAAGCTGGTGGACTTTGGCTACTGGTATAAACCCGATGGACGCACCGCAGACGAGCAAGCAGAGTTTGAAAAGGTTGAAGTTAAACCGCAGGCCTATGAGTGGATTATGTCGGTTGCCTCCGGGCATAAGTTTCACTTCAGTGCGGATAACTTGTCTTCTGAAATTGGCGCAAGTGAGCAGTTTCAGGAAAATGTATTAAGTACGGTTCATGATTTGCTTGAGCATGGGCTTCCGGAAAGGGTTTTGGTGTTGGTTGAAGGGTTGTGCGAATTTTCGGGCAAAGAGGGGGTGTCAAAAGCTGAGTTTCAGCTTTGACCAGCACGCTGAGCGAAGCTCAGCTACGAGTAGCGAGAACGCCTTCGGCTGCTAGGGGCTTATGTGGAC
>JBOEGV010000130.1:0-2056 GCA_050633605.1 Neptuniibacter sp. | reverse complement strand
TACACAATTCTTCTAAAATCGGACAATCATGATCCGCATTACCTGGACATGCTTTTGACATTTTCATCAAAGCTAACTCGATTTCTTTGAGGTGCTTAATCTGACTCTGAACACGCTCTAGGTTGTGTTGCACTTTCTCTTTCACTGTGGCTGATGCACGATCGGGATCATGCTGCAGATCCAGAAGTTGCTTGCATTCATCAAGTGAGAAACCCAATCCTCTGGCACGCTTTATAAAACCCAGTGTTTCTAACTGGTCTTCTGTGTAAAAGCGATAACCGTTATCGGACCGTCGAGCCTTTGGGATGATCCCCTTTTCTTCGTAAAAACGGATTGTCTTACTGGTCAGGCCAGTAAACTTTGCTGCTTGTGAGATATTCATTCTGATATTCCCTGCATAAGTTAAACGCACCCACGCCTATAGCTGATGGGGATTACTTTGAATAAGCAGGAAGCATTACGCCCCTGATGATTAGCTCATCAGGACTTGAGGAGGTCTATCTTTCTGGGTGATATACAGCGACTTCAACGTCGCCTTATACATAGGCTTGGTAAAGGGTGGATAAGCTATATCCAAGAATGTCACATTGGAAATGGCAGAACAAAGATGTCCGCCACATGAGCTCTGTAGCTCGCACCCTGGCTGACCGGCACAATCGACGGCTGAATGTATATCACCTTCCATCTCTACCATAGAGTGCATATCAGAAGACATATGCTCCATTGGTAAAGCTGCAGCCACACTCACCTGAGTTGTTCCGAACAACGTCATTAAAAGTGCAAAGATGGTGAAAAACCGTTTCATGTTCATGCCTTTTAATATAGCTCCACACTACCCACTGTGACAATAGAGTCTAAAAATAGTTTTTATTTTTTACCGCTTTCCTTGACCTTACTCTAAGGAACCTGCGATTAAGTCCCGTCTTTTAGGTAGTTGAATTGTCTGAATGGATTTCGGCTATTTTTAGACGTTTTCATCCCGTTCTGGAATGTTTATATGCTGTTTTTACAGCATATAGACGGACTTACCCTAAGCCCTCATCATCTGATCCACCCGAACCATATTAGCCAGAGCTAAAAGCATAGCTAATTTACTATCATTCTTCTTCAGCCCTCGGTACCGAGCTTTAGTAAACCCAAACTGGCATTTAATTATCCTGAACGGATGCTCTACTTTTGCCCTGATGCTGGCTTTCATATACTCAATGCTTATCGGAACTTTATTGATACGAGGATGGCGTTTTAATGCGCTGACTTTGCTGGGGCGTTCTGCAATATACCAATCAGCCTCAACGTCTTGCAGCTCTGACCTCTTATCTGCACCTCGATAACCCGCATCGGCAAATATAAAGTCTTCTTCACCATGCAACAGTCTACTGGCTTGGTTTAGGTCATGTTCATTGGCAGAAGTGGTTGTAAAGCTATGTGTCAGACCTGTTCTTGCATCAACCCCTATGTGAGTTTTCAAGCCAAAATGCCACTGATTCCCTTTTTTGGTTTGGTGCATCTCTGGATCACGCTCACCTGCCTTGTTCTTGGTGGAACTTGGGGCTTCGATAATAGTGGCGTCCATCAACGTACCCTCCTTAACGATGATCCCAGCCTCCGTCAGCCAAGCGTTAACGTCTTCAAAAATATGACGGGCTAAATCATGACGCTCCAGCAAATGCCTGAAATTCATGATGGTTGTGTGGTCAGGTATGGGCTTGTTTAACGATAGTCCTGTGAAAAGCCTCATCGAGGCTATCTCATACAAAGCATCTTCCATGGCTGGATCGCTCAAGCTATACCACTGCTGAATGCAATGAATACGGAGCATCGTGGTTAAAGGATAAGGTCGTCGACCGTTACCTGCTTTTGGATAGTGGGGTTCAATGATAGCTTCAAGACGTTGCCATGGAATCAGCTTATCCATCCTGCCTAGAAACTTCTCTTTACGTGTCTGGCGGCGTTTGTGCTGATACTCACTATCGGCAAAGGATAACTGCTGTTCCATGTTCGATCTCTTCAGGTTTTGATTAGCCTGAATTATCTCATGTGGAGGGACTTAATCGCA
>JBOEGV010000129.1:0-3460 GCA_050633605.1 Neptuniibacter sp. | reverse complement strand
TTAAAGGATACAAAAGCTGACCCCATACTGTTTTGGGTACCGGTTTCGTTGTCCCGTATTCAAAAGGCCAGTGCTTTGAGGGCATATGATATGTGCCAAACAAACGATCAAATATAACGGTATGCGCACAATAGTTTGTATCGATTGCAGAGGCATCGGAAGCATGATGCCAGTGGTGATATTGTGGCGTTACAAAAACATATTTTAACGGGCCAAAAGGCAGCCTTGTATTACAGTGAATTAATACAGCGTGTAAGGCAGCAAAAACAACGTAAACGTTGAGAGCTTCAGGAGAGAAACCGAATAGATACAGAGGGATCATCACGGTTGCTCGTTCAAGAAATACTTGTACTACATGTCCACGAGAACCGGCTAACCAATCTAAGCGCTCTACAGAATGGTGGACGGCATGGACGGGCCAAATAGCTGTGATTTCATGGTAAGCACGGTGTTCCCAATACAAGACAAAATCGGCAGCAATAATAATCAATACAACCTGAACCCAGATCGGTATAGCAGATACAAACCCCTGTAAATCGGCGCTTACAAGCCAATCAAAGTGGCTGACATGATAATTGGCGAAAATAATAATTGCGGAGATGGCGAGGTGGTTAAAACAAAAATAGAACAGATCTACATCCCACTCTGGGCGAAGAATGCCTTGGTTTTTGTATTTAGGCAGAACAACTTCAAGCGTTGTAAAGATAACTACTGAACCTAGAAAAGCTAAAATAAGCCAATCAACTCCTAGTGATAAACGAACAGGTTCAACGTCGCCTACAGGAATTTGGTATCCCCCTAAAAGGAACGCGGTTCCGGTTAAGCCAATTCCCCAAAAGGCATATTTACGGTACTTTCCCCGATTTAAAAAAGAAGCTAACGCACCTAAAAAAAGAGAAAAATACATACCGTACATCAATATTCTTTGCAGTGTTTCTGCATCGTATACTTGTCGTAATTCCATGGTGGTTAAATAGGATGGGTATAAAAAAGCCAACACTGCCAGAAAACTACATATCCCTAGTATTAAGGATAGCGCGGCGCTGAGTTTACCTTCGCCAATGCGGAATTCTTGATTTCCTTTCCCTGCATCAAGACGAGTTTTGTATTCATATTGGTTCATTTTCCGTGATCCAAATTTATATTGATAAAAGACGTACTTCTTCTAATTAAATTAAGACAAAAGGCTGGAGTTCTATATTGTGTATCCCAGTCTCTCACATTATTATTTTTTTCATATACACCCGCATATCGTCACGATCATACTCGAGCCATCCGAGATGACGGTATAAAGAGATATTTTCTGTTAGTAAAACATGAGTGGCTAAGCGTACCTCTAGGTAACCTAGCTCAATGGCCTTTGATTCTGCAAATTTGATCAGCTCCCTGCCAAAGCCTCGTCCCTGAACGCAGGGATGAACGGATAGGTTGGCAATTGATAAATAGGTTGCCTCACACATTAATATGATCCCACCGACAACCTGACCCTCGGTCTCAAGCACCCAGACGGGGTATTGCTTGATTTCATGGGAGTAATCGACGTCCATGGGAGGTAGGTGCTTACCCTGCATCCGATCAAGGTAAGCAGCGTAGGCCTGTTGCATACAGTCCTCTAGACCCTGAGAATCGGTTGCTTCTGCCTTCCTTATTTTCACGGGGGTGCCTGTTTGGGTTGTTGGGTTAGGGGGAAATCTAGTCTGAACAAGTTGGATTATCGATACGTAAACCACTCTAATCAATCAGTTTCAGATTAGCCTGTTTTTCAATGTCATCCGTCAGGTCAGCATCAAAAGAGACTCCTTGAAAACGCCATGTATTGCCAGGTTTATAGACCTTAATTTCGAAGCGTAATGGCTGCCTTTCGTAACCCACCAAATAGATTAGATGTGCATAGTGCGTACCTACTTTTTCTTCTGAAATCAGCTCATGGAAAAGGTACTTTCCGACCAAACCGTCTAGACTTTTTAACTGGGATTTCAGGTTGATTACCTGATCCGAATTTTTGCTGACCCAACGGTTTGTGTTGTATAAAAAATCAATCGCTTTCTCCGTTTCACCCGTTTTGATGTAGCTAAAGAAGTGTTCGGGTATTGAGCCATAACCTGAAGCAACTGAATAACCCGGTAGGGTGAGAAAAATAAGCATGAGTAGTTTTTTCATTATGATTCCTTTTTAGTACTTAAATCCTTTGCGTCGTTTGTTTTAGGTGGTTTTTCTTACGCCTTTTGAAAGTGGATCTTTCGTTTTTTCGACGAGTGTGTAAATTCTTGAGCTTAGGATCATTAAACAGCAACCCCTTAGAATTATTTCTTCTTTCGCAGTTTGTCTAAGTGCTTTAAGGCTTTCTTGTGACCATTGTTCACGGCTTTAAGATACCATTTTTCTGCTTCGATCAGATCCACATGTCCCGCCATTCCATAGTGATAAACATAACCAAGGTTGAAATAGGTTCTGACGTAGCCCTGATCAGCAGATTTTAACAGCCACTTCAATCCTTCTTCTTTACGGCCTTTACCACCCCAGCCTTTGATCAGAAAAAAACCCAGGTTATTTTGGGCTTTATCAAGTCCCAGTTCAGCTGCTTGAGTGAGATAGGTTTCTGACTTTTTGAAGTCCTTGGTGATGCTGCCGCATCCATGTCCGTAAATTTTTCCAAGTTCGTTTATAGCCTCTACGCTGCCTAAGTCTGCGGCCCTGATAAACCAGCGGACAGATTCTCTACAATCTCGTTGAGCATCACGGACTTCCCGATAGTATCGCCCTAGTTTATAGGCTGCATTGGGCGAACTAGCCGTTGCATCAGCCTTCTGAAGTTTTTCGATCATTCCATCATTGGATAGGGATAACTGCGAATAGAGGGCGAATGCTATGATAAAAAGTGTGCGATAGATAATCATCCGTGATTCCTTGTCGTTCCCCGTGGGGGCAGTTAGTGAACGTGCGTAACGCTATAAGTGTCTAGGGTACTTTGGGCCTGTCGTACCAGTTTTTTGCACTATAGCGCACCTATTTACATAGTTTATATAGGAAGTATTCTGAAAAATGAGTGCCTTTTTTAGCTGAAGAGCGGGTATAGAAGGTGAGGCTATCGCTCAGTATTTGCTTGATCGGATATTAATGTCTGGAGCGTTTTTCGCTCAATGTCTGCTATTCTGAGCGGTAAGCGCTCAATTTAAGGGCTTCTTTTTATGAATTCACATGAGTTACGAGGCTTCCCAGTGTGGCTTCGATCTTGCAAATCATTACCACTGGTTGCGTACATTGCCGGGTAATTACGCATAATTCATCACTGATAAAGTGAAAGTTGAAGGGGTACATTCATGGTTCGCCATCGCTTTTCTTCAAAGTATTTGCTGTTGTCATTGGTGGTCGCTTTGGTTCCACTGATCAGCTTTTCTGTCCTGTATAACTCCTACTTCGTCCAGTTGGTCTCTCAACTCTCCGATGAACAGCTAGCGAC
>JBOEGV010000128.1:0-7540 GCA_050633605.1 Neptuniibacter sp. | reverse complement strand
TTCTGATCACTGTTGTCTGGGTTGCTTACGCAATTAACTTCCTTGGTACAGTTAAGATTCGTAAGACATCTCACATCTATGTGGGTAACTGGTTCTACATGGCGTTCATCATCACGGTTGCTGTACTGCACATCGTGAACAGCATGGCTATCCCTGTATCTCTTTGGAAGTCTTACTCAATCTACCCTGGTACTGTTGATGCAATGGTGCAGTGGTGGTACGGCCACAACGCTGTAGGTTTCTTCCTGACTGCAGGCTTCCTGGGTATGATGTACTACTTCGTGCCAAAACAGGCTGAGCGTCCAATCTACTCTTACCGTCTGTCTATCGTGCACTTCTGGGCACTGATTGCGACATACATGTGGGCTGGTGGTCACCACCTGCACTACACAGCGCTGCCTGACTGGACTCAGTCTGTAGCAATGGTTATGTCTCTGATCCTGCTGGCTCCATCTTGGGGTGGTATGATCAACGGTATGATGACCCTGTCTGGCGCATGGCACAAACTGCGTACTGACCCCGTTCTTCGCTTCCTGGTTGTATCCCTGTCTTTCTACGGTATGTCTACGTTCGAAGGCCCAATGATGTCCATCAAGACAGTAAATGCTCTGTCTCACTACACTGACTGGACTGTTGGCCACGTACACGCAGGTGCACTGGGCTGGGTTGCTATGATCTCAATCGGTGCTGTATACCATATGATTCCTCGCCTGTTTGGTAAGACTCAGATGTACAGCGTTAGCCTGATCAACACTCACTTCTGGTTGGCTACAGTAGGTACAGTACTTTACATCTGCGCGATGTGGGTTAACGGTATCCTGCAGGGTCTGATGTGGCGCGCAGTAAATGAAGACGGCACTCTGACTTACAGCTTTGTTGAAGCCCTGGAAGCATCTCACCCAGGTTACTTCGTTCGTTGGTTGGGCGGTATGTTCTTCCTGCTAGGTATGGTCTTAATGGCATACAACACTTGGCAGACCGTTCGTAAAGGCAGCACTGCACCAGAAGCTGAAACTTCTGCACAAGCAGCCTAAGGTCAAGGGAGCATATAAAAATGATCAAACACGAAACGATTGAAAAGAACATTGGCCTAATGATCCTGCTGATCATCATCGTCATCAGTGGCGGTGGTTTAGCAGAAATCGTACCTCTGTTCTTCCAGTCTTCTACGACTAAACCTATTGAAGGTCTGCGTACTTATACTCCACTGGAGTTTGAAGGTCGCGACATCTATATCCGTGAAGGTTGTAATGTTTGCCACAGCCAGATGATTCGTCCATTCCGCGCAGAGACTGAGCGTTATGGTCACTTCTCTACTGCAGACGAGCACGTTTATGAATACCCATTCCTTTGGGGCTCTAAACGTACAGGTCCAGACCTGGCTCGTGTTGGCGGCCGTTACTCAGATGACTGGCACCGCGCTCACTTGTACAACCCTCGTGACGTTGTTCCTGAGTCTAAGATGCCTTCTTACCCTTGGTTGTTTGAAAACAAACTGAGCGGCAAGGACACAGCTAAGAAGCTGACAGCTCAACAGACCCTGGGCGTTCCGTTCACTGACGAAACAATCGCCGGTGCAGCTGATGCCGTACAGGGTAAATATGAGATTGACGCTCTGGTAGCCTACTTACAGGCGCTAGGAAAAATGCATTCTCAATACAACAACAAGCGGTAAGTAACTCGTGAGTTACGAAGTTTATGGTCCATATATCCCGGTCGTGATGCTGGTGACTTTTATTGCTCTGTTTATCTGGGTTCTAAACCCAAAAAACAAAGCCAAATATGATGAAGCAGCCAATATGCCTCTTCAGGAACCTGATGATGAGCCGGTCGTGAATAGCGAGATCAATAACGGGAGAGAAGAAAAATGAGTGCTTTTTGGAGCGCGTGGGTAACGGTTATTACCCTAGCAGTAATCCTTGGTTGTACTTGGCTACTACTTGCTACTCGCAAGAGTCAGCCTCACCAGGATACTACTGAAGAAACACTGGGCCATGAGTTTGATGGCATTGAAGAGTATGACAACCCACTGCCGAAGTGGTGGTTCCAGATGTTTATGGCAACTGTCATTTTTGGTCTGGCTTACCTGGCCCTATATCCAGGTCTGGGTAGCTTCCAGGGCTTCCTTGGCTGGTCCTCTACGGGCCAGTGGGAAGAAGAGATGCAGCATGCTGAAGAGACTTATAAGCCAATCTTCGCTAAGTACGCGGCACTTCCTGTAGAAGATCTGGTTAAGCCTGAAAATGAAGGCGGCCTGAAAATGGGTCAGCGTATGTTCGCCAACAACTGCTCACTGTGCCACGGCTCAGCAGCAACTGGCGCACATGGCTTCCCTAACCTGACTGACGCTGACTGGTTATATGGTGGTGACGCTAACACCATTAAAATGTCAATCTCAAACGGCCGTAACGGTGCTATGCCACCTTGGGGTGCAGTTCTGGGTGAAGAAGGCGTTCGTGACGTAACAAGCTACGTATTGTCTCTGAGCGGTGGTGAAGTTGATGGTGAAGCAGCAGCTCGCGGTCAAACTCAGTTCCAGGCTCTGTGTACAGCTTGTCACGGTGCTGACGCTAAAGGTCTGCCTATTTTGGGCGCACCAAACCTGACAGACGATGTTTGGCTGTATGGCGGTTCTTTTGAGAAGGTTGCACATACTATCCGTAACGGTCGTAACGGTGTGATGCCAGCTCATAAAGATCTGCTGAGTGATGAGAAAATTCACCTGATCACAGCATATGTATACAGCCTTTCTAACAAATAAAGGCTTATACTGATAAAATAAAAGGCGATATGATACAGATCATGTCGCCTTTTTTTGTGCTTCCCTATTATAATATTCAATTCCTCTAATAAACCATATAGCGCGCATGGTTATAAAAGATAAGTCGACTTAAATATCACTGGTGAGCAACAGTATGAGTCAGATCCCGATACAAGATGTAACGCCTAAGTCCAAGAAAGGACAAACAGAAAATTTCGACCTGTATGCGAAGCGTGAACATATTTACGTTAAGAACTACACAGGTATCTTCAAGAAATTCCGTCAGATCAGTAGCTTTATTATGCTACTCATGTTCTTTGGCTTTTCCTGGTTAACCTGGGACGGTCGACAGGCGGTACTATTCGACCTACCAAACCGTCAGTTCCACGTGTTTGGTATGACGTTCTGGCCTCAGGATTTTATGCTGCTTTCCTGGCTACTGATTATTCTGGCCTTTGCTCTGTTTTTCTTTACAGTTTTTGCTGGTCGTTTGTGGTGTGGCTATGCCTGTCCACAGTTTGTATGGACCTGGATCTATATCTGGATAGAAAATCATACTGAAGGCGATCGCAACGCCCGTATGAAACAGGATAAACAGAAAGGCTGGAATTCCGAAAAACTCCGTAAAAAAGGACTTAAACACCTTCTGTGGATAGTATTCTCCGTTGCGTCCGCCGTGGCCTTTGTCGGTTACTTCACCCCGATTCGTGAGCTTATCCCCAGTTTTTTTGCTGCTGAACTCGGCCCTTGGGAATTCTGGTGGATTGGTTTTATTGCTGTAGCAACCTACGGTAATGCGGGTTGGTTACGTGAGCAGGTATGTATCTACATGTGCCCATACGCTCGTTTTCAGTCAGTTATGTTTGATCAGGATACGCTGATCATCTCCTATGACGAGAAACGCGGTGAAAACCGAGGTAAACGTAAGAAGGGCTCTGACTACAAAGCACAAGGGCTTGGGGATTGTATCGATTGCAATGCCTGTGTACACGTTTGTCCTGTCGGTATTGATATCCGCGATGGTCTGCAGTACGAATGCGTTGCCTGTGGTGCATGTGTAGATGCTTGTGACGATATGATGGCACGCGTTGGCTATCCGAAAGGTTTGGTGCTCTACACGACAGAACATCAACTGGGTGGTAAGAAAACCCACATCATGCGCCCTCGCCTGATCGGATACTTTGCCGTTCTGTGTGCAATGTTCATCGCATTTGCTTACACGCTATACAGCCGAATTCCTCTCGAAGTCGATATTTTGCGTGACCGCGGTCAACTCTTTACCGAGTTATCAAACGGCAACATAGAAAACGTCTACACCCTGAAGTTGGCCAATAAAGAACAGGTCGACCATGATTATTCTATCTCCGTCTCTGGCATCGACGGGATGGACTATAAGGGTGAAAAAATCGTAACTATTAAGTCTGGCGAACTGCTTGACCTGCCAGTAAGGATCACTGTTGCACCCCGATATCTAAGTAAAGCAAACAACACCATCTTCTTTAAAGTTGAGGCGCTTGATAAGCAAAGCATCTCTATCGAAGAGGAAAACCGCTTTATAGGCCCAGCTCCTAAACGTTAGACTGACAAATATCAATAAGGGGGGAATAATACTCCTCCTTGATCTGAAATAGGTTAGAATAGCTGCCCGTCTGAAACGAACTGGTTATGGTTTTAGACTTGGCAGCTTTTTTGGATATTATGATGACAGACAGCAACAACACTCCTGGCCCTTGGTACAAACAACCCTGGCTTTGGTTTATTCTGGCCCCAATCATCGCCGTTGTGATCTACGGTACTTTTTTCTTATACCTATCCATTGTCACTCATGATGGCATTGTAAAAAATGATCACTATAAGCATGCTCGTGGGCAATTCGTCGATACCACTAAAACCGATACTGCAACAGAGATGGGGCTCACAGCTACTCTGACCCTAGACAACGTAACCGGTGACCTAATGCTGCAGTTTGTAACCAAGCAAACAGAACTACCTGCTTTCCTGAACCTGAGTATTGTTCACCCTACTCACCAGCAATATGATCAGGAAATCACTCTTAAAAATGTTAATGGTAGCAGTTCATACCTGGGTAGTTTAAAAGCCTCCCTCAAAGGTAAGCGTTACTTGGTTCTGCAGGACGACACAAACAGCTGGAGTCTGAGGTCTGAAATTCTTCCGCCTTACGATCAAAACCAGATACAACTGCAACCTAAATAATGTCAGTCAGCTCCACCGCGCCAGAACAGGATAAAAACTGCTATCACTGCGGTTTATCTGTTCCCAAAGGAAGTGACTATCACACCATTATCAATGGCGAACCCAGGTCAATGTGCTGCCCTGGGTGTCTTGCCGTTGCCCAGACTATTGTTGGTAGCGGTCTGGACAATTACTACAAACACCGTACAGACAACGCCCAATCTCCTGAAATTCGTAGTGAAAGCCTGTCTGAAGCTCTACTTCTGGAACTCTCTCTTTATGATGATGAAAATGTCCAACAGAGTTTTGTCCGTCATACAGAACTGGGGGACGAAGCGACCCTTGTTATCGAAGGCATCACCTGTGCAGCCTGTGTCTGGTTACTGGAAAATCATATAAGCAGCATTTCAGGCGTTGCAAAGGTACATGTTAATTTAACCAATCATCGCGCTCGCATAACCTGGGATTCTGCTACCACTCCACTGAGTGACCTTCTGGCACAAATCTATCGCATTGGTTACCAGGCACATCCATACACCCCGGACAAAGAAGAGCAGCTACTCGAGCAAGAGAAAAAACGGGCAACCAGACGTTTGGGGGTTGCTGGCATATGCATGATGCAAACCATGATGCTTGCCGTGGCACTTTACGGTGGCGCTATCCAAGGGATCGAAAACCAATATGTGACCTTCATTCGCTGGGCAAGCATGGTCATTGCAACGCCTGTGGTGCTCTACTCTGCAAGGCCATTTATTATTGCTGCTATACGGGATATTAAAACCCACCACCTAACCATGGATGTCCCAGTTTCTATTGCAATCTATGGTGCTTATTTAGCCAGTGTATGGGCGACAGTCACCAACAGTGGAGAAGTGTATTTCGACTCAGTAACGATGTTCTCCTTTTTTCTGCTTATTGGTCGCTATCTTGAAATGATCGCCAGGCACCGAACGGGCAGAGCAGGGAACGCCCTACTTAACCTACTGCCAGCCAGTGCGATAAAACTGGTTGATGGTGATGAGCAACTGATCCCCGCTAACGAACTAAAAGCGGGCGATGTAGTACTGGTAAAGCCGGGTCACACGATACCCGCCGACGGCATGATTATTTCAGGTAGCAGCTCAGTAGACGAATCAGCTTTAACCGGAGAATACCTACCGATCAGAAAAGAGTGCGAAGACAAAATCGTCGGTGGCACAATTAATGTCGAAAACCCCATTCAAATCCGCATTACTGAGGTCGGTAGCGAAACACAACTGTCAGCCATTGTTCGCCTGCTGGAACGTGCGCAGGAAGAAAAACCCCAGGCGGCGCAACTGGCGGATAAAGTTGCCAGTTACTTTGTTGCTGCGGTTTTACTGACCGCATGCGGCGTTGGGCTGGGGTGGTGGATTGTTGAACCTGCACATGCCTTCTGGATCACACTTTCTGTGCTTGTTGTGACCTGCCCGTGTGCCCTTTCATTAGCCACTCCAACAGCTCTCACAGCAGCAACCGGAACATTGAGACAAAATGGCTTGCTCATCACACGGGGTCATGTCCTGGAAAGTCTGGCCAATGCAACTCATGTAATCTTCGATAAAACGGGAACATTAACAGAGGGCAACCTGAGCCTGCAGGAAGTTATCCCACTTTCATCACTCGATCAGGATAACTGTATTCAGATTGCAGCTGCACTAGAGAAGCACAGCGAGCACCCAATAGCCCGAGCATTCCATGAGAAATCAGCTGATAAAGCAGCTACAGATATACAGGCCGAGCTTGGTCAGGGTCTGCAGGGTAAAATTGATGGTACCCAGTTCCGCATTGGAAAACCTGAATATGCAGCAAAAATCACGTCTGCTTCAGCTCCAAGTTTGCCCAAGATAAGTGGGCAATGGCTTCTGCTCTGCGCCGAATCTGGCCCACTTGCCTGGTTCCGCTTGAATGATCAAATCAGACGTGAAGCTGCTGAAGCAATTTCTTCCCTGCAAAGTCTTGGTCTGAAATGCGAGATGCTCACGGGTGATAACTCTTCCGCCGTTGCTGAAGTTGCGTCCAAGCTGGGAATTATCAATTGCGTCTCCGGGGTTTCTCCTGCTGAGAAGTTAGAATACGTCAACCAGCTTCAGGAACAAGGCGCACAAATCATCATGGTGGGTGATGGTATCAATGACATTCCGGTCCTGGCCGGTGCCCAAACCTCTATTGCGATGGGTACAGCTACCGATCTGGCTAAAACCAATGCCGACGGTGTGCTAGTACAACACGATCTGCTGCGTTTAGTTGATGGTGTGTTATTGGCAAGAAAAACAAAATCGGTTATTCGCCAGAACCTGGGCTGGTCCTTGTGCTATAACCTGCTGGCACTGCCGCTAGCAGCCTTTGGTTTTATTGCACCCTATATGGCTGCTCTGGGTATGTCGGCAAGCTCATTGGTCGTTGTTGGCAACGCCATGCGCCTTAACCGCATCCCCAAAAATAAGCCAGCGGCTAAACCTACAAACACTGCATCTACTGATCTGAATACTGACTCTGTCGTTTAAAATCGTATAAAATGCAGCTTTACCTAAGCTGAGTGTAACCATGGACATCATTTTCCTCCTT
>JBOEGV010000127.1:0-3029 GCA_050633605.1 Neptuniibacter sp. | reverse complement strand
CTTTCAGTTCAAAGTTATCATTACCTTTTGCAAAATCTTTCAGAATACGAGCGCCAGCGCCCGGATGTTCTGTAGAAAACGCAATGATACTTGGACCTTTGAAAGTGTCCTGCAAGCATGCATAATCAGTGCCTTCAACTGCGCGGCGAGCTAGTGTGTTACGTACGACTTTAAGCCATACGCCAGCTTCACGAGCTTCTTTACGCAGTGCAGTCATATCGCCTACTTCAACGCCACGGGAATCCGCAACAACAGCAGACAGAGCACTATTAGCAGCTTCCTGGACTTCAGCGACGATCGCTTTTTTATCTTCTAGTCCTAATGCCACGATTTACTCCTGGAGTAGTCTTTCGACTTATTACCAACCGCTCTATTTCTAGAGCTTTCCGAGTACGGTGGTTTGATTCAAATACAGAATCTCACCGTCTGCGCAGGCTGGTTTTGCCCATTAAGATAAGGTAACCCCTATCACCTGCGGTCTTTGACGGCCTTCATCTCTGTGTAACAGGTACAGAAGACCCTCAAAAAACCTTTCATCTTGATTAAACTTCCAGAGAAGCCTGATCAAGCAGTAGACCTGGACCCATAGTGGTCGACAGAACTACTTTCTTCAAAAATATGCCTTTTGCAGAAGCTGGTTTCAGCCTCTTAACATCGTTGATCAGCGCTTCGATGTTCTGCTTAATTGCAGCCGCATCAAAATCTGCTTTACCAACACCTGCGTGGATAATGCCGTTTTTGTCAGTACGGAAACGTACTTGGCCAGCTTTCGCATTATTTACTGCAGTAACAACATCTGGAGTTACTGTGCCAACTTTTGGGTTAGGCATCAGGCCACGAGGACCCAGGATCTGACCCAACTGACCAACAACACGCATAGCGTCTGGCGTTGCAATTACAACACCAAAATCCAGATCGCCACCTTTAATCTGCTCAGCCAGATCTTCGAAACCAACAACATCTGCGCCAGCTTCTTTAGCTTTCTCAGCATTTTCGCCTTGAGCGAATACAGCAACACGAACATCATTACCTGTACCGTTTGGCAGCACAGTGGAGCCACGCACAACCTGATCAGATTTACGCGGATCAACACCCAGGTTTACTGCAATATCCACTGTTTCCTTGAACTTAACAGTAGACAGTTCAGATAACAGAGAAACCGCTTCTTCGATAGCGTATGCTTTACCTGGCTCAACTTTCTCAGCAATTTGCTTCTGACGCTTAGTTAACTTAGCCATTACTCTACACCCTCAGCAACTAGACCCATGCTACGTGCAGTACCAGCGATAGTACGGCAAGCCGCATCCATATCAGCCGCAGTCAGATCAGGCATCTTAACTGTAGCGATCTCTTCCAACTGAGCACGGGTAACCGTACCTACTTTCTCAGTATTTGGACGACCAGAACCACTCTTAAGACCAGCCGCTTTTAGCAGCAGAACGGCAGCAGGAGGTGTTTTAGTGATGAACGTAAAGCTACGATCAGCGTACACAGTAATCACAACAGGAACAGGCAAGCCTTTTTCCATTTCTTGCGTCTGTGCATTGAATGCTTTACAGAATTCCATGATGTTAACACCATGCTGACCCAGTGCCGGACCTACTGGAGGTGAAGGATTCGCACCACCCGCTGGAACCTGCAGCTTAATATAAGCTTCAATTTTCTTAGCCATTTTTCAATGTACTCCTAGTGGGTTCAAACGCTTCTCAGCTCCCCGTTTTCTCAAGACAGAAAAACCCCAGCTCTCGCTGAGGTTATTCCTTAATACGACAATCAGGCCTTTTCGACCTGAGTGAAATCCAATTCTACTGGTGTAGATCGACCGAAGATCAATACTGCAACTTGCAGCTTATTCTTCTCGTAATTAATTTCTTCAACCACGCCATTAAAGTCTGCAAACGGCCCATCAATAACACGAACCATTTCACCTGGCTCAAATACCGTTTTAGGACGCGGCTTATCAACCCCACTTTCTACACGACTCAGAATCTCATCCGCTTCTGATTCTGTAATCGGAGCAGGGTTACCCGCAGTACCACCAATAAAACCAAGTACATGCGGCGTATTTTTAACTAAGTGCCAGCTCTCATCATTCATTTCCATGTTCACCAGCACGTAGCCCGGGTAAAATTTACGCTCGGACTTACGCTTTTTACCTTCACGAATCTCAACAACCTCTTCGGTAGGCACCAACACCTCACCAAAAAGATCCTGCACCTGATGCAGTTCAATCCTTTCTTTCAACGTGTTCATAACACGTTTCTCGTACCCGGAGTACGCATGCACAACATACCAACGCTTAGACATGCCTATAGCCTCTTAACCTATCGCTCCAGATACAAGCCAGCTCAATAACGAGTCCAGCCCCCATAACATCAAACCAACAACAAGAACTACTACAACAACAATCATTGTTGTCTGAGCAGTCTCTTGGCGCGTAGGCCATACAACCTTACGTATCTCTTGCTTTGCCTCTTTGAACAAAGTAAAGAACGCTTTACCCTTTGCGGTCTGTAACGACACAAGACCAGCAAGCAGCGCTAGCACAATCAAAGCAACCACGCGATAGAACAGAGACTGGTCAGAGTAAATTGAGTTACCAACCACCCCGGCAGCAACAATCGCTATCACTATAACCCACTTCAGGGCGTCTAACTTTGATCCTTCGGAATTCACTTTAGCATTCACGCTTAGGGCCTCAGGCTTACTAACTGCTTGTTTTTGTTGAAGCCAATCCAGAATGAATTGGCAGGCCAGGAGGGACTCGAACCCCCAACCTGCGGTTTTGGAGACCGCTGCTCTGCCAATTGAGCCACTGGCCTACTGCATAATAGGGAGGCGTATTGTATAGGCCTCCCTATTGCTTGGCAACACCTAATTATCGAATTTCATTCAATAGATCAGGCTTCTGAGTACTAATTACTCAACGATTTTAGATACAACGCCCGCACCTACTGTACGACCACCTTCACGGATCGCAAAGCGCAGACCTTCTTCCATCGCTACTGGGTTGATCAGGGTAACGTCCA
>JBOEGV010000126.1:0-4248 GCA_050633605.1 Neptuniibacter sp. | reverse complement strand
GGATCAGCTCCATCATGTTTACAGTTTTACCTACACCCGCACCACCAAACAGACCAACTTTACCACCTTTAGCAAACGGGCATACCAGGTCGATTACCTTGATACCAGTTTCCAGCAGTTCGTTGGACGCAGCCTGCTCGTCGTAGGAAGGTGCTTTACGGTGAATAGGCATACGCTCTTCTTCACCTATATCGCCACATTCATCAATTGGATTACCCAGTACGTCCATGATACGACCCAGTGTAGCTGTACCAACAGGTACAGATACTGGAGCACCAGTGTTAGCAACTTCCAGACCACGGCTCACGCCTTCTGTCTGACCCATTGCAATCGCACGTACAACACCGTCGCCCAGCTGCTGCTGAACTTCCAGTGTCAGGCCGGTTTTGCCGACGGTTAATGCGTCGTAAACCTTCGGTACAGTGTCACGTGGAAATTCCACATCAACTACCGCGCCGATAATCTGAACAATAGTTCCGCTACTCATGTTCGGATCCTCTATTTATTTAACCTGTGACCTGTATTAAACAGCTGCAGCACCACTAACGATCTCAGAGATTTCCTGAGTAATCGCTGCCTGACGAGCTTTGTTGTATATCATTTCCAGCTCATCAATCATGTCGCCAGCATTGTCTGTTGCGTTTTTCATCGCCAACATTCGTGCTGCCTGTTCACAGGCATTGTTCTCAACCACGGCCTGATAGACCAGGGACTCAACATAACGAACCAATAAGCCGTTTAACAGCTCTTTTGCGTCTGGCTCGTAGATGTAATCCCAATGGTGATTGAGCTTGTCATCGTCTTCTTCTGCCATCAGTGGAAGCACCTGAGAGACTGCAGGCTGCTGTGTCATTGTATTAACGAAGTCGTTAGATACGATGTACAGTTTATCCAGCTTGCCTTCATCATAAGCATCCAGCATGACCTTAACTGCACCAATCAGATCCGCCACTTCCGGCGCATCACCCAGGTGAGATTTTGCTGCAACAACATTACCGCCATAGTTCTTGAAGAACGACGAGGCTTTGCTGCCCAACGCACAGACATCAATTTCGATGCCCTGGTCATGGAACTCTTTCATGCTTTTAACAGCTGCTTTGAACGCGTTAACGTTCAAACCACCACACAGGCCACGGTCGGTCGCTACAACTACAAAACCAACACGCTTAGTCTCACGCTCCTGCATGTACAAATGCTTGTACTCAGGGTTGGACTTGGCCAGGTGCTGAATTACACCACGGATACTCCGGGCGTACGGGCGAGAAGACTCCATGCGATCCTGTGCTTTACGCATTTTGGAAGCAGCAACCATTTCCATGGCACTGGTGATCTTCCGGGTGCTCTGCACACTCGCAATTTTTGTCTTAATCTCTTTTCCGACTGCCATAGTTCCGCCTATTTAGCTTTGTGTTAGATCTGCATGAAACTCATGCAGATCACTCACTCTAAACGAGTACTTACCAAGCTTGTGTAGACTTGAACTTTTCGATACCGGCTTTGAACTGTGCAGCAATCTCATCAGAGTAGTTGCCACTTGCATTGATATCGTTCATCAGATCAGCGTATTCGCTGTTGAAGAACGCAATCATTGCTGCTTCAAAATCCAGTACTTTGTTCAGTTCTACATCTTTCAGGTAACCTTCGTTTGCAGCGTACAGGCTAAGACCCATGTCAGCGATAGACATTGGAGAGTACTGTTTCTGCTTCATCAGCTCAGTTACAGACTGACCATGCTCTAACTGGGCACGAGTCGCATCATCAAGGTCAGATGCGAACTGTGCGAATGCCGCCAATTCACGATACTGAGCCAGAGCCAGACGAACACCGCCGCCCAGTTTCTTGATGATTTTAGTCTGAGCAGCACCACCTACTCGGGATACAGACAGACCAGCGTTGATCGCCGGGCGTATACCAGAGTTAAACAGGTCGGATTCTAAGAAGATCTGACCATCAGTGATGGAGATTACGTTTGTTGGTACGAATGCAGATACGTCACCACCTTGAGTCTCGATTACAGGCAGGGATGTCAGGGAACCAGTCTGGCCCTTAACTTCACCGTTAGTAAACTTCTCAACGTAGTCAGCGTTTACACGCGCAGCACGCTCAAGTAGACGAGAGTGCAAATAGAAAACGTCACCAGGGTATGCTTCACGACCTGGCGGACGGCGCAACAGCAGGGAAATCTGACGATATGCCCAAGCCTGTTTAGTCAGATCATCATAGATGATCAGTGCGTCTTCACCGCGGTCACGGAAGTATTCGCCCATTGTACAACCAGAGTATGGAGCCAGGAACTGCATCGCTGCTGGATCAGCCGCGCCTGCAGCAACTACGATGGTGTGATCCATCGCGCCGTGCTCTTCCAGCTTACGTACAACGTTAGCGATAGTAGACTGTTTCTGGCCCACTGCTACGTAGATACATTTAACGCCGGTACCTTTCTGGTTGATGATAGCGTCGATTGCGATCGCAGATTTACCAATCTGACGGTCACCGATAATCAGCTCACGCTGACCACGACCGATTGGAACCATGGAGTCAATCGCTTTCAGACCAGTCTGAACTGGCTGATCTACGCCCTGACGCTCGATTACACCCGGTGCAACCTTTTCAACAGCGTCAGTTAATTTAGTTTCGATTGGACCTTTACCATCGATCGGGTTACCCAGAGCGTCTACTACACGCCCCTGCAGTTCCGGACCAATTGGCACTTCCAGGATACGGCCAGTACAACGTGCAGTCGCACCTTCTACTAAGTCCTGGTAGTCACCCAATACAACAGCACCTACGGAATCACGCTCAAGGTTAAGAGCCATACCATAAATACCGCCAGGGAATTCGATCATTTCCCCGTACATTACGTCAGCAAGACCGTGGATCGTAATGATGCCATCGGAAACGCTCACTACAGTGCCCTCATTACGGGCTTCTGAAGTCACATCGAGAGTTTCGATGCGCTTCTTGAGAATCTCACTGATCTCAGAAGGATTCAGTTGCTGCATGCTTTTATTCCCCTAGGAATTCATCGCTTCGGCCAACTTCGCGAGTCGCGCGCGAACAGAGCCGTCGATCACCAAGTCGTCAGTACGAACTACTACACCACCTAAGATAGATTTATCTACCTCAGAGGTCAGAGAAACGTCACGACCCAGTTTAGTTTTCAGTGCCTGAGCAAGTTTTTCCTGCTGCTCATCCTGTAAAGCAAACGCCGTAGTCACTTCGATATCCAGTGACTTCTCCTGATCTGCCTTCAGTTTTGCAAACTGATTGCTGATCTCTGGCAATAAAGCCAGACGTTTGTTCCCAGCCAGAAGCTTAAGAAAATTCTTACCCGCCTCGTCTGCATCTTCACAAATGCCTACCATAAGGTCTGCTTTCTGCGTATCTGTCAGTGCAGGGTTACCCAGTACACGCGCTACAGTCTCATCTTCTGCTGCAGCTGCAGCCAGAGTAAGTGTAGCGGACCACTGATCGAGGTTACCCTTATCCATTGCATACTCAAAAGCAGCTTTGGTATAAGGCCGAGCGACAGTGTTGACTTCAGCCATCGTTAAACCTCGCTTTAAAGCTCAGCGGCCAGTTTTTCAACAAGCTGCGCGTGTGCCTTCTCATCAATAGAAGCTTCCAGTACTTTTTCAGCACCTGCAAGCGCTAAAGTCGCTACCTGGCTACGCAATGCTTCGCGTGCCTGGTTAACTTCCTGCTCCAATTCAGCATCTTTAGCCGCTTTAACACGACCTGCTTCTTCAAGAGCTTTCTCTTTAGCTTCTTCGATAATCTGGTTAGCCCGCTTATTGGCCTGTTCAATGATGGCGGCTGCTTCCTCTTTGCCTTTGCGCATATTTTCAGTGGCTTTTTCTTGAGCCAGCTGTAAATCACGCTCAGCACGGTCAGCAGCGTCCAGACCTTCAGCAATCTTCTTTTTGCGCTCTGCCAGTGCAGCCGTAATTGGCGGCCACACATATTTCATGCAGAACATTACAAAAATAGCGAATGCGATGGCCTGACCAATGATGGTTAGATTGATATTCACGCCATTACCTCTCGCGGTTGGTTAAGTTAATCGACAAGTCAGTCTATCTCTTAGACTTGTAGTTACTTACGCAACAGCGAACAGTACGTATAGACCCAGACCAACACCGATCATAGGTACGGCATCAACCAGACCCATTACGATGAAGAACTGCGTACGTAGAAGAGGAATCAGTTCAGGCTGACGAGCAGCACCTTCCAGGAATTTACCACCCA
>JBOEGV010000125.1:0-1850 GCA_050633605.1 Neptuniibacter sp. | reverse complement strand
ATGTATCGCCCCGTTCTTGGGTCGTAATCCCGATAGTAGTTATAATGTAATCCAGTTTCTGAGTCATATTGTTGACCCGGGAAACGGTGATTCAATTTAACTAGCTGACCATCTCCATCCACATCTTCATTCGCAATACCATTACCAAATGCATCAGAACGCCACTGCCATACAATATTTTGGCTATCATCAGTAATCCAACGAGGTGTTTTTAAGTGGTCTGTATGAATGTTATAAACAGTTCCCGAAGCATCGACCATTGCAACTAGCTCTGGATAGCCTGTTTCGGCTTGATAAATATACTCTCGGATACGATCACCGTTAGCATCGTATTCGCCTAGCAGAATACCCGATGGTCCATATAGGTAACGAATGTCACTATTAATAGAGCCACTTCCAACCTTACGTACCCGTTGTCCAAGATAGTTATAGGTATAGTCAGTTTGTTGACCATCAGCCAAACGATTGATCTGTGCTAAACGGTTCATATTGTTATAACCGTATTGACGCACACCATCATCCAGAATATTACCTGATGCATCTGTGACTACAGTGTCACTATTAACTGTATTGAGTCGGTTGCTGTTCGCATCATAGCTATAACTGTTCGTAGTGCTTGCATCAGAAGTTTGCTGAACAAGACGGTTACCAACTGGATCATAGTTGTATTGCCAGTCCAATGACTGAGTATCATTATTTTCTGAGTTTAAACGGCCCAACTTGTCATAGCTGAATGAACTCTTATCAGTCGATAATGTCCATTGTTGCTGTAACACCTGACTTTGCTTATCCAGTGTTACTCGGTTTAAAAACAAAGTAGAAGTATTTCTAACTGATTTTTCTAACAACCGTCCTGCTGAATCATAGTCAAGCAAAGTTGTTAAGCCATTGGCATATTGGTAGCTTTGAAGCTGATCACCCTTCCATACAAGCTGATCGATCATGCCTATGGAAGAACCATTCTCATTGCCCACAACTGCCGTGAGTTTACCATTAGCATCATATTGATATTGTACGTTCAGGCCACTTGGGTAAGTGATCCCTGTCAGATCAGAAGCAGTGTTATAGGCATATTGAGCATTTAGCGAGATACCCGTAATCGTCGATTGATGCTGGGTCACCAGCCCTCTATCATCATATTGATATTGGCTATTACCAGATCCATCAGAGACTGAAGTCAAACGGCCTTTACCAAAAGTACCTTCATCATACGTCAGCACAGCATCCTGATCTGTACCATTGTAGTCAATGGTCACAGGGCGGTTAGCTGCATCATAAGTAAATTGAGCCTGATGACCGTTAGCGTGTTGGATTTGCGTGGTAAGGCCACGACTGTCCAGTTGATACTGTGTAGTCCCTGTATCAGGACTCTGAGTTTCCTTCAGTTCACCCCAACCGGTATAGGTGTATTGAGTCACACCTTGGTTCGGGTCACTCACCTGGGTTAAGCGCTGGAGTTTGTCATATACAAAGTTTGTGTTGCCACCCAGGCTATCCGTAATGCTCTTAAGAAGACCTTCATTTGTATAACCGTAATACTCGGTGGCACTGGTTTCTGCCCCGAATTGACCATAAGACGTGAACTGGATCAGGTCATTAACACCATTGTAGTTATACTGAGCCACTTTCTGAGGGAGACTATCTAAATAACTACTCACAGGCTGTAGGTGATCAGGATCATACTCCGTCACAGCAGCACGATATAAAGAACCATCTGCATTGTGATATTTCTGTGTCACTCGCTCCACTGATCCATCCGAGTAGCTCATCTGGAGATACTCACCCGCAGGATAAGTAATACGGTCCAAACGGTTATGATCGGTGTAGCTAAGCGTAATTGTTCTTTCTAA
>JBOEGV010000124.1:0-8536 GCA_050633605.1 Neptuniibacter sp. | reverse complement strand
TGCGTTCTCTCAAGCGAGGCGCGTATTATAAGCACCTCACTCTCAGAATCAACAGGCAATTTTAAAAAAAATGAAAAAAGATCTATTCACTTAATCTGCACTCAAAAAGTCGTTCATTTTATGTGCAGACATAAACAAAAAAGACGATACACAGCGGCTTTGTATAATATATTTACAATCCAAGCAGCAAAGCGTTACACATATTTATATACATTTACCCCGGCACGCTAAAATGCTGGATATCGACCATCTGTATTTCGGGCAACCCAATCTTTTCATCGTAGAAGTTTGTCGCTACACGAGCAAAGCGCTCAGGTCCATCTGTCACTAAAAACTCAACCACTCCATGAGATTCTTGTTGATTAAGAAGGTTTGTTTCCAGAAGAGATCTCTCAACAGAGTTTGCAGTTGTCTCCGCTGAATCGACAAGCACAACATCATCACCCATCACGTTCGCTATCGCGCCCTTCAGCGCAGGAAAGTGAGTACAGCCAAGGACCAGAGTATCCAATTGATCCACACCCTTTACCTTCAATGGATCTAGACATTCAGACACAATACGCTCAACAAGCTCACCGCTATGCCAACCTTCTTCTGCCAGGGCAACAAACAGAGAACATGATTGCGCTGTAACTGATGCATCCGGAACAAGGTTCAAAATAGCATTTTGGTAAGCATTATTCCTAACAGTGCTTTCAGTTGCGATAATTCCGATACGGCCAGAACGACTTTGCTTACAGCTGGCTTCAGCACCCGGCCCCACAACTCCCATAACCTGCAATTTCGGGTAAAGGTTTTGTAGCGGTTCAATCGCAACTGCGGATGCTGTGTTACACGCCACCACTAAAAGCTTAATATCCCTTTCAATTAGGGCCGCAGCAGCCTGCTCAGCATATTTAACAATTGATACTGAACTTTTTGTGCCATAGGGAACCCGAGCGGTGTCCCCAAGATAGATAAGGTTCTCTGACGGTAAACGTCTGCGCAGAGCATTAAGAACTGTGAGCCCACCAACCCCTGAATCAAAAACCCCTATGGGCAATTCAGCATTCAGACTGCTCATTTATTCCTTGCTTTTTTTCTATCTTTTTTCATTTTTCGCGCATGATCTCGGAATCGTTCTTTCTTTGCTAATTGGCGAGAACTCAGCAAATTAATCTTACCTTCGAACGGGTTATCGCTTGATTTGAATTCAAAACGAATCGGCGTTCCAACGATAGCCAAGACCTTGATGAACTTGTTTTCGAGATATCGTTTATAGGAACCCGGCAAAGATTTGGTCTGATTTCCATGCACTACAATAATAGGAGGGTTCGAACCACCCTGATGCGCATAACGCAATTTAATACGACGGCCATTAACCATTGGAGGCTGGTGATCTGCGACCACATCTTCAAGAAGTCGCGTCAACTTACTTGTTGACCATTTGGCCATCGCACATCCGTACGCCTCTTCGACTGAATCATACATATTACCAACACCACTGCCGTGTAATGCTGATATAAAGTGCATACGCGCGAAGTCAGCAAATTCTAACTTACGCTCGATCTGCTCTTTTACAGTCTCTTTTTCTTCGCCGCTCATACCATCCCATTTATTAAGTGCAATAACTAGAGAACGGCCAGTATCAATAACAAAACTGAGCATGTGCATATCCTGCTCAGTTACCCCGTCACGAGCATCAATTACCACTACGACTACATGAGCATCCTTGATTGCCTGAAGGGTTTTAACAATGGAAAATTTCTCTACAGCTTCCCGAATATTCTTACGACGACGAATTCCTGCCGTATCAATCAATGTGTAGTTTTTATCATCACGCTCATAAGGAATATAGACGCTATCCCTAGTTGTACCTGCCTGATCAAACACCACCACCCGCTCTTCACCCAGAAGACGGTTTACCAGAGTTGATTTCCCAACATTAGGACGACCAACCACAGCAATTTTTATTCCCTTCTCAATCTGAGCCAGCGTTTCTGCAGAAATTTCTTCTGTCTCTGGAAGCTCATCAAGAACCAGTTCAATCAGCTGACTTACGCCACGACCATGAGATGCAGCGATGGGAAGAGGTTGACCAATACCCATTGCGTAGAAGTCACCCAAGACAACATCTGGGTTAAGACCATCTATTTTATTCGCAACAAGATAATACGGTTTATCGATGCAACGTAAATGGTTTGCAATCATTTCGTCTGCTGGGTTCAACCCCGCTCTGGCATCAACAATGAACAGGACAACATCCGCCTCATCTACAGCCTGAAGTGATTGCTTCGCCATCTCATGGTCAATTCCCGCTTCATCGCCCGTGATACCACCGGTATCGACAACTATATAGTCGCGTTCCCCCATTCGGCCTTCACCATACTGCCGGTCACGGGTGAGCCCTGGCATGTCTGCCACAAGAGCATCACGACTTCGTGTCAGACGATTAAAAAGAGTGGATTTACCAACGTTTGGTCGGCCAATTAGAGCTATTACCGGAAGCATTTCTTCATCACCCCTGCAGATGCAGGTAAAAATAAAAAGGGCGGCTACTCACAAATGCAAATAGCCGCCTCACATAAACTGTCTGAATTATTTCAAGCTTAAGGCAGACAAACGACCACTATTTCCAAGTACGTATAGAACACCATCAGAAACCAGCATGTCACCATTCAAACCAGATGAGTCTACTTTATGACGCGCTACAAAGTGCCCATCGGTTTGTGACATAAAATGAACATAGCCTTCATAATCGCCAACTGCAACCTCATTACTTATAGCAACCGGAGATGTTATACGGCGATTTTCTAATGAAACCTGACGCCAGACACTGGCACTTGTTCTTCGATCAAATGCCTGTACTGCATCATTGGATTCACTCACGTAGACATTTCCAAACCCTGAAGCAAGAGAACGGTAACTAGAAACATCCTGGGACCATACTATCTGGGCATTAAATGGATTGATTGCAACAAGTCGGCCTTGATAGCTGGAAACATATAGCATTTTCTCAACTAACATCGGCTTACCATCCACATCAACCATTCGCTCTAATTCAGAACGACCGCTAGGCAACGCCACCCGGCTTTCCCATAATCGGGAACCTTTGACATTATCAATGGCAACTAACTTTCCATTTGAAAAACCGGCAAACGTAACATCAGAGGCTACAACGGGAGAACTAGTTCCACGAAGCGTCAAGCGCGGGATCAGAGTATCAAATGTCCAAAGGCGCTTACCCGTAGCCGCTTCAAACGCAACCACTTTGCCATTTATCAACTGAAAAACCGCTAGCTGGTTATTAAACTGTGGAGCTGAGGACACCTCAGAACTCACAGTCTCACGCCACAATTCACTTCCATCTTCAGAAGAGAGAACAACGATTTCACCCTCTTCAGAGGCAATGGCAACTTTACCAGAACCAGCACCAACCCCACCAACGACTGGAAGGCCCAGCTCAACTTCCCAGACTTTCTCACCTGTCGCCAAAGCAAAACCTGTGACAGTACCATCACGATCAACCGCAAAAATACTATCACCATCAATAGCTGGCTGAATCTGGTGATATTTACTGCCAGGGCCTGAACCTACAGAGACAGACCACAAAACTTCAACCGTCTTTTCTGGCTCAAATGTCACTAAAGGAGTTGGCTGTACTTCTTCACCACTATCACCCCATAGCCCACAGCCAGATACAGCTGCCGCCAAAAGTCCGGAAAAAACAATCCGCACCAAGCTCTTCATTTAACCTTCCTCAACTGCCAAATCATCCAGCTTCATCTGCAAAACCGGACGACTAATTATTTCTGCCGCTGAAATAGCAATCTGGTACTCGCTACGCGCTTTTTCTTTATCACCTTTCATAAGATAAAGATCACCTTTGAGTTCAGCGATTGCCACTTCATACCCTGCAACTGGAGCTGCCGTCACAATAGAAAGAGCCTGATCCAACTCCCCTTTCGCCGCCAATACACGTGCCTTACGAAGACTAACAAGAGTGTACATTGACTCTGTAGGCTGATTATCAAGCACCCAATCCAATTCTACGAGGGACTGATCTAACTGATCATTATCTACAGCAACACGCGCCATAATAATGGCAGCATACTTAGAGTATGCAGAAGAGCCATAATCATTCTTCAATTGGGTCGCTAAACTTTCGGCAATTTTATATTTCGCCGGATCCGCCTGCGGGCCAATTGCAGCCACCGTAGCATCGAGTAAATTCTGATACAAAACAGATGCGTTTTCTGCTTCAACTTCCTGCTGCTGTTGCCAGCCTTTCCAACCAAAAACAGCTGCTAATGCTATAGCAATGCCCAATAGCAGAGACTTACCGTTCTCATCCCACCAGCCTTTCAGCGCCTGGACCTGTTCTTCTTCGGTGCGTAATTCTGCCACCTGTCACTCCCTACCTATATATTGATTGGCGATTAAGACTGCCATATTTCTCTGATTTTATCTTTAATTTGATCCATAGACAGATCAAATGCAGGCTCATTTTGATGCCAAATTGTACCGCAAAGCGGCTGATTGTCAGACTGTTTTAATATCAACACAATAGGCGCGCCTGTTTGCTGCGCTTTCTGGCTAATATTTTTAAGTCCACCACAATGAATTCTTACTCTGAGACGTTGAAACTCGTCTCTGAGTTGATCTGATAAAAGCACAACTTGCGACTGCATGCCTTTATGCTCTGCTGCCACATACAGATCAAAAGGCTGCTTAACCTCATCCGGCACGAGCCCTAAAGTCTCAAGCAAAAGAATTAAACGCTCGATCCCCATAGCAAAACCAACAGCTGGGGTTGGTCGTCCACCTAATTGTTTAACCAGACCATCATAGCGACCACCAGCACAAACCGTACCTTGAGCTCCCAACTTATCAGTCACCCACTCAAAAACAGTTTTACAGTAGTAATCCAGCCCTCGAACAAGGCGCGGATTGATCTCATATGCCACACCAGAGGCATCAAGCATTTCGGTCAATTCAGTAAAATGCTTTTTGGACTCGTCGTCCAAATAATCTGTCAAAACAGGCGCATTAGCCAACAAGGCCTGTGTATTAGGGTCTTTGGTATCGAGAATGCGTAAAGGGTTTGTATCTAAACGACGTAAGCTATCATCATCAAGCTGATCTTTGCGCTGCCCAATGTATTCCACAAGGGCATTTTTATAATTCTCTCTTGCCTCATTACTACCTAAAGAGTTCAACTGTAAAGTGACTGAATCCAACAGCCCTAACTTTTTCCATAAACGAGCACTGAGTAGAATAATTTCCGCATCGATATCGGACCCGCCCATACCGAAGGTTTCTACGCCAATTTGATGAAATTGACGATAACGACCTTTTTGCGGACGCTCATATCGGAACATCGGTCCCTGATACCAGAAACGCTGCATTTGATTGAACAGTAATCCGTGCTCTTCTGCAGATCTGACACAACTTGCAGTTCCTTCAGGACGCAGAGTCAGACTTTCGCCATTACGATCTTCAAAAGTGTACATCTCTTTTTCAACAATATCGGTTACTTCACCGATCGAACGTTTAAAAAGACCTGTTTGCTCAACTATTGGCATGCGAATTTCGCTGTAACCATAGGCATCAAGCACACTTTTTACTGCATTTTCTAAATACTGCCAAACAGGCGTTTGCTCAGGCAGGATGTCATTCATCCCACGGATGGCTTTAATTTTGGCCAAAACTCAACCTACTACTTTAAATCTGAAATTATTCTTCTAAGGGCAAATTAATGCGGATTATATTCTTACGACTATGCTCTGCCAGATCCAACTCCTCACCATTAAAACTGAAACGGCCGACTGCGTCAGCTGCCCCAATCAAAATATTTAATGGCGGCTTACCTGACACATTAATACTCTGACCCTGGCCTCGAAGGTTATTAAAAAGTGTTTTACCGTCTGCATCTTTGACAGACACCCAACACTCAGCAATAAAGTCAGCACTTATTGATGCCACCTGCGACTGCAAGTCAACATTGTCATCAACTGACATCCCAGCAACCTCATCAGATACAACAGTTTCTGCCGTTGCTTCTACCCCAACGTCCAAATCCTGTTGCAATGCCTTAATTTGGTCTTCAGACAGATTTTCTGGAGGTAAGCCTGAATCCTGAAGTTCCGATTCCTGCGTATCAACCTGCGAAGCAATCTCCTGGGAAGAAACAACAGGCTGATCAACCAATCGCGGTAGTTGCAGTTGAGCCGAACCGTCTTCAAGCTGTATCACTGCTCCTGCTTCAGGCTCCTCCACGGTCTTTACTTCATCATGAAAAGAAGGCAATTCTGTCGTGCCCCCATACTGCATTTGCCACCACCAAACAGAAACCCCAATGATAGCCAGCACTATCAGCCAACTGGTAAATTTCATTGCCGGATGACTCATTTTCACCTGCTGGTGCTCTTTACCAACAGGTCTGATCTGACCTTTAGTGGTTACAACCCCGTGAATCTGCTCATACTCTGAAACCAGCATATCATCTTCAAGATTTACCAACTTGGCATAAGACCTTATATAGCCTTTAGCAAAAACCATACTGGGCAGGCCATCCAGGCCACCTACTTCTAGCTTTTCAATATAACTAACCGGCAGGTTTAGCTCTTGAGCCACCTGATCACATTTTAAGGACAGCGCTTCTCTGGCTTTAACTAACTTCGTACCCCATTCTTCTGCTTGTAAAACAGATCCCTGCTCTTTCTCATCGTTAATCAACGCACAGACTCCTTATATTCTTGGTATTCTTCCGAGTCGGGGTACAAGTTTTTGAGTATCAGAGCATATGCTGCAGAGCGGTGACTATTACCATTCATTCGAGCAATACGAATACCCACCCATAAGCTTTTTGCATAATGCTCAAACCTACGACTTTCAACAAATTCTAAAAACTGATTAAAAAACTGTTCTGATTTGACCAGTTGATTTTCAGAAAGATATATTTCTGACAATTCAACCAGAGCAACGGGGCGCCCTGAGGAAGACACCTGTAATGAGCGCTTAAAAGCATGTTTCGCAGCATCAATACGATCAATAAATCTATAGCAACGACCTAAATTTTCAAAAGCCTGAGCCCTCCTATTATAGAAAGGGTCCTCTGTTGCTCGCGCCAGCTCAACACAAGCTTCTGAATAACGACCTTTGGCAAATAAAAATGCACCAAAATTATTATGCATCATCGCTGAAGAAGGCTCTAATTTAGTTGCCTTCTTATAATACTGTTCCGCTATCTTATCATCGCCTTCTAACTGAAACGTCAGAGCCAGGCCATTATAGGCTTCGGCATAACCCGGATTTATCCCTATTGAGCGATGAAAGGAGGACTTAGCATTCGTAGTGTCGCCTGCTTGTAGATATTCAAACCCGAGGCGAGAGTAGGCTTCATATGATGAGTTACCATCACCATCGGTATTAGTCAGAGTTGTACAGCCAGTCACTACTAAAAAAACAACCAGAGTGGCTACCTGTCTCATTCTTCTTACAAACATCCAATCTGCTTCCTATCAGGTTTTACGAGGCTCCTGCTCACCACTTTCCTGAGCAACAGGAATATACTTCTGACTACGTCGTGTTTTGTCAGCCACACGACCCACTAACTGACCACACGCAGCATCAATTTCGTCACCCCGTGTGCGCCTGACCGTTGTAACGACCCCACCATGAACGATTATCTCTTTAAATGCCACTATTCTTTCTTCTGATGGGCGCTCGTAGCCTGAGTTCGGAAAAGGGTTAAATGGAATCAGATTGAGCTTCGAGGGCATCCGACGCAAAACTTTCAATAATTGCTTTGCATGCTCCGGCGAATCATTCACACCATTTATCAATGTGTATTCAACCGTAATAACACGTTTATCATTCAAATTATCAAGGTAACGATTGCAAGCAGCGACCAACTCTTTAATCGGATATTTTCGATTAACAGGCACCAGGATATTACGAAGATCATCATTGGGTGCGTGCAGTGAAATAGCTAATGATACATCCGTTACTTCGCGCAGTTTATCTATTGCTGGAACGACACCTGCGGTTGAGAGTGTTACTCGCCTTTTCGACAGACAATATGCATTGTCTTCCATCATCAGATGAATGGAATCAACCACATTATCGAAATTCATAAGGGGTTCGCCCATTCCCATTAATACAACATTACTTACTACCCTCTGGGAGGTCGTGTTGTAATCACCATAGGAGCGAATAGCTATTCTTAACTGACCAATTATCTCGGCTGCGGTCAAATTGCTATTAAAGCCCTGCTTACCTGTCGAACAAAAACTGCAGTCCAGTGAACACCCAACCTGAGAAGACACACACAGTGTTTTACGATCACCATCAGGAATCAATACAGCTTCAACACTGGAACCACTTTCAGTACGTATCACCCATTTCCGGGTACCATCTTTCGAGGTTTGTTCTAACAGTACTTCCGGTTCACGAATCTCTGCCACTTCAGACAATTTCTGACGAAGTGCTTTGCTTATATTAGTCATCTCATCAAAGCTAGATGCGCCTAGCTGATGAATCCATTTCAAAACCT
>JBOEGV010000123.1:0-3235 GCA_050633605.1 Neptuniibacter sp. | reverse complement strand
AAAATCAGCAAACACCTTACCCAACGCCATACCTACAACACGCATGGATTGCCCTCATGCTGTGGAACCCGAAAAACAAAGAACAAGGGGTTGCCTGGTTCTTAAAGCTGCCACTGGATGAACAGGGTTTTATGGTTCAGGCGGTTCGGGATGACCTGTTAAATCGCTTGCTTAAAAATGCCGGCAGTATTTTACAGATGGAAGAAAATGGTGAAGCCCCTGAAGATGCGCTGAAAGATAATCCTTTCTCTTTTAAACCGGATCAGGAAAAAATGGCACTTTTTCATGCCTATTCAACGCTGTCATCTGGTCAACCCGCATCTCAATACTATGAACACGCACAGCAATATTTTTCCGGCCAAGTGGGTTTTGATGATTGGCAATCATTAGGATATCAGGGCATTGCTGATCTGGTGGTTAGGCACGATAAAGGCAGTAACGGAAAAATTCTGACCAAAGCGATTCCGCTTTTACCCGACGCACCGTTTGAAGTTCTGTGTACCTGTATCGAAAGTATTGAGCCTGCCCACGATCTGTTTGATGCTCTAGCACTGAGAGTAGAACAAACTCTGGCACGGGGTACTGCCTCCGCCAATCACATCGCTGCGATGACCCGCGCCCTGTCTAACTGCCGCAATACCCCACGTAAATTTGAGCTTATCGGTAAAATTATCGAGAGCGATTACGCTCTGGAGGCTGAAGTTATTGTGGCGGTTGCAACCCGATGCGTTGATTCCCTGCAAGATCCGGAAGTTTTACACAGGTTTCTGGAAAAACTCGCTGTGGGTAAAGCGGGTCAGGCTGGATTTTCTAGAATTCTGTCTGATTTGATGTTTATGCCAGTATTAAGAGCCCTGATCCTGATGCAATTCAGGAATGAAAACAGAAGCGAAGCTTTAAGTCAGGCGATTGGTGAAATGTTTGGGCAAAACTTTAAATAAGTCCTACCGCGCTTGGTGTTTGCTGTCAGCTATTTAGCACCCTGTACACGTTTTTGACTGCGCAGATAAGTTTCCTGAATCAAAAGGGCATCGTTACTAGCACGATGCCTGACTATCCCTAAGTCCTTCTGCACCTGTTCAAAAGTCTCGGCCCATATATCAACCTGCTCTTCATTCATAATCATTTCCAGAGGACTGACCCGGAACGCCATTGGGATTCTGGTTTTGCTGAATAAGCGATTCAGCCATATTTTATCCCAAGACCATGCATCTGAATAAACAGTTTTACCTTCCAGCAGCATGTTCAGCATCTCAGCAACCAATTCCATTGGTTTACCATGCAAGATCAAATTAGAACGAGGTATTTGATGACAATCTTCCGCTTCCTCAGACCAATGAGTCCAACTGGCGTCAGGGCAGATTAAACAACAATAGCGCTCGCCCTCTTCCATAGCTACGCCAACCTCAATGGGGTAACTATCCGGCCCAAAACCTGAAGCTTCAAGGTCAATGATGTACGGTCTTTTCACGCTGGAGACAAGCTCCTTTTATCTTATTTTTCAACATACTATCGGTTATTGATATTTTTTGCTTCATCTAAATGAAATATGTCTATACTGAAAAACAATAATAAAAAAATTTCCTTCACTGACTAAGATCAGTATCGGGTTATCACAAGCAAAACTAAACTTAATACTCAGTTTTCAGGAACTGTGCGGGCTTATTTTGTACGCCGAAGGGGAATGTAATGCTGCATTATGTGGTTCTGGTACCCGTGTTATATCTGTTCTGGCTGATGCTGTCTGGTCAGTACAACCTGATGTTTTTCGCATTCGGAGCCCTGTCAGTTGCACTGACAGTCTGGTTTCAGATGCGCATGGATCGGGTAGACCAGGAACCCGCCAAAGTCCGCATGGGCTTTGCCATGCTGAACTATGCAGTTTGGCTGCTATGGGAAATCATCCGCACAAATATTGATCTGGCAAAAAGGATCTGGCATCCGGAAATGCCGGTAGACCCGGTCTGGAAACGCCTGGACACCTCACTTAAAACCTCCCGCGGAAAAACCCTGTACGCCAACTCCATCACTTTGACCCCCGGCACACTAACAACAGATGTCCATGACGATTATCTGATGGTCCACACCCTTACTCCAGAGATGATGGAGGAGCTTGAAGAAGGTGAAATGGAAGAGCAGGTCAGGAAACTGGGAATCTAATCATGATATACGCAGCAGTGATTGCCATCTTGGTAACCATGGGTCTGGCTTTGATCAGAGCCTGCAAAGGCCCGACTGCCTATGACCGCATGCTGGCGGGCAATATGGTGGGCACCAAAGCTGTGCTGCTCATCTCTGTGGGTGGTTATACCATCGGCTGGCCCGGTTATGCTGATATTGCTCTACTCTACGCCATGGTGAACTTTATGGGCACCATCGCGATTATGCGATTCTTTGAATATCAGAACCCTGAATCAGAGATGGAGGAGTAAGCATGGATTCTCTTCTGGAACTGACCGGCATTGTGTTCTTCCTGATTGGTGGATTTCTCTGCCTAACCGGGGGTGTGGGATTGTTACGCCTGCCCGATTTCTTTTGCCGGGTACACGCGGCTGGGGTCACAGAAACACTCGCAGCGCCAATGCTGCTGGTTGGCATTATGTTGCATCAGGGAGAATTAAATCAGGACACTTTCAAACTGATGCTGATTACCTTGTTTATGCTCGCCACCAGCCCTACAGCATCCCACGCCATGGCCAAAGCTGCTCTACATGGTGGCTTACGACCTTTACTGAATGATGGAGATCAGTCAAAACCTGAAGGATCAGGAGGTGAGTCATCGAAGCGCTGATTGATATTGCCCTGCTGGCACTACTGACCATTACTGCTATCGCTGCAATCAAACTCCGGGACCTGTTTGCCGTAACCATGTTGTTCGGCATCTACAGTTTTGTCACAGCGGTGTTTTTCCTGAGCATGGATGCCATCGATGTAGCCTTTACCGAAGCAGCCGTGGGGGCAGGTGTCACATCAGTCCTGATGCTTGCGACACTACGCCTGACCGGACGCTTTGAACAAAAGTCCAAACATAATCCGATTTTGCCACTGATAGTTGTCACCATTACTGGCGCTGCACTGGTTTACGGTACTCTGGATGCGCCCCTACTGGGTGACCCGAATGCGCCGTCACATCAACATGTGGCACCACGCTATATTCAGGAAAGCCCAAAAGAGGTGGGTATCCCAAATATGGTCACCTCAGTGCTGGCCAGCTATCGAGGTTATGACACTCTGG
>JBOEGV010000122.1:0-6839 GCA_050633605.1 Neptuniibacter sp. | reverse complement strand
GAGTCCCGTCCATTCCGCCATTATTTTGAAAGACGAGGGTTAGAATACCTGCCTGTCATCTTTCATAGGAAATGGGTCGCGATGTAAATCGTCCATTCCGCCACTTTTACCCTTACGGGTAGCGCCTTTCAAAACTGCCTGAAAGGTATTAAGCTAGGCAACTCTGAAGTGGGCGTGTAGCTCAGTTGGGAGAGCGTCGCCCTTACAAGGCGAATGTCGGGAGTTCGAGCCTCTCCACGCCCACCACTTCACATCTCGTTATAACCTTTTTAATCCTGTATTTTCTTAGTGTTATCACCTTTTGTAACATATTTATTACCTATTGTTTTTTGTACTTTTTTTTACAAACCTGTATTGTCTGTTTTTCATACAAAGCTAGTTCATAACAAAAATAAGTAAGGAACGCTTAAGTGGATCAAGTCAACGAAAGAGTGATGATTTCGCTCTGTCCTGACCCTGTTATCGGAGTTGACGGGAAAGGCGTAGTTCAGATATTCAATCCGGCTGCAGAAAAGCTTCTAGGTTATAGCGCCGAAGAAGTGATCGGTTCATTGAACATTGTATCAATCTATCCAGATCTTAAATCGGCACAGCGAGTTAAACGCTTGCTTTATTCTGATCTGCATGGTGCTTTTGGTTCAGTTGAAGGTTATGAAACCAAATTGCTTGCTTCTGATGGGGTCGAAGTTCCGGTGCGTTTATCTGCTGCCGTTGTGGACAAGGATAAAGACACCAGTATTGGTTTTTTCCATGATCTGACCGAACGCAATATCCTCGAGCAACAACTGCATAAGTTATCTATTACTGATGAACTGACGGGTTTATATAATCAGAGGCATTTTTATAAGGTTCTTGCCAAAGAGCTTGATCGTGCCAAACGTTATAATCGCAAACTAAGCATTATCTGTTTTGATCTCGATCGGTTTAAACAAATCAATGACACTATGGGCCACCTTGAGGGTGACCGAATCCTCAAAACCGTAGGTAGCTTATTAGAACAAGCTTTACGCTTATCCGATATAGGTGTGCGTTATGGTGGTGATGAGTTCATGATTATTCTGCCGGATACCGATATTGAATCTGCAGCTAAAACCGCTGAGCGTATTCGTTACATGTTCAACAAAAAGTGTCAGCACAGTGTTGAGCAGACGGAGGTTTCCGAGACCTCTGTATCAGTAAGCTTTGGTGTGACTGAGACAAATGGAACAGAGAAACCAGATCATGTAGTGCAAAGAGCAGATCTGGCTATGTACGAGGCTAAAAGCGCAGGTGGCAATCGCACTGTTCAGGTCAGGCAGCATTTAGGTGATGTGGTGAATATTGCAGAGGCATAATTTAGTAGAAGTTTTTTTCGCACAAAAAAGCCGTGACTCATTATCACGGATTTTTTGTAAAGCTGATGTATGGTTTTAAGTGTTTACATCTGCCCCTACATAGTCGGGCAGAACATCTCATGCAAGGTGTGAATAATACGTTTTGCTGTATCACCTTCCAATGAATAGAAAATTGTTTGGGACTCACGGCGGGTTTTAACCAGACCGTCTTTTCTTAAAACCGCCAGATGTTGTGACAGAGCTGATTGGCTCAGATCCAGACAGTTATTCAGTTCGGTTACCGACAGCTCTTTACCGTCCAGGTAACACAGAACCAGTAAGCGACTCTCGTTTCCTAATGCTTTCATCAGCTTGGCTGCCTGACTCGCATTAGCTTTCATCATCTCAAGTGTTTCAGCATCCAGTGATGCTGTATTCATATTATCGGTCAACTTCTTACTCCGAATCGCTCACTACTTATTTTTGTTAGGGCGTTTGGTTATACCCAAAATCTTGCGGTTCTTAGTCGATTTGAACCGTTATAGTTATTAATAATTATTTTTTTATAACGTTTGGGATTCTAACCAATTCGTCTAAATCCCGCAATTTACTATAATTAATATTGTAATATTAGTTAACCCTAATATAATAACATTCTAATATTATAGTTCAAATTTATGAGGGTAGAGATGAGGATGGGTGAAAAGCTGACATCCCTTTCGCTTGAAAGGCCAAAACAGATTTTTATGTTTGTTCTGATTCTGGTGTTGATCGCCGGGTTACAGATCCCAAGCATTAAAGTCGACACCGATCCGGAAAATATGCTGCCCCATGACCAGGCTGATCGTGTTTTCCATGATCAGGTAAAAGAGCGCTTTTCACTTTATGACATGATTGTTGTGGGTGTTGTGAATGAGCAACATAGCTCTGGCGTTTACAACGTCCAGACGCTTAGAAATCTGCATACTCTCTCTTCAAAAGTACAATCTATGGACGGTGTTATCCGTCAGGACCTGATGTCTCTGGATACGGTAGACAACATCAGCCAGGTACCGGACCAGCCGGGCACTATTCGGTTTGAGTGGATGATGAAATCCGCGCCTCAGACTCAGGCTCAGGTAAATGCTATTCAGCAGGCGGTTTCTCGTCTGCCTTTACTCGACAACACATTGGTATCTGCCGACGGTAAAGCGGCGGGTATCTATATACCCATTAAATCGAAATCAGAAAGTTACCGCTTGTCACAGGAGATCCAAGAGGTAATTGATGGCCTTAAAGCGGCGTCACCTGAATCGGGGAATCAGTACCATATGGCGGGATTGCCGGTTGCTGAAGACACATTCGGGGTTGAGATGTTTATTCAGATGGCGATCTCAGCGCCGCTGGCAGGTCTGATGATCTTTGTGCTGATGTGGGTTTTCTTCCGCTCTTTGTTATTAATTACAGCGCCTATGCTGGTCGCAATGGCAGCCGTGATTATTACTATGGGGTTGTTGATCGGGCAGGGTTATACCGTACATATCATGAGCTCCATGATCCCGATCTTTCTTATGCCTATAGCCGTAGTGGATTCGGTGCATATTTTATCGGAGTTTTCCGATCGCTATAAACCCGGCGATAAACCCCATGCTGCACTGAAAGCGGTTCTTAAAGAACTGTTCACCCCAATGCTCTATACCTCTATTACTTCGGCGGTAGGTTTTGCATCACTGGCATTTACCCCGATTCCTCCAGTGCAGATCTTCGGTTTGCATGTTGCGTTTGGCATTATGCTGGCCTTCCTGCTGACTATTATTCTGGTTCCAGCGTATATCGTTTCTCTATCGCCTAAACGGCTGGCTGCGTTAAAAGATCATTCGATTCAGGAAGAGGCGACGGGAAAACTCGGTAAATTGTTAGATTCAATAGGACGCTTCTCCATCGCGAAATCAAAATCCCTGGTTCTGCTATTTGTGGTCATCAGTGTTGTTTCCGTTTACGGCCTGAGCATGATTCAGATTAACGATAACCCGGTGCGCTGGTTTAAAGAGGACCACCGCTTGAGAGTTGCAGACCGGGTAATGAACGAACATTTCTCCGGCACTTATGATGCGTTTCTGGTGCTGGACTACAAAGGTCAGGACGCCACTAAAGTGATGCTTCTGGATGAGCTGAAAGCAGAAGCAACGGATACGGCGATTGCAAGTAAGTTACGCCTTATTATTGAGCCACTGGAAACTCTACCTCTATCTGAAATGATCGAGAAGCTCACTTTTGCTCTGGACGATGCCGCCTACGAAGATGCCGAAAATGAACAGCTTTGGCTGAATCTTCTGGATAGGGCAGAAGCCGCACAGGGTGAAAGCAAATATTTCCTTAAGCCAGAAGCTTTGAGTTATATCGAAAACCTGCAGAATTACCTGAACAGTTCTGAACTGGTGGGTAAAAGTAATTCACTGGTAACGTTGCTGAAAACCGTTTACCGCGAATTGCAGGGCGGTGAGCAAAGCCAGTATAAGCTGCCAGCGAACGCTACCGCAGCGGCGCAGACTATTCTGAGTTTTCAGTCATCCCACAGGCCTAATGATCTCTGGCATATGGTAACGCCGGACTACAGCTCCAGCGTACTCTGGTTACAGCTTAAGAGTGGTGATAATCAGGAAATGAGCAAGGTAATTGATCTGGTTGACCAGTATGTTGCCAACAACCCGCTGCCGGAAAACGTGGAGTTAAACTGGGCCGGTCTGACCTTTATCAACGTGGTCTGGCAGGAGCAGATGGTCAGCGGCATGCTGAACAGTCTGATCAGTGCCTTCTTTATGGTCCTGCTGATGATGCTATTGCTGTTCCGCTCGATCAAAATCGGTCTGCTGGCGATGTTGCCGCTATCGGTTACTATCATCGCTATTTATGGCCTGATCGGATTTATCGGTAAAGACTATGATATGCCCATCGCCGTGCTCTCGGCTCTGACGCTCGGCCTCTCGGTGGATTTTGCCATCCACTTCCTGGAACGCTGCCGCGCAATTTATCGTGAATGTGGCGACTGGGAGCAAACGGTTATTCAGGTATACCAAGGCCCGGCCCGTGCGATCAGCCGTAATGCGGTTGTGGTTGCGATTGGTTTTACCCCGTTGCTGTTTGCGCCATTGGTACCGTACATCACCGTCGGTTTTTTCCTGGCTATGATTATGGCTGTGTCAGCAGTAGTAACGGTGATCTTGCTACCTGCGGTAATGAATGGCATCAGTAACAAAACCGCGCTGTTTTCGGTAAAAAACGCAGAAACTGACCTGAAGGAGAAAGAACATGCGTAAGTTAATTAATCTGTCTCTGTTCCTGTTGATGGGGTTCAGTTCACTGGTCTCTGCGGCGGATCTGACCGATGCCCACGAGATTGTCTCTAAAGCGAACCTTGCCGCTTATTACTCCGGTAATGACGGTCGTTCCGAAGCACGTATGCTGATCCGGGATGCTCAGGGCAGGGAACAGAAACGCCAGTTCACCATCCTGCGCCGTGACCGCGAAGAGGGTGGGGAACAGGATTTCCTGGTGGTGTTCAGCCGCCCGGCGGATGTGCGTAATACCGTATTTCTGGTAGCGAAAAAACCGGGTAAAGATGATGACCGCTGGTTATACCTACCGGGTCTGGATCTGGTAAAGCGGATCTCAGCCGGGGATAAGCGCACCAGTTTTGTCGGCGCACATTACTTCTATGAAGATGTATCCGGTCGCGGTATCGAAGAGGACAGCCACGTTCTGCTGGAAACCAACGGCACACACTATGTTGTGGAAAATACGCCGCTGGACAACAGTAGTGTTGAGTTCAGCCGTTATCAGGTGTGGATCAACAAGCAGACCTTTCTGCCGGAAAAGATCGAGTATCAGGATGAAAACGGTGAGCTGTACCGTCGGGTAGAGGTACTGGAAAGCCAGGATATTCAGGGATACCCGACTGTGACCAAATCACAGGTATCAGATATGCGCAGTGGTGGCACCACAACACTGGAGTTCCGTTTCCAGAAATACGATCTGGGTATGGATCAAAGCGTCTTTACGGAACGTTCCTTGCGTAAACCACCTCGTGAATGGCTGAAGAGAAAGTAATTATGCGCACAGGTTTAACCGTTTCACTGCTGGCTTTGCTTCTGCTAGCACCCGTCACTCATGCCGAAGATGATTGGGGTGATGATGCCTGGGGCGATGAGGAAGAAACTGGCCCGGAACTGCACGGCTTTATTGAAGGAGCCATTGGCGGACGTACATCCTCTGACCCGGCCCTAACTGAAGATGACTTCACTCTGGCTGAAATCCGGGCGCGATTGGAATCGGAGACTTATCTTGGCGAGACACGCCTCAGCGGTAAAGTGGATCTGTATACGGATGCCGCAGACGGTGGTGACAACGGGCTGCAAATCAATCTGCGTGAAGCGGTGGCCGATTTCAGCCTCAGCGATAATATCGACATGCGGGTAGGACATCAGGTACTGACCTGGGGCACGGGTGATCTGGTATTCCTGAATGACCTGTTCGCCAAAGGCTGGCAATCGTTTTTCTCCGGTCGGGACGATGAGTACCTTAAAGCACCCTCCACCAGTGTGAAATGGTCGGTGTATGGCGATAACGTCAATCTGGATCTGGTCTGGACTCCGGTATTCACTGCAGATGAATTTATAGAAGGGGAACGTTTCTCCTACTTCTCACCAATGGCCGGTTCTCAGGTTGCAGCACCCGCCGCCAAGATAGTCCCGGAAGAACCCAGCGAAAGCTTCTCCAACGGCGAGTTTGCCGCACGCTTGCACGGTACTGCTTCTATGTTTGGCAGTAGCAGTACCGAATGGGCGCTCTATGGTTACCGGGGTTTCTGGAAACAACCCAATACCATCAACAACTCAATGCAACCTTACTTCAGCCGTTTGAATGTATTGGGAGCAAGCCTGAGAACCAACGTTGCTACCGGAATAGGCCATACAGAATTTGCCTGGTACAACGGCGCGGACGATGCTGGTAACGATCCATATGTACCCAACAACCAACTACGTTTCCTGATTGGTTATGAGCAGGAACTGATCCCGAAACTCACTCTGGGTTTGCAGTACTATCTGGAACATATACAAGACTATGACGCACTTGCCGCAAACGACAGCAATAGCCCCTATCGTCCAGACGAAAACCGCTCCCTCTGGACCATGCGCCTGACCTATCGCGCCATGCAAGACAACCTGACCCTAAGCTGGTTCAGCTTCTACTCCCCAACGGATCAGGACTACTACCACCGACCATCCGCGAAGTATCGGTTTGATGATCAGCTGAGTCTGACGGTTGGGGGGAATTTGTTTGGCGGCGCACAGGCTCACAGCTTCTTTGGGCAGTTTGAAGACGCTAGTAACATCTATGCTAGGGTTAGGTTTAGTTATTAGCGCCTTAAAACAGCACGCGGCCCTTCGGGCAGCTACGAGTGGCGAGAACGCGAGGCCTTTCAGGCAGCACGCTATCGCTACGAGGAGCTAGAACGCGGCTTCGCCGCTGCTAGGGGCTTATGTGGAC
>JBOEGV010000121.1:0-13002 GCA_050633605.1 Neptuniibacter sp. | reverse complement strand
ACGCTGAGTAACAAAAAAGCCCTGAATTTTCGGGGCTTTTTTTGTTACAGCTGCTAGGACGGCTTAAAAGCAGTGGCGAGGACGGCTACGCCTACTGGAACGCCTTCGGCTGCGAGTGGCTAGGAAAAGCGGAGTTCTTTTTGCTGGATACTTTGGAGCAGGTCTCGTCATTCCAGCGTAGGCTGGAATCAATTATTCTTAATCGTTGGGGTTTAATCACATACTCCGAGTCATCGTCGAGCTAATTGTAGATGGAAACCCAGATCCAGGAAGCACTATAAAACCGCTTTAAACCCTTCAAACTTTGGTGGCCCCAGATAAATATCTTTAGCAGGCTTGGCATTAGCGTGGGCTTTGCGGAATGCTTCTGATTTGGTCCAGCCCATAAATGCTTCTTCTGATTCCCAGACACTGTGGGAAGCGAATAAAGTGCATTCTTCATCCGTTGCACCCTGCATCAAGTTAAAACTTTTAAATCCTGGTACTTCATCGAGAAAAGTCTCACGGTTTTTCCAGATCTCAATAAAATCTTGTTCTTTCCCTGGTGCAATTCGGAAGCGGTTCATTGCTACGTACATAAATGGTGTCCTTGTCGATTAGGGAACCTGCGAACAAGTCCCAAACACCTCAGGCTTACAGAGCGGTTCAAGTTCGAGACAACGATTACAGACATGCTGGTTGCCTGTCGAAAATCGTTAACGAAGCAATTGGATCGCTCTGTAAGCCCCGAAGGGTGGGCATTAAATCGACTTCCTGCTTTGTCAGGCAGCTTGGAAAGGACTCGTCATTCCACTGCGCTACCTTTCACGCATTAAGTCGATTTACTGCCCACTGAGAAAGCTTGGGACTTATTCGCAGGTTCCTTGGCATGAATACAAGTTTCAGCTACAGGTTAACAAATAAAGTTTTAATCATTGAAACCGTTTGTTTCACTCTATGCCATAAAAATTGTTTTAATTATTTCTTATGTGCTGCTTGTTTGAATGCAGCACTCATTGAGTTGTTTGCATGCTTTGTTGGTTTTTTCTGCGGCCTATTTGCTGGTGAGACCTGCTGACTACGCATACTGAGTGCAATACGTTTGCGATCGGTATCTACTTCGGTAACACGGACTTTGACAATTTGTCCGGTGCTGACAACATCATGCGGATCTTTTACAAAGCGGTCAGCCAATTGAGAAATATGCACTAAACCATCCTGATGCACACCAACATCAACAAACGCACCAAAGTTGGTGACATTTGTAACGGTCCCTTCAAGTTCCATCCCTTCATACAGGTCAGAGATCTTTTCAACACCTTCGCGTAAGGTTGCCGTTTTGAATTCAGGTCTGGGGTCACGTCCTGGTTTATCGAGTTCGTTAAGAATGTCTTTAACCGTGTAGATGCCGAACTGATCGTCAATGTAGTCCACAGCATTTAATCTGCCCAGCAGGTCACTATTTCCTATCAGCTGACTTACGCTTTTGTCTCTGTTTTGTGCGATACGTTTAACCAGCCCGTAAGCTTCAGGGTGCACACCAGAACTATCTAGTGGCTGATTGCCATTATTAATCCGTAAAAACGCAGCAGATTGTTCGAAGGCTTTTGGACCTAAACGAGGCACTTTTTTCAGTTGGCTGCGGTTTTGAAAGGGACCGTTTTCATCACGAAAGTTAACAATATTTTTGGCTAAGGTGCTGTTAAGCCCTGAAACATGATTAAGAAGGGCTTCTGAGGCGCTATTGAGGTCGACACCGACTGCATTTACGCAGTCCTCAATCACTGCATCCAGACTAGTAGACAGTTGGTTTTGGTTCACATCATGTTGATACTGACCAACTCCGATTGCCTTGGGTTCTATTTTCACCAGTTCGGCTAAAGGATCTTGCAGACGTAGGGCAATTGAAACGGCACCGCGAATAGTCACATCAAGATCGGGGAATTCAGCGGTAGCCAGCTCAGATGCAGAATACACAGAAGCGCCTGCTTCACTGGTAATCAGTTTTTCAAATGTTAGCTCAGGGTGTTTTTGCTGAAGTTCAGTTACCAACTTATCCGTTTCTCTGGAGCCGGTTCCGTTTCCTATACTGATCAGCTCAACATTGTGTTGTTTACACAGTTTCTGTAATTGCTGAATAGACTCATCCCAGCGCTTGTGGGGAGGGTGAGGATAAATCGTGTCATAGGCCGTAAGTTTCCCTGTGCCATCCACAACCGCAACTTTTACTCCCGTTCTCAAACCCGGGTCTAAACCAAGGGTTGATTTAGAACCAGCAGGGGCGGCTAGCAGTAATTGTTTGAGGTTACGGCTGAATACCTGAATGGCTTCCGTTTCAGCATTTTCTTTCTGACGATTAATCAATTCCTTGCTTAGTTTGGGCTTACAGCGTTTTCGCCAGGTTTCGTGAACAGTCTGTTGCAACCACATTCCACCCTGACCCTGCTTTGGTAATCTTAATGCATGACTAAGCTGGCTCTGTAATGATTCTTCGTTATCCAGACTTAATTCCACTTTTAAGATTCCTTCATTTACCCCGCGTAATATTGCCAGCATACGGTGGGATGGAATCTTTTTAATGGCTTCGCTATAGGCGAAATAATCACGAAACTTTGTACCTTCACTCTCTTTCTTTTTAATGACCGAAGAGGAGAGTATTCCGTGATGCCATATGGAATCGCGTAGGTTCTGTAGAATAGAGACCTGCCCCATAAGCTGTTCACTGAGAATCGCTTTAGCGCCTTCAAGACAGCTATCAGCATCGCTGAAGTTGTTGCTCTTGCTACGGTAGTTAACAGCCAGGGATGCCGGAGCGCTATTGGGCTGTTTGATGATGTCACTCAGCAGTTGTTCTAAACCGGCTTCTCTTGCTTGTTGAGCTTTGGTGACTCGCTTACTTTTGAAAGGTTGGTACAGATCTTCAAGCTCAGTTTTACTGAGAGTCGCCGCTATTTTCTTTTCTAAATCGCTGCTGAGTTGGTTTAATTCTCGAATATTATTAATAACCAACTGTTTACGAGCATCTAATTCGCGCAGATAGGTTAAACGTTGCTGCAGAGTACGCAGCTGAGCATCGTCCAGAGCACCGGTCATCTCTTTACGATAGCGTGCTATAAACGGCACGGTTGAACCTTCATCAAGCAGGTTTATTGCCGCTACAACCTGCTGAGGATTAACGCCTAATTCGGTAGTAATCTGTTTTTCAATCATTCGTCAGTCAGGCCTTAAACTTTCTGTAGGCATTGAAGAATCCACTGCTTAAGCTGTGGTTCTTGAAGCGCGCCGGCAATACGATCAATCTCTTTACCGTTCTGAAACATGATCAGAGTAGGGATGCTTCGGATATTCATTTGCACACTGGTTTGTTGAGCTTTTTCGGTATCGACTTTCGCAAACAACAGGGTTTCTGTTTCAGCGGCAGTTTTTTCAAAGATTGGTTTCATCATCTGGCAGGGACCACACCAGCTTGCCCAAAAATCCACAACCACTGGCAGTTCGTTATCAGCAATGTATCTTTCAAAGTTGCTGTCATTCAGCTCAGCGGGTTGGAATGTATGCAGTGCGCTTTTGCATTTGCCACATTTACCAGAGAGGTGAGAACGGTCATCTGGAATACGGTTTGAGGTCATACAGCTGGGGCAGACAATAAACATCTTTTATATCTCGAAGTTTGCTTTGTCTGTGAATCATATAGCGCTAACTCGCGAGAGTGAATCGCTAGATTGGTATTCGCATTCTGGCATGAACATTTACACATAACGCCTAAAGCAGCCGCGCAGAATGCGTCGGTTGCCTTTTATTGTTATCTACCATTGATCTGGATAGGAGCGCATATATGTTTGATCTTCTACCTCATCTCCATATTTCTCTCGAAGAGAGGTCAAGTAGCCCCCATAAGTTTTCTCTAACGACCATAGTAGTTCAAAACCAATGGCCCTTATGGTTCCAACTTCAAAACCGTGCATTAAAGGATTACTCCCATCTTCTGATATATAGCTCCAACCAGCGCCATTCCTCTTAAGGTCGGCAAGTCCAGCCTTCATATTTGGATCAACATGTGCTCCCCCCTCCTGATTGGCAAGCATTGTGATTAGCTCTTTTCTAGAAGACGCATATTTAGAAACTTTTATTTCTGTATTAAGCCACCAATCTTCAAAGTCTATGCAGTCTGATTCAGACCACGGGCTATACGGTATTAAAAACCTAGGCCAAGGACCGTAACTTGCAGGTATAACCAACGTACTCCCTGGGCCTACTGAATGAAGAAACTTCCCACTGCGAATATTCAATTGACCTAGAAGGCTGTGACTTTGTGGTGTTTCATGTAAAAGTACACGTAGCCGCGCTACGACATTGTGCCCCTCTGTGAAATCCCACTGTTCATCATTACCGCAGGACTTTCTCAGCAGCCTGAGCTGCTCCACAAGCATGAACTCAAGCTCTTCGGTAGTTCTACTTACTTTTGCCATTGCGGAACTCTTTTGATTGATAACAGCTAAATATACGACAAGGTCTTTGTAGAAAAGCGACAATGTGTCATATATCTCCAATAATATCTATTCGAAATTATCTAGGTAACTATCTGATACAGCTTGTTTTTTAAAGGAATTTTGTATTTGGTTTTGAGTGGAAATACGACAACTTGTCGCGCTTTAGCATCAAAACTAAGAATGTTTATTAATATGAATCACTAACATTTAATCCTTTAAAGCAGGCTACCTGATATCTCCTTGGTCTGGTGATAGTCGCATAGCGAGTAGGGGAATGGAATATCCTATTTTCTGTATTTAGCATTTCTGGCGGGCGGCTTTCCGCTATAATCCGCTGCTTTGTATTTGAAAGGCTGGTGTTGTGCAGTTATTACGTATTGATTGTCTGGGGAAAGAGTTACGTCTGGAAGCCTCAATGGCGGGCTGGCAGGCGTTGTATTGGGACAATCAGTTGGTGTCTCAAGTCAGTGCTAGTGCGGATGCGGGCGAGAGTTTTGTGCATAGCTTTACGCTGCAAGCACAGAGTGAGGCGATGGCTGAGGCTATCGTTGAGCCTATTGTTGAGCCCAGGCAGATAACCTGCACCCTGAAGCTCAAACTGAACTGGCAACCCTTTGACCTTAACTACCGCTTAGAGGTGGATCAGCAGTTGCTGGCTGAGGGTGAACTAACTGAGCAGGATATTGAGTCTCAGGAGGTTGTGAACCGGGTTAAGCAGCCAATGAAATTCAGTATTCTGGGCTTGGGTTCGCTGGCGTTAAAGCTGTTTAAAAGCGCCAAGGTGATCAAAGTGTTGTTTGCTGCCGGTAGCCTTGCCGCTTATACGTGGCTGTTTTCCATTGAGTTTGCGATTGCTTTAATCCTTTGTTTAGTCTTTCACGAATACGGCCATATACGGGCAATGAAACGCTTTGGCCTGAAAACCAAAGGCATCTACCTGATCCCCTTTGTGGGCGGTTTGGCCGTCTCTGATGATCGTATTAATACCCGCTGGCAGGATGTGTATATCTCGATAATGGGGCCATGTTATGGCTTGTTCCTCTCTCTGGTCTGTCTGCTGCTGTACTGGATTACGGATATTGAGTTGTTGGCGGGTCTTGCTGCGTTTAATGCCCTGTTAAACCTGTTTAATATGCTGCCGGTTCTGCCACTGGATGGTGGTCATGTACTGAAAAGCATCTCCTTTTCCGTGAACTCGGTAGTTGGGCTACTGTTTTGTGTTGTCTGCGCTATCGCGGGTGTGGCGGTCAGTTATACCTTTGGTTTGGCCCTGTTGGGATTTCTACTGGCGATCGGCAGTATTGAGATACTGTTTGAGTGGAAGCGACGTCACCACAGTGATCTGTTGCCACTGGATCGTTACGGTCAGGTTGTTTCTGGCTGCTGGTACTTTGCGACCGTGGGCGGTTTAAGCTGGATCATCTGGCATCTTGGGCAGGGTGAAAACAGCGCCTTGGCACTACCCCTAAAAATACTCGCGAGTTGATATGTCTTTTTCTGATCTTCATCTCTCTCCGCAGTGCTGCAGGCCATTGAAAAGGCTCGGTAAAGCGATCTATTAAACCCAAACGTTGGGTTGTTAGATAACCTATGAAGTCGCGAGAGAGGATTCCTCCAGAGATAAGTTAATGGTTGAGATGTGACGGCTGACACGGTAAACCCAGCGTATCGCTTCCAGTTCTGCGGTTCCTTGCGGAACATCAACCTGCCCAAGGGCTGTTTTTTCAGTGGTCATTTCCTGTAGTTCAGGAATTAATAGCTCGATACTTTTAAAAAACTGAGAGGTTTCATGGTTGGCCTTCTGCCATTTTGAGCTTTTAATGGATGAGAGTGTGATCAGTACTGTTTTATTAAGGGCATCAGTGATCAGGCAAAGATCAGAAGATTCTCTGGCAGTGATACAGCGGTCCAGATCCTCTTCTAGTCGTTCATGTAGACGTTGCAAATGATCCATAGCGCGTAACAGTGCTTTTAACCGCAGTAGTTCATCTGGTTTAGTGGTTGTGATCAGATCCAGATAACGGTGTGTTTCATCCAGAGCCGTTTGCAATTCGATAAGAGTGTGAGAGCTTTTTGCAGTCACACCTTTTAAAAGATGCTGTTCAAGGTTGATCAGTAAGGATTTATACAGATCTTCGATTGAGTGCTGAACTGCAGTCATAGCAAACTGTGGCTGCTCAAGCAGGCTTTCATCAAGACCCTCGGTGAATCGCGAAGGCGGCGCCTGAATTATACGGTCTATAAAACGTGCAAACTGATGAATGAACGGCAGAATGAGTACTACACCCAGAAAATTGAAACTACTGTGGAATGCAACCAGTGTTAGCTCGGCGTTTTCTTCAAACAGATCGGGATTGATTTGTGAAACCAGTAGCATAAAAGGGCCAATCATTAGAAAAGCCATAATTCCAGTTGCTAGGTTGTAAATGACATGAGAAAAACCGGTTCGCTTAGCAGAAACGCTGGTGCCTATGGTTGCCATGGCTGCGGTGACCGTGGTTCCAATATCCATACCGATAACTAATGCCGCAGCTTGTGGCCAGGTGATCAATCCCGAAAAAAGAGCGGTTAAAGTTGCAGCTACGCCGGCACTGGAGGATTGAGTAATGATAGTAAAAATGATTCCAAGGCCGACCAGCTGTAGTCTGCCGGCAAAAGTATCACCGGAAAAATGGCTAAAACTAATCACAGATTGTAAGGCACTCATACCATCCTGAAGAGTGCTAATGCCAACAAAGATCAAACCAAAGCCTGCCAGAGCAAGTCCAGAGGCTGCTGTTTTACCTGTCGCAAATAGGCGTAATGCTGAGCCGATAAATATCAGTGGCAGTGAGATGATGCCGAGCTTTAACTTGAAACCTATCAGCGCGACGATCCAGCCTGTGAAAGTTGTCCCCAGGTTTGCTCCGATAATAATGCCTAAAGCATTATGGAAACTCATAAGCTCAGCGTTAACAAAACCAACGGTAGCAACAGTCGTAGCACTTGATGATTGCAACACAGCAGTAGAGAAAGTACCCATGCATGCGCCGGAAACAGGACTATTCGTAAATCGTAGCAGAGCAGCTTTCAATGATTTTCCAGCTAACTGTCTTAGGCCGTCGGTCATGACAATCATGCCAAGCAGAAAGATGCCTAAGCCTCCAACAACAATTGCAATATCCGTCATTTTTTAACTCATTATGAAAGTTCGCTACTTAAATTAAAGCACTGATCAATGAAACTGTAGACTGTGATCGATTCATTCAGATCAACGATAGGTTAATTAGCTGGTCCCGGTGCAAGTTTTTTTGATGAATTAAAGGGTGTGAATCTGTTTATCAGGGGGGATATGAGTTAAAAAAATCACAAATGAGTTCTGGCCGCATGGGACGGCTGTAATAATAGCCTTGCGCATAATCACATTGATACTGCTTTAGAAGCTCATCTGAATAAGCTTCTTCAATCCCTTCAGCGACAACATTCAATCCCAAATCATGGCCTATATCGATAATATGTTTGACTAGGGCCCGGCTGGTTTCGTTTTGTTGTAGGTGACTGATAAAACTGCGATCTATTTTTAATGTTTGTATGGGTAACTGTTGTAGGTGGCTCAAGGAAGACAGACCGGTACCAAAATCATCTAAGGAGGCGCGTATACCTTGTGCCGATAGGCTGGGTAATAATTTCTGAACTTTGTGTATAATCTGTATAGATGTATCTTCGGTAATCTCGATCCAAATTAACCCCTTAGGTAATTGGTTCTCTTCTAGGGCTGTGTTGATCATCGCTACAAGATCTTGCTGATACATTGAGGGCGAAATGTTTATAGAAACTGGCAGTCGAGGGAGTCCTTCATCTGACCAGGCTTTTATCTGCCTTGCGGTCTCCTGAATCAGCCATAGCCCTAATTGTTCAGTCACACCATATTTTTCTGCAACATCAATTATTTCTAATGGAGGGACTGCATTCAAAATTGGATGGTTCCATCTCAATAAAGCCTCAAGTGAGGCGACTCTACCGTCTTTGAATGAAATAATAGGTTGGTATTCAAGGTGCAGCTCACCTTTTTCAATAGCTCCTCTTAACTCTCTTTGCAGTTGACTACGACGGTTTATCTTTTCCAGCATTTTGAAAGAAAACAGTTTCTGGCTCGATTCAGGAGCATTGTCTTTAGCTTGATACATAGCAATGTCTGCATGAGAAAGAAGAGTGCTACCATCACGCCCATGGTGGGGATACATTGTGCTGCCAATGCTTGCGCCAATCTGACATAGATGATTACCAACATCTAAATCTTTTCCTAGAACGTCGATAATGGCGCAGGCTAATTGTTTGATTTGATGCTCGTTATCAACATTAGTTTGCACAATTGCGAATTCATCACCGCCCAGACGGCAAGTGATGCATTTATAATGTCGGTCAATGTGATCCCTCAGCCTGGAAGAAACGGCTTGTAAGATCTGATCACCTGCATGATGACCAAAGCTGTCATTGATATGTTTAAATCCATTCAGGTCTATGAGGTGTAAGGCAAAGGGTAGGCCGGAAGCGCATCTATCCGAGAGAACTTTTCTAAGAAATGCCCGGTTAGGCATATTTGTGAGGCTGTCATGTTCTGCCTGATGTAGATTTACTTTGTTTTCGCGTAACACCATTAATAAAAGCAGACTGCCCGTAGAAATTAGTCCAAACATAAGCCAGATGAGTTGCTCTTGCATCTCAGCTACTTCTCGGTCACTACGGTTATAAAAAGCATTATTGGAGTGGAAGTTATCATGAGATAGCTTCTCAATCGTTTCAAGATGAGGATAGATTTTCGCTTTAATATCCAGCGCTAACTTTTGATTGGTTGGTAATCCTTCAAACACTAGACTTTCCAATGACTTAACTTCAGAGAAAGCAGTTTTAATTTGATCTAAAGCTCCGTCAATTTTACTGAGCTGCTGGCTATCAACACCTTTAAGCGCTACTGGGAAGCGGCTCCAGAGTATATCGTAACGGTGGTGCACATTTTCGAGTGTTGAGGGATCCTTTTCATAGATTGTCAGAGTATCGATAAATCGACGCATTTCACTTCTTAACTGAAACAACGTCCAGACACTGGTTCCATGTCGGGCATCCAGAATAGATATCGATTGTTTGAGCTGTATCAGGCTGACCAAAGCACTGATAAAGAAAATTAAGACGATGGGTATCAGCCAGAAGGTTTTCCAGCTACTCACATTTTTGGGAAATGTGTCCTGTCGCATCATTTAATCTCAATATGAGAAAGCTGCCAGATCATTCTTCCGGTATGAAACTCATCGTTAAGTTCGGGATATTTATCGTGGGGCAATAATAACCAAAGCGGCCCCTTATTCCGGACCGACATTTTTTTACCATCACTTTTCCAGGCTAAAATTGGTTGGTATTTATCGATATAAGGCCTATCGATCTCAATAGAATAGTCGTTCAATGCAATGAGTTTTAGGGAGCCTTTTGCTCCAACATGTTCAAGAATCGATGATAGAAGAGGGCCATGATATTCATGAACCTCATCATCCCATCGGGTCTGAAGTTTGAAGGTTTGGCTGGGTAACTTTTTTAACTGTTCAAGGTTAAATCGGACAGAATGACCATCCTGAGTGTTCTTGATGTTACCACTCAAAGTTAGAATGACTTGTCCTTCCGGGATAGGTATCGGTTCAGCATTGGTTGATGAAGCAAGATAAACAAGCAGCGAGGCAAAGAACTTTTTCATACTTCGACCTTATTTTTTATTTTTATAATGTATGAGTAAGTATTATAAATTCAGCATGAACTTTCTAAGTACAGTTTAGAATAAGTTTATAGTTTATATGCTGGTAGTTTGTATGGTTAATTTGTACCTTAAATATCAGACTTAAGTTTGAGTTGCCAGCCATGCTAATCTGATCAAACAAGTTTCACCATAATATCGTGGAGTACATTGGCTGCCTGGTGCAGGTATCGGGAGCCATCCATCAGATGATGATAAATCTCACGTTTTTTCAACATTTCAGTAGTTACCTCCCCCTGAAAAAGATCAATCAGGCTATGGCGATAGAAACGTTCAATTCTTCTGTGAGCATGTCTCGCAGCCTGAGCCTCCTGCTCGCAATCAGCAGGGTAGGTTGAAAGGGCATTAAATCCCCGTTCTAGAGCTTCTGAACCTGCGAGTAGTTCATCCAGAATTCTGCGCATGTGATCATCAGGCTCGACCTGTAAATCCAGCATCTCGTTGATGGTGCCTTTACAGTGAGTGATGATCCAGTCAAGTGAAGCAATTGCTCTATATATATCTTCGCGGTCAATAGGCGTTGAGAACGCACGGTTGAGTTGGTGAAGATTTCTGATTTTTAAGGTATCAGCTTTGTGCTCATCAACCGCAAGTTCATCTGCCAGGGTTTTATCTCCGTCGATCATATACTGATGAAGGTTACGAATGGTCACTGTCACCATTTCACTCTGTTCAGCCAAAAGGCCAAAAAAGTCTGGAGGAGTCGGGATTAAACGGTCTAACAAACTTTGGAATATGTTCGGGTTATTGTTCTTCATAGTTAAACCTCATACTACTCCCAGAAGCTTAATAAATAAGATACTGACTGCAGCCACAAAAGCAGCGCCAGGTATAGTTAATAGCCAGGTAACGGCGATATCTTTAGCTTTTTTCCAACGAACTGCTCTGGGCCTTTCTGAAGCTCCAATACCCATAATAGATGAAGATACAACATGAGTTGTGGAGACAGGGGCACCAATTAAGGATGCCATAAATACAACTGCACCTGAGCTTATCTGTGAATTCAGAGCATGTAAGGGTCGAATCTTATAAATAGCAAAGGCGAGAGTTCTTACTATTCTCCAGCCGCCCAGAATAGTGCCAAGAGTAATGGCGCTGGCACATAAAAGAACTACCCAGAATGGAACGACAAATTCACTAATTTCACCGCTTAACACAAGACACAAGGTCAGAATGCCCATGCTTTTCTGAGCATCATTCGCGCCGTGAGCGAACGCTAATCCTGCTGTTGAAATCCATTGCGCCCCACGAAACTCGCGATTAATCAGCGGGCTCGCGGCTCGGAACAAAAACAGCAGCAGCCTCTGCAATATAAAACCAACCCAGAACCCCGCTAGCGGAGATAAAAATAATGCTAACAGAACTTTTGTAACGCCTGTCAGGTGGCCATGACGGATCTGGCTGAATCCCCACAGGACATGTTCTGGCCCTACCGATATGACAACTGCACCGACCAAACCACCAACCAGAGCATGGGATGATGATGACGGCAGTCCTCGCCACCAGGTAAGTAAATTCCAGAAGGTTGCTGCAAAAAGCCCACAAATAACGACCGTCAGTGAAAGTTCACTAGGTAGATCACCCAATTCCACAAATTTGCCAATGGTATTCGCAACAGCAGTACCACCCAATAACGGCCCCAGGAAAGTGAATAAACCCACTATTAATACGGATTGGGCAGGAGTCATCGCCCGAGAAGCAATCACTGAGGCGACCATATTGGATGCATCATGAAAGCCATTGGTGAAGTCAAAGAGCACCACCATAAGGGTTGCAACAATGATAAAAAACCAAAAATATTCCATGTAAAAGAATCTATGCCTTTACAACAGTGTCCGGGTTTTGAAGTCTATTCCTAAGGGGAGTTTAGCTGACTTATAGTGATCGAGACTGATTAACGTCAATATAAGTGAATTTACAATGTATTAATAAGTAGACTATGCTCATTTATGGTCTCTTTAACTGTTTGTCATGATTAGAAAAAACGATTCTCTACATTTTGGAAATATGTATGATTGTTTTTAGCAATGGCGAGTTCAGATTGGCTGAGTACCAGATAAAATGTGGTTCTGGATATGGCTTATAACGGAATGTATAAACGAACGAGAAGTAAAAGGTTATGTAGTTTTACCTTTAGAACATTCAAAAGTTTTTTAACTCTCATTACACTCTTTTTCACAATTCCTGCTTTTTCTGCTCAGGAGTGGTTCCCGTTTCCGGTAGAAATACACAGCTCTGCAGGCTCTGGAAATATTCAAAATTACACGCCGATGAATAAGGCGTCCAGGGATTGGAATTTGTGCGTCTCTTTTCCTCACATGAAAGATTCTTATTGGTTGGCGGTAAATTTTGGTATAGCTGAAGAGGTGCGCCGCCTGGGTGTTCAAATGCAATTACATAAAGCCGGTGGTTATGACGATCTTGCTAAACAGCGCCAGCAGCTTAAACAATGTATTGAGAATGGCAGTGATGGTGTGATTATTGGCGCTATCTCTTATGAGGGCTTAAACGACCTGGTTGACGAGATGGTTAATCAGAAAATACCAGTTATCGATCTGGTGAACGGCATTTCATCCGAGCATGTTCATGCCCGATCTCTAGTCTCTTTTAAAGAGATGGGGTATCAGGCCGGTGCTTATGTTGTCAGTCATCATAAAGAAGCAACTAAGCCAGTTAATGTTGCTTGGTTTCCCGGGCCAGTGGGTGCAGGTTGGGGCATCGCGGGTGATAAAGGCTTTAAAGAAGCCGTAAGTA
>JBOEGV010000120.1:0-15551 GCA_050633605.1 Neptuniibacter sp. | reverse complement strand
TTGTAGAGGGCTGGGTTAACAACCTGGCTGTACCTCCTATGCAGGATGATATGCAGATCTTCGAAGCTATTACCAAGGGCGGGTGTGATGTAGGCATCATCAACTCTTATTACTACGCGCGTTTAAAACGGGAACAACCGGAAACAAATCTTAAGCTATTCTGGGCCGATCAAAATGGTTCTGGTGTACATATGAATGTTACTGCCGCAGCTGTTACAGCCAATTCATCCAATAAACTCCAGGCGATCGATTTTCTGGAATGGCTCACAACTAAACAACCGCAAGTAAGCTATGCAAACCTGAGTATGGAATACCCCGTTAATCCGAAGGTGTACCCCGCACGAGAAGTAGCAAAGTGGGGACGTTTTGAGGAAGATACCCACCCTGTTGCCCAAGCCGGAGAGAACCGAAAAACGGCCTTAGAGTTAATACAAAACGCTCACTATAAATGACCTTTTCTATACATGACCATGTGCCATTAACAGTTGCAGTTCCAGTATTACCAGTCTGATTCTCGTTACCCCCTTCAATACGCTTATGGGGCTGGTAATACTTCTGCAAGTCTCTAAAATTTTATTCTTCAATTTCAGATATCATCTTTCCATCAATTGAAGAAACATGCCTACTTGCTGAGAAACGGAGAGGTGTATAACGTTTTGTTAAAAATAATCGTTGTTGTTAACCTCATCCCATACATTCATTAAGTAAGGATTTGATGTGACCATCATCAGTTGGATCGATCTTCTTTGGTGCCTGATACCCGTCATTCTGGTATGCATTATCTATGTCTCCTGGCAGGGTAAACCCAGCGAAATACTGTACGCAGCTGCCAGAATGGCAGTTCAGTTAATTGCCGTGGGTTATGTACTGGTCAGTATTTTTGAAAACCCATCCCCCGGGATCAGTTTGATTATTGTCTCCATGATGATGGTTATCGCGGCATGGATATCTATCCGACCTGTAAAAGAGCACTCTGGTATTTTGCTCCCTGCTATCATAGCCCTTGGAAGCTCGGTTTTTTTACATCTGTTTATCTCTATTGTGTTCGTATTGAATGCCGAAAGCTGGTTCCATCCTCAACTGCTGATTCCACTTGCCGGTATGTACTTTGCCAATACCATGAACGCTATCAGTCTCGCTGCAGAGCGTTACCATTCTGAACTTAAAAACGGTCAATCTTCGGAGCAGGCTCGCCTTACTGCGTTTCATGCTGCCATGATTCCTCAAGTGAATAGTTTACTCGCTGTTGGTCTTGTAGCCCTTCCGGGAATGATGACAGGCCAAATTCTTTCCGGTGTTTCACCTCTGGTCGCTGTGCGTTATCAAATCATGATAATGACCATGGTACTCGGAACTTCTGGAGTGGGTGCTGCAATCATGCTCTGGCTTTTAAATAAGAAAAAACAGTACTGAATTGAGATACTTAAGCACCACCCTTCTCAGTAAACTCAAGTCGTAGTCCAGATCAATATAAGCGTTCTAAAGTACCAATCGACTCTCACAACCCTGTGCTATATTTAATGGGTCTTTAGACTTCAATAGAGCATAGTTATGTTAACTAAAGTAATCCGTATCAGCCTTGTGCTGATAGTCTGTACGGCTTTCCCTTTAGCAACGATTGCAGAAGAGCCTTCCTACAGAATCCTTCACGTAATGAGCTATCACCAATCCTGGAAATGGAACTCGGAACAACTGAAGGGCTTTAAAGATGGTGTCGGCGACCTTAATGTCGAGTACAAAATCATAGAACTGGATACAAAACGTCAGAGCGACCCTGAGGAGATTGCCCAAAAGGTCAACGACGCAGAAAATATTATCAAGGAGTGGCAGCCGAATCTGCTCTATACCAACGATGATAATGCACAAAAATATGTAGCTGAACCTTACGTAAACAGTAGCTTGCCAATTGTCTTCAGTGGCGTAAACCGAGATCCATCAGAGTATGGGTTTATAGGGGCTAAAAATGTTACTGGTGTAATGGAATACGAACACTTCCTACCAACCTTGAACTATCTACGAAAAATCACTCCCGATATACAAAAACTGGCTGTGATCGTCGATTCTGACCCAACTTGGAAAGGCGTGATGTCCCGCATGAGAGCAAACCTCAAACATACAGACGGTGTTGAGGTAACGGATTGGCTTCTGGTGAGAACGCTTGATGACTATAAATCCTCAATCAAGGAGCTACAGGACAAAGTAGATGCAATAGCGCTACTTGGGGTATTCAATATAAAAGACTCAGCCGGTAACGATGTGAACTATGAAGAGTTGCTGCAATGGACTGCAGAGAACAGCAACCTCCCCGACTTCTCATTTTGGGAATCCCGTGTGGACCGCGGCACTCTATGCGTAGTTGCTGTTTCTGGTTATGAGCAGGGTTTAATTGCCGGACAGATGGCAAGAAAAATTCTTAAAGATAAAGTATCACCCGGCTCCCTAAGTATCAGCCAAAGCACCAAGGGGCAGCCCATGTTGAACATAACCCGAGCTAAGGCGTTAGGTATCCAGGTGGATGTGAACCTGCTGCTCAACAGCACTGTTAAACAAGGCTACGCATGGGATAACTGATGCTTAGTTCTCTACGCGCCAGAATTTTCCTGCTTTTTATTGGTGGGCTTTCTCTCATCTTAATGTTGTTATTGTTGTTCCTCTCGTTCGAAGTATACAAACGTTATAACGATCTCTATCAGCAACAGGGCCTAAATGCTGCAGCACAGCTTGGGCTCAAAACCGAAAAGTTGTTTCAGCTTGGGTTGTACCCGGATGAATTGATTGGCTATGAAAAGCTCTGTCAGGAAACACTGGATAGCCATCCTGGTTTTACGTATGTAGCTTTAGTAAGTAAACAGAAAAAGATTCTTTTTCAAGCAGGACAACTTCCCCATGATATCTCAGAGGAGATAATCAGATCGGTTTCCTATACCGATGAACATCACCTGATTAAACAAGATCTTGTTCACCCTTCAGGTATAGATACGGCGATTGTTATAGCCATTGATCATCATTATGAACTGGAAGAGGTAATCGGGCTCGTCACCTCCATATCTGCCTATGGTTTTATAATTACTATTTTCGGACTGATCGTAGTGATCTATTTCCTGCAGAACAATCTGGTTTATCCTATCAGCCGCTTGGTCGAACATATTAAGAACACTGATGTTATCCATATTCAAAACGTCCGGGACCCCCTGAGCGACAGAAAGGATGAAATAGGCCTTGTCGCCAAAGCATTTAATGGTTTGATCAGTAAATTAGCACTCAGCCAGGGCTCATTACTGCGAGCCAATTCAGAATTACAGGCACTGACTCACAGCCTAGAAATGCGTGTAGAACAACGCACCCGCGAATTAACGGAAGCCAACATACGCCTGGATGCAATCGCAAAAACCGACACCCTGACGGGTTTAGGTAATCGTTTACAGTTTATTGAAACCTTTCAGCAACGATTCCTGCATGCCAAACGCCATAAACATAATTTTGCTGTTCTTATGATTGACCTTGATGGGTTTAAAAAAATAAATGACCAATTTGGACATGAGGCTGGAGATTTAGCGTTAGAAACGATTGGTTATAGATTACGAACTTCCTTTCGAGGTGACGATAGCTCGTTCCGTATGGGAGGGGATGAATTCATTTTTCTTATCGAAGAATACAGCCACCTTGAAGACTTAAGGCATTTTATTGATAAGTTACAAGCACAAATTATTGAACCGATTCTATATAAAAAAGTTCCCCTCACCTTGGGCGTCAGTATAGGTATTAGTCGCCTTGAATTATGCACTGATGTCGAAGCACATGTCTTACTGAGTAAAGCGGATATAGCGATGTACCAAGCGAAAAAGGCAGGCGGCGGTTATGTTTTTGCTTAAACCATTTTTGAAACCTGTTAAGTCTTTCACAACAACCCGTTATCTGAGGATGTTGATAAAAAACGGGATAGAATTAAGAGCTATACTTTGAACTTTTGAAATCTGCTTCCTTTATGAAAACTCCTCACAATATTCTTTATTCATTCCGACGTTGTCCTTATGCAATGCGGGCTCGTCTTGCCATATTTAATAGTAAAATTGAGGTAGAGTTACGCGAAGTCATTCTGAAAAATAAACCTGTCGAAATGCTGTCTGCCTCACCTAAAGGCACTGTGCCAGTATTGGTGCTACCACAAGGCAAGGTTATCGATGAGAGCCTAGATATAATGTTATGGGCATTGCAACAAAATGATCCCAACAACTGGCTGTTAGGCAATAACCCGCTATATAAAAAAACAATTGAAAACCTGATTCAGGAAAATGATTTTGTTTTCAAAACACACCTAGATCGATATAAATACTTCGACCGTCACCCTGAACATCCGCAAGGATATTATCGAGAACAATGTGAAGCTATATTGATCAAACTCGAACAACGTTTACAGCAGTACAATTTCCTGTTGGGTAAACAAATCTGCCTCGCAGATATAGCAATTTTCCCCTTTATCCGCCAGTTTGCACATGTAGATCGAAATTGGTTTTACAGTAGTCCTTACCCTGCCCTGCAAAGCTGGCTTGACCAACTGCTAAACTCACCTCTTTTTATCGGAATCATGAAGAAGTATCCGCAGTGGGAAACAGGTGATGATCCGACACTTTTCCGTAACCATTAATCCCTTATAGAGAATCTACAAATCATTAAGGTTGCATTCGGATATCTCTGTTAAGCTTTAATTAATTGTGGAATATGGAACTAAACAATGAAAACCAGATACCTTATAACCTCATTACTTGCTGCCTCAATCGCTTCAGCAACTGCCTATGCTGGGTGGGCTGACCTACTGAAAGAAGCAGTAAAAGACGAAGAAGTACAATCACAGGTCATGGATGCTGTTACTTCTTCGGACTCGACAGCAACCGGCTTAGATACTGAGACTCTTATCAGCGGCCTTAAAGAAGCATTAGCCGTGGGCAGTAAGCGTGCTATCGAGGAAATCAGCCAGCCAGGCGGCTATCTTGATAACCAGAACATTCGTATTCCTCTGCCCGGTACAATCGATAATGTGGCTTCCTTGTTAAGAAAGTACGGTCTCGAAAGTCAGGTCGATCAGTTTGAAGAGAGTATGAACCGGGCCGCAGAAAATGCCGCACCTCAAGCAACAGATTTGATTGTGACTGCGGTTAAAGAGATGAGCTTTGAAGATGCAAAAAAAATCTATCAAGGCTCTGATGATGCTGCAACACAATACTTCAAAGAGAAAACCAGTGACAAGCTTCGCTCATTGTTCCAACCGACTGTGAAAGAGTCACTTAATCAGGTCGGTGCCACCAGATATTATAGTGAGCTAGCCGGTGAAGCTAAGGATATTCCATTTGTTGGTGACAAAATCAACGTAGACTTGGATAGCTATGTTACCGAAGAAGCCCTGAACGGTTTATTTACTATGCTGGCAGTTGAAGAGAAAAAAATCCGTGAAAACCCAGCAGCCCGAACAACTGACTTGCTAAAACAGGTCTTTCAATAGCAAGAAGTCTCCAGGCTAAGAACCTAGCTATTATGCCCCACAGCCGTTCAAGGCTGGTGGGGCTATGAAGCAGCTATTCACCTGCTTCATTTTCTTCACGTAACGTACGCTTTTCAGACTTACGCTTATTACGTTCCACTTGTTGTTCCAAAAATCCTTTGAGTGTTTGTTCTGCCCAAGCTTCGGCTTCTGCTTCCGTTTTAAAATCACCCTGACGTTTAGAAACTACCGTTTTTTTGTGGCTTGCCTGTCGCAGAATCTCTGCTGACCAGCTATCACCCTTTTGAATAAGATGATAACTATATTTTTTACCTTGAGACATAGATGTTCCTGCACAGTGTAAAGAGGAGTTTCCCCATAAAGTAGAGCGCGGCATTCTACCGGCTTACCACCAGAAATAAAGCTTGTTTTAAAAACTGAGGTACTGAACCTATTTGAGAAGAACCAAGATTAATCAGAGGTTGCTTAAATGATTTTGCTTAAAATCCTCGATAGGCAGAGGCCGACCTAACAAATATCCCTGTATTGCATAGCAGTTACAAGCCTGCAGGAACTCTTTTTGTGCTTCAGTTTCCACCCCTTCGGCAATCACATCCAAACCTAAATTTTTCGCCATAGCGATGATAGTTTGTACAATCTCAGCATCATCAGAGTCATCAATCACATCACGTACAAACGACCTGTCTATTTTCAACTGGTCTAACGGCAACCGCTTTAAATGTAGGAGGGAAGAATAACCGGTTCCAAAATCATCAAGAGAGAAACAGATTCCACCCGCCTTGAGCCGACGCATTTTTTCTACTGTTTCTTCAATATCAAACAACACCAGACTCTCGGTAAGCTCCAACTTTAATCGTTTTGGGTTTATCTGATTCTGTTCAACAACTTTTAATACTATATCAACAAAATCAAGCTGGCTAAACTGACGGGCGCTGACGTTTACAGCTAACTGTAAAGCTTCAGTTTGTGGGTCTTGCTGCCAAATACGAAGTTGCGCGCAGGCTTGTTCCAGTACCCAGGTACCAATCGGCACAATCAAGCCAGTCTCTTCAGCCAGTGGAATAAACTGAGCTGGCGATATCACTCCTTTTTCAGGATGATGCCAACGCAACAAGACTTCAGCGCCAACCAACCGTTCACCCTCACATTGAGCCTGAAAGAAAAGACTAAGTTGCTGTAGCCTTAATGCCTTACGCAGTTCCAAATCCAGTTCAGCTTGTACATACAGTAAAGCTTGTTCGTCTGGGTCGAAGAACCTATAGGTGTTTTTACCCCCCCATTTGGCCTGGTACATGGCCATATCAGCGCGTTTCATCACTTCACTGACCTGATCACCATCGGCAAACAGGGTAATCCCTAAGCTACTGGTGGTGTGGTATTCACAACCCTCTAATAAGAACACCTCTTTCAGCCCAGTTCTGATTCTCTCCACAATGGTTTTTGTTTTCTGATATAGCTCTTTTTCCTCATTGTTACAGGGTTGAATCAAAACAAAAAACTCATCCCCTCCAAGCCGCGCAACATAATCAGTATCCTCCATACACCGCTTCAAACGACTGGAGACCTCAATCAGTAACTGGTCACCCACTGAATGCCCCTGAGTGTCATTGAGGTTTTTAAAATTATCCAAATCGATAATGACAACCGCACCCAGTAACCCTGTTTTATAAGCATTAGTAATACTCTGTTGCAGCTTGTCCTGTATAGCACGGCGGTTAGGTAATCCGGTTAAAACATCAAAAAAAGCCAATTGATGAATGCTTTCTTCATGCTGCTTTAACTTAGTGATATCGGTAAATGCGGCAACATAATTGGTCACTTCACCCGTTTCAGATTCTACAGCGGTAATGATTAGAGATTCTGGAAAAACCTCACCGGATTTACGTTTGTTCCAAATCTCTCCCTGCCAGTATTTTTCGAGTTCCAAATGCGCTTTTATATTCTGGTAGAAAGTTTCATCATGGCGACCGGAACGGAGTATGGATGGTTTTTTACCAATAACATCTTCAGGCCGGTACCCAGTAACCCGGGTAAAGGCCTTATTGACCCGCAATATGTTGTGTTCGGCATCTGTGATCATCATGCCTTCTTGAGAGTTAAAGGCAGTTGCCGCAATCTGTAACTCATGCTCTGCTCGTTTGCGCTCCGATATATCCTGCACAAAGGCTTCTATGGTGGGTTCATTCTGATCGTTTTTTTTAAATAGAGCATTAACCACAACAAACACTGTTTGCCCGTTCGGTTGTAAAAACCGGGTTTCAAATCCCTCAACTTTACCCTTTTTAACCAACTGGGAGCGAAAACGTTGATATTCATCAGAATCAGCAAAAAGCTGGTAGGAAATATCTTGTATATTGTTACAAAAGTGTTCGGGTGAAGAGCAATCACAGATTTTCGTAATGGCGGGATTAGCTGTCAGAACAGCGCCATCTAATTTGGCTTGAAAGATGCCATGCAGAGCATGTTCAAATAGCCACTTATAACCGTTTCTTTCTTTCTCCAACTCGGCAAGTTTGCCCACCAGCTCACGGTAATAACTTTTCCTTACGGAGTGATTACCTAGTCCAATTAAGCTTTCAAATGAATCCTGGCTTCGGTTAGAGGGCTTCTTCATACACTACTTCGACATCCCGCTTATTCGACTTACGCGGGTTAGTTAAAATACAGGGATCAAGTATTGCGTGCTCGGATAACATAGGGATATCGGTGATATTCACCCCATGCTGAGCCAGTTTTTGGCTCAAGCCTACCTGCCGTTTTAAATCAATCACCCGGTGCATTAAACGCTGTTTGATCTGGTTGGCATTTAATCCCCGGGTATCTATATCCATATGCTCAGCCACCACTTTAAAACGCTCTTGAGCATCCGAGTAGTTGAAGGCAATGACATGTTCCAACAACATGGCATTACATAATCCGTGAGCTAGATCCAGATAACCACCTAAACTGTGGGACATGGCATGAACGGCACCTAAAATAGCATTGGAAAAAGCCAAACCTGCTTTCATGGAACCAAGCATAATCTGCTCTCTGAGAAATGGATCTTCAGGCTTCTCAACCAAAGCAACCAGGTTACGGTTTATCAACCGGATGCCGTCCAGAGCATGCATATCTGTCAGCGGCCCTGCACCCGAGGAAACAAAAGCTTCAATGGCATGCACTAAAGCATCAATACCGGTACAAGCGGTCAGAAACGGATCCATGGTTGTGGTGGTTTCAGGATCAATTAAAGCGACATCAGGCACTACTGCTTTGCTGATAATCGAAAATTTAACCCGTTCGTCACGATCCGAGATAATTGCAAACTGAGATACATCTGCCGAAGTTCCAGCGGTTGTTGGAATAAAGATCAGAGGTGGAATCGGGGCATGAATGGTATCTATTCCCTTGTAATCCAAGACATGCTTACCATTAGTGGCAACAATGCCAATGCCCTTGGCACAATCCATCGGACTACCACCACCAATAGCAACGATGAGATTACAGCTCTGTTCCTGATAAAACTGGGCTCCCTTCATCACTTCGGAACAACGAGGGTTAGGAGATACCTCAGTAAAAAAAACATGCTCAATGCCTTCTTCACTGAGAAGGTCCCCGATCTCTGTTACCCACCCAGCCTCTTTAACGCCAGGATCCGAAACAACCAACACTTTCAAGGCACCAAAAGTACGGGCGTAATTAGCAACAGACCTACGGGCACCATATCCAAAAATTATTTCTGGAGAAACAAACTTTCTCAAGTTAGTGATACCTTGGTTATGCACTTGGAGCTCCAGATAGTTTTTCTATAATTTTTATTAGTATTGAAGTATATCTGTACATTCTTACACACTAAGGAAAACTAATTGGCCTAGATCAACAAAAGCTCTGTTTTTTTAAAATTGATTTGCCATACCTAGAACTGAAGTAGTAATAAGCACTACTTTAGAACTCAAGTCTCAGCGCCACTTAATCTCAACGTCACTGAATAAAGAGCCTTGAGGCCAAACGTCTTTTGCTCTCCTGCTGCATATCAAGACAAGCCCAAAGGATTACGATCATTGGGAAATCCATACTGGCTTCCAGCGGGGGATAATTTTAGAATGCTCACTGCACATCAATGAGTAGCCTATTCCATTATGAAATCTCTAGATATTGATACAAAAATCACTACAGAATCGGAAACAAACCAAACCAAAAATGGCTTTTTGGCACTGGTTTCTAAACTGTGTTTTGACGACAAACTACCAATCCGTTTTATGTATAAAACCGTGCCTGAACATCTTAATGACACCGGGTGGCGTATGTTTACCGGTTACGAAACCGAGGAATTTCTAGAGGACGAATTGTCCAACTTGGTCCCGGTACCAGTTGAAAAGATGTGTCGCCTGGACCCATCCATGACAGAACTGGTGACCTACAATGCAGGAACAGTATGGGAACGGTCTCCAGAGAGTTCTGGTTGGGAACGTGTTAACGATTACCGTATTCCTACTAAAAGCGTTGATGTTGATATTACTAACGATGTTGACCGGTTTAAGGTAGAACCTGAAAATTAATTTTTTTATTTCAGGTGTTGAAAACTCATTAAACGCCACTATCTAAATAGTTAACCAGTGCTCAAAAGAGGCTGGTTACCTGCCCGCTCAAGAGAGGGGCAACTGATTATTAATTTAGATATATTGCTTGATGAGGATATACACCATGCGTGAATTTGACCTTTCCCCACTGTACCGTTCTGCTATTGGCTTTGACCGTCTGGCCAACATGCTGGATAACGCTAGCCGAAACGATAACCAACCCTCTTTTCCCCCATACAACATCGAATTACTGGGTGAAAACGAGTACCGGATAACTATGGCTGTCGCTGGCTTTGAGAACGATGAATTAAGCATTGAAAGCGAAAGTGGTTCTCTGACTGTGACAGGTCAGAAAAAAGAAGTTTCACAAGATAGACAGTATCTATATCAAGGTATTGCCGCTCGTAACTTTGAACGCCGTTTTCAGTTGGCTGACCACGTAAAGGTTGTTACTGCCTCAATGGAAAATGGTCTGTTACATATAGACCTGATTCATGAAATACCTGAAGCTAGGAAACCTCGTCAAATAGAAATTCAGGGCTGATCATCTTTCCAATATGAATCGCTAAGGAGGCTAACGCCTCCTTTTTTATTGCCGCCCGGCCTGAAATCATGCATTCAGAATACCTATTCATTGATCAGCATCAGCTTGCATTTCACTATATTTTGTTAGAGTAGGCAGACTTATGGTTGGAGAAAAACTATGTCTCAATTAAATCCTGATACTATTCCCAGAGTGGATCTTGATTTTATGAATGAGGATCATCAGACAGCTGTGGCTTTGATTAACAAACTTATTCAACTTGCCATAGCCGAAGATTCAGGAAAGATAGAGCATTCTTTTAATGCTCTTATTCTTCATCATGCAGAGCATTTTGCCCACGAGGAAGAGGAAATGGTACGTTATGGATTTCCTCCCTATGATTGCCATAAAGGTGAACATGAAAGAGTTATGGCTGAGATGCAATCTGAACTGGAAAACTGGAAAGAATCGGGTGATAGCACTCACCTCTATAACTATCTTTCAAACACTCTGGTCAGTTGGTTTTATAATCATGTAAACACAATGGATTCTGTAACTGCCACGTTTGTTAAACGTTTTCAGGATATAAACTTAAAAACTCACTAAAACCCTTATTTCGCAATCATCTACACCTGTTTTTCCGCTTCCCCCAGCCCAATTGCTTACTGAACATTGTGATATCTGCTATGATTTCCGGCCGGTTTTATACCGTTTTCTGTGACTGTACTGGGTAACAAAATGAGCAAATTCTGGAGTGACGCGATCCAGCGTCTGACGCCTTATGTACCGGGTGAACAACCCAAAGAGCAAGGCATCACCAAACTTAATACAAATGAAAACCCGTATCCGCCCTCACCTAAGGCAGCGGCAGTAATCAGTAATTTTGATACCAACCGCTTGCGCTTGTATTCAGATCCTGACTGCACACAGCTGAAAACGGCTCTGGCAGAACATTTCTCGGTCGGCTATGAAAACGTGTTTGTGGGTAACGGTTCTGATGAAGTGCTTGCTCACACCTTTGCTGCATTCTTTCGCCAAGAATTACCTTTAATGATGCCGGAATTCACCTATAGCTTTTACCCGGTTTATTGTGACCTATTTGCAATCGAATCCAGACAGGTTCCTCTTAGCGAAGAGTTTGCCCTTAATCTGGATGATTACAACGCTCCTAATGGCGGCATCATATTTGCTAATCCCAATGCACCAACAAGCCGTGCTATTGAGCTGAGTGAAATTGAAGCTCTTCTAAACCGTAATACGGAATCGGTTGTGGTTGTAGATGAAGCTTATGTAGATTTTGGTGCTGACTCAGCAATAGAGTTGACTAAGAAATACAACAACCTTCTGGTCATACAGACATTCTCCAAGTCGCGCTCCCTTGCGGGTATGCGAGTTGGTTATGCCATTGGACACGAGGACCTGATTACTGGTCTGGAGATGGTAAAAAACAGCTTCAATTCATACCCACTGGATATGTTGGCCATCGAATCTGCAGTGGCAGCAATTAAAGATGTACATTATTTCAATGAAACCACACAGAAAATCATCGATACCCGGGAGTGGACTGAAAAACGTCTTGCAGAACTTGGCTTTATCAGTCTGCCATCCAAAACCAACTTCCTTTTCAGTCGTCACCGTTTTCTGGAAGCTGCGGAACTAATGGGCTACCTGCGCACTAAGAAAGTACTTGTTCGTTACTTCAGCAAACCAGGCATTGATAATTACCTACGCATCACAGTGGGCACACAAGAAGAGATGCAGTTACTGGTGGATACGCTGGAGCAGCACCCAGATATATTCAAAATGGACGTTAGCTCCGCTCCTTAAAATACTGCCCAGGGGTTTTCCCCAGGGTTTTTCGAAACATCGCAACAAATGCACTAGGACTGCTATAACCCAGTTCTAGTGCAACACTAATGACTGTTTCCCCCCTCCCTAACCGATCTACTGCTTCATGAAGCAGTAACTGCTTTCGCCACTGCTGGAAGGTCATACCTGTTTCCTTAACAAATAGCCGGCTCAATGTACGTTCACTAGCCCCTACAAGTTGAGCCCAATGAGCAAGCCCCGTTTCAGATTCGGGTTTGTTGATCATCTCTCTCATCACCCGTTGCAACCGTCGGTCGTTCGCAACAGGCAGGTGAAGTAAGGATGGTTTAAGTGCCTGTAGTTCATCCAGGATCACAGCACTTATACGACTTGCGACACTATCAGGTGAGTAATACTCACCAAAATCAGCGACCCTCATAATTAATTCCCTTAGCAAGGGAGACATTTCAACCACACTGCACTGTTTAGGAAAACGCTCTAAACAAGAAGGATCAATAAAAAGGTGCCTTATTTCAGCCCTTACTTCAGGGATAATCGAGTGATTCAGTTCACCCGGTATCCATACCGCCTGCGAAGGCGGAACTACCCAACAACCGCCATCGGTATAAACCTTAATAATACCTGAGGAAGCATATGCAAGTTGCCCTCTTGGGTGGGTATGAAAATCAAATTCAAGGTCAGCCAAAATCAAATCATGCAGACCTAGAATAGGCAAAGCTGGATCAACCTTCAGCCCTAAAGCCGATCTGTGATGTTTACGTGGAGAAATCGAGGAATTTGCCAAAATGTCTGAAATTCTATATTTATTGTCAATTTATCGACTTTAAACATAATCCAGCTCTGCGAAAATAGCCAGTATCGATTTTTAAGGAGCTCATCATGAAGATCCAGCTTAACCGCTCCCAACTCATTGCTCTGATTTTAATCCCATTGGTATCGGCTTTATTGTTATTTAGCCCAGCCACTGAATTATTAAATGAGGATCAGATTTACACTGCGCTACTTATCATGACCGGAATGATCCTGTTCGCAACAGGTGCCCTTCCCGAGTATGTCAGTGCCTTGCTGATCATGGTTACCGCGATGCTTCTTGCGATAGCGCCCGCTGAAGTGGTTTTCTCAGGCCTGACCTCTACTGCCTGCTGGTTAATCTTTTCGGGTCTGGTCATAGGTATCGCGATTAGTGAGACAGGGCTTGCACAACGCATATCCAACAGGTTTACACGATATCTCGGCAGCAACTATACCAAGCTGATCACAGGTATAGTTTTCATGGGCGTAGTACTTGGGTTCGTTATGCCATCTTCTGTTGGCAGGGTTGTTCTGTTTATCCCTATTGCTCTGGCTATTGCTCACAGCTGCGGATTTGATAAAGGTAGTAATGGGCAGATTGGAGTTCTTATGGCAGCCGCTTTTGGTTGTCATATGCCCACCTTTGCTATACTGCCTGCAAATATCCCTAACATGATCATGATCGGTTCTGCTGAAACAATCCACGGTTGGACCCCAATGTTTGCAGAGTACCTGTTACTCCACTTCCCTGTTTTAGGTTTTCTGAAAGCCTTACTGATTATCGGAATCATTATTAAGCTCTATCCTGACACCCCCAAACATAATGCCAGTTTGGGAACTCAGACGCTTTTAAGCATGACAGAGATTCGATTGCTGGTGGTTATGTTGACCACTCTGGCTTTCTGGATGACTGATTCAATTCATCACATCTCAACCGCATGGATTGGATTGGCGGCTGCAACAATTCTGCTTTTACCCGGTGTAGGCATGGTTTCTTCCAAGAGCTTTAACGAAAAGATCAATATAAGCTCAATTCTTGTAGTGGCGGGACTCCTCAGTATTGCCAGTCTGATCAACTACAGTCAGATCAGCATCATCGCTGGGGAAAGAGTACTGGACTGGTTACCTCTCAGTTATGGCAATGACATCGTTAACTTTTTCGCACTTTCGCTGACAGGTATGTTCACTGGGGTTGTCGCAACACTTGCAGGTGTTCCGGCCACACTCACCCCGCTAGCAGAGCAGATGAGTCAGCTAACAGGTTTTAGTCTGGAAGCAGTACTCATGACACAGGTGTTTGGTTTCTCAACCATTCTTTTCACCTATCAATCAGTCCCTCTGATGATGGCAATGCCACTGGCGGGAATCTCCTTACACCACGCAGCTAAGATTTGTTTAATATTATCAGCCCTTACTGTCTTAGTTCTTTTACCTTTAGACTACCTGTGGTGGCAGCTTCTTGGCTGGATTTAACTACCTTTGGACTAGAATAAATCAAACTTAGTGAGAGTATTTCACTACAATAATTAGTAATATCATAAAGGCTGATTAATGGTCCGCTTCTTACCATTAACCGCTATGAGTGTCAGGTGGCACTCTTCCGTATATTCCAATGCAAGATTTGGCGGCGCAGTTAATGCGCCTTTTTTTTCTCAACTTGAACAAAAAACAACCTAACCTTTGATATTCAGACTATAATTTCCGAAGTAAAGTAAGGAGTCTGAAATGACCATTAATCTCAATCCTGCAATTTCCAATAATGCTTCAGCTTTCAATCAGGTTCAAAATAAGATTGAAGAAAATCAGAAGCAGTTAACTTCTGGGCAACGCATCAACGATGCGGCAGTCGACCCGGCAGGCCTTCAGGTTTTGATTGATTTTCAGAGCCAGATACTCGGCAATAATACTGCAATCCGAAATAGCCTTGACGGTATCTCAGCGATTCAGATTGCTGAAGGCGGTGTTAATCAGGTAACAGACTCTCTGCAACAAATCCGTGAACTATCAGTTCAGGCTCAGAATGGTATTCTTAACGATCAGGACAGAACCGCACTCCAAAATCAGGCTGACGCCCTGCTGGAAGGTATTCAGGACTCCCTTGGTCAGGCAACCTTCAATGGGCAGTCATTATTAACTGAAGATGGTGAATTGCGACTACAAACAGGACCTGACGCTGATAACTCTCAGCAAGTGGGCACATTCGACGTTTCTTCTCAATTGGAAGACCTAGGATTATTTTCCCTCAACATAAGCTCAGAAGATGCGCTGGATATTCTTGACCAGTCGCAAGAGGCTATTAACAACATTGCTGGAGAGTTTGGAGCTACACAGTTTGTTTTCCTGATTTATA
>JBOEGV010000119.1:0-3134 GCA_050633605.1 Neptuniibacter sp. | reverse complement strand
AGAAGGTTAAACCTTCTTCTGGTTCATAACAGCGGCGAGTAGCGAGAACGCTGCTTCGCAGCTGCTAGTGGCGAGCAAAAGCAAAAAACGAACTGTAACAGTTCGTTTTTTATCAAGTGAGAATCAAATTAAATCAGTAATAATTAAACCTTACCCTCTGCCTGCCTTCTAAGAAAACCGTCAACCGCAGAATTATCATCTACATGGACCGCATTCACTCCTAATCGACAAAGCTCCTTACGTATTTGACCAAGGTAACGAATCACTAAGTTATTATCAGTTGGATCTTTTAAAACGGGGTCAGCCATGCTGATTAAGACCCTTTCAGGTGCAATAACATTTGCCTCCACCAAACTCCTCAATTTAGCAAACCATTGATCTGCATTCTCTACTACGCCTTTTTTGGCCGCTTGGTCAAAAGCGAGAGGCTTTATTGCTGCTAAAGGACTATCAACTGTGCCACGGACAAATGGGAAATTGGCCTCATGCAATCCATCAGTCAAATTTTGTTTTTTGAACACTTTCTGAAGATCAAATTGTTGTAGGCTTGCCCGAAGCCTTTTCACCATCTCTTGCTCTCGATGACTTCTGGTAATGAACCTTCGCCCAACATGAAATCCATAGAGTTCGTCTAAAGCTTTGTCCATATTTTCAGTAAGGAGTACTCCTGTATCAGAGAAACGAAGGATTGAACCTTTTTCCCTAAGCAAATCTTCAAACAGCTGCTTAACCAAACCCTCATGTGTATCAATAGATACTAAACTCTGAAATCGATTAAGCTCCTTACCTAAATGCTCGATAGTAGAACGATAAACCGCAGAATCCATCCCTTCGAAAAAACTTGTAATTCGCCCAAATCTCTTAGGAGCAAGCTGATACATAAATTCACGAGTCGCAGGACAAAGAAGGGCTACACCAATGTTGGCAAACTCTCCCGTTTCTGCAAAAGGCGCAAACCTAATAACCTTGTACTGGCATGCAAACTTCTTCATGTCAGCCACCCCCAATAACTCTCATTTTTATAATTGTTCAGTATACTTTTTATTTCTGACAGATATTCTCCCGAACAAGACAGAGATTCTATCCACTCATTAGGAATCTGATCAATTATCTCATCAAACCCATCCATTACTGACTCAAACCGTTCACAATAATCAGCTTGTTCTGGTAATTGTATCGGATACGTCTCTAAAACTTTAGAAAACACATGTAAATTACGAAGATCCTTTTGATTAAACTCTGTATCGAAAGCTAAATTATGATCAATCACTTTGAGATCTAAATTTGGCAAAGTAATCAATAAGTTAGGATTACCTCCAGAGTCAGTCAACATCCTATCATTATTTAAAATCCAAGCATCAAAGACTAAAATATCTCTCTTTAACTCAGGCGTATAATTATCAATATCAGAAACTGTGATTTTCTCACAGGGAGCGACTGATTTAGATCCAAATAAATACTCAAACTCTAAGTCTTGAACCCATTCACTATTTACTAGCTCTTTTAGACAGGAATCTAATCTTAGTAAACAAAAATGAGGAACGGGCAATCCAAATCTCTTGGCCAAGGATGCGCAAACCCACTCATTAATAAGTCCCTTCGGCTGAGTGTTCGAACCTTTCGCATAATAAAAGCAGCTATTTGCTCTGCAAATGAAAGGCATAAGAAATCCTTTCTCAAACTCACATCGCGCGTCAATAGAATAAATATCCAGAATAGACAATCAGTTACTCCTTCCTTCCCCTTACCTAGATTCCTTCCCAACTATTCAAAGATAGTACCTATCTATGCCGAAAGGATATAGAGAAATAAGCTTAAGAGGCTGATTAAATTCAGTTAGAAGATGTTTACCAAGTCCCTTCGATTAGTTTTCATACCACTGGTATGCGGCTTTGATCTCTGCACTCACATCCGGGTGAAAGAGCAGTTCTGACATCCTAGTCCTTTATCTGTGCTTAGCCAGACGTTATATGTTTTTTAACCGATTTCCAGGCTACACCTTGCACTTCCCCGGATTTCATTGATTTAAGGCGTTGGTCTGACAGGTCTTTCCATGCCTGTTCTGCGCCTTGTTCTTGTTTAGTATCGAGCGACTCAAGCAGGCGATGAGCAACCAGAGCTTTTTCCTCTTGGGAAAGCTCTTCAATCTCATCAATCACTCTTTCAAATGCAGCGGACATAATTCCTCCATCTGTTTCTTTGGTCAGTCTAGCATCAGGATAAGATCAAAGCATCAAGGGCTGATAGCTAAATGCTTTTCCTCGCCCCTAGCAGCTGCAAAGCAGCGTTCTCGCCACTCGCCACTGCCTTTTACTAGGTTGTGACAAATTCAAACTGGTGTTTTAATAACCAGCGCTCAGCTACAAAAAAGTATAAAGGAGTTACTTCAGCTGAGTTCTCTTTCTAAAAATAAGACCAACATAAGGAATGTGTTTATTTCCCTCGCCAGTGCTGCACTTGATTACCTTGATACGAAAAAAATCCGTTGGATCAGAAAGAATTTTCCCTGGCTGGCTCGATTTATAAACCGCCTTGCGACCAATTTTCTGGCCTCGACAACCACGCCACGGCCTAATGCTTATAGCCTCTGGAGAGATCATCTCGCGATGCCTGAAGCAGACAAGACACCTATACCTGCCCGTGCAGCAGCGGATTATCTGACCTGGGAAGGGGTAACCAACAAGCGTTATTTTGATCTGCACCTGCAACCCGCACCACAGGGTTATATTGATTCCCTGCCGGATAACGAAGCCAGCGAGCAATACCCGTTTGGTGAAGTCACGCATTTGTTCCAACGTCACGGGGAGATGGAGACGGATCGTTCCAGCGTATTTTTTATGTTTTTTGCTCAGTGGTTCACAGATGGCTTCTTCCGCTCTGATTCTCTGGACCCGAACAAAACCACCTCTAACCATAATATAGATCTGTGCCAGATTTACGGGGCGGATGAGATTTCCTGTAACGCTCTACGCAGTGGTGTGGATGGCAAGTTAAGAAGCCGCATAGTTAATGGTGAAGAGTTACCCGACACACTGGGTGAACTGGATGCTGAGGGTAAATGGCAGGTTAAGGAGTGCTACAAAGAGCTGCCTTACATTAAGAACTTTGCAACCTTTGAAGCCATCTACGGTTCA
>JBOEGV010000118.1:0-1904 GCA_050633605.1 Neptuniibacter sp. | reverse complement strand
CAATGATACCCCGGTTATGATTATTACAGCCCGGGATACACTGGAAAACAAGCTTGAAGGCTTCGCTGCGGGCGCCGATGATTATCTGGTCAAACCCTTTGAGGTACCTGAGCTGATTGTCAGGCTCGGTGTTTTAGCAAAACGCCGTAGTGGTCAGGTTTCTACTTTGAATGTCGGGCCATTCAGCTTAAATATCAATCAGCGTAGCGGTCACCTTCATGGGCATCCGGTAAAGCTGACCCCCATATTGTTCAAATTACTTGAAGTACTGTTGAGAGCCAGCCCAAACCCCGTGTCACAGGAGGCATTGATCAAAGCGGTGTGGGGTGATGATTTGCCAGACAGTAATAAACTCCGGGTGCATATCCATAATTTGCGAAAATTGCTGGGTTCAGGCGATGCCGAGCACATGTTACAAACTGTGCCGGGTTACGGCTTTTGTTTTAAAGAATAACGACCAGAGCATGAGTCAGCTGTAACTATGGCGATCAAAAAGAATCTTAAACGTTACATTTTTATAAGAATATCCTGCCTGGCATTTGGGATGTCGTTGCTGCTGTCATATCAAGGCACGCAATCTTTTTTACATGGATTAGATGTACAGATCGCCTGGCATATGAGAACGGTAGCTGAGCAGGGGAGCACAACCGGGCATATGCTTAATCAGGCATTAGGCTACGATGTTGAATCAAACTGGGAGTCCCTGCCTGAACAGGTAAAGCGTGTTTTTTCCAAACCGCCGGAACAACCCCGTAAACTCCATAAGTATTTTGAAAATTGGTGGTATTTTGCACCTCCGGAAACCGGCTATTTTGTAATGATGGTTTATAACCAAAAAGGTGAACGACGCTATATTTCCCACGTTCGTGAATTCAGAAAACAACTGCAAGTAGGAGCAAACGCGGCAAAAAAAGAATTTAGAATTGACCCCATGATTAAGATTGCTCTATGGGGGCTTGGAGCTATGCTGGTTTTTCTGGCGGCTTTGTACTGGACCTTCAGAAGTCTCAGCAAACCTGCCCGAGATCTATACCGGTGGGCCAGCGAGTTAAAAGTTGAGACCTCTAAACAACCAATACCGGATTTTCATTATCAGGAGTTGGATGACCTAGCAGAGATTATTAGAACGAGCATGGCAAACTCAGGTAAAGCTCTGGAACGGGAAAAAGAGTTTTTAGGTTACGCCAGCCACGAACTCAGAACACCCCTGACTTCACTTAGAAGCAATGTGACTTTGCTGGATAAAATTTTCCCTGCATCTACTCCCCGGGAAAGGGCGGTAAGGGACCGTATCCTCAGATCAAGCTTGGCAATGAAGGGCATAACTGAAACGCTATTATGGCTAAATCGTAATGATCAGGAGCCTCTTCCGTACACGGATGTTGATATAGCAGAAACTATTAATAATGCGGTTTCTGAGTTGCAGTTTTTATTAGAAAACAAGGACGTTCAGGTTAAGGTAAATACAAGCTCGCATGTTTGCTCCCTACCTGAAGCTGCTTTTTTGATAATGGTGACAAACGTTATAAGAAATGCTTTTCAGCATACGGACTCAGGTGAAGTGCAGATCTTTCAAGCAGGTTCTGAGTTATGTGTCACCAATAGCTTAAATAGCTCTAAAGGTTTGCATGGTACGGGGTTTGGATTAGGGTTGAAGCTGATCCAGAAAATAGCCCAGCGCTTTAACTGGGAACTTAAAATCTGGAAATCCGACAGTGTCTATAAAATAGTAATAACACTTGCTTAGCTTTAGCTCTTTTTACCCTCTATATCCTGCTTACCCATTTGAAAAATAAGGGTAATAGCGTGTTTTGTACCATTAATTATAAAAATCACCTGTTTTGTTTAAAAAACAGTTTAATTGTTTGCTTTTTAAACATGTTTTGTTTATACATTTTTAAGGG
>JBOEGV010000117.1:0-1610 GCA_050633605.1 Neptuniibacter sp. | reverse complement strand
AACCCAGTTGCACAGCACCCAGCTCCCTGCCTTGCTGGAAAACATCCAACCATTGCTGGGTGGTCAGCTCACCACCAAAATCAGCGAAGTCGAGGGGGTTTGAGCAGTAAGGGCACTGCAAGGGACATTTGTAAGTCAGCTCGGCCAGCAACCAAAGCGGCTGACCGTGGCTTTTATCATCGCCCCGAGTGGCTGTTCCGCTGTTCAGTTGCGGTTGAGCGTTACAGGGTGATCCAGTGTTGCTCATAAGCGCCTCCTAGGAACTCCAGGATATCGGCACTGATATCACCGGCATCCGGAAATTTGGCCTGAAGGGTATCGGTGATTGCCTGGACGCTGCGCTCACCATCTACGAGAGCCAAAATTTCACCCGCAGGTTCATTCAGTTGAATCATACCTTCAGGATAGAGCAAAACGTAGCAGTTCTGGGCTTTTTCCCACTGGAACCGGAACATTTTGTTCAGAGCCGGAATCATATCCGGCTCCACCACTGCTGTGACCTTTTGTTCCTGCTTAATCATTAAACAGCCCCCGGTGATAGACTTTATCACTCGTCACTGTATGGAAAGGTGCACGATCTAACTCATAGGCCATAGTCATAGCATCCAGCATGGTCCAGAGCACATCCAGTTTAAACTGCAAGATTTCCAGCATCCGCTCCTGCTGCTCACGCGTTGAAAAATGATCAAGCGTAATATTCAAACCATGCTTTACGTCACGACGCGCTTCCGTCAGACGGTTACGGAAATACTGGTAACCTTCCTCTTTGATCCACGGATAATGCTGAGGCCAGGTATCGAGACGGTTCTGGTGGATCGTAGGAGCAAACAATTCTGTTAAAGAGGAGCCTGCTGCTTCCTGCCAGGTCGCACGACGGGCAAAATTGACATAAGCATCAACAGCAAAACGCACACCCGGCAAAACATGCTCACCGGACAGCACTTCTTCCCGAGGCAAACCTACCGCTTCACCCAGTTGCAACCAGGCTTCAATTCCACCATCGACACTGTCCGCTCCATCGTGGTCAAGCACACGCTGTATCCAATGCCTGCGAACTTCCCGGTCCGGACAATTGGCCAGAATAGCGGCATCTTTCACCGGTATCTTTATCTGGTAGTAAAAACGGTTAGCTACCCAACCACGGATCTGCTCCGGCGTGCTCTTACCCTCATACATAGCAACATGATAGGGGTGTTGGGTATGGTAATAGGCACCTTTCGCTCTAAGGGCCTGCTCAAATTCTTCACGGCTCATCCGTAGCTGGATATTGGCTTTATTATTCATTGTTATTATTTAACTCTAACTTTTCGCCCTGATCCTTCTAAAGCTCGATCGACATACCGTCGTAAGATACTTCGATGCCGTGCGATTCGACTTCCGCACGCTCTGCTGAGTCTTCATCCAGAATCGGGTTGGTGTTGTTGATATGGATAAGTATCTTGCGCGGTTTTTCCAGCGTATCCAGATACTCAATCATGCCACCCTCGCCTGACTGCGGCAGATGTCCCATCGCTACGCCCAACTTATCGCCAACACCGGAGGTAATCAGCTCGTCTTCGGTCCAGATGGTGCCGTCTACCAGCAACATATCTGCCGATTCCATATAAGGA
>JBOEGV010000116.1:0-1618 GCA_050633605.1 Neptuniibacter sp. | reverse complement strand
AACCCAGTTGCACAGCACCCAGTTCCCTTCCCTGCTGGAAAACATCCAACCATTGCTGGGTGGTCAGCTCACCACCAAAATCAGCGAAGTCGAGGGGGTTTGAGCAGTAAGGGCACTGCAAGGGACATTTATAAGTCAGCTCGGCCAGCAACCAAAGCGGCTGACCGTGGCTTTTATCATCGCCCTGAGTGGCTGTTCCGCTGTTCAGTTGCGGTTGAGCGTTACAGGGTGATCCAGTGTTGCTCATAAGCGCCTCCTAGGAACTCCAGGATATCGGCACTGATATCACCAGCATCCGGGAATTGAGCCTGCAGAGTGTCGATGATCGCCTGTACGCTGCGCTCACCATCTACTTGGGCAAGTATCTCTCCTGCGGGTCCATTCAGTTGGATCATACCTTCAGGATAGAGCAAAACGTAACAGTCCTGAGCTTTTTCCCACTGGAACCGGAACATTTTGTTCAGAACCGGAATCATTTCCGGCTCCACCACTGTTGTGACCTTTTGTTCCTGCTTAGTCATTAAACAGGCCCCGGTGATAAACTTTATCACTCGTCACTGTGTGAAAAGGTGCACGATCCAGCTCATAGGCCATAGTCATGGCATCCAGCATGCTCCAAAGAACATCCAGTTTAAACTGCAGGATCTCAAGCATCCGCTCCTGCTGTTGGCGAGTTTTATAAAAATCCAGAGTGATATCCAGACCGTGCTTAACATCACGACGAGCTTCCGTCAGGCGGTTACGGAAATACTGGTAACCTTCCTCTTTGATCCAAGGGTAATGTTGAGGCCAGGTATCCAAACGGTTCTGGTGGATAGTGGGAGCAAAAAGTTCAGTCAATGATGAGCTGGCAGCTTCCTGCCAGGTCGCACGACGAGCAAAATTAATGTAAGCATCTACTGCAAAACGTACTCCCGGCAAAACATGCTCGCCTGAAAGAATCTCTTCTCGGGTAAGGCCAACAGCCTCTCCCAGACGTAACCAGGCTTCAATACCGCCTTCAGCGCCTTCATATCCATCATGATCCAGGACACGCTGAACCCAGTGACGTCGCACGTCTCTGTCTGGACAGTTCGCCATAATAGCGGCATCTTTAACAGGGATGCTGATCTGATAATAAAAACGATTAGCTACCCAGCCACGGATCTGTTCAGGCGTGCTTTTACCGTCATACATCGCTATATGGTAAGGATGTTGAGTGTGATAAAAATCACCTTTTGCTCTTAGCGCCGCCTCGAACTCGTCTCGGCTCATTGGCAACTGTTCGTTTGCTTGACTACTCATAATACACTTAGCCTTTTTTATTCTGTTCCACGAACCCCAGAGGAATTAAAGCTCAATAGACATGCCGTCATAAGAAACTTCGATTCCGTGCGACTCTACCTCCGCACGCTCTGCTGAATCTTCATCAAGAATCGGGTTAGTGTTGTTGATATGGATAAGTACCTTACGCGGTTTTTCCAGCGTATCCAGATACTCAATCATGCCACCCTCGCCTGACTGCGGCAGATGCCCCATCGCTACGCCCAACTTATCGCCGACACCGGAGGTAATCAGCTCGTCTTCGGTCCAGATGGTGCCGTCTACCAGCAACACATCTGCCGATTCCATATAAGGA
>JBOEGV010000115.1:0-6499 GCA_050633605.1 Neptuniibacter sp. | reverse complement strand
ATACGAATGCGCAGCTATTGAGGCTGGCACACTGCGTGTGCCTACCTCAGTCGCTTGCTTTTCGGAATGGAAAGAAAAAGAAAACAAGAAATGAAGATATGACTAATGACTGAATAAGATCAATTACGAAAAAATGAGAAAGGATATAAAAGAGATCATATAAAAAGAAAACAATCTCCATTAAATCATTCCAAAATAAGGCTTCAAAGAAGGAATTGAACGACCAATATAGTAAGAAATAATCCAAGGAATTTTAACTACGTTCTTCAACAAAGAAACAAAAAAACCACCTGATTTGGTTTCATATCTACCCTTAAGATGCCAAGGCGTTAAATAGCAAAAAGTACCTTTGTCATAGTTAGGATCAAACTTCTGAGCAGTATTGTAATAAGTAAGAATCTTACCTGAAGGAATAAACATATCTCGACTAGCAACAAGACCAGACTCAGTGGTGCCATAACGAAAAGTGACCATATTAAATTTGACTTTTTTGCCAGTGAATATCTGAATCATCTTACGAACAGCATTTACAAAAACACCGATCAAAGGAATCTTCATGCTTCCCACCTGCTGACACCAGCCAACTTGTTGAGCTATAGACTGCCTGATCTGTTTATCAAACATGTCTGGATGTTGAGCAAGAAAACACGTGTCATAGCCCATTTTACGAAGCATAGTAACAACTTCGATTAAAGGCGCCCTATCCTTGTCTCTAAAATCTCGTGTATTCATGAAATGAGATCCCTCATCAAGCAACAATAAAGACTGCTGTTGAGGATCATAATTAGCACCTGCTATCCATTCACCTGTATCTGGATCTTGTTCAAGAGTTGGATTACCAACAGGCATAGCAAGCAAATCTTCCGACTTTGGATAATCAGGTAATCGAATAATGCGAATGTCTTTATTCTGTGTTGAAACGAAGTTTTCAGGGTACCAATTCAAATTAGTATAAATCGGTCGACCTCGTGTCAGATACTGCTCTACTGCAATTCTGACAGCAGTTAATGACTTACCAGAACCCAGAGTTCCAACGAGAAGAAAATTATTGGCATCAGTTATCATTCAATCCACCGTATGATTCCACATCATAATAATCTTGGCTTTATAGTTAAGAAGAGCTTTAAGAAGCATTGTATCTACGATCGCAACAACACAATCATCCCAAACCGAAGGAATCGCCCAGCTAACAGCAGCATTCAACTCAGAAGGCATAGCCATAGAAATAGTCGCAACAATGGCATTAACAGCTACCCATGTAGCAGCAACAACAGAAATCAATAAACTAATAAGACCAATTCTAAAAGTTGCTTTGGATCCAAAAGACTCTAAATGACGAGTAAAAAACTCACCGAAAAACTTCTGTAAAAATTCGGCTAACTTAAGCATCTATACACCCTGCGATCCCGGCTTTATCAATATGCCAATACAGATAAAAAAAGTGATGACAGTCATGTACCAACCGTACATATCTTTTCTGGTTTCAAATGCGGCACAACCTAATTCGCCTGGAATCTCTAATACACCATAATCAAGGATTTCATAAGAAAATTCGAGGCATTGTGTTTCTTGTGGCAAATCAGGCAATGGAGCTAAAGCAGGCAATGAAGGCAAGGATTCATCAGTAATTTGAGGAATCAAAGAATCAAAATAGTCTTTGAAATTTTGAGTACTTGAATCAAGAGCATCCACACCAGTTGCATCTACTTGAACAGGCTCTATTACTCGAACATCTTGAACATCTTGAGCAACATCAGAAGTGGTTTCCTCTAATGACTCGCCAGCTAAGCCTGTCTCAGTTTCTAAGCCCTGCTGAAAATCATCTAATGCAGCCTGAAGCTCTGGCGTTAATTCAGGCATACCCGCAGTGTTATTCCAGAACTCGCGCTGAGCCTCTTCTGACATGCCTTCTATAGCATCTCTAACAACCGGCCACCATTCAGAATCAGGAATAGACTCAGGAACAAAAAAATCAGGATTTGCGCAACCAGCAGGCGCCCAGCTTTCTGAACATGAGTATTTACCTATAGTGCCGTAATTATTATTGTTACTAACCCTATAGCAGCCGCCTGAATTACCCCAAACGTTTTGACCAAAATGAGCTCCCATTTGAGAACATGCCGTATTGGCGCTTATGTTTTTATATACAACGCCTTGACTTGTTGCCGCATAGAAATAACCGGGATCATAGGAATCATCTTGTACAGGCAAGCCATTTACATTTGAAGTTGAAACCTGCCCTGTAAGATCATCAATAACCCAACCAGCAGCAGCTATAGCACCAACAACAACAACATTAACAGCAGCCGCAGCAGGATTAACTGCCTTACGAGCTGAAGCAAGGGATACAACTTTACCTGGAGTATGGCTTACCTTTACAGATTTATATCTTGGTGCCTGGTTAGCAAATTTAGCCTGCAATGAATAATCAACATTTGCACCTGATGAATTCAATGTAGCGGTTTTAACCTGTCGAGCCGATACAGAAAAATCAGCCGCATAGACAGGAATAGAAAGGAAGGTTAATACAAGGCCACAACACAACGTGAAGGGCCCTGTAACACCTCGCTGGAGAGCGAAGAATTTAAACATAGGTCAAGAATTAAATCTTGTTAGCCATACGTTTAAACAGACCCATCACGATAGTAAGACCAGTTACTACGATCAATGGAGTCCAGACTTTAGCAGAAATAGAAGTTGCATCAGCCTGAATTGCTGCTAATTGAGTATCAATAGCAGTTTCAACAGCAGTGTCCAGAGCGAAGACTTCAGGAGCGGCGACAGCACCCGCAGCCAGAAGGCAAGGAACAACAACTTTCTTCAGAGATGAACCAGCTGAAGACTGGCTTGGGTTGCGTGTCACTTCACACGCTGATTGATTAAGAGGCATAAGACCACCTATCAAGGGCTAATTAATAATCAAATTTTGTCCGAGCCCTTTCTAAACAGACAAAATAAGAGTCCGATGCCCACACCAATGGCATAAGCACCGAATAAGGAATCTTGAAAAAGTTCAAAATAGTCCATTACTAAACAGCTACAGCAATAGCCATAACTACAGCGCCAGTAATGACACCAATTTCAAATTTATAAGACTGCCAAAAAGTTGGTTTTTCATTTGAGTTATTCATCTCATGTTTCCTGTCATTACGCCCAAGGCAAAACAAACTACATGGGCAAATTTGATAAAAAGAATCTGAGTCTCAGAAGAAGAAGCAAGAAGTTCTGTAGTCTGCTGTTGTATATCTGTATCAGATAAAGGAGCAGCAAAAGCAACTTCTGGTAAAAGCGCAACAAGCGAGACAAGCAAGAAGCCAAGTGCAAAAAAAGCGAAATCACGAAAAACCCTTAAAAGCATCAAGATGTCCTCTGTTCCAGAATTTTTAATTCATAAAGTTCGCGTTCTCGCTGACTCTTTATGGTGATTAAAACCTGTTTATCGGACTTACGAATTGGGGTTTTGCGAGCAGCTATACAGCGTTGCTGGCAAATCCCATCGTTATTGATGCAGTAAGGGCAAGGCATTTGATTAAGCCTCTACAAGATCGAGAAAAACAACTTTGTCAGATGCTGTTTTCATCTCACCTGTGTTTTTATCAGTGTAAGGACGCTCCCTAACATAGCCAGACATAGTCAAATAACCAGACACCTCCTGACCGATATGTCCCATGAGATTGGAAGAGCGAATCTCAAAAGATGATGGCTGAGAATATTGATCAGGAGCAGGAGTTACAACACGCGTGTAATGTTTACCCTGATACTGGCGAGCCTGTGTAATTTTGCCCTGAAACAACATAGTTAAAGGCTGAAGTTTAGTAGCTTCTGACATGATTAAACCCTCCCCGGGTACTGTTCATAGTTTTCCATTGTCGGCTCTACTGAGAATGTCTGATTCACATAGTCGACGAAGTGATAAAAAGCATCGATGTACTCATATTTAGACTTGAGACAAAGTTTGATCAGGGAACCTGAAGAGTCGTACAGCTCCCACCAATCACCCTTCTCTCCCATGTAACAAGTCATTTAAGCCACCAATGACAATTGAGGCTGAGAAACCGGCATTTGATACCATGCTGGCGCTTCAACATCAGAGACAACAACCTCTTTTGCCTTTCTGATGTAAACAGGTGATACCTGTGAAATATTGCAAGGCTTACCAATATCAATACCAACCCTACGCAGTCGCGCTCTATGGGTTTTAACTTGCGATTTCGCCAAATCAAAAGTTTGTCCATGCATCCACTGAAGGGCATATAAAGAGGTAGTATTGGCTGCGCGAGTTGTATCTACTATTCCTAGGCGCAAAAGTCGCCCGCTAATTCCTTCAATAGTCATAGCTGTCACCTGAAGTTTTTCATCAATGTTTATAAAATCTCTCTGGAGAGCCTCGAAGGCATTTTTTTCATCAAACAAACCCCAGAAACGGGCATTCAATCGGGTCAACATACGACCCTTTATTTTTTGCTCAAAACGTACAACGCCATGCATTTTGCAGAAATCTAAAACTTGCATGAGGTAATGATATTCTTTGGAATCTTGACCGTATTTGGCCTTTATTTTGTCGACTGTGTGTAGCTCAAGCTCGTGAGCTTTGTCATATACAGAGGGGTATATAAGGTTCGCATTGCCCTTTTTACTAAGCCAATCGACGGTTTTTCCATTGGTATGAAGTCTGGGTACTGCATTGCGGTAGGATAAGGATGAAATTCCTCTAAGATAATCACCTTGGTTTCCACACCCTACCCCCTTGTTGGTCGTGATATGAATCTCTTTAAAAACTGCACCATCACTTACAGTCCGCATCTTCGCAGAACCACCGACTTTATCAGTGAGAAAGTCGACCTTTGTGCATTTAGTAAAAACGGGAAGCTCTAAAGAGCGAAGAATTGAGTTGTAAACAGAGACACACTGATCAAGCGCCTTAAATCCAAACAAGTTATCTGCACGACCATAACGACTTGGATTGCCCTTCATGGTTATACGATTACCAGATATTTGAATAGTGATAGAAGTGGAGAAAGAGCCAGGATGCTGCCAAGAAGGCTGCACCATCTTCCCTGCTTCACCTGTCTCAGTATCAATATTCTGATAAGCACGCTTACCGCGTAACGGTATCTCGTGATCAAAATCCTGATACATTTCAACCCAGTCAAAGAACATCCAATGTCTCTTTCTAAGAATCTAAGAATTTATATTTGACTGCGATTCTAAGTTTCTTAGATTCTAATTGTCAAGCATATTAGTTTATAAGCTTTATAATTCATGGAAGATAAACACAGGAAACGGAAAAAAATGCCTACAAAACATATAGATGATGTGACATGGAGGAAGGTCGAAAAGGAAACGGTTAGAGCTGTTATAGCAAGCCAAACATCCCTAAAAGATACAGAAGTGCTTAAAGCATTGATTTTAAAAGGGATTCAAGGAATAGAAGAAGAAGATTATAAAGAGTTAGCAAGAAAGAAAAGAAAATAAAAGTACGGGAAACCATACCAAAGTTCGGGTGTCACAGAACCCCGAACCGCTGCGCGGGCTTCTCCGCTATCGCTCCGCACTCCGTTTGGCGGTTAAACATGGGGCTCTGCCCCATACGCTAAAGCTCCCCGTTGCCCCTCTGGGGCAATTCTTTCGACACAAGGTCTACAGAGCTGGTAATCAGAACTAACGTTCTCTACGGCTTCGCCTGCGCGCTAAAGCTTGCGTATCTAAATTAGCGCGATAAGCAGCTCTACCAATAGACCAAATAGCAAAACTTAAAGAAGTAAAAAAAACCACAAAATAGATTAAAAGTTCATTCATCATCATCAGTCCTTAATTTGTATGTTCGAACAGAGCCATATAACAAACCCCTTTTACAAGATTCAAGATGATGTAATCGCTGAGTCCTACGCTCACTAATAATTGAAATATAAGCAGCAAAATAAGCAAAAACAGCCAATACAAAAACAGCGAAAATAGCAAACAATAGAAGCGTTAAAAGAGAATTTAAAATACTAAAATCAGACAAATCAGGATAAGGTAAAATCACAATAAATCCTCTTGTCCGGTGATCTCTTGTATCTGACGATAAATAGCTTCTATCTGTTTTAACAAATCATTTTGCTTTAATAACTGCAACCTTAATTCATCATTTTCTTTTTCAAGACGTTCTGATTTTTGCTTATAAAAAGGCATATCATCAGCAGCAATCAAGAAAGCTTTAGATGCGGCTTTCTGACCAGTAAAAGAGATCAAAGCCTCTATATCTTCAGAATCAGCCTGTATTTGAATAACTCTTTTCATATGATTTTCTCCTTAACCAGGCTTTACCTGGTAAAATAATCATATAATTTCTTCGATCAAGATTCAACTATTCATATGAAAAAAAGGGATCCGGAACAGTTCCAGGAGAGTTTTTTCATATGAATATAATCGCATAATAACCTTTATGCTAAATTGAGCAAAAAGCTCAATCGGGCCATAAGGCCCTATTAACATAAAGTGTAGACATTATGCGAAT
>JBOEGV010000114.1:0-5297 GCA_050633605.1 Neptuniibacter sp. | reverse complement strand
TGGCAGGAAACCCTGAATCAAGTTGTCCGGGGTAAATGTGATCTGGTTGCGGGGGCAATGCAGACTGTACAAAGAAGTACAGATCTAAAGTTTACCAAACCTTATTTGACGGTACCTGCAGTTCTCGCCATCCATAATGACAATGAATTTGTCAGATTAAATAATCTGAAAATAGGGGTTCTTAATAAATCTGCGTTTCATGATGTCCTGTCTAATCGCTATAAAGAAAGCAATATATATCCCGTTGAGAGTTATCTGGATGGGCTGCGGTTGCTCAAATCCGGAGGCATTGATGCGCTCGCAGGAGCGGATGCTAATTTGTCACACCTTATCCGGGAACATCAGATTTCGGATATTCGTATCAGTGACCAGTTAAAAGATAACTGGGATATCAGTATTGCTGTGACTGAATATTCTCCCTATTTGCAGAACATTTTGAACAAATCGATTGATGCAATTTCCGACCAGCAACATGATGAAATATATAACCGCTGGATGGTCGTTGAATATAAACACACAGTGGATTATTCATTGTTATGGTGGGTGGCTGGAGCGTTTGTAGCTGTTGCCCTGTTTATTATGTATCGCTTTATGAAGGTCGCTACCTATAACCGTGTACTTAAGGATATTGCAGATAAAGATGCTTTAACGGGCATCCTGAGCAGAAGACGATTACGTGCAGAAATTGAAAGTTACATTGCCCTTGCTGAGAGACATCATTGGAATTTGTCTCTGATCTTTTTTGATATTGATGATTTTAAAGAGGTAAATGATAACCAGGGGCATGCTGTGGGTGATCGGGTATTGATAGAGGTGACTCGAATTGCTTCCGCGATGACGCGTAAAACAGATCGTTTTGGGCGTTGGGGTGGCGAAGAGTTCATTTTTGTAATGCTGGAAACAGACCTTAATGCCGCGCACTCCATCGCGGAAAAAATTCGTGAAAAGATAGCGGCAAATAACTTTGAGATTAATCGAAATTTAACCTGCAGTTTTGGGGTGGCTGAATATCAGAGTGGCGAACAGTTGGAAGCTCTTGTCGCTCGTGCTGATGATGCGTTGTATGTATCCAAACAGGCGGGTAAGAACAAGGTTACACTTGGCTGAGTACGGTCTATAAAAAAACGGGAGCTTAGCTCCCGTTTTTAAATTCAATGTATATTCAGTCGATCAGCTCGTAATCTTTACGCAGTATTTCAATGATTTCTGCTTTTGGGTTGGCTGATATTTCCAGCTTCTCTCCTGTAATCTTTTCCGCGATATTCACGTATGTGTCAGAGACCTTCTGGATGAGGCTTGCTGGCAGTTCGTTATCACGCGCCAGAGCATAACGTTCATCCATGCGATCTTTGTTGACCAGAATATCCGGATCCGGGAAGTGATTAAGAAGTTCCTGACGAAATACTTCCTTTGAATTCTCGACGACCTGACCTTCACGGTATGCAGGGCCATCCCAGATACGTGAGGAATCCGGTGTGCCTACCTCATCCATATAGATCAGTTTTTCCTGACCTTCGGCATCAGTCACATAACCAAACTCGAATTTGGTATCCACAAAAACCTGATCAATTGCCTCAAGTGCAGAACTGATAACCTCAAAACCTTCCTTTAAAAGTTTTTCGTAAAGTGCGATATCAGATTCCGATTGGAACCGGAAAGCCTGATAGTTGTTGATAATGTCATCGCGGCTGACATTGACATCATCTACTTCAGGAATACCCGGGAGATTCTTCATTACACCTTTAGTGGAAGGGGTGATCAGTAGATCAGGCAACTTCTGAGCTCTTTCCAGGCCTTCAGCAATTTGAATGCCGCAGAACTCACGTTCACCTTTGGCGTATGCGCGCCACATGGACCCGGTAATGTATTGACGACAGATCGCCTCGATCATCACCGGTTTAGCTTTTTGTACAATCCAGACCAGAGGGTGTGGAATATCCAGAATATGGCTATCTGCCAAACCATTTTCACGGAACAATTTAAACCAGTGGTTGGAAATAGCGTTCAGAGCCGCTCCTTTACCGGGAACGCCTTTCATTCCACCCTCACCAGTCCATATGCATTCGAATGCTGAGATACGGTCACTGATCACCATGACGGCCAGTTCTGCATCCGGGTTAACGTTGTAACCTTTTTCCTTGATCAAACGCTTACAGTCTTCTTTAGTCAGCCAGTAAACAGATCGCACCTTGCCGCTGTGAATAGGCTGTTCAGTACGAATCGGAAGGTCGTTGTTTACTGCTAATACTTTATCAGCAAGACTCATAAAACTTGTCCTGTATATATACAAATGGTTTAAACAGGCTTTCAAATAAAATGAAAGCATTTGAACAATGTAAGCCTCTATTGCGCTACCAGGCTTTATTATGGAACACCCTAGTTATCTCAACAAAAGGAATCAGCATCAGCTGTATTTTTTGGCATCCTTTAATAACGAGCGCAAATCAAGGCCCTGCATTTCTGCCAGTGCCTCCAGGTCGTTGGAAGTACGTGGAGGAAGTTTGGTCAGTCGCTCACGATCTGCTTTCTGATCTTGGATCAGTTGCAGGAGTTTATTGTGTACAGCGTCCAGTTGCTCGATTGATAAGTGAGAGAGCTGACTGATCAGATCTGTTTCAGTCATTAACTCCAGTTACCTCTACAGCAAAAAAGAAGACAGCATTATATCAGAAGTCCTAGATACCAGATCAATATCTCACTGAAGATAATTTTAGAATGTAGAAAAACAGGGAGGAAAAGAGGGGAGTTTTAAAAACAAAAAAGCCGGATTATAAAATCCGGCTTTTCAGAAAAGTAAGTAAATTACTTAGTGATAGTCTGCAGTTCAGACATAGCAGCTTCGCGAGTTTCGTTCGCGATAGAAGTGAAAGCTTCGCCCTGGCCTTTCAGCAATTCGAACAGAGATTTGTTTGCTTCCATGTTGAACTTGATCAGTTCTTCTGGAGTTTTCAGTTCTTTAGCTTTTTCTGCTTCAGACTGGAAAAAAGCAGTCAGCTGCTCACCGGATTTTTTCTGCTGTTCGATAGACTTAGTGATAGCCTGCGCCTGCAGGTTCATCAGAGACTGAACAGTTTCGAAAGACTTCTGAAAATCAACTGGGTTAGTCATGGTATTTCTCCTAAAAAATTTATGTTGCAGTGCACAATATGAAAGCCATTTTAGTTGATTTTTTGATCAAGTCAACACTTTTTTGTGCAGTGCACAATAATATTAAGATCCTGCCCAGAAAGACTATAAAAGAAGGTTATTAAAGAATGATGTCTAGACCTCTGGCCCACAACTTGATGTAATGTCCGGCCTCATTGATCAGTAGCTTTGTGAATAGAAGATGGCAGGTTTAGAAACCATACTCATGCTCTTTGTCCTCATCGGCCTGGGGTATCTTGGAAAACGCACAGTATTGCAGGGGCAGTCGATGGCTCCGCTGAATCTTTTTGTGTTTTATTTTGCTGTACCGGCCCTGCTGTTTAACTCTGTTTATAAGTTGTCTATCGACTCCATCTTCCAACCTCTGGCGATGTTGGCATTTCTACTTGCTGTTGTGGCGACTGCGTTAATCGCGGCTTTTGGTTGCGCGATCTTTTTTTCTGAAAGGAATAAAGAGGTTCTTGTAATCCGGGCATTGAACGGTACTTTTTCTAACTACGCCTATATGGGTATTCCGGTTGTATTTGGGTTGTTAGGGGAGGAGGCGTACGGTGCGATGATCTGTATTATCCTGCTGGGGAATGTATTCCAGATTGGAGGTACTCAATTCCTGATTGAGAGTATGCGCCAGGAAGGGCAAGGCATGAGTCAGATCTTGAGGATACTGGACAAGGCGCTGCTAAGAAGCCCGATCTTTATCCCGACTCTGCTGGGTGTCATTGTTTCGGCAACCCAGATAAGTTTACCGGACGTCCTGGTGAATTCGTTAGCGATGCTGGCGCCGGCTACGGTGCCCGTGGCCTTGTTCTGCCTTGGAGCAAGCCTGGAATTCAAAACACTTAAAGACAGTAAGATAGAACTGTTCTGGCTGGTTCTGATTAAGTTGCTTGTGCATCCGCTACTGACCTGGCTCTCTTTTCAGGCATTAGGCGTTGAAGATCAGAGCTGGTTGATGGCGGCTGTGCTGTTGGCTGCTCTTCCTACCGGGGCACTGGCCCATGTTATGGCTGCCCGTTATGACGTCAAAGAGAAAGAAACCTCTCTTACCGTAGTGCTATCCACTCTAGTATCGGTGATTAGCATAACGGTATGGGTTGCTGTTCTCGGCTGAGGACCGATATCAGTCCTCTTGCTCAAGAATCTCTCTCAGTTGATTAACCACCTTACTTGGCAAACGGTTGATCACTACTCGACCATTTTCCTCATCAAACTCTATCGCCTGGTTGGAACCCAAAGTGCCGAAGGATCTTTTGGCCAGTTCCAGATTCCAGTTATCCGACCTAACCCTGACCTTTGCAAAGCGATTAATTGTACTGGTATGTGGCTGAAACTCCTGGCTGACATTATACGGGCCTTTGTTGGCAAATTTCCCAAAGGTGCCGGCTGCGGTTTCTGCCTGTTCCGGGGGAATATAGGCATCAAACAGGTTTTCAATATCGTTCAGGTTGGCGGGTTCGCGTTCGCTCTTCTGCCGTTCAAGGTAGCTGACCACATCCTCGACTACGGCATCTTTCTTTTCAGCTAGGTCATGCTGGTTGCAGAAATCCCGCGCGGCACGAATCAGTTCCCCTGTGGATTTTTTGGACGGTGTCACATCAGTACAGCCGAAAGCGGAAGAGAAGTAATGGGTAATCTCCCCTTTCTCTTTGCTGCCGATAAAACTCAGGTAGCTGTCCTGCTGCTTGCGGAAGGTGCTGATATTGATCCGCATGGCCTGATGAAGTTGATCAAGGTTAACTTCCATTACTTCGGTTGGCTTCAGGTTGTTATCAAAAACAATACTGGATTTATCTCTGACCAGTGCAACCAGAAGGAAGTCATAACGATCGCTTGAATACAGGGCGAATAGTACGTAACCACCGTATGCTGTATGTGCAGAAGGGCTGTTTATCGCCATCATTAACTGAGCCATGCTTTTATCGGTCAGTTGTTCAAAGCTAGGTTCATCCCATTCGTTCTTAGTAAACGCCTCAAATGCAGAGATAAATGGAAAACTGTCTTCGTTTTCTTTATTAAAAGCCCCATGGGTCAGACTGGAACGGCGGCTGAAAGCTGTATAAAGAGTATCAAACAACTGTCGTGCCATCGGCTCTGTTACAGGGATGATACCTCCGCGGTCTGAGATTTTTGCCGGTGCATCGTCAGATTCT
>JBOEGV010000113.1:0-6170 GCA_050633605.1 Neptuniibacter sp. | reverse complement strand
TTTTGCAAAGTCAAACCAGAAAGAGGGGGATATTACGTGAAAGTCAGAGGGCTATCCAGCTGTTAACAATCAGAGTGATTTTCAGACCGTTACGGACTAATTTCAGCTTGCGCGGAAGAGCGGGGTTTAAACTGTTATAACGTAGGTACTGTATGGTCCAGCCGTTTTGTTGCAATATTTTCAGGCGGTTGTGCTCAAGGCTGTGTTGAAAACTGCTATCAGGTGAAGGCAGCCCTCTAATCCACCAGTATATGTCGCTGATGGGGAGGTCCCACCCGAGTTGCTGGAACAGAATATATTCCGGATTAGGCCCTTCAAAAATGCCCTCACCTGCAATATTCACAGTGACATGATTCTTTGTCCCCTGAATGGAAGCACCACCCTGACCTAAGGGGCCTCGAATATCAATGTGATAATTCTGCTGTTCTTGTAGCCATTTAAGGCTGGCAGAATTGCTGTTATCTGCTGTGACAATGCCGATTTTGCCACTGATATCCCAGCTATGGAGATCCTTGAGTGCTAACTGATGAGCTTCCCAGCTTCCTGTTGCCGTAGGTGTTTGTGTGGTGTCTAGAACGCTGCAGGCCGCTAAGATAATGCTGCATGCCGTGATGATGAGTTTTTTTAACATATATTTAATTTATTTGAATCGCCTGCTCAGCTTCCTGCAGGTAAGGATTTTCTGGGTTATCTTCTTTGCTTTTGTGCAGCAGTGCTTTTGCTTCTTGTTCTTTGCCTATTGCCCAATAAACCTGAATCAGATGGCTTGATACCTCAGGGTCAGCATAGAGCGCGTGAGCTTTTTCAAGATAAGGCAGGGCTTCCTCAAAACGACTCATCTTAAAGAGTGCCCAGCCCATGGAATCCAGGATTGCAGGATCTTCAGGCTGCTTACTCAATGCTGTTTTGATTAACTCATATGCTTCTTCATATCTGTCGGTGTGCAACAGCAGAGTATATCCAAGTGCGTTTAAAACTGTGGTGTTGTCAGGCTCAAGTTTAAGTATGCGCTTAAAATCCTGCTCGGCTTGTAAAAAATCAGTGTCCTCAAGCAGCATTGCGCGAGTATAAAGAAGAGTGGTGTTGTCAGTATGAGTCTTTAATGCATCTTCCAAAAGTGTCAGGGCTTCATCTTCAAAGTTATGAAAATTTAGCCATTCTGTTTCAAGGGCAAAAATTCTTGGGGCAATAGTTGGGATAGATGCACGGGCATCAGCAAGTATTTGTTGTACTTCTGCTTTGTCTTCTGGGTCGGTAAGAAGTCCAGTTGCGCTGGAAAGTGCTTGAAGTACGTTGCTGCCATGCATCACTTGGGTGAAATGGTGAATCGCTTTTTCGGAATCGTTACGAGATTGGGCGATATGGCCTAAGTAATAATGTGGTGAACTGTCCTCAGGTTTCATGAGGAAGAGAGAGTTTAAAACCTTTTCAGCATTATTGAGTTGCTCGTGTTCCAACATTAGCAACGCGAGGTAATATGAGAGCTGATGATCATCAGGGTTATTCTTGATCAGAGCTTCAGCCTGTTCAGTTGCGGGTTTAGGTTGTTCAGCCTGGAACAAAAGCTGGGCATATAAAAGATGTAACTGGCGGTCATCAGGTTTATGCTCAAATGCGGACTTTACGAGATCGGTTGCCTCATCAATCTTATCCATCTCACGCAGCAGTTCAGCTTTATGCACTACTGTTTCTGTATGCTTTGGATTGAGCAGTAAAGCGCTATTGAAGGCAAGTAAAGCCTTTTCCTTATTGCCAGCAGCCTTATGAAGCAACGCTAAGGTTAATTCTAATTCTGATTTTGGCTTATTTTTTTCATTATGCAGTTGGAGCATTCGGATTAACGAGGAAATAACCTGCCCTGAAAATTTGCTGCTTTGTGAACGAATCAGAGCCAATGTTCGGACGTCATTATATTCCAAGGCTTTTTCTATCAGGGGTAAGGCTTCTTCATATTTATGCTGATGAAGAAGAATGCTGGCTTCAATCTGGTACGGTTCAGGGTTTTTGCTATCTACTTCTCTCCAGACATTTGCCGCTTCTCTTATTTTTTCAGCATCACGAAGATATTGAGCAATGCGGGTGGTGCGTTCTGCAACAGCAGGGTCGAGGGTTTTCTTGGCTTGAGTCAGATAGTTCGCGTATGCCACAGGGAAGAGTCGGCGTTGGCCTGCAATTTCCGCAAGTAATAGATCGTAGAGAGACTCACTGTTGAATTCACCTGGTTTATAAGTGACTGTTTCAACCGGTGCTTCGATCACTTTGCTGGAGTTACTCGCACACCCTTGTAACAGTAAAAGAGTGCAACTTATGAGTATGAGAATTTTTTTCATGAAAGCCTGCAACTTGATTTCGACATCCCTGATATTTCGGTCACTATAGATGAATAAAGCATACCTTGTCAGCTGATAAGGTTAGTTTAGCCTTAATGTAAGGCAGTAAAAACATGAATTAAGTTCCTAGATTTGACCTGAGTTTTTTAACCTTTGGGTCAAAGCGTTGTATCATAGCGCGCTAATTCGGATATGGGTCGTTCTGACCCAATGAGTTTGGCGGTAGTAATGGCTTTATTGGCACTGGGTATAAATCACAAAACAGCTCCTGTTGATGTTCGGGAGAAGGTTGCTTTCGCTCCTGAAGCTATGGGCGAAGCGATGAGTGCGGCTAAAGCCTTTGCCGATCTTAAAGAGATCGCCATTCTTTCAACCTGTAATCGTACGGAAGTTTATTGCTCTTCTGCACTGCAAGGCTCGCGTGAATTGCTCGAGTGGCTGGGCGAATACCACGATCTTGATCCTGAACAACTGCAGGCTTGTTCCTATGCCTTCTGGGATGAAGAGGCCGCGCGTCATATGATGCGCGTGGCAAGTGGATTGGATTCTCTAGTCCTTGGTGAGCCTCAGATTCTGGGACAGTTAAAGTCTGCATATAGCCTTTCACAAGAAAATGGTCATGTGGGTGCTGAGCTCGGTCGGTTGTTCCAGCAGACATTCTCGGTTGCGAAGCAAGTACGTACAGATACCGCTATAGGTGAGAATCCGGTATCTGTTGCCTATGCTGCGGTCAGCCTGGCAGAACATATTTTTGCAGACATAAACTCCAGTAAAGCGCTGTTAATAGGTGCGGGTGAAACTATTGAGCTGGTGGCCAGGCATTTATCTCAAGCTGGCGTAAAGGAAATAACCGTTGCTAACCGAACGTTGAGCAGAGCGTTGACGCTTGCAGAAGAGTTTTCTGGCAAGGCCATTTTACTGGGTGATATTCCTGAGGCATTAGCGGATGCAGATATTGTCATCGCATCGACGGCTAGTCAGCTGCCTATCTTAGGTAAAGGTGCGGTTGAATCTGCACTGAAGAAGCGGAAGCACAGACCTATTTTTATGGTAGATATTGCGGTTCCGAGAGATATTGAAGCTCAGGTCAGTGAACTGGACGATGTTTACCTATATACCGTTGATGATCTTAAAGAAGTAATCGAAGAAAATCAGCGTAACAGGGAAACCGCCGCTCAGCAGGCAGAAGAAATTATAGAAAATGGCGCACATGACTTTATGCGCCAGTTACGTTCTTTGGATGCTGTGGATGTATTAACCGTATTCCGGGGGCAAGCAGAATCGTTGCGTGATCAGGAGCTTGAAAAAGCCCTCAAACAATTGGAAAACGGTAAGCCAGCAGATGATGTGTTAACAATGTTAGCTCGTGGTTTGACCAATAAAATGTTGCATCACCCTACAATACAGATGAGAAAAGCCAGTGCTGATGGGCGGGCTGACTTGCTTGATCTTGTGCAGGAGTTGTATCAGCTGTCCGAATTTTCTAAGAATGAGAAAAAATGAAAGAATCAATACTCAGTAAGCTGGAAAAACTCAGTGATCGCTACGAAGAGCTTGCGGCCTTACTTTCGGATGCGGATGTAATATCTAATCAAAATAAATTTCGGGATTACTCTATGGAGTATTCTGAGATAGAGCCAGTCGTGCAATCTTTTGCTTCCTATCAGCAAGCCCAGGAAGATATGGAAGAAGCTGAAATGATGCTCGCCGATAGCGATCCAGATATGCGCGAAATGGCCAAGGAAGAGTATCCTGAGGTTAAAGAGCGAATAGAGGCTCTGGAGGCAGAGTTGCAGATTCTGCTGCTGCCTAAAGATCCTAACGACTCACGAAATGTCTTTCTTGAGGTCAGAGCAGGTACAGGTGGGGATGAGGCTGCTATTTTTGCAGGTGACCTTTTTCGTATGTACTCCCGTTATGCTGAAAACAAAGGATGGCGCGTTGAGGTTGTCAGCGCTAACGAAGGGGAACATGGTGGTTATAAAGAGATTATCTCCCGTATAGTTGGTACTGACGTATATTCACATCTTAAATTTGAGTCCGGTGCTCATCGTGTGCAACGGGTGCCGGAAACTGAGTCGCAAGGCCGTATTCATACTTCAGCCTGTACGGTTGCGATTATGGCTGAAATGGATGAGTCGGCTGAAATAGAGATTAATAAAGCTGATCTGCGAGTTGATACTTTCCGTGCTTCCGGTGCCGGTGGTCAGCACGTTAACAAAACGGACTCGGCCATTCGGCTTACCCATATTCCTACGGGGGTTGTGGTTGAGTGTCAGGAAGAGCGATCACAGCATAAAAACCGTGCAAAGGCGATGTCCTTGCTGGCTTCAAGATTGCAAGCGGCAGAGGAAGAGCGCCAGGCTGCTGAAATGGCCAGTGCGCGTAAAAGTCTCGTAGGTAGTGGCGATCGCTCGGAGCGTATCCGTACTTACAATTACCCGCAGGGACGTGTTACAGATCATCGTATCAATCTGACTTTGTATAAGCTGCAAGAAGTGGTGAGTGGAGAGCTGCAACATGTGGTTGAGCCATTAATGAATGAATACCAGGCTGAACAGCTTGGGGCCTTGTCCGAAGACAGTTAAATAATCTTATAAGGGCCATATTTTATGGCCCTTTTTTACGCCTGTACCTTATGTCTATGCAGATTCAAGATGTACTTAAACTCAGTCAAAGGCTCGAAGGGGTTAGTGAGTCCTCACAACTTGATCTTGAGTTGATGCTTTGTCACCTCTTAAATCGTTCCTCAAGCTATTTATATACATGGCCAGAGAAAGAGATTGATGCGGAACTTTTACAACAATTGATATTGATGCTGGAGAGGCGAGAGCAGGGAGAGCCCGTTGCACATATTATCGGTTATCGTGGCTTCTGGAATTTTGATCTTGAGGTGTCACCGCATACTCTGATACCTCGACCGGATACGGAAGTGTTGGTGGAAAAAGCACTTCAACTGTGTACGGTCAGGCAGGCAAGAGTGGCAGATCTTGGTACCGGAACCGGAGCGATTGCTTTGGCCTTGGGATCGGAGCAACCAGAATGGCAGATCATCGCCTCTGATTTCGTTAGTGATGCTGTGGAATTGGCTGAAAGAAACCGGGTACGTTTACAGCTAAATAATGTAGAGATTGTGCAGGGTAGTTGGTTTGAACCGCATACTGGACTCTATGATCTTATTGTCAGCAACCCCCCATACATTGACCCTGAAGATGAACATCTACAACAAGGGGATGTGCGTTATGAGCCGCTTTCCGCATTGATTGCAGAGAATAAAGGCTTGGCTGATATTGAACTGATCTGTCGGCAAGCCAGAGAGTATTTAAAGCCGGGCGGCGTGCTTTTGTTTGAGCATGGTTATGATCAGGGGGGCGCTTGCCGCGCGTTGTTACGTGATCTCGGTTATAAAGATGTGGATACCCATCGAGACTATGGGCAGAATGAACGAGTGACCTTTGGTTGCTGGCATGGGAAAGAGGGTTAAGGAGTTGCAAATGCTCACTGATGAACAGTTATTGCGTTACAGTCGCCAGATTATGTTGCCTGACGTTGATATTAACGGTCAGGAAACTTGGTTGAACTCCAGTGTGCTGGTATTGGGCTTGGGTGGATTGGGTAGTCCGGTGGCAATGTATCTAGCCGCAGCGGGCATTGGTGAGTTGGTGCTGGTGGACGATGATGAAGTTGAGCTTTCCAATCTTCAGCGTCAGATTGCCCATCATAGTAAACGTATTGGGCAGCCCAAAGTTGATTCTGCCCGTAATACCGTTGCTGCCCTGAATCCTGATGTTAGAGTCCGGACTATCTATTCCCGGTTGAGCGAAGAAGAGTTAACCAGTC
>JBOEGV010000112.1:0-4538 GCA_050633605.1 Neptuniibacter sp. | reverse complement strand
CAACCAGAATCTGGCGCAGGTTCTTAACCTGAGGACGGCCATCTGTACCGATCATGTTCATGTTTACACGGTACGTTCGCTCCAGATCGGTAGAAGCAAAAAGATGCGCCATCAACTGTTCGATATCCACTCGGTTCGAACGCGGAACGATCACCAAACGAGTCGGGTTTTCATGATCAGATTCATCCCGAAGATCACTTACCATCGGCAGTTTTTTCTGCTGCATCTGGGCAGCAATCTGTTCCAGAATTTTGGCTCCAGAGACCTGATGCGGCAAAGCAGTGATAATGATTTCACCCTGCTCTTTGAGGTATACAGCTCGCATGCGAACAGAACCACGTCCGGTTTCGTAAACTTTTTCCAGATCACCGCGCGATGAAATAATCTCAGCGTCTGTAGGCATATCCGGCCCAGGAATAATCTGGTTAAGCTCCTCAAGATCCGCTCTTGGATTATCCAGCAGGTGAATACAAGCCTTAGCTACTTCTCTCAGGTTGTGCGGTAAGATATCGGTGGCCATACCAACAGCAATACCCGTAGTACCATTCAGAAGAACATTAGGTAGCCGTGCTGGCAATATGGAAGGCTCGCGCATAGTGCCGTCAAAATTAGGTACCCAATCAACGGTGCCCTGCGAGATCTCTGCAAGCAATACTTCTGAATAAGGCGCTAGACGCGACTCTGTATATCGCATCGCGGCAAAAGACTTAGGATCGTCTGGCGAACCCCAGTTACCCTGCCCATCCACCAGCGGGTAGCGATAACTGAATGGCTGCGCCATCAATACCATCGCCTCATAACAAGCAGAATCACCGTGGGGATGAAATTTACCTAACACGTCACCCACAGTACGAGCCGATTTTTTATACTTAGCAGTCGCCTTCAGGCCCAGCTCCGACATCGCGTAAACGATACGTCTCTGTACCGGTTTCATGCCATCACCAATATGTGGCAATGCACGATCCAGTATTACGTACATGGAGTAATCCAAATACGCTTTCTCTGTAAAGTCTTTCATAGACAGCTTTTCAGTGCCGTCTTCAAAGGTGGTTTGTACCGTCATATTTCCGTTTTACCACTTATCAAAAAATCTTTTTCAGCTAACAAAAGTAAGGGCCGGTTTATAAACTTCTTTGCTTAAACATCCGCCAGATTCCCCTTCGACTGCAACCAACTCTTACGATCACCAGAACGCTTCTTCGCAAGTAGCATATCCATCGCTTCATTGGTACCATCGCCCGGTTCAATAGTGAGCTGAACCAAACGACGTGTATCAGGTGTCATGGTTGTTTCACGCAACTGCAACGGGTTCATTTCACCCAACCCCTTAAAGCGCTGCACACCAATCTTGGCATTTTTACGTTCCGCACGGATACGTTCCATAATGCCATCACGTTCAGCATCATCCAGTGCATAGAAAACCTCTTTCGCAACATCAATTCGATACAATGGCGGCATTGCAACATAGATATGACCCGCAGCAACCAGATATTTAAAGTGACGTACAAACAGAGCACAGAGCAGAGTCGCAATATGCAGGCCGTCGGAATCAGCATCCGCCAAAATACAGATTTTTCCGTAACGTAATCCTTCCAGATTGTCAGATCCGGGCTCAACCCCGATAGCAACAGAGATATCGTGAATCTCCTGAGAACCAAGCACTTCAGACGGGTCTACCTCCCATGAGTTCAGAATCTTACCGCGCAGCGGCATAATGGCCTGAAAAACCCGATCACGTGCCTGCTTCGCAGATCCTCCCGCAGAGTCCCCCTCTACCAGAAACAACTCAGACTGCATGGTTTCCGAACCCGAGCAATCAGCCAATTTCCCCGGCAGCGCAGGACCGGAAGTCACCTTCTTACGCACTACCTTTTTACTGGATCGCATCCGCTTCTGGGCATTAGAGATCACAACTTCCGCGATTTTCTCTCCCTCTTCTACATGGCGATTAAGCCAGAGTGAAAACGCATCTTTAATTGCACCCGATATGAATGCCGCAATCTGTCGTGAGGAAAGGCGTTCCTTCGTCTGCCCGGCAAATTGAGGGTCCTGCATTTTTGCAGAAAGTACATAGCAGCACTTATCCCAGATATCATCACCCGTCAGTTTCACACCACGCGGTAATAAACTTCGGAACTCACAGAATTCACGCATAGCTTCCAATAAGCCTGTACGCAAACCATTAACGTGAGTACCCCCTTGGGCTGTCGGAATGAGGTTGACGTAGCTTTCGCAAGTCATCTCACCACCTTCGGGTAACCATTGAATGGCCCATTCAACAGCATCCTCTTCGCCTTGCAATGAGCCTGAGAAAGGCTCAGCTGGTAGTACCTCGTAAACCTGAGTAGTACCCTTGAGATAATCGATCAGACCATCTTCATAGAACCACTCCTCTTTCTCACGTTTTGCCCCCGTAAGATCGGTAAAAGTAACTTTAAGGCCGGGACAGAGGACAGCTTTAGCGCGGAGGTTATGTTTTAAGCGTGTAACACTATATTTAGGTGAATCGAAATAACTGGGGTCTGCAAGGAAGCGAACAGTTGTGCCGGTATTCCGCTTACCACAGGTATCTATCACTTCCAGATCAGAGACTTTTTCACCATCGGCAAAGCCGATACGAAATACCTGTCCATCTCTTCGGACCTGTACTTCCAGTAATTTTGATAGGGCGTTCACAACCGATACCCCTACTCCATGCAGACCGCCGGAGTAGTTGTAATTATCATTGTTAAATTTACCGCCTGAATGAAGCTTTGTGAGAATGAGTTCAACACCACTGACACCTTGCTCAGGGTGGATATCCACCGGCATGCCACGGCCATCATCCGTCACCGTCAGAGAATTATCTTTATTCAGAATGACATCGATCTGTTTAGCATGACCCGCCAAAGCCTCATCCACAGAGTTATCAATAACTTCCTGTGCAAGATGATTAGGGCGATCGGTTTCTGTATACATGCCCGGACGGCGTTTAACCGGGTCAAGACCACTTAGTACTTCGATGGAATCCGCATTGTATTGCTTGGACATTAACTCTTATTCCTATCGCTAAACCTGTCTATCTTAAATATTAATAAAGCTGCGGTGCCGGCAGTTCAATCCGCTCTTCGGCGAACGCCATAATTGCGGGAATAACCTTTTCAAACTGCTCAAAACCATGGCAGCCTCCCTGTTGAATAAACTGCGGGGAGTCTGCAAATTTCTCTACCGCTTCACGGTAGTTCAGTGTCTCATCCGCCGTTTGTACCATCAGCAAGTAAGCGTGCGGTTTTTTAATCTTTTCGCAGCGAATATTCAATAGTTGTTGCAGATGTTCTTCAGTCAGTTCGTAGCTTTCACCACTATAGAGGTTCTGGTTTTCACCCAAATACTGTGGCAGTAGTTCAAATGGTCTCACTGATGGATTAATCAACACAGTACGAACATGGGAGTAATGCTCAGTTAACCAGGTACTGTAAAAACCTCCTAGAGAACTGCCCAGTAGAATGATTCGGCGATCCGAGTTCATCTCTACTATGTCACATAATTGCTGCATAGCCTGAGAGGGCCAGTGGGACAGCTTTGGCACCAGCACCTGATCAGCTTTGCCTTGCTCCTGCATATATTGCAGAAACAGTTTAGCCTTCATCGATTCGGGTGAACTGTTAAAACCATGTACGTAAATAAAAAGTGGCGTCGTCATTTTCCCTCTCTGCAATGACGTTACCGGAGGCGGCTCCAAGTCGCAATAGGTAGGAGATTTTATCAGGATAATCGCCGGATTTTACTTATAATATTACCATCAGGATAAAGCTCATAATGACCAAAAGCTGGTCCGGATAGGTCAGGATCTTCTTCAATTTCCGGGAGATCAGTACAGGATTTGAATTGCGCTGCTGTAGAAGGGCAGGAGAACAATTTCACATCCCCTCTGCAAAGCCGCCAGCTATGATGTACATGCCCAAAAATAACACCCCGAATCTGGGGAAAAACATCAATAATACTCCAGAACTGCCCAGCATTACCTAACATTATCTTATCCTGCCAAGCGCTATTTACACTCACCGGATGATGGTGCAAAACAAGCAGAAGGTTCATATTTTCTGAACACTCTTCCAGCTCAGCACGAAGAAATTCAAGTTCAGGTTCTGCCAATGATCCCCCACCAATTCCATCTGGTTCAGCCGTACTATCCAGCAGCAGTATCCGCCAATTACCTTGCTCAATAACTTTCTGACCGTAACCTAATCTGGAAAACTGATACATTTCCCCAACCAGGTCATGATTTCCGGGAATCCAGTAACTAGGGAAATCTAACTGCTGTAACTTGTCAGATAATCTCGAATAAGCTGCAACTGCATGGTGGGTTAAATCACCGGTGAGCAGCAGCAGGTCTGCTCTCTGATCTTCGATCGAATCCATAACCTGAAGAAAACGTTCTTCAGGGTTTACGCCTTTCATCTCAATATCCGGGGATTCCTGAAGATGCATATCTGTAATCTGCAGGAGTCGTATCACGTCTTCAGCCACTGAATACATTTCCTGATTTGTGTTTTTAC
>JBOEGV010000111.1:0-1238 GCA_050633605.1 Neptuniibacter sp. | reverse complement strand
TGTAGTGGTCAACTAATTCCGGACAGTAAGTTAAGCTTTTCTTCTGCTCGCAAAGGAGTCAATCCGTTGTTGTACTGATGAGGCCGCTGATTATTGTAGTAGTCCATCAGGTATTCGCTGATGTCTCTTCGTGCTTCAGCACCAGAGGCATATCCCATAGCCGGTATCCACTCAGTTTTAAGGCTTCGGAATAGACGTTCCATGGGCGCGTTATCCCAACAATTTCCCCGGCGACTCATGCTTTGCTGCATGCGGTATCGCCATAGTCTCTGGCGGAACTTGCGGCTGGCGTATTGGCTTCCCTGATCCGAGTGAAACATGATCTTTTCCGGCCTTCCCCGTTGCTCATACGCCATCTCTAATGCTTTCACCGTCAAGTCAGCATCGGCTTTGCTTGATAGCGCCCAGCCCACAACACGGCGGGAATATAGGTCGAGCACGACCGCAAGGTAGTACCATCGTCCCTGAGCCCATACGTAAGTGATATCTCCACACCAAACCTGATTGGGCTGAGCCACGTTGAACTGGCGATCCAATACGTTAGGAATATCAATTCGCTCCACCGTTGCCTGCTTGTAATTATGCGAACCGGGTTGCTTACACACCAGACCCGCTTCACGCATTAACGACCGAACCTTGTAGCGACCGATCTCAATACCATCTTCGCGCATCATTCCCATGATTGCGCGGCTCCCAGCAGAGCTTCGGCTACGCGTAAATATCTCGCTGACCTTAGCTCTCAGGCGAAGACGCTGGGTGTTGATGCGTGCCCGTCGCTGTCGGTAGCTATAGAAACAGGAACGGTTGATGCCAAAGGCTGCGCAGACCAACTCAACAGGTTGCTGCTCACTTAATTGATCAATCAGCGCGTATGACCGAGATCTTCTGCCATTAAGAGAGCAGTAGCCTTTTTTAATATCGATTTCTCTTGTTCCAGCCGTTTTACCCGGGCTTCCAATTCCTGAATACGCTGCTGCTCAGGCGTTAGGGCTCTGCTGCTTGGGGTAATACCACTACGTTCCTGTTCAAGCTGTTTTACCCATCGTGCCAGGGTGTTACTACCCACATCCAGCGAACGGCTGGCCTCAGTCAATGAGTAGCCCTGATCAAGCACGAGACTTGCAGCTTCTTTTTTAAACTCGGTTGAAAACGATCGACGTTGTCTTGCCATTGAACACCTCTCCTAAGGTGGCAACATTACCACCTAAATCGGTGTCCGGCTTTATTGAACCACTACA
>JBOEGV010000110.1:0-10037 GCA_050633605.1 Neptuniibacter sp. | reverse complement strand
ATAATTTCGGATTCAAAACATATTACGCGCATCTGGATGCGGTAAAAATAAAAACCAGAGATTTCATCAGCAAAGGACAGCTGATTGGATTAAGTGGTAATACAGGGCTATCCACTGGACCTCATTTACATTATGAGATCAGGCATCTGTTTACCTCTATCGATCCAGAACCCTTTATCTCATGGGATATAACAAAATTTAACGCCTTGTTCACCAAGGTGAAGGACATCAAATGGGCATCCTTAAACGAAATGTACCCTCTAAATCAACAGCAGGATCAGCCATCACAATAATTGCAGAAGGCAATAAATTTTGTGGCGATATGAGCATCATTGGTAAAATGCATATCGATGGTATGTTCGAGGGGAATATAACCTCGTTAGACAATATATCTATTGGTAAGTCTGGCCATGTGAATGGCTTGATTAAAGCGCGAGCCGTTGATGTATGTGGCTTGCTTGAAGGTGAAGTAATCTGTGATGAGCTGCATATTGAGGCGGGTGGGCAGGTTAGAGCCATTGTGGAAAGCAAACAGATGTCTATCAATCCACAGGGGTGTTTTGTCGGGGAACGTCGCATTAAGGAAATATCTACATTGGCTGACCATAGTTCCACCATTGAAACCGGTACAGATGCCATTGATTCTTTACCAGATAAAATTGTTTTAGATCGTTCTGTTGATTCTGATTAAAACAATTCCGTTAGATTGATTTGGTGCTAGTTTATTATGTGCGAATTACTGGGTATGAGTGCGAATGTGCCAACTGATATCTGCTTTAGCTTTGCAGGGTTGATGCAAAGGGGCGGTGGAACCGGACCGCATAAAGATGGTTGGGGAATCGCTTTTTATGAAGGCAAGGGAGTACGATGCTTTCATGACCCTAGCCCAAGTGTTCATTCCCGAATAGCTGATTTAGTTAAAGAACATCCAATTAAAAGTCAAATTGTAGTCAGTCATATACGTCAGGCTAATGTGGGTGATGTATGTCTTGAGAATACACATCCATTTCAGAGAGAACTGTGGGGTTATACCTGGACCTTCGCTCATAACGGCCAGTTAGATAATGCTCTTTTTGACAAAAAACTTTCCTTTTACAAACCAGTGGGTACAACGGATAGTGAGTATGCTTTTTGTTGGTTGTTGGGAGAAATTCGTAAAGCGTTTCCAGAGAGGCCTAACAACTTATCTGCCCTGTCTGACTATATTCATTCCCTGGCTGAACAATTAAGGAAACTGGGGGTTTTTAATATGCTAATGACAGAGTCAACTTCACTGTTTGCCTTTTGTGGTAGTAAACTTTCATGGATAACCCGTAAAGCTCCTTTTGGAGAAGCAAGTTTGACTGATTGCGATATGACGGTGGATTTCGTGAATGAGACTACACCGAATGATATCGTTACGGTGATTGCAACCGAACCTCTAACTGAAAATGAAGCCTGGAATAAAATTAACCCGGGAGAGCTGGTAACTTTTGTAAAGGGTTTACCCAGTAAGTAACACTTCTATTGAGGTATATAGGTGATTGAAGCCAATGACGGTTTAGATCAGTTACAAGAAAAAATAGAAAACTACAGCCGTATTGATCAGCTTTTATCGGATCAGATCGGTCAGTACTCTTCTAATACTGCCTATACCAATATGGGCTCCTCAATCACGTATCAACAGTTAGAAAATCATGCAAGAAATTTGGCAGCATTCCTGCAAAATTCTCCAGAGCTGAACTCTGGAGACAGAGTCGCCATACAGTTGCCAAATGTGTTGCAGTATCCGGTTGCGGTGCAAGCAATCTGGAAAGCGGGCATGGTTGTTGTTAATACTAACCCTCTGTATACCATTGACGAAATTATTCAGCAGTACAGAAGTTCCGGTGTGAAAGCAGTTATTATTCTGGCGAATGATGCAAAAATGCTGGAAGAAATCATCCCTTCTACAGGAATTCAATTAGCCCTTGTCACTCAACTTGCAGATCTTCATCCCATTTCCAGACGTCTGTATATCAACTTAGCGGCAAAAATAATCCGAAAAATTGTCCCCAGATATAGGTTGAAGTGTGCAGTTCCATTCAGAGATGCACTTACCATTGGGGAACGTTACCAACTGCATTCTATAAATAGTTCTTCTAATGCACCTGCGTTGATTCAATATACAGTGGGAACAACGGGAAATCCAAAAGGTGTACTGATTACACACAAAAACCTGATTGCTAATTTTTTACAGGTGAGGGATCGATTAGCAAGCAGTCTGCAACTGGGCGAAGAAATTGCAATAGCACCCTTACCGCTTTACCACATCTACTCTTTTGCACTCCATTGCCTGATTTTGCCTTCAATGGGGGCGCATATAGTTCTTATTACAAACTCACAGGATACTAGTGGTTTTGTCAATGAACTTGATCGGTGGCCCTTTACCATTTTTTCCGGACTTAACAGTCTATTTGTGACCTTAAGTCAAAACAGCCAGTTCCGGGATCTTGATTTTTCAGCATTAAAAATTACTGTTTCAGGCGGCATGGCCTTGATGGATGCTGTCAATGAAGAGTGGTTTAAAATTACTGGTTGCAGAATTATGCAAGGTTACGGTTTAACAGAAGCCTCTCCAGTTGTTGCATTATCAGTCCCCGGAAATTTCAGAAGTGACTCGGTTGGAAAACCTTTGGCCCTCACAAAAATTAAAATTATTGGTGATAAGGGAGAAAAATTAGCAACTGGGGAAACCGGTGAAGTGTGTATACAGGGGCCACAGGTTATGGCGGGGTACTGGGAGCAAGGAGAAATTTCTCAACTTGATCAAGAATGGTTAGAAACCGGTGATATAGGTTGTTTAAGTGATGATGGAACGTTAAAGATAGTTGAGCGTAAGAACGACATCATTGAAGTATCCGGTTTCTCTGTTTACCCAAGTGAGTTAGAAAATATAATTTCCAGTCATCCGGATATAGTCGAGTGTGCGATAGTTGGTTTACCTGATGATAGTTGTGGCAGGATCATCAAACTCTTTGTCGTTGCTTCGAATAAAAGACTTACGGTAAAGCAGGTACGAGAGTATTGCCGCGAACGTTTGACCAACTATAAGGTACCTCGACTGGTTGAATTCAGGTCTGAATTACCTAAATCTAATGTTGGAAAAGTAATCCGGAGAAAACTGCTGGCGGATGAATTAGTGAAGATGCAGAAACTTCGTAAGCATGTTTAGGGAGCCTCCAAACAAGCCCTGTTCTGTTTATGCTTAAAAAACCTGAAAACCAGTAGATATAAGTTGCAGTTTACCGTCGCATCGATATTCTTAACTTATTGAATTGGTTGGGCTTATATTTAATTTATCCAGGTAAGATTATTCTAGTGTGCGTTCTAGGTGCACTAAGCCGAATTACATATATTTGAAAGTATCCAGATTAAATAGGTGGTTGCGGTCTTTCTTTGTTTGAAACTACAGTAAATCCAACAGCGATAGCCAGCTAGCCGATCACTGAGTGTTGTTGTTTGTTTCGAGGCAAGCCAAAAGAAATTAGCGTGGTAATTGCTATAAAAAGCGTCGATACCCAAAGGCAGGCTTCTATCCCGCTATGTTGGAATAGATATCCAGATAAAACTGTCCCTATCAAACGTCCCATAGCATTTGCCATGTAATAAAACCCTACATCTAATGAGACTGCATCCGCTTTTGCGTAGCTGACAATCAGGTAGCTGTGTAGGGATGAATTCAGAGCAAAAACGGCACCAAATATTATCAAGCCTATTAAAAGGCTAGCGGCTCCATAAAAATTAAACTGAAGGCAGAGTGCTATTCCTGCAGGGATGATGCAAAGAATTCCTGCCCAGAGCCTCGCAGATTTTCCATCAGGAACAATACTGGATTTTTTCCCAGTCAGTTTCGGCGCAATACTTTGAACGATTCCGTAGCCAATAATCCATAGAGCTAAAAAACCGCCAACCTGCCAATGATTCCATTCTAACTGCGCGGCAAGATAAACAGGTAATGCCACAACAAACCAGACATCCCGTGAGCCAAAGAGAAACATACGGGCTGCAGATAGATAGTTTATGGCGGGTTCCTTTGAGAACATCTGACTGAATTTGGGTTTGTTTTTTGCTTTGCCCAGTTCTTTTTTCAGGAGAAAAAGGCTGGCTGTCCAGACCAGAGCTAAAGCAAACGCCATGATCATAATTGCATTTTGAAACCCGTAGAGAGTAAGTAGGGCGCCACCTAAAAAGAAGCCCATTCCTTTGAGTGCATTTTTAGATCCTGTTAGAAGAGCAACCCATTTGTATAAACCGGATTGGTTATCTTTGGGTACCAAAAGCTTGATGGCGCTTTTTGCGCTCATTTTATTCAGGTCTTTTGCGATGCCCGAAAGTGCCTGTGCAGCCATGACCCAGGGTACAGTCAATGCTGCTGCGGGCAGAAGTAACATTGATAGAGCGATAACCTGTAAACCCAGCCCTATATGCATGGTACGGTTTAACCCGATTCTGGCGCCCAGCCAGCCTCCCACCAGATTGGTTACAACACCAAAAATTTCATAAAATAGGAATAAAAACGCTATCTCTATTGGGCTATAACCTAACTGATGGAAGTAGAGCACGACCAGCATGCGCAGCGCTCCATCGGTTAAGGTAAAGGCCCAATAGTTTCCTGTAATGATCAGGTATTGCCGGATCTCTGGTGAAAGGGAACTTAACATCTGCGTTACGGCTCCATTGCAGCAATCATTCGGGTTAACTCGACTGTGCGGTTAGCGTATCCCCACTCATTGTCGTACCAAAGATAAAGTTTTACCTGAGTTCCGTTAACTACCATGGTGGAAGGCGCATCAACAATGGTAGAGCGAGGATCAGTGCGATAATCAATAGAGACAAGAGGGCGTTCTTCATAACCCAGAATGTCTTTCAGGTAGGTTTCTGATGCTTCTTTCAGAAGTGCGTTTACTTCATCTTCACTTGTAGAACGTTCTACTTCGAAAACACAATCGGTCAGCGATGCATTAGCCAGAGGAACTCTGACCGCATGGCCGTTCAGTTTCCCTTTCAGCTCAGGAAATATGTGGGTGATCGCTGTGGCTGAGCCAGTCGTTGTTGGAATAAGGCTCATGCCGCATGCTCTGGCACGGCGCAGATCTTTATGCGGTGCATCCAGAATAGTTTGAGTGTTGGTGATGTCATGAATTGTTGTCATTGATCCATGTTTGATACCCAGTTTTTCATGGATGACTTTGACAACAGGGGCAAGGCAGTTTGTCGTGCAGGATGCGGCAGTCACAATGGGATACTTATCTCGATCATACAGGTGTTGATTGACACCCATAACGATATTCAGAACGCCTTCTTCTTTAACCGGGGCTGTCACTACTACGCGTTTAACTCCCTGATTGAGGTAGGCCTGGAGAAGTTCAGTACTTTTCATCACTCCAGATGCTTCAATGACAATGTCACATTGGGACCAGTCAGTTTCAGCTATTTGCTTGTTTTGAGAACAGGCAACGGTTTTGCCGTCAATTACAATGGCATTGCCTTCTGCGATTGCTTCATGTTGCCACCGACCATGGATGGAATCGAAGTTTGCCAGGTGAGCAAGGGTCTCAGCATTTCCTGAAGGGTCGTTAATCTGAATGAACTCAAACTCAGGAAAATCCCAAGCCGCTCGGAAAGATAGGCGCCCCATACGCCCAAAACCATTAATACCTACCTTGATGGTCATAGTTACCTCGGTTAATTTTGTTTACGGTTTAGCAGCAGATCGAATTATTTTCTGGGCGATCAGGCATACTTTTAAGCAGATCTAGTTCTTCTGTAATCAATCGTTGGTTATCTTTTGCTGTTGAATCGATCACATTGAGCATCCAGTTCTCAAGGTCAGGATTTAAACGGTAATAAACCCACTGTCCCTGGCGTCTATCCAAAAGTAATCCGTTCTTTTTCAGCTGGGCCAGGTGCCTTGAAATTTTGGGTTGAGATTCTCCTAATGCCTGCATCAGTTCACATACACACAGCTCACCTTCCTGTGAAATCAACAGAAGGCTTTTGAGTCTGTTTTCGTCCGCCAGGGATTTAAAAAATATCACGGGTGTGATGGAAGCAAAGGGTGGAATTTCTTTCTGATTTACCTGAATAAACAGCCTGATTCTTTCCTTAAGTTCGACCAGTGTATGGTTAAAAGCCAAAGGATCTTTACTGGTGCGTGGATCAGAAAAATCCCAAGTCATAATGACGCCACTTCCCGGCCAGTTTTGGCAGTCTTCATGTGCTTTTTGGCAGAGGCTGATTACGTAATCAAATTTTTTATGCGTTATATCAGCAACAGATTTAGTACAAAGTCCGTAAATGTCGATCTTATGTTCTACCAGAGCGCTCAAAGTTCTTGGATCAATTTCTGTGGGGTGGGTGCCAGCACTCACAACTTCGAACTGATCGCCTGCTAAGTTTTTGAGAATAGCTTCAGCCATCTGTGAACGAGCAGAGTTTGCGGTGCAGAGGAAAAGAACGCGTGTCTTCATATTGGAACATCGAAAATTAATATTTGGATAATTATATATATGAAATTTCATATATAAAGTTAAATAATTATTTCAATTACCCAATTTCTTGAAATTTTTGTGTTTAGAACCCTATAAGAGTCTGTTTATCTTAGATAGATAAAGAATCAATGATGAACTGTTGCCCTACTTTCAATAGAATTCACCTTTTCCTTCTGCTCAATAAGGTACTTCTTTGAATTTCGACAAGGCACAGCTCAGAGAGAAAATCTCTCAATGTAGAATCTCTGATCAATTCAAATTAAAGCGCCAGCTCAATCGCTTGAAAAATAATGTGCCTCCAGGAGCGCAGGAAAAGCTTGTTGAACAAATTCAGGCTTCTCAGGATTGGGTGAGTAGTAAAAAAGAACTGACTTCCGAGATCACTTTTCCAGACCTGCCAATCTCATTACGTCGTGATGAGATTTCCGAGACCATCAGCGAAAATCAGGTTGTTGTTCTCGCGGGTGAAACGGGATCTGGTAAAACCACACAATTGCCCAAGATTTGTCTGGAGCTTGGGTTAGGGTGTAAGGGGTTGATTGGTCATACTCAGCCACGCCGTTTGGCAGCCAGAACGGTTGCTTCACGTATAGCAGAAGAACTGAATACTACGTTAGGGGAAAGAGTTGGGTATCAGGTACGTTTTCATGATCAGGTGAGTGAATCTACTCAGATCAAGTTAATGACTGACGGTATTCTGCTGGCTGAAACCAAACATGATCGCTTTCTTGAGCAGTATGAAGTACTCATTATTGATGAAGCTCATGAGAGAAGCCTAAATATTGATTTTCTGCTGGGTTATATCAAGCGGATTTTACCTAAGCGTCCTGATCTGAAGGTTATAATCACCTCAGCCACAATCGATCTTGAGCGTTTTTCTAAACATTTTAATGATGCTCCTATTATTGAAGTGTCCGGCAGAACCTATCCTGTAGAGATGCTCTACCGTCCTTTGCATGAAATGGAAGCGGAGGATGAGAAAGCACTGGATCTCCAGCAGGGAGTATTGACCGCTGTTGAGGAGTTGCTGGATCTAGAACGAAAACAGGGTAAAGGTCCTCAGGGTGACGTTTTGATTTTCCTGCCAGGAGAAAGGGAAATTCGTGAAACTGCAGAAATTTTGCGTAAGGCTCAACTCAAAAGCGTTGATATCTTACCTCTCTATGCACGGCTATCATTGGCTGAACAGAATAGGGTTTTTCATCGGGGTAAAAGTGGAACCGGAACCCGTTTGGTTTTATCTACGAATGTAGCGGAATCAAAAGCCACTCAAATGGTTCTTCATTAAAAAAGCAATATAAATCAATGCTATAGAGTTTTTTTGGGGCGTTTGGATTGGCATTGTGTGAATATAATAGCTTTTCTTTATGAATAGAATCAAAAAGTGCATAAAGTGTTCCTGTAGAAAATTTCGCTAATTCCTTGCTTATTTAGATAAATAATATTCCATCCAAATTAACAATCAGCGTCTTCATTTCCAACCCAAATAGATACCTCTTGCCCTTTTAGTCTTATCGCTCCATATTAGAGCCATTAAAGGATAGTTGTCTGTGATATTCCGCAGGCAGATTCAATAGGGAGATATAGTCTATGTCAAAGTGGGTCGATAAATTTAATTCTCATCAAGCAGTGAGTATTTGGGGAAACCTCATTGAACTTATAGCTGATGATGAACTGGACAAGAGATCCACGGAAAGTACGGTTGAAGACTTATCTAGGCTTAGGAAAGTCATTGGGCTTCTTGATTCGAAGTTTAATGCTTTAGATCCTGAGTTAACGCCATTTAATCAGTTTCAACACATTCAGGGACAAGCCTAAAACTGTTTCAATGAGCTCAATGCTTATAAGGGAAATGGAAATGTGGGACATCTTACAAATGCGAATAATCATGCAGATGCTCTAATAGTTCATTTTCATCAGCTATCCACCCTGATTCAAGATTCCTCTGCTGAAGGAATAAAAAGTTCTGTAAGTGCTTACTCCGAGACAATTGGGAAATACATTTCTAAATATAAGAATGAAACTGAAGCATCAGTTGATGAGCTGACAGAACGTGTTGAACAGTTAAATTCAGAGATTGACGCACGGGAAGCTCGTTTAGTTGAGCTGAATTCACAGTTGGACAATGTTGAACAGACTATTCAGCAGCAGACTTCTGAATTTAATACACAATATATGGCTTCAGAGAAAGCTCGTTCCGATAAGTTTGAAAAAGAGCTGGAATCTTATACTCAAAAATCTGAGGGGAATCTAAAATCTTACACAGATAAATCTGATGAAGAATTCAAGGATCTTGCAACTAAAACAGCTAAGATAATCGAAGTACTTACAACGCTTCAAGAAGATGCCTCTAAAGTATATGGAGTAACGATTAATACATTACAAGGAGGAGCGTATTCATCATATGCGAATGCTGAAAGATCAGCTGCGAATCGCTACAGATTTTTAGCCTCAGCATTCATGCTTCTTGGAGTTGCCTTCCTTATTGCCCCAGAAATTCAGCTGTTTCTGGAAGAAGCTCCATACCAATTCGATTGGAAGAAAGTTCTAGGTCGTATCCCAATGTCACTAGTCGTCTTTGTTCCTGCATTTTACTTTGCAAGGGAATCAGGGAAGCACCGACACAATGAGATAGCCAATAGAAGGCGCCAACACATCCTGACGACTTTAGACCCATATATCGAATTGATGGAGCCGGATAAGGCGGAAGAACTTAAGGTTCATGTTGCCAAGACTATCTTTTCGGATGTGAACTCTCCAGATAGTTCTAAAGATGAAACAGGTAATTTACTTTCCCAGTTATCCAATCTTGTGAAACAGATTAAGACTGGTTGACGCTACATGTCCTTCGTTGGCTGCTATGGCGGCTAGCATATTTAGTGGATGATTTCTTGGTCACTGATATGGGGAAAGTCTGGTGGGCAACTAAGAACTGGTGGCGACTCAGATTTATGGGGAATATGTACATATCATATTCTCCGTTAACTCACTATAGAAAGTTATAGATTTAGTGTAGGTTAATATTGTTTAGAATTGTATCATAGTTAGGCTTTAGTCTAGACATGCATTTGGATGATATGTAATGTACATGTCATTGTGGTTTTGTGAAAGTTACTGGGCCAACTACCAAAGTGAATATCTTGTCGCAATGATGTGTAAAGACGGACTAGGGGCAACTGAAACCGACCTTAGCGTCGGTTTGGAGGATGAAAGGTATGAATGTTACCCAAATAGAGCGTAAGTATTCCCATGATGTAAGGTTAATCTCTACAACTGATACTCAGGGAATTATTACGTATGCCAACCCTGAATTCTGCGAAATTGCCGGATATACCTTAGAAGAGCTAGTCGGAAGGCCTCACAGTATCGTGAGGCACCCTGATATGCCTTCTGCAGCATTCGGTGACCTTTGGACTCATGCTAAAGACTCTAAACCATGGATGGGAATGGTTAAGAACCGCTGTAAAAATGGTGATCATTACTGGGTAAAGGCCTATGTGACCCCACTGCTGTCCCATAGTTTTT
>JBOEGV010000109.1:0-5792 GCA_050633605.1 Neptuniibacter sp. | reverse complement strand
GTCCAATCATCTAGGAAAAGCTGGTTTCTTTTTGCTGGATACTTTTGAGCAAGCCCGTCATCCCAAGGTAGGCTGGTATCTAGTTTTCATTTCACCTAAGCGCATATATACCTCGTCATTCCAGCGCAAGTTAGAATCTAAAACCTTTCGCCTTTTGGCGAGTTAAGGGGCTTCGCTGAAAGCCCCTTAACAATCCCCGTCAGCCCCTGCTTCTTGGTCGCTTCGCGACTACTCTGCGCGTTTCACTTTTTAATGGCGCTGCGGAACTCGTCACTTCGTTCCTCAAACAGTCCTCGCTTGAATCCATTAAAAAGTTCCAATGCTCGACTGCGCAGAAGGGGGAGGAGGGTATCTGACAGGCCAAGAGGGTGCTTAGTATTGGGTCTCAAATGGAATATTCATAAGTATTCTGATTCGAGCTTAATGTTTTGTTTATGCCATTCTTTAAGTTGCTTCCTTTCATTATTTACTGCTTGAGGGTTAATGATTCTAGGCCTAATCGAAGCTATGTCTTCGTCACAGTTATTTGAAAATACCATCCTATGGGCATGTTGGATGATAAAATTCTTCAATTGTATTGTCAGACTTTCATTAAGCCTTGTGCCTTTCAGGATTGGCCTATCCCCGATTTGAACAAACATTGCGTGTTGAGGACCTAAAGGAAAAAGTATATTTCCTTTGTGTCTTCCCCAGCCGCCCCCAAAATCATAATTCTTATCGTCTGTATAATTTAGTTTAATCACTGGGTTGTCACTCGTGGGCCAATAATACCCTTTCGCAGGCTTTATAATTGACCACTTGTGCTGCTGAAGTACCTTTTCTGTATGAGTTAGTAGGGTTTTCATCGAACGAATCCATGTTGTTCTTCCAATATAGCTTTCGACCCTTAATATCCCCATCTCGCTATCATTAGGGTCTCTCTTTGTGATTATTTTAAGTGGGTAGGTCTGATCAGAATCATTGCTACGATCAGATGGGACTTTATTGGTGACAGGATTATTCTCCATTTCGCTTACAAAACGTTGTACAGAATCATCTAGTACTTTCTGGTATTCATTGTCTGCTCTATTGAGGTGCTCCAATAACCTTGCAGGAGTTCGTACGTCTTGGCACGCTAAAAAACGAATTAATACACGCCAATCCTCCTTAGATAATCGTTTATCAGTTGTTGCCTTCTTAATTACTGCTCGTGCCGGTGATTCGTACTCACAATCGATCCAGCGTTCAAATTCGTCAGATTCTTGGCCAGAAACTAACTGTGTATAGAGATGCCTCTGATATGCAATTTTGCTAGCTGAACGTGTTTGCCACATCTGTTCGTTTTCATGGGAAACAAGAGTTTTGTATACACATATTTTATTTGAGCTATCTTCCCATTGTTTTAGATAGAGTTTCGGTACGTAGTGATTATTAGCTCTAAATTCATCCATGTTTCTATAAAGGTATTGTTTGTAAATTGACTAAGGCTTTATTGTTGAGGTTTGGTTAACAGATAAGAAATATATGGCAGATTTACTGTTGAAAGGTGATTCACCCTTCTAATGCGTTTGAGCAATCCTTACTCATCTGGTCAGAATATAACCCATCTCACTGAACTATTTCCATGGCACGGATTAAATCCCCTTCTGTGCAGCTGAGCATTGGAGATTTTCCGTGATAAAGAGTGAAAGCTGTCTGAGGAGCGGAGCGACGAGTTTTTTCACTCCACGGGAAATTGAAACGCGCAGGGGAGTTGGCGGAGCCAACCAAACAGCAGGGGCTGACGGGGATTGTTAAGGGGCTTTCAGCGAAGCCCCTTAACTTGCCCAAAGGCGAAACAGAAAAGATACAAACCGACGCTGGAATGACGGGCTTGCTCAAAAGTATCCAGCAAAAAAGAAACCAGTTTTTTCTAGCCTCTAGCAGCCGAAGGCGTTCTAGTAAGCGCAGCGGTTCACAAACCTGTATTACTTATCCCAATTTTCTGTGGATAACTCTCTGAATAGTCTGCGCATGACTTGCTGAGAGCCATATTTCCCGTGGGCTTAATGAATCTGTTCAGTTTTGAACCTAAACAAAAAATAGCGTTGAAAAACCTATATCATATTCAGATAAACAGCATAAATAAGCAGCAGGAAAATAGAAAAAACAATCAGGGATTTGCTGACCATATAACGTCTGGGAATTGAGGTCCCATCGGCTTCATGCTCTTGCATGAATTCCTGAATATAAACGTTGGTTGACAGGCCAAGTACGGCAAGAGTGAATACCAGTTCTAAAAGAACATATTCATTAATGCGGGCTAAGAGCAATACCGCTGCTAAAGTACAAATAATTCCAATCATAAGTCCTCCCGACTCTGAAATGGAGATTGATTCAACTATAAGCTCTACTCTGGTTAGCCTTTTTATGTGTTAAAGCGTTTGTGTTTTTATGGGCTTTAACGTTTTTAGCGAAGATCTGTGTATTTTGTCATCAGTAATCGGTTATGTAAAACCTTATCACCCTATGGGCTATTTACAAAATGATCTTCTAAAACCGTGATTTCCTGTAGTTCAAAGTTGTTATTTTCAGAAAAACTACATAATACTGTATCTATCCATGTTAAAACTAAGCAGAGTTGAGTGTAGTTATGGAGAATGAAGAGCCCGTCTCATGTGGTCCGTGCTTAGCAAATATTGTGAAATCTCAGGTGAAGTCTGACAGCATCGAATGGTCCGAGATCGGTATTGAGCGACCTTTATGCGAAGCCTGTAAGCAGGCATTGCAGGAGCATATTCACAATATTGTTCTGATTGAAACTGATAAAAAATCTCAAACAGGTTAGGTTTATTCCAGTCCTCTGAAACTGGCGCAGTGCTCGAATACTTCCATATTCGGAGTGACTGCCCGATGCTGAGCAAAACGTGATACCAATTTTGCCAGGCCTTTTATATCCCGGCCCGATGCTGAGGCAAATCGTCCTGCCAGTTTTTGCAGCATAGCCTCTTCAAGTACCAATCCAAACTGTTCAGCCATCACGGACCAGATCTGATAGCGTTCCTGTTGTGTGGGGCTGTGATATTTAATCATAGCGATGCAGCGTGAAATAATTGCTTCATCGATATCTTCAATGCGGTTGGTGGTCATGAACAGCAGGCCATTAAAGTACTCAAGGACTCGGAGAAATACACCAACCACAGCATTCATGGTGAGGTTGTCGTCCCGACGTTTGATGTACACATCAGCCTCGTCGATCAACATCACGGCTCCCCAACGTTGAGCACGGATCAGTACCTCTTTAAGGTTTTTCTCCATCTCTGCAACGTTTAGACCGAGTTGCCCTGAATGCACTCTATACAGAGGGCAGCCGATAATCTCAGCATAGACTTCAGCGGTCAGGGTTTTACCTACACCAGGTGGGCCGCTACAGAGTACTGTGGTGCCGCCGGATTTTCCTTCGACAATATCTTCCATAAATACTTCAATGTCAGCGGTTAAGATATCGATCAGTTCAACATGCTCTTTTGGCAGAACAAGTTTATCTTTAAGCTCCGGGTTGTACTGATAAGGGGTGAGGTTGTCGATATGTACCCATAGATGGTGATGCAACTCCAGATGAAACATCAGGATATAGCCATGTACGGGGATCTCTCGAAAATTACCTTCCGGAAGATCTTCAACCAACTGGTTGAGGGCTTGTTCGGTGGAGTATTCGAAAGGGGAATTACGGTCTATTTTTTTTAGAAGCGGTTTTAGCAGCTGGCCTGCATGGCTGAGGGTTAATTCTCGGTTATCAAGAATGGATTCATCATTGACCAGCCGTGAGGCGGATCCGCTAGTGGAAAGTACAACCCGTGTTTTTCGTGACCAATCGGTATTGCGATGGCTGGCCCCTGGATCTTCGCAGTACAATCCGGTTCCAACCCCTGAGAACTGTTCTCCACTTTGTTCTCGCCAAAGTAGAAACTTATCATTGCTGCGGTCAAACCCGGCAAGTAGTTCAGGTGTTTCTTTTAGGTACGACTTTGCAGCCAGAAGTGCTGGCAGTCCGCCGCTACTCAGATCTCGCTCTGTAATTATGATTTGAGTGGTACTGAGCTTACCGCGGGAGTTTGCTTTGAGTTCAATTAGTATCCGGGCCTGCTCTTCCTGTCCGGCGGCACTGAAATCGATTCGGGTAATTGCATATGGCAAGAGAGAACCGCCGCCGTCCAGTCGGAACAGCCAGCCGCGCTGGCTTCTATCCAGAAGATAGCGGATCAGTTCCGGCAATAAAAACTCTAGGACAGTACAGTTATGTTTACTGTTTTTATTACCTTCCCGGAGTGCCTGCAACATTGCGCTCTTGCCGGGGCTGATAACACGGTATAACTCGATCAGTGTTTGTAATTGATCTGCATTAAACTCTGCAAATGGAATCTCAACCCGGGATGACAGGTTAAGCTGGCTTTCCCAGCAGCGTAAGTCCGGGTAATTATCAAAAAGGGGCTTAGCGATATTTCGTTCCAGCTTTAATAACATTTTCTACCCCTCAGGCGAAATTCTGCTTAAGCAGTTTTGCAAAGTTCAGCCAGGATGATTGATTAAAGTCTGTATCGATCAATTTGAAATATTCGACAGCATTGCTGATTGCGTCATCGATCACTGCTATTACATAAGGCGCAGCCTGGTTGGAATTGATCATTGCCTCTGGAACGGAACACTGAAAGTACAGCGTACCTTCTTCAGAGGTATAGCCTCCCATTTGCATGCCATTGAATGCGGGTTTCTCGTGTTTTCCCGGAAGTAGAAAGCTGATATCCAGAACAGGTAGAGCGGGAGGTTTTTCAGAGGCTGTTTGAGTTGCAGCTGTCATAGCGGCACGAGTGATCGCATTATTTATTAAGCTCTCCTGATGTTCCTGGCTGGCCGAGGCTGTACGTAAAAAAATTCCCATGATCTTCTCCTGAATGATGATCAGAGAGCTGTAACAGGTGTATAGGTCTGCTACAAAGACTCTTTTGAAAGAATTATTCATCAATATGTATGCCAAAATATATTGAGTGGCTGAAACGCAGAGGAATCGGAAGTTTAATGCGGTGGGCGGGTATCGCTATAGCTTGTATTATTATCTGGTGCCTTTGAAAATGTAGGCTTTACAACAAGGATAGGGTTATACGGTTTACTCGAATTCCGTTTTCTAAGCACCGTCGAAAGTGTATTCCGCCGTCACGATGCTCCTCAGTCATTTTTAGAGGGGGAATATGTTGCGACCAGCTTTCCCGGTTATTGTATGGCGGTCATTTTTGACCATGGTTTTACAGTGAGGGTGTGGCTTCGCTCATTATGCCAATGTGATTCCTGATTAGGGAACTCTCATTTAAGCAATTCCAAGCCCGCAGAAGTACTCCAGCTTTTATATTGATTGTGAGGTTAGTTTCCCATTTTTTGGTTCTAAGTTTTTAAGCCGAAATTGTATTTAGATTTATGGGATTGATCGGAACTGCATAGAATTACCCTAAAGATCTTCTCAGGCTTGCATCGGTGTTGCAAGGTGCGTAAAATGTCGCGTCCTTTGGAAAACTATTTCCAATCTCCTTGCCCTCGGTCACATGGTGTGCTCCGGAGGCTATTAACCCGAAAGGAGCTACAATGCGTCATTATGAAATCGTCTTTCTGGTTCATCCGAACCAGAGTGAGCAGGTTCCAGCGATGGTTGAGCGCTACACTTCTCTAATCGAGAGTGCAGAAGGCACAATCCACCGTATGGAAGACTGGGGTCGTCGTCAACTGGCTTACCCAATCAACAATGCTCACAAAGCACACTACATCCTGATGAACATCGAATGTGA
>JBOEGV010000108.1:0-3062 GCA_050633605.1 Neptuniibacter sp. | reverse complement strand
ACCCAAGAACGGGGCGATACATTCAGAGTGACCCGATTGGTCTGAAGGGTGGCTTCAACACCTATGCTTACGTAGGGGGTAACCCGTTAAGTTTTATAGACCCACTGGGGCTGTCAAGTATACCCGATTGTATCGTTCATCAATATTTAGATACAAAAGTTGTGAATTATACCTTTAACAAGAATAAGGTAGCGAACCGAACAAAAAGTCTAACATTACTTTTCATTGGGCCTTCATATGGATTGGACCCTAAGGAAGCTTTAAACGCGAAAATTAAGCCTAGTATTGGGTTTAATTTTGGTTATTTTTATGAAGTTGTAACAAAAATGACTTGGGAAGAGTGGAGGAAGTTTGGTGCAATTCACACTGTAGAATATCAATGCTTTTGGGAAGAAAAAGGGCCTTGTGGTGATACAGTCGAAAAGTCTAATTTTGTAGTTAGAAAAAAAGATGAGACTCAAGAGGAGTTCATCCAAAACCATGAGGATATAACAGTTGTTTATGAAAAAACTGGCCTTGGCTTTTCTCTCTAAGGCATTAACGCTTTCATTCATTGCCTTTGCATACGGATGTTCTGAACCTCAGGAATCGATTGGTTTGTGGATTGGTGATGATATGCTCCTTAAGGTTTCCTTTGAACGAGATCTTAAGGAATTAGGTTTGGTTTATGAAGAAGATGCTGGTTTTTTTTATTTTGATCCTGGGCTATTTGAAAAAGCCAATATGGTTTACCAATTACTAGTAAATAAGAATACAGAGGAAATTTTTATCAAAAGTGGTTGTGTCAGTAATCAGGTATCAAAAAGGCTGCCGAAAATAATGCCAGCGGTTCTTGTTAATGAAGGAGAAGATATAATTCTAAAAATATACAGGGAAGATTTTTATAATTCTAATATCCCTAAATTTTTACTTGAAATCGAGCAAGATTGTAATCTTACTCAATGAAAACTAAATATATTTGAGTAGCTTTTCTTTGAAGCCCAGCAAGATGCTGGGCTTCCCCTCAATATGTATTAATTTACTATATCTAACGCTTATGACGCAGTATTGGAAAGTTATGGTTTCACTGCTTTAACGTTTTACCAGTTCTCAGATACCTACACCTCTGAAATAGATGCCTGGTTATTGGAAAATCAAGCAGTCCAAACACAAATAGCAACATTAGAGTCCGAGTATGACGGTTTAGTCGTTATTTTGGATCAGTTAAATGCAGACCAGTCTGCTGTTGAATAGCAAGGAGCGCATAATGATTTTTACACGGAAACGTATAGCAACAGCTATTCTCGCGGGTTGCACAGGTTTGACTGTTGTCCCTGTTGCTCATGCTTACGATGCTGCTTGGAATGGCTATCGTGAGGATATTACTAGGCACTCAACAACCACAGAAGACAATGACTGCCCGAATGGCAATTGCTTAGCTGAGCCTAATTGTAACAATACAAAGTCACCTGTTTATGTAGCGAAAGGGTTTCTTGTCTACACAGAAGCAGATATTGAATTTCCTAGTAGTAATGTCATTGGGTTAAATCGAACTTATAACTCATTTGACCGCAGAGCGGGTTTGTTCGGCCGAGGTTGGGTAACAAAACAAGAGATGAGTATTGCCCGTACCTATAAAGCGATTACTGAAGCCAACCCCGATGGTTCCCCTAAGGCCGCATCAGATTACCAATCAGTCCCAATCCTGCTGACTGAATATGGTCGTCGTTATCGCCTCGAAGAAACCGCTACTGGTTGTACGACACCGGAAGTGCTGTTTTTTACCTTTGAAAAGTTGCCTGATGGCGGATTTAAGCAAGTATATGAAGACAGTGATGATTATGTGATCTACAGTGACACTGGTCGAATCTTGGAAAGCTATTCAGACAGTGAAGGGCTGAGCGCTTATTATGAATATGACGATCAGGAGCGTCTGATTAGTCAGTATGATAGCTATGGTTATCGTTTGGATTTTTCCTACAACGAACAGGGTTTTGTTGCAGAAGCTATTGATCAAAGCGAGCGTTCTTGGAAATACTATTACAATGCTAACGGTACCCTCGCACAAACCGTTGATCCTGAAGGGAATACCAAAGATTATGGTTATAAAACTGTAGATCATATTGGCCATAAACAATATCTACTTGAAAGTATTGTTGATAATCAGGCTTCTGATACGGATCCCCGCTTAAGTGTGACCTGGAATAGGCAGACTCTATATAACTTGAAGGGATATCGGGTCTCCAGTTATACCGAAGAAGATGGCCGCAAGCATACTTATACGTACAGCCAGTCCAGTTATAGTGGAGTTTCGACAGTCAAGGTTGTGAAAAAGAGTTATGCAGTTAATAACTCAACGGCTACTGAGACTCAAACATTTCATGCGAATAAGGATACTTACTTAGTTCTTTATAGTGGAAATAACAGTCAGGGAACTACTGAAACTAAAAGCTATAATAGTGCTGGCCAAGTTTCCCAGATAATCGACCGAAGGGGTAATAAAACTCTATACGAATATAATACAGCTGGTCGCATTACCCAATTGACAGAGCTGGCTGGTTCCGCCGATGAGAAAGTGACGTCCTACACCTATTGGAATGATACAGATCGTATTGCGAGTATTAATCGATATGGCCTACAGGAAGAACAGTACACTTACGATCTGGACCTTCGAGTAACTAATAAAACTGAAATAGACTTGGTTACTGGTGAGCAGCGAGTATGGAATTATACTTACCATGCTAACTTTACGGATAGTCAAGGAAATCAGGTATTAGGGAAACTAGCTCAGATTGATGGCCCGCTGGCTGGCGTAACTGACACATATTCCTTTACCTATAATACTCAAGGCCTCCCTGTCAGCATTACCAATCCGCTGAACCAGCAAGCTTCATTCACCTACAATGCATCAGGTCAGCTTGAGAGTCAGACCGATATTAATGGGATTGTTACCCAGTTTACGTTTGATAGCCGTAATCGTTTAACTCGATTGGAAAGAAGCGGCCGCATTGAACGTTATAGCTATAACGCCCAGGATCAATTGACTTCGGCAACGGATCCATTAGAAAGAACAATTACGCTTA
>JBOEGV010000107.1:0-5131 GCA_050633605.1 Neptuniibacter sp. | reverse complement strand
TATAAGGCTCTGGTGGACGGAATGCGCGAATCTCAGCAGCTGCCTGACCAAGAACCTGCTTATCTGGACCAGATAAGATGATTGTGGTTACGTTTGGCGTCTCTGCTTTGATGCCTTCTGGCAACTCATAATCGATTGGATGTGAGAAACCCAGGCTCAGGTTCAGCGTTTTGCCTTTAGCGGCAGCACGATAACCAACACCTTGCAGCTCAAGAGTTTTCTTGAAGCCTTCAGTCACACCAACAACCATGTTGTTAACCAGTGAACGAGTAGTACCGGACAGGGAACGGGACAGCTTAGAAGCTTCACGTGCAGTGAACTTCAGACTTCCGTCTTCCTGAGAAACACCTACAGAAGGGTGCACATTCAGAGACAGCTGACCATTTTTACCTTTAACATTGATGGATTGACCATCAACCTTAACTTCAACACCTGCAGGTACAATAACAGGGCTTTTTGCAATACGTGACATATTGAAATACCTTTTAGAATACCGTACAGATTACTTCGCCACCCACACCAGCACTACGTGCTGCGCGGTCAGCCATTACACCTTTACTGGTGGAGATAATCGCTACACCCAGACCGCCAGAAACTTTCGGCAGTTCATTTGCGTTCTTATAGATACGCAGACCTGGACGACTTACGCGTTTGATCTCTTCAATAACCGGCTTACCTTCAAAGTATTTCAGCTCAACGTTCAGAACCGGTTTTACGTCGCCTTCTACTGCGTAGTCAACGATGTAACCTTCTTCTTTAAGAACTTTAGCGATAGATACTTTTACTTTGGAAGACGGCATGGATACGGCCTGCTTTTCAGCCATATGACCATTACGGATACGAGTAAACATATCCGCCAGAGTATCTTGCATGCTCATTGCATTAACTTCCTCATGTGCAGCACAACGCGGTACCTCTTACGAGGCCAGACCGCCGTGCTTACCGTTAATACCAACTAGTAAATTACCAGCTAGCTTTTTTCAGACCCGGAACGTCACCACGCATTGCAGCTTCACGCAATTTGTTACGGCAGATGCCGAACTTGCGGTATACCGCGTGTGGACGTCCAGTCAACTGACAACGACGCTGTTGACGGGATTTGCTTGAATCACGTGGCAGTTTCTGCAGCGCGATTGTCGCATCCCAAATTTCGTCATCAGAAGAATTAGGGTTGTTGATGATTGCTTTAAGCTGAGCTCGTTTGTCAGCATATTTAGCAACTAATTTTGCACGCTTTGCTTCACGTGCCTTCATTGATTCCTTAGCCATGATATACCCCTATCACTTACGGAATGGGAAGTTCAGGGCAGCCAGCAGGGCGCGACCCTCTTCGTTAGTCTGAGCAGTTGTGGTAACAGTAATATCCATACCACGCATTTTATCTACCTTATCGAACTCGATTTCAGGGAAGATAATCTGCTCTTTAACACCCATACTGTAGTTACCACGACCATCGAAAGATTTCGGGTTCAGGCCACGGAAGTCACGGATACGCGGGATAGAAATATCTACCAAACGATCCAAAAATTCCCACATACGCTCTCCGCGCAGTGTAACTTTACAGCCGATCGGCCAGCCTTCACGAACTTTAAAGCCCGCAATGGATTTACGAGCCAGACAAACAACCGGCTTCTGACCTGCAATTGCAGTCATATCTGCAACTGCATTTTCCAGCATTTTCTTATCGCCCAACGCTTCACCAACACCCATATTCAGAGTGATCTTGGTCAAACGAGGAACGGCCATTACGTTAGGGCAGTTCAGCTCATCTTTAAGCTGCTGCTTAACGGAATCGTTGTAAAGCGCTTTAAGTCTAGACATGATATCTGCTCCCCTTATCCGCCAATGATTTCGCCGGAAGACTTGTAGATGCGAACTTTGGTGTTATCTTCAAGAATCTTGAAGCCAACACGATCGCCTTTACCAGTCTGCGGGTTGAAGATTGCTACGTTGGAAACCGCAATAGCTGCTTCTTTCTCAACAATACCACCTGCTTTACCCAACATAGGGTTTGGCTTGGTGTGTTTCTTCACCATGTTGATACCAGAAACGATCAGTCGATCGTCCAGAACACGCATGACTGTGCCACGCTTGCCCTTGTCTTTTCCTGCGATGACAATTACTTCATCGTCACGTTTTATTTTGCGCATAATATACCTATATCGCTTCCTACTACCCTCTCATGCTCAAAAACGCCAACACCTTCCGGTGTTAGCGTTTTTACATAAACTGAACAGTTTTACAGGCTGTTCAGTCTTTATAGCACTTCAGGCGCCAGGGAAATGATTTTCATGAACTTCTCAGAGCGAAGTTCACGCGTCACTGGGCCAAAGATACGCGTACCGATTGGCGCGTCACTTGCGTTCAGTAGTACCGCTGAGTTTGTATCAAAGCGGATTACAGAACCATCAGGACGACGAACACCTTTACGGGTACGTACCACTACGGCGTTAAGAACCTGGCCTTTCTTCACCTTGCCGCGAGGAATCGCTTCTTTAACGGTAACTTTAATAATGTCACCTACAGAAGCGTAGCGGCGGTGAGAACCACCCAGGACCTTAATACACTGTACTCGCTTAGCACCGCTGTTATCAGCGACATCAAGCATAGATTCAGTTTGAATCATGGTCTTACTCCATAAACATTTAGGGACCGTCCGCTAGGCGGACAGACCGGCTAATGGAGCAAAGGCGCAATAGTTTACACCTTTGCTGCACGCTCTTCAATACGAACAAGCGCCCAAGATTTATTCTTGGACAGTGGACGAGTTTCAGCAATAGTAACTAAGTCACCCTGCTGACACTCATTCTTTTCATCGTGAGCATGCAGTTTAGAAGAGCGCTTCATGAACTTTCCGTAGATCGGATGTTTCTCTTTACGCTCAACTTGAACTGTGATGGTTTTATCCATCTTGTCGCTAACAACGCGACCAGTAACAGTTCGAGTACGTTTTTCGGCGCTCATACTTAGTTACCTGCCTTTTCGTTGAGTATTGTCTTCACACGAGCAATGTCACGACGAACCTGACCTAGAAGGTGGTTCTGTGCTAGCTGACCCGTAGTCTTCTGCATACGCAGGTTAAACTGCTCTTTCAGAAGACCCAACAGCTCTTGCTGCAGCTCATCAACGGACTTTTCACGTAGATCAATTGCTTTCATTACATCACCGTCCGTTTAACAATGGTTGTTGCAACAGGCAATTTAGCAGCAGCAAGAGTGAACGCTTCAGAAGCAAGTCCTTCATCAACTCCGCTCATTTCGAACAGAATTTTTCCAGGCTTGATCTGGGCAACCCAGTACTCAACCGCACCCTTACCTTTACCCATACGTACTTCAAGTGGCTTCTTAGAGATCGGCTTGTCTGGGAAGACACGGATCCAAATTTTACCACCACGCTTTACGTGACGAGTCATGGTACGACGCGCTGCTTCGATCTGACGTGCAGTGATACGACCACGGCCGGTCGCTTTCAGTGCATACTCACCAAAGCTTACAGTGCTACCGCGCTGTGCTAGGCCGCGATTACGGCCCTTCATCATTTTGCGGAACTTAAGACGTTTAGGTTGTAGCATCGACGTCTACCTCACTTACCTTTCTTCTTAGGCGTATTTTTCTCAGCACGCACCTGTTCGATGCCTCCGAGAACTTCACCCTTGAAGATCCAGACTTTAACGCCGATCACACCATAAGTGGTGTGCGCTTCATATGTAGCGTAATCGATATCAGCACGCAGGGTGTGCAATGGCACACGACCTTCACGATACCATTCGCTACGAGCGATTTCGGCACCACCTAGACGACCACCCAACTGGATCTTGATACCCTTGGCACCAAGACGCATTGCGTTTTGTACAGCACGCTTCATAGCGCGACGGAACATAACACGACGCTCCAGCTGACTAGCAACACCCTGAGCTACAAGGCGCGCGTCCAGTTCTGGTTTACGAATTTCTTCAATGTTGATATGAACCGGAACACCCATCATTTCTGATACAGCGTTACGCAATTTCTCAACATCTTCACCTTTTTTACCAATCACGATACCCGGACGAGCAGTGTGAATGGTAATTTTTGCATTCTGTGCAGGTCGCTCGATTTCGATGCGGCTCACAGATGCTTTTTCAAGCTGCTTATCCAGGTACTCACGCACCTGCAGATCATTCTGCAGCTTGCTTGCGTATTCGCTCTTATCGGCGTACCACACAGACGTGTGGTCCTTAACGATACCAAGGCGAATACCGGTCGGATGTACTTTCTGACCCATAACGGAATCTCCTAGCAGTCAGCTCAGTCGGCCACTTTTACAGTGATGTGACAGGAGCGCTTCAAAATACGATCAGCGCGACCTTTCGCACGCGGCTTAATGCGTTTCATGGTCATTGCTTCATCAACAAAAACCGTAGAAACGCGTAGCTCATCAATATCAGCACCTTCGTTATGCTCTGCGTTAGCAATAGCAGACTCCAGTACTTTCTTAACAAGCTCCGCACCTTTTTTAGGGCTATACGCCAGGATGTCCAGAGCTTCACCCACAGCTTTACCGCGAATCTGGTCAGCGACCAAACGGGCTTTCTGTGCAGAGATGCGGGCGCCTTTGTGCTTAGCGGCAACTTCCATCATCTTACTCCTTATCTCTTGGCTTTCTTGTCTACAACATGACCACGATAGTTACGCGTCACGGCAAACTCGCCCAGTTTATGACCAACCATGTCCTCGGAAACAAATACCGGAACATGCTGACGGCCGTTGTGTACTGCGATTGTCAGACCTACGAAATTTGGAAAAATCGTAGAACGACGAGACCAAGTTTTGATTGGACGACGGTCGTTGCTTTCAATCGCAGCCTCTACCTTTTTCAACAAGTGAAGGTCGATAAAAGGACCTTTCTTCAGTGAACGTGGCACAGCTGTATCCTCTTACTTAGCGTTACGACGGCGTACGATCAACTTGTCAGTACGCTTGTTCTTACGAGTTTTATAACCCTTAGTCGGAACACCCCATGGCGACACTGGATGACGACCACCGGAAGTACGACCTTCACCACCACCGGGTGGGTGGTCCACTGGGTTCATCGCAACACCACGCACAGTGGGACGAACACCACGGCAACGCGTAGCACCCGCTTTACCCAG
>JBOEGV010000106.1:0-10795 GCA_050633605.1 Neptuniibacter sp. | reverse complement strand
TGGTACGTGCTACAGGCTATCTGGATGGTATTGAGGCGATACGCACCATACCGCTGGGTGCTACGCAAAACGGTACGCCTATATTGCTTCAGGATCTTGCAGAGGTCGGCACGGGTCCGCAGATGCGCCGTGGCATAGCTGAACTGGACGGTGAAGGTGAAGTGGTTGGTGGTGTTGTCGTCATGCGTTTTGGTGAAAACGCTCAGAAAACCATCGAGGGTGTCAAAGCCAAACTGGAAGAGTTAAAGCGCAGTATGCCGGAAGGAGTCGAAGTGGTCACCGTTTATGACCGCTCAGGTTTGATTGAACGTGCAGTTGAAAACCTGTTCGAGAAACTGGTGGAAGAGTTCATTGTCGTCATTATGGTCTGTGCACTGTTCCTATTCCACTTCCGTTCCTCACTGGTGGTGATCATCAGCTTGCCGGTAGGCATGCTGGTGGCGTTTATCATCATGTATTACCAGGGTATCAACGCAAACATTATGTCGTTGGGTGGGATCGCCATCGCCATTGGTGCCATGGTGGACGGTGCTATTGTGATGATCGAAAACGTGCATAAACATATGGAGCGCACCGAACTAACCAAAGAGAATCGCTGGCAAGTGATTGCGGAAGCGTCTTCAGAAGTGGGGCCCGCACTGTTTTTCAGTCTGCTAATAATCACCATGAGTTTCCTGCCAGTTTTCACACTGGAAGCTCAGGAAGGCCGCATGTTCTCGCCACTGGCATTTACCAAAACCTACGCCATGGCTGCCGCCGCGGGTTTAGCAATTACGCTGGTGCCTGTGCTGATGGGGTACTGCATTCGAGGTAGAGTATTACCGGAACATAAAAACCCATTGAACCGCTTGTTGCAGGCAATTTATCTGCCGGTGATCCGCACAGTGTTGAGCTGGCCAAAGGCTACCGTTTTATTGGCGGTTGTGATTACGGCGGCGGGTTTCTGGCCGGTGAATAAGATCGGTTCTGAGTTTATTCCGCCTCTGGATGAGGGCGATTTGATGTATATGCCGACGACTTATCCCGGTATCTCCATAGGTAAGGCCCGTGAGTTGTTACAACAGACCGATAAACTGATTCGAACCGTACCTGAGGTCGAGCGGGTTTTCGGTAAGATTGGCCGTGCTGAAACCGCCACCGATCCCGCACCTCTGACCATGATCGAAACCTTCATTACTCTGAAACCCCGTGATCAGTGGCGAGAAGGCATGACCATGGACAAGCTAACCAAAGAACTGGATAAATTGGTGAAATTTCCGGGCTTAACCAATGCCTGGGTGATGCCGATAAAAACCCGTATTGATATGTTGGCTACCGGGATCAAAACCCCGGTGGGTCTGAAGGTGGCAGGCCCGGATCTAACCGTGATTCAGGCTATCGGACAACAACTGGAACAAGTGCTGCCAGAGGTTGAAGGAACGGCTTCTGTTTATTCTGAACGTGTGGCGGGTGGTCGTTATATCAAAGTGGATATTCAACGTGAAAAAGCTGCCCGTTATGGTTTGAATATAGCGGATGTGCAAACCGTGGTGACCAGTGCCATTGGCGGTATGAACGTTTCCCAGACGGTGGAAGGGCTTGAACGTTACCCCATTAATGTTCGCTACCCGCAGGAGTACCGCAACTCAGTTGAGAAACTGAAAATGCTGCCGGTTGTCACCCCAATGGGGATGCGTATTGCTCTGGCAGATGTGGCGGATATTCGAATTGAGGATGGACCGCCGGGTATTAAAAGTGAAAACGCGCGTCCCAACGGCTGGACCTTTGTGGATATAGAAGGAAGGGATCTGGGATCTTACGTTGCCGCTGCTCAGAAAGTTGTTGCTGAGCAGGTAGAGCTACCACCGGGTTATTCCATTAATTGGTCCGGTCAGTATGAGTATCTGCTAAGAGCTCAGGAAAAGCTCACTTATGTTGTACCGCTAACACTGGCGATTATTGTTGTGCTGCTTTATATGAGCTTCCGTCGCTTTGCCGAAGTCGCCATGATTATGGGTACTTTGCCTCTGGCTCTGATTGGCGGTATCTGGATGCTTTATCTAAATCAGTTCAACTTTTCAGTAGCTGTCGGGGTTGGATTTATCGCCTTGGCGGGAGTGGCAGTTGAGATCGGTGTGATCATGCTGGTGTATCTTAATCAGGCTTATCAGGAAAAACTGCGGGCAACTGATGGTGAGCTCACCCAGGCAGATCTAAAAACCGCTGTCATGGAAGGTGCCGGTATGCGCGTGCGGCCGGTCATGATGACTGTTGCAGCTATCATCGCCGGTTTATTACCGATAATGTACGGTACGGGAACCGGCTCAGAAATAATGCAACGTATTGCAGCGCCCATGGTAGGGGGGATGATCAGTGCCGTGATACTAACGTTGCTGTTGATTCCAGCAGTTTTCTATTTGTGGAAGAAAAGGGACTTTTGATAGCTAAAAGCAGCCGTTTAGGTGGTGAAAAAGAGTCAGGACAATAGTAGAAATTTTCCTGGCTCTCACTTAAATGACCTAATCTTTCTTTTGTAAATAGAGAGAAATCTATGGGTTATTGGTGGCTGGTGATAAAGCACGAAATAAAAGCAGCTTATTATTAAACTGCATTCTTTAGGTTGCTTATCTTTTTTTCTGAAAGGTCAATTTCAACTTTTATAGGTTTATCGGTAGACCTTCTTCCATTAGGTTTTTTGAAGCTTCTTTTTGAATGCAATTCGGCTTCATTTTGCCCTGTATGTCTCCGATCAAACTTACGTTTACGTCGATTCACCCCATTAAATTGATCAAACAGATGCTCAAAATACCACTCTTTAGCATGGTTTAAGGTAGGTAAGTCGGGGCTTACTTGTTTTTTTTCAGCATTGATCCAGTAAAAAGAAATTTGATATCTTTTAAAATCTTTGACTAACTTCAACATAGAGCCTCAGGTTAATACAGCATAACAACATACTAAAAAGCGAGGTTTACTTAGATTGTAGATTTGGTGTGGTTATAGATATATAAGAAAAATTCTTAATTTTACCGCAGTGCAACAAAAGTAGAATACAGGATTTTCAAATTTCTGGCGCTTTGGATAGTAATCAGGATTGAATTCAGTTCTTAATGCCCTGCAATTCTAACCTTTTCTTTAGAAACTGCCCAAACATTTTTATAGCAGGGCCAGCATAGTTTCCTTCTGCATAGATCATGTTAAGTTGCACATTACGTTTACCGCCAGCACTGAGTTGCAGAGGCTTTAGTCGTCCGTGATTCAATTCTTGTTGGATCTTAAGTTTCGGGTACCAGGCATAGCCCAGCCCTTTACAAGCGGCTTCTATGGAAGTCCTCAGATTACTTACGGTAAGGCGTTGTTCAGCCCCTAACCAACCGGCATCCATATCGCGACTGCCGGAATCTTTCACAACAATTTGTCGATGTAGGCGCAGATCCTGATAATCCAACGAGCGATTTACTTTATGCAAAGGGTGATCAGCGCTGGCAACAGCAACGAACTCAATATTCAGAATAGGATCTCCCAGAAAACCGGGTGGCACTCTTCCGCCAATAACCAGATCGGCCTCTTTACGTAGCAGTGCTTCATCGGTTCCACTGAGAACGGTTTCTCTTAGTTCAATACGGGTGAGAGGTCGTTTCTTTGTAAACTGATCAATCACTTCCATCATAAGCCAGTCGGGAAACAGGGTATCCATCGCGATACGAATTTCCGGTTCCCAGCCTTCGGCAAATTGCTGTGCCAGAGCTTCCATCTGCCGGGCTTCTTCCAGCAGTATTTTAGCTTTACGGTAGAGCGCTTTACCGGCATCAGTCAGCACGGCCTTACGACCTTCAACTTTGAAAGCGCGCATGTTAAGGCTGCTTTCCAGTTTCTGAATAGCATAACTGACAGAAGATTGGCTTTTGTCCAGTGTTTCTGCGGCGGCGGCATATCCTTCGCTGTCGACAACAGCAATCAGAGTTTGCCACTGCTCTAAAGTTACCTGAGGCATGATATATCTAATTATCCGATTGAATTAAGCTAATTTTAGCTGTTTATAATCGGCTTGGTAAATATAAAAATAGTCGCATATTCCAGCAAGAAGTCTGGTTACCTAATTAAACAGGAGCAGGAACATGGCAACTCTTTTATATATTAAGTCCAGTATTTTTGGAGATGGTGGTCAATCGAGTCAGTTAGCTGAAACTTTTATTGAGAAGTGGAAGGCTAAAAATCATCAGTCTGAAGTCGTGGTGCGCGACTTGATTGTCGAAGATTTTCCACACATGGATAGTACTGTCGTAACGGCTTTACGAGGGGACCCGTCTGAGCATGACGAAGAGCAAAGAGCAATATTGCTGCGTTCTGATGAACTTGTTGCTGAGCTAGACGCTGCGGATGAACTGGTGATTACAGTTCCATATTATAACTTCAATATCCCTAGCCAGATGAAGGCGTACTTTGATCTATTGGCTCGTGCTGGCGTTACTTTTTCTTACACAGAGAATGGGCCAGTGGGTCTGATTAAGGATAAACCCGTTTCACTGATTACCACCCGTGGCGGAATGTACCGTGACTCAGGCATGGATTTTCAGATTCCGTTTGTGAAGCAGTTCTTGGGGTTTATTGGTCTTAAAAATATTGAGGTTATCTATGCCGAAGGTCTGGCAATGGGGGATGTGGCAGAAAAGTCACTGGCTGATGCTAATGCACAGATTGCAGCTATCCATTAATAGCCATTAATACAGTCATTTTTAACGGATAAGGAGAATTTTATGGGACTGTTGATTGAAGGTAAGTGGCATGACCAGTGGTATGACACTAAAAGCCATAAAGGTGAATTTGTGCGCGGTGATTCACAGTTCCGTAATTGGGTAACGGCTGATGGCATTGCTGGCCCGGCCGGGACTTCTGGATTTAAAGCCGAACCGGGACGTTACCATCTTTATGTATCTCTGGCTTGTCCCTGGGCGCACAGAGCATTGATGATGCGAGAGCTAAAAGGTTTACAGGGGATGATTAGCGTCAGTGTGGTACATCCCCTTATGTTGGATCAGGGCTGGAGTTTTGAACAGGATGGCTTGGGCGCAAACGGTGATGCATTGTTTGAGTCAGAGTTTCTCCATCAAATTTACACTCGCTCACAGCCTGATTATAACGGCAGGGCTACCGTGCCGGTGCTGTGGGATAAACAGCAGAATTGCATCGTCAATAATGAGTCCTCCGAGATTATTCGCATGTTTAACTCGGCGTTCGATCAGTGTGGAGCGAAACCGGGTGATTTCTACCCGGAGCATCTTCATCAGAAAATTGATGAGTTGAATGGTTGGATCTATAACTCGGTGAACAACGGTGTTTATCGGGCGGGTTTTGCAACCAGTCAGCAGGCTTACGATGATGCGGTAAATGAGTTGTTTGAGGCCCTGTGTAAACTGGAGAGCATTCTTGAAAAACAGAGATACCTGGCTGGAGCTATGCTAACAGAAGCTGATGTCCGTTTATTCACAACTCTGGTGCGTTTTGATCCTGTTTACGTTACTCACTTTAAATGTGATCGCAAACGCATAAATGATTATCCGGCTTTAGCAGGTTATCTCCGGGAGTTATATCAGTTACCGGGAGTGGCCAGTACAGTCAATATGCATCATATCCGTGAACATTATTATCGCAGCCACCGGATGATTAATCCTAACGGCATTATTTCTACAGGCCCGGAGTTTAACCTGTTGGCAGATCACGGGAGAGAGCGTTTATGAGTACAAGAGATATATTAAAAGTTATTCCGGCGATTGATAGCGAAGATGGTGCAGGGGTAAAACTAAAACGCAGTTTAGGGCGTAATCCGACAAGTAGGGTTGATCCGTTTTTAATGTTGGATGCGTTTTCGTCGGAAAATCCAGATGATTATATCGCCGGATTTCCACCCCATCCACACCGGGGCTTTGAAACGGTCACTTATATGCTGGATGGACATATGATCCATCGTGATCATATGGGAAATGAGGGTGAGCTTCGTGCTGGCGGTGTGCAGTGGATGACAGCAGGACGAGGCGTTATTCATGAGGAGCGCCCACAACAAGTAGATGGACTGATGCGTGGTTTCCAGTTGTGGATTAACCTGCCATCGAATGAAAAAATGAAACCGGCTGCTTACCAGAATATAGAGCCTGAGGCTGTGCCTGAATTAAATCCAGCACCTGGGGTGAATGTTAAGTTAGTGGCGGGTGAATTGGAGTTGGAAGGAAAAAAAATTGTTGGCCCAGTGCTGGCGAAAAATACAAACCCTCTTTATATAGATCTGACCTTAGATCCAGAAACGGAATACAGTTTTCCTGTGGACCACGGACATAATGTGTTTGTTTATTTGTTCGAAGGTTCGGCGAGTATAAAAGGTGAAGCCTTAGGTAGGCAGAGTGCCGCGGTGTTAACACCTGGAGATCTGATTACTATCTGTGCGGATGATGAGCAGGCGCGTATGTTGGTGTTGGCAGGTAAGCCATTAAACGAACCGGTTGCACAATACGGACCGTTCGTCATGAATACTATGGATGAAGTAGAACAGGCGATTCAGGATTACCGGTCAGGCCGATTGACTGAAGTCTGAGTTAATCAGATCAGTAAAGCGCGTGAGTTTAGCGGTAAACAAGCGACTCACCCCAGGATCAGCAATATATTTGCCGTGTACTGGATCATTTCAGGTGTAACGAATAGAGTTCGTTGCCTACATCTTTTACTGCTGGAATAGCATCGGCAGTGATCAGCTGTTAGTTGCACTGGATGCTAACAGCTTGAAACGATTATGCTTTAGGTAATCAGCACTTTGGTAGATGCTTGAACAGCAGTTCCAGATCACCTTACAAATACCTGCCAGAGTCTTTTTAGGGGTGTGTGCAGCAGCTTCTCCTGTGGCCGATGATGGTATTGGCGATCACGGCAGCTGCATTCCTCGTTGTACAAATTCAATATGACCCATGCGCTCCATCCAAGCTTTGGCATGGGGGTAGTTATCCAGGTCAATTTCCTGCCATTCGTTTCGCATAGCCCAAGGATAAATAGAAAAATCTGCGATAGTCAGGTCTTCGCCAATAATGAATTTCCTGCCGACCATTTGCTGATCTAAAACCTGCCACAACCTTTCGGCCTCTTTTTTGTAGCGTTGTTTAGCGTAGGGTACATCCTCTTTAGCAAAGCGCAGGAAGTGATGTGCCTGCCCGAGGAAAGGACCAAAACCACCCATCTGCCACATGAGCCATTGCAGACATTCAAGCCTTTCTAGTGGGTCACAAGGAATAAACTCACCGGTTTTTTCCGCCAGATAAAGCAAAATGGCACCGCTTTCAAACAGCTCTACTCTTTTCCCATCAGGGCCTTCATCATCGACCAAAGCAGGTATTTTGTTGTTTGGGCTGATTTTAGTAAAGTCGGGTTCGAATTGTTCCCTAGCCTGTATATTCACCGGATGAATCTGATAAGGCAGGCGAAGTGCTTCCAGCATAATGGAAATTTTGCGCCCGTTAGGTGTGCCCCAAGTATACAGGTCGATCATATATGCTCCTTAAAGATTCACGAAGTGATTGTAGATGCCAATGAGTTCCTGCTCGGTAAATGTTACAACAATCAACTGTTGGCCGGGTTTTATCAGATCGGGGTTCTCGCCCAGAATGCCTTGTTTGTAATTATAGATGTAGGTTCTGTCGACTTTATTTTTCAGAATTTTACCCAGAAACGAACTGCGTTTATCTGCTAGTTTTTCATCAGCTTCTTTAGGAATATCTGCATACACAGTTTTGTCCATACCGGGTAGTTCAAGTCCGTTGGTAAACGTACGCATTAGGCCGTGCTGAATAATACCCCACAGCCCTTCATCATCGCCTTCATTTACGGCATGAATAAAGTAGACTTTATGAGCAGATGAATCTGGGTCATCCAATAATTCACGCAGCTTTATCTGGTTGGCAATAGTAAGCGAATCCAGTTTCTGATTCGTATTATTTTGCTCTTCAGAGGAACCGATCACCTGAAGGTGACTCGCTGCGGCATAAACCCCAGCTTCTGCTCCACTCGCTGCCTGCTCCTCGAGTGGAGTTAGAGCAACGCTGGATTGAGCCTGTTTTTCAGGAAGTGAAATAAGCTGATCTGAGGTAACGAAGTTATCAGCTTTAGAAATAGAAATAGGAGTGTCAGCACCTTCCGTTAAACGATTAATATGGGCTTTTGCTGCTTGCTGAGTTTCAGGCTTCACGTTTTCAGACGAGCCCTGTTGAACCTGGGATTGATCCTGTTGTTGAGTCCAGAAAAAATAAGCTGCAACCGCAATGGCGGCTACTATAATAACTAACACTAAACGTTGCATGGTTTGATCCTGTATTTTTATTATTTTCGTACTGTAGCCTTAAGAGAATGAATTTAAAACCAGTCAAAGCCTTTTATGGCTTGAACTGATGGCTTTTGGCCCTGATATACTTGATATATGGTGTGGGGTAATCATGAATCAGAGTGAAAAGAACTTTTCTGAAATGATGCAGATGGAGGGGGTAAAACCCCTTGGTAAAAGTAATAAAATTGATCTGCATGCTCAGAAGACCAAGACAGATGAAGAGCTGTTGGAACGTCGCCGTAAAGCTGCGGTTGCTGGCGACGATGACGGTTTAACTACGGGGTCAATTGATCTGCTCCACCCTTTGGACCCGGTAGAGTGGAAATCTGATGGTGTACAGGAAGGTGTGTATCGTAATCTTCGCTTAGGTAAATATCAGGTAGATGCCCGACTGGATCTTATCCGGAAATCTATTCCTCAATGTAAAGATGAACTACTGGCTTTTGTGCAGGAATGCATTAAGTATGATATTCGCACCGTGCTGGTCAACCACGGACGCAGTAAAGATAAAGTTGCGATGAGTAATCGCCAGAAAAGCTATCTCAATCTATGGTTGCAGGCTCTTCCAGAAGTTATGGCTTTCCATTCGGCGCAACCTCAGCACGGAGGCATTGGTGCCATATACGTGCTTTTGAAAAAGAGTGAAGAGAAACGTCTGGAAAATTGGGAACAGCACCAGAAAAGGTAAGGCACTCTGAGGATTGGAGGTAAAAAGGCCGATATCCTTTTAAACTAGCCATATAATAAGACTTATCATCACAATTATTGCCGTTGGTCTGAAGGTTCTATACTTGTTCTTATGCGTCAACAAATAGAAGAGATACTCAGGTTCTGGTTTGGACCACTGAAATCAGGATTTCCGGAAACCAATAAGGATGAACTTTGGTGGATGGGTAACCCCGCTAATGACCGCTTAATTACAGAGCTATTTGGTCATAAGGTGCATCAGGCTTTAAGAGGGGAGTTGGATCACTGGGCTGATGAGCCTCGTGGACGGTTGGCTTTAATCCTGTTACTTGATCAATTTACCCGAACGATTTTCAGGGGAAGTGCTGATGCTTTCAGCGGTGATAGTAAAGCTCTTAAGCTGACACTTGAAGGTGTTCATCAGGGGCTGGATCAAGCACTGGAGTTTTCAGAACGAAGTTTTTTCTATATGCCGCTTGAACATGCTGAAGAGATTGAGATGCAGGAATTATGCATCACATGTTTGGAAGCTATGTTGCTGGAAGTTTCTGGTGTAAACAAACTTAAAGTTGAAGGCTCGATCGACTTCGCATACCAGCACCATCGCCAAATTGAACAGTTTGGACGTTTTCCGCATCGTAATGATGTTTTAGGTCGTAGTTCCACCCCGGAAGAACTGGCATTTTTACTGCAAACCCAAAACAGGTGGGGGCAGTAGATTCTTCAAAAAAGAGCTGTTTGTTCAGACTTAACATCTTGCCATTCTTCAAACATAGTTTTACCCGGTGTTTTTTCATTTAACTGACCTACAAACCAGCGTGCCAGTTCTGGTGCTTCCGCATTATCCGGAGTATGAAAAAAGAAGTAGGGGCTTTTACCTTCATTCAGCCAAGCGACTGCTTTTTCCAGCCAGGGGTTCAAGTAGGTGGTTCCCCACTGCCAGTCCATGGGTGTAATAAACCGGATCATGGGCTGACTTCCAGTCGCTATCGCATGCACGGGCACATTAGGTTTATGTTCTTTAGCTTTCAAACTAACAGCATCATCAGCCGGGTGAGCAAAGAGCGCGCGAGTATCAAACGTAATGCGGTTGATGTTATGAACCTGCAATAGTTGATTGAACGCTTTTTCTTCATCTTCCTTATTAAAAAAATCCAAATGGCGTACTTCTACACCGTAGCTAAAATCATCCGGCAGAATATTTAAAAATTGCTGCAGAATAGAAAGTTCATGAGAGCTAAAGCTGGCTGGTAGCTGAATACATAACTGCCCCAATTTGCTATGAATAGGCGTTAATCGCTCTAGAAACTCAACAGTTGAATTCTGACAATTAAGGAGTTGATTACGGTGTGTAATCTCCTGAGGAAACTTAAAGCAAAAGCGGAAATTTTCCGGCGTTTCCCTGTTCCATAACTGCACGGTTTCTGGTTTTGGCAAACCATAAAAAGTGGTATTGCCCTCAACACTACTGAAGTACCGGGCATATGCATGCAGTGGATGTACAGAACTACTTCGTAATAAAGGTCCATCCTGCCAATCAGAATGTTGCCATTGGGTCAGACCGATGTAACAGTAGTTATTGTTGTGGGTAATGTTCACTATCTGTATGCGTTTTGGTGGTCAAAATTTTTACGATTTAGCTTACTTTTCTCGAAGAACCAGTATTATTTTAACTGTCTGTAAAAGCTATTGTTTTTTATCAAAAAAGTTACTTGTTATTGCTCCGTACTATAGGTATTATACGCGCCACATTGATGCGGGGTGGAGCAGCTT
>JBOEGV010000105.1:0-6209 GCA_050633605.1 Neptuniibacter sp. | reverse complement strand
CACCCCAGTCACCATCAGGGGTTCGGGTGAAAGCGGCTTCCGGTAGGTGTAACTGCCAAGAGTGTTTATCCAGTGGCATAATGACCTGAGCAAATTGTCCCGGGTGGAGACGATGCCCTTGATTATTAACACTGATTCGCGCCATACGGGTACGAGTAACTTCATCCAGGCTATGTGCGAATTGCAGCAACTCCCCCTGATATGCATCAGTCCCGACAGTGAGAGAGACCTGTGTACCCTTGCTCAGGTTTAAAGGCAGGTTAGGTGGTAGTTGTGCTTCCACCCAGACGGTCGTTTCATCGACCAACGTAAATAAAGGGTCGCTGCTGCCGAGTTGTTGACCAATCAGGAAATCATCTTGTTGTACTACACCTGCATGTGGTGCTTTCAGTACAAACTGACCTAAAGGATGTTTACTAGGCTGGTTTAGTTGGTTTTGGATCTCGCTGTGAGACAGTCCAAAAGCACTGACCTTAGTCAGGCTTTGTTGGAAATTAGTTTGGGCCTGACTATAGCGGTTTTTACCAGCAAGGCTCTTGCCCAGTTTACGTACGATTTCCCACTCTTTAGCATCATTTTTTAAGTCAGAAAAACGGTCAGCTAGCTCATCGGAAAACAGAGTAACCAACGGCTGTCCTTTAACGACATGATCACCTAACATGACATGGCGCTGAATTACGCGTACATCCGCTTGGGACGACACAATGCTACTGTTATAACGGTTAACAACGACTTCGCCTGGGACTATTCGGCTATCTGTTAGTAATACTGGCTTCAGCTTGGTAGTTTTCAGTCCGATCATCGCTTGCTGTTTGGCATTTAGGTGAACAGCGCCTCCCTCTTCTTCATGTCCATGCTCATCTTCGTTACCGTGAGCCCCTCTGTCGTCATCGCTGTGTTTCTCTGTGGCAGCATTCTCATGACTTTCTTCATGCTGATGTGCTGTTTCTTCTACATGACCATTGCCTTCATCGTGATTGTGCCCTGCTTCTTCTGCATGATCATGGTCTTCTTCCTGCTGGTGCTCAGTTTCCTCAGCCTGATCATGACCTTCTTCGTGTTGGTGTTCCGCTTCTTCTGCATGATCATGGCCGTCTTCCTGCTGGTGCTCAGTTTCTTCGGCATGACCATGGCTTTCTCCGTGCTCATGATCTACATCCTCAGTATGGCCACTATGTCCTGTGTGGTTATGAACCTCTGCGGCTACATTCTTTTGTTCCGGCACAGGATGGTTGTCCCCTGCAGAAGCGTTGCCAATTGCAGCTGCCAGTAACAAATTGCTGACGAGTAAAGGTAGAATTTTCTTTTGCATAAAGAGTATCTCAATGATGAAGGCCAATTTTTATTGCTGATCTAACCAGTCTTGGAGTTGGTTGCTGGTATTGAGCCAGTCAATCAGACGAATATCGGATTCGGTATTCAAATTGATGTCTGCAGCCAGAGCTTGGTTCAGTTGCTGTAAGTTCTGCAGATAATTCGTAGTTGTAAGTTCGCCAAGCTTCCATAGTTTTTCCAATTGGCGATTTAATTGCACAAGACTGCGTTGGCCAGGCTTTTGCCAGATATTCTGTAATGACTGTTGTTGCTTTAAACTAGCCCAGCTGCGTTGTAGCTCTGCTTCTGTAACGACTCGAACTTGGGCTAACGCTAAATCTGAGGTTTTAGCGCGGGCATTTGCGGCATCGACCTCAGCGCTATAGCTATTGCGAATATTCAGGGGAAAACTGATGGAAAGTGCTACAACATCGTCATCACCATCTTGTCCAAATCCCAGCCCCAAAGTTGGTTCGCCTTTGCTCTCTTTGGCAGATTCCTGCACTTCTAACTGTGCTTGCTGAGCTCTTACTCCAAAAGTTTTCACAGCTAGGTGCTGTTGGCTTAAGTTTGTAAAGTCTGGCGTTTTGGGTAAGGTATAAGGTAGAGGTTGTGGCAAGGCTGGGATTAGATCACCTAACAATACCATTTGCTCGGTTTGATAGTTTTGTAAAGCCTGTTGCGCAGCCGCTTTAGTCTGTAAAGCCTCAGATGAGGATAGTTTTACTATATCCAGATCGATCTGGGTGGCATCGCCTGCATATAGTCTCTTCTGGGTTAGTTTGATCAGGCGTTGGCTGATCTTAAGCTGATCATCTGCGAGGGATAGCAGGGCTTTAGCGCGACGGGTTTCCAGCAATAAAGTGAGGGCACTAGCTGTAATCTGATTTTCACTTTGTTGCTGCTCCAGCTTGGTAATTTGATTTTGTAGCGCTGCTATTTGACTGCGGGTATCTCGCTTATCAAATAGATCAATAGTTTGACTTAGTGTTACCTGATAGGCAGGTTCGTTTTTATCTTCGTAACTAAGCTCTATTTCAGGGTTATACACTGGTTGCTGCGCAGCTGTCAGTTCGGCATCAGCGGCTAGAACTTTGCTGCTGAGTTGTTGCCATTGCGGCGATTCTGCTAAGCGCTGTTGTAACTGTTGGCTCCAGTTCCTAGGAGTATCTGCAAAAATATAAGATGAGCTCACAACCAGCAGGCCAAAGCTTATGGATCGAGTAATTAGTTTTAGCTTCATATATATTCCCTAGCACCTCGCTCTTTTTGAGTTCGATAAACAATGCCAAGTACTTTATATGCTGAAAATGATTCGAAACTGAAAATTTGACTTAGGGAACCTCTGTTTTAGTCTGAAAATCCCACTCAGTGAGAACCGCACGACCGAATGTGGGCCCCAAAATGACTCGGGCGATGCTACAGACCCCAATTTTAGGGACATTTCCCATTCATCAGGTGGACTACACCTAAGCCATTAGTCTTTTCGAACCTGAAACAGGTCCGCCAAGGTAAACAACAGGTCTAGGGAAGGTGCGATTAAGTCCTTCCACATGAGATAATTCAGGCTAATCAAAACCTGAAGAGATCAATATGGAACAGCAGTTATCCTTTGCCGATAGTGAGTATCAGCACAAACGCTAACTGCCTGTTAGTTATGTATCACCGCTTCGTAGCCAGCCCCTTTCACCCCTTCCTAGATTTTAACTAGGGAAGTAACAAACTCATCAGTAAATAGGATTAAACCGGATGTATCTCTTTTGCTGGCGGGGTAATGTGCTCTGGGAAAACAACATTACACTCTCACATCTGCATGCTGAAAAAGCGGTATACATAGCCGTCAAATTATGATTTTGAAGTATCCAAGCCGCGTAAAGGGCGGGCATAATTGACTGTCATTTTAATAATTTCCAAATAGTCAGTGTTGCCAGATAACACAGGGTCATAACCAGAACCCCTATGAACAGGCTTGTATAAAAGCCCATGCCCCGATCAAGTAGAATTGGTAGTGTTATAAACAAGGTCAACGAGGGAATAATCAACCATAAGATATTGATCGCCAATTCCCGGACGCGAAGAATATCCTGCGTATCAATATACAACCAGATTAAGGCCAAGACAGAAATCAGCGGAACTGAAGCGAGAACTGCAGCAAGCAGTGAGTTTCGCTTTCCAATCTCAGCAATGAGTACGATCAGAATGCTCGTGATCAGCACTTTAACGATGTAATAAGCCATACACTCTCCTTGCCTGTCGTGCTACAGAGATTACATGAGGGTCGCACAAGCGACCCTCAATCCTGACGTAGGTATTAAGATTCTGCGTGTGTTGCAGATAGAGTATTACCTATTTCATCCAGAACTACATAAAGCGATTTTGCACCCGCTTCGTTTATAGCACTGTTTGTACATTGAATGACTAGACTGCTGATGATGGACTCGACCTTGGCTTCGGCCTGGTCCTGAGCAATTGGCCCTTTTGGTCCATGGTTTTAGTGAGCCACGGCTGCTGTAGAGATCAGAATGGAAATGAAAAAAGCGATAAGTTGTTTTGAAGTATTCATAAAAAATCCTGTGTTAACTATATGGCGATAACATATGTGTTCGCGTTACGGCATGTAGAGATCGCCATAAAAACCGTGTGTTGTCAGTGTGATAGTTACAGGGGTTGTTCCTGTATTCTGCCAGTACCAGCCATGGGTGCCTTTAAATTGTGCAGTAAAGTTACCACTCGCTTGTTGTTGATCCCGGCCTATCCAATAACTGGTGAATTCATCCTTGCCCGCATTAGGCGGTTCGCCATGCATATCGAAGTACACTAAGCCACCATCGGTTTTCCAACTAAATATAAAGTTATCGCCAGCGTCCATGGGTGATTTGATCTCTGATCCCTGTCGGGGCAATAAGGTCAGGGTCATTGTATGGCTGCGTGGTGCTGTAGACGCTTTCCACAGTGGACTACCTGAGCCTGCCAGAAGATTATCGGGCTTACTCAAAACAGTCGTGGGCTCCACTTCAGCAGCAGATTGATTGAGAACGGTCAGGCCCATAGTTTTACCTAGGCCTGTCGGGTCTATACCGTATTCTGCAGGCAGGATTGTTGTAACTAAGATAAGTGCTGCACCTGCAATGGCAACCAGGGTCGCTTTTAGCAGGCTTTTTGTTGACGGTAAGTCGTCTTTATTAATATCAGATATATCGTTCATGATGATAATCCCTATGCAGTAATCCAGTAGCCCGTTAATTGGTATCCAATGAGCGTAAAGCCCAGAGCCATGAGAACGGCATTTGTAAAGAATGCGTGTTGATTAAACGAATAAGATTTTCGCCAGAAATTCATGGCAATCAGAATGCCGGCCAATGCTAATAGCTGGCCAATTTCCACACCGACGTTGAAAGCCAATATGTTGGCTACCAAGCCATACTCGGAAAGGGTGAAATCCTGAAGCTTTGTTGCCAAACCGAATCCATGGAAGAATCCAAAAATCAGGACAGCAGCTTTCGTGTTCGGCTGAAAGCCAAACCACCTCCGGAAAGCGCCCAAGTTATCAAGCGCTTTGTAAACCACAGACAAACCGATGATGGCATCAACAATATAAGGATTGACGTGTGTCCCGCTTAAAACCCCATAGAGCAGAGTCACGCTGTGGCCAACGGCAAATAATGTCACGTAGATTGCGACATCCTTCATTCTGAAAAGAAAGAAGATAACGCCAAACAGAAACAGAAGATGATCGTAACCAGTCACCATGTGCTTTGCCCCCAGATAAATAAAGGGCAGCAATTGCATGCCGCTGGCACTTTCAATAAATACAGCGTCCCCTTCGGCGACACCATGAGCGAACGATTCTGCCGGTAGCCCAAGACCAATCAGGAACAATAGAAAAGCAGGGATCGTGAACAGGCCTGTTTTCCATTTAGGCGTAACGGCATATGAAAACACTGGATGCATACCAGTTCTCCATTAAAAATTAAGACAGATTATGTGCGCTTAGCGCAATGTAGTACGGTGAATCGTTTTACCGTGGAGGGCGGTATAGATCTGCCTGGAATGGGGGTAAAGGACTGAAAGAGAGAGGAGGATAATCACTGTCAGTATGCTCCTGTGCACGCTCAGGAAGTGTTACCAGAAACACCTGATGATCTAGAGCAAGTACCACATGAATGAAGGGATGATCAGCATCAGATATGCCGGAAGAATCATCATGGATGTGGTCAAGCAAGGGAGCATGATAATGTCCATGCTCTATCGCAACTACTGCTGGGTCTACCAGTGGTGCTGACTCATGTTGAGATAGCTGTGTGGCCCAGCTCGCCCGGCACAACGTAGCAACAAGCAATATAGCTATTGTTGCTATACGGATCGCGTTAGTTGTAAAGGCTCGCTGCATCATGAAAGGTTCAAACATCCGTAAACAAGACTTAGACAGATTCTATCGGAGTTATTAAAGCAAATAAATTATCCACTAGGCCCATATATAAGTGCCCATTAGGTGATAATAGCGGAAACCTAAAATGATAAAAAATCTATGCTAGCAACTTAACGAAGCCCACCTCTATCTAGCCACATCTGATAAATCTCTGAAGTCCACTTGCTCTGGAAATAAGCGATAGCAGCCTCTTGCTCTTTCTCACTCAGTAAATTCCCAAACTCAGGCATTGTCCCACCAAATTTAGCTCCACCTTCTTGAACGGTAGTTTTCAGACCTTTCAACGGATGGTGCCAAGCATGAGCTGAACCATTCAGGGGTGGTGGAGGGTATTTTCCATTCGGCAAAGGTTTTCTCCACTCTTTAGTTCCCTGGGCTCCAGCACCATGGCAAGTTGCACAATTATTGAGAAATACTGTCTCCCCAAGATCTACTTGAGATTGGGTATACCAGCGGCCTTCAACCT
>JBOEGV010000104.1:0-37504 GCA_050633605.1 Neptuniibacter sp. | reverse complement strand
AGCGTTCCGGTTTTGGTAAAAATCTGTTTGATGAGCTGCGCTATCTGGATGAAGGTCAGCCGGATCAGGAATGCACAGGTCGTCCTTTGAATGAAGAGTTTGTTCTTAACCAAGAGCGTTACAAGGGCACAAGTGTGCTGTTAGCACGCGAGAACTTTGGTTGTGGCTCCAGTCGTGAGCATGCGCCATGGGCGTTGGAAGATTTTGGTATCCGCTCAGTGATTGCACCGAGTTTTGCAGAGATCTTCTATAACAACTGCTTTAAAAATGGCTTGCTACCCATTGTGCTGAGTGATGAGCAGGTTGATCAGTTGTTTAAAGAAACGGCAGCAGCCGAAGGTTATGAATTAACGATTGATCTTGAAAAGCAGATGGTTGTAACCCCATTGGGTGAGCAGATGGCTTTTGAGATTGATGGATTTCGTAAGCACTGTTTGCTGAATGGCCTGGATGATATTGGCCTGACTTTGCAGCACGCTGATGAGATTAAAGCTTACGAAGAACAACGTCGTCAGTCCGCACCATGGTTGTTTGACGCTATTAAATAAAATTAAGCACAGGCAGTTTTTATGACTGCCTGCCAAGAGTAAAGGTTTTCGAAATGTCTAAAAATGTATTGATGTTGCCGGGTGATGGCATTGGACCAGAAATTGTCGCTGAGGCACGTCGTGTTTTGGATCTGGTAAACGAGCAGGATAATTTGGGTCTTGAGTTTACTGAAGCTCATGTGGGTGGCGCGGCAATCGACGCAACAGGTGTGCCCCTGCCGGAAGAGACTCTGGAAGCGGCTAAGGCATCAGATGCGATTCTGCTGGGCGCTGTAGGTGGCCCTCAATGGGATACCAACCCTGATTTCCAGATCCGCCCAGAGAAAGGTCTGTTGGGCATTCGTGCCAATCTTGGATTGTTCGGTAATCTGCGTCCTGCAATTCTGTACCCGCAACTGGCAGATGCTTCTACCCTGAAGCCTGAAATCGTAGCGGGTCTGGATATCCTGATCGTGCGTGAACTGACAGGTGGTATTTACTTCGGTCAGCCTCGTGGTGTGCGTGAAAAGGAGGGTGGTATCCGTGAAGGTTACAACACTTATGTTTATGACGAGAATGAGATCCGTCGCATCGGTCGCGTAGCATTTGAAGCCGCAATGGCGCGTGATAAGCGTCTGTGTTCAGTGGATAAAGCTAACGTGCTGGAAGTAACAGTACTGTGGCGTGAAATCATGGAAGAGCTTTCCAAAGACTATCCAGAGGTTGAACTGAGCCACATGTACGTTGATAACGCTGCAATGCAGCTGGTACGTGCGCCGAAGCAGTTTGATGTCATGGTAACCGGAAATATGTTCGGTGATATTCTGTCCGATGCAGCTGCGATGCTGACAGGTTCTATCGGTATGCTGCCATCAGCATCTCTGGATGAGGCGGGCAAAGGTATGTATGAGCCATGTCATGGTTCCGCTCCGGACATTGCAGGTCAGGGCATTGCTAACCCTCTGGCAACCATTCTGTCTGCTGCAATGATGTTGCGTTACTCTCTTGATGCTGGTGAAACTGCAGATCGTATCGAAGCGGCAGTGAGTAAAGTGCTGGATCAGAACCTGCGTACTGCGGATATCTGGTCCGAAGGTATGCAGAAAGTCTCTACCTCTGAAATGGGCGATGCTGTTGTTGCTGCATTGAGCTAACAGCAGCGGTTTTTCAGATATTTAGCGATTGGGCTAATAGCCTGAAACGCCATTTTGTAGCATAATATGCACCCTGGTCGGCGCCTGTTTGTAGTTAAGAAACAGCTGGTGCCGACTTTGTGTTTTTAACATCCGAGTTTTTGGTGATTTTAATGAAACGTGTAGGTTTTGTTGGCTGGCGTGGAATGGTGGGTTCCGTGCTGATGCAACGCATGATGGAAGAACGTGATTTCGATCATATCGAAGAGCCGGTCTTCTTCACCACATCCCAGGTAGGTCAGGCTGGTCCGGATATAGGTAAAGATATTCCAGCGTTGAAAGATGCGACATCCATTGAAGAATTGAAGCAGATGGATGCCATTATTTCCTGTCAGGGTGGTGACTACACGAAACAGGTTTATGCTGATCTGCGTGCCGCAGGTTGGAATGGTTACTGGATTGATGCAGCATCCTCTTTGCGGATGGATGATAGCGCGATCATCGTGCTTGATCCGGTAAACATGAATGTGATCAAAGACGGCCTGGCAAACGGTATCAAAACCTATGTAGGTGGTAACTGCACAGTTTCACTGATGCTGATGGGTCTTGGCGGCCTGTTTAATACCGGTCAGATCGAGTGGATGACTTCCATGACTTATCAGGCCGCTTCTGGTGGCGGTGCGCGTCATATGCGTGAGCTGATCTCGCAGATGGGTATCATCAAAGAGTCTGTCGCTGATGATCTGGCTAATCCGGCTTCTGCGATTCTGGATATTGACCGTCAGGTTGCTGAAACCATTCGTAGTGATGCTATGCCGGTTGATAACTTTGGTGTGCCTTTAGCGGGTTCTCTGATCCCTTGGATCGATACAAAGCTGGATAATGGTCAGAGCCGAGAAGAGTGGAAAGCATACGCTGAAACCAACAAAATTCTGGGCCTGGGTGATAGTCCGATTCCAATTGATGGTACTTGCGTGCGTATCGGTGCAATGCGTTGTCACAGTCAGGCATTCACCATTAAGTTGAAGCAGAACGTGCCAATGGATGAAATCGAGTCCATGCTGGCAGAAGCAAACGACTGGGTTAAAGTTATTCCTAACGAGCGTGATATCACTGCCCAGCAGCTGACACCGGCAAAAATCACGGGTACTTTGAATGTGCCTGTGGGGCGTTTGCGTAAAATGAATCTGGGTGATGAGTACCTGAATGCATTCAGTGTTGGTGATCAGTTGTTGTGGGGTGCAGCAGAACCGTTGCGCCGTATGCTGAGAATTCTGTTGGAAAAATAATCCAGCAGTTGAATTTTGTTTTTATAACAGCCCGACGATGTCGGGCTGATTTGTTTTTGGGGAAGTAAAATGAGTCAGGGTATTAATCTGGCGGTTGTTGGTGCAACGAGTCTAGTGGGTGAGGCTATTCTGGAAATTCTTGAACAAAAAGAGCTTCCTGTAGAAACGCTTACCCTGTTAGATTCTGGTGAAAGTGTAGGTAAATCACTGCAGTTTAACGAGAAGTCACATAGAGTTGAGAGTGTAGGCGAATTTGACTTTACTGAGGTTCAGTTAGCGATCTTTGTGGCGGCGGATGATATATCGGAGGAGTACGTGCAGCAGGCTGCAGATCAGGGCTGTATCGTAATTGATTCCAGTGAGGTATTTCGATATGAGTATGACGTGCCTTTGATTGTGTCTGAGGTTAACTCAGAACGTATTGCTGAATACTCCAACAGGGGGATTATTTCCACGCCTTCTGCTGCATCAGTACCACTCTTAATGGCGGTTGCTCCTATTCATAGGCACGCTTCAATCAAGCGAATTAATGTGGCGACTTATCAGGCTGTTTCTGAATCTGGAAAACAGGGTGTTGAAGAATTAGCAGGACAAACTGCTAAACTTCTTAATGGACAAACTCTGGAAACCAAAACCTTTGCAAAACAGATTGCGTTTAACGTGCTTCCTCAGATGGGTGGGCTGAATGAAAACGGCTATAGTTATGAGGAAATGAGCTTGGTCCGGGATGTCCAGAAAGTACTTGGCGATGAAGGGGTAATGGTAAATCCTACTTGCGTTCAGGTACCAGTTTTCTTTGGCCACGGTGAGGCCGTTCATATCGAGTGCTGGGATCCGGTAAGCGCTGAAGAGGTGAAAGAGCTGTTTTCATATAGCTCAGGAATAAATGTTGTTGATGGCGAAGAAGGGTATGCAACTGCGGTGACAGAAGCAGCTAAAAATCATGATGTATTCATTAGTCGTATCAGGGAAGATATTTCTTGTGAAAATGCTCTGGACCTTTGGTTGGTTGCCGACAACGTAAAACAGGGAACTGCGCTAAACTGTGTACAGATTGCAGAGGTTTTGGTTAACCAATACCTTTAATTTAATTATTACTAAATAAATTCAAACTGTTGTTTTTATTCCCTTGACCCATAAGTGGATTATAAACAATACTGTGAATTGATTGTGGAATCGTAACCCCCTGATTTATCCTGAGTTTAGGGGGGAGGGGAACAAGGAAACTAAGATGTTGCGCAAACTCGCCGTCAGCCTTGCTGTTGCAGGGGTAATTAGTGCGTCCAATGCCAATGCACTTGGCTTGGGAGAAATTAAAGTCAATTCAGCGCTCAATGAACCGTTGAAGGCTGAGATAAAGCTGCTCCAGGTTAGAAAGCTTAATCCTCTCCAGATCCAGCCTAGAATGGCAAATATTGATGATTTTGCTCTCGCTGGTTTGAGTAAAGCTGGCTTCTTAAAGGATGTCAGTTTCCAGGTTAAAGTGAATTCAGATGGTTCCGGTATTATTTATCTGAATTCTAGCAGGCCCGTTCGTGAACCATTTCTTAACTTTCTGGTTGAAGTAAACTGGCCTAACGGGCGCATGGTCAGAGAATACACTCTTCTGCTGGATCCTCCTGTGTTCGATCCAACACCGGTTCGTAAAACGATTCAACCTTCATCACCTTCTCAGCCCGTTTTAAAACAGCCCGAAAGGCAGGTGAGCAAGAAAGCCGCTGTTCCCAGCCGTTCAACAGGGGGCGGTTCTGCTCAGTTTCGTGTAGATGCTAAAGATACTTTATGGGCGCTTGCGATTAAGCACCGTCCCAATCAACAAGTGTCTGTTAAGCAGATGATGATTGCGCTTCAAAAGAAAAACCCTCATGCGTTCATTGATAACAATATTAATGCCCTGAAACAGGGTGTTGTGATGGATGTGCCTGGGGTAGATGAAATTCAACAGTTGAGCGACCGCGATGCAGCACGGGAAGTTGTCCGTCAAACTGCGGAGTGGAAAGCGAGAAAAACTACATCTGAAGCGCCTTCCCCTAAGGTGGCTTCTGCAAAAAAGTCAGTAACTGGCGAACAACCTGAGCCTTCCCCAGAGAAAACGCCAGAAGTTGAACTTAAAATCGTTACGCCTAAAGATACTTTAGAACCTGAAAAAGGGTTGGTAACTGATCAGTCTGAAGCATTGTCAGATGAAACGCCTGTAGATAGTGCTGAAGAAAGTGATTCAACGGATGAGACCTTATCAGAGCCTGAAGTTGACGGTGAAGGTGAAGGTGAAGGTGAACTAACTGAAGTTCAGGCAAATAATGCTGAGTTAGAGGAACGGCTTAACCAGTCCCTGGAAGATGTTGATAAGATTACCAGGGAAAATGTTGAACTCAGCGAGCGTATGGACGGCATTCAATATGAGTTAGAAAAACTCAGAGAGATGCTGGAGCTTAAAGATAAAGAGTTAGCTGTTCTGCAGAATCAGGTTGATACTGCGAAAGCAGAACCGCCACCACCAGAAAAAGGTTTTCTTGATACCCTTTTGGGCTCTCCAGCTCTTCTGGGCGGTATTGCCGCAGCTATAATTGCCTTCTTGGCTGGACTGTTGTTCTTCCTGAGAAAAGGTAATAAAGAGGAAGAGCCTACGGAAAAAGAGGTTGCAGCCCCTGTTCCTGAAGATATGGAACCTGAGGTTACTGAAACCGATCCTGAGGTGGCTGCTGAAGAACCTGAAGCAGTACCTGAAGAGCCTGATGATCTTGACGACCTGGATTTTGATGCGGAAGAAGATCTTCTCAAGAATGACGACCTTGATCTCGATAATGAAGACCTGTCTGATCTTGATGATTTAGACTTGGATATGGATCTTGATCTTGAAGAAGATGAAGTTGATGTCCTTGAAACCGTCGAAAAAGCTGATGATATCAATGAAGAAGAGCTTCTGGATAACGATGAGTTTGATCTTGGCGTAGATGATATTGAAGATGAAGACTCTAATGTCAGTGATGAATTGAATGCAATTCTTAGCGAAGACTCTGAATCAATAGCTGATGATGAGTCGGATATCAGTGATGAGCTTGATTCTCTACTGGCTGAAGACGCTGCCGAACTTGAAAATGAATTAGAAGCATCTGAGCTGACTTCTGCTGAAGAGCCTGAAATTAGTGATGAGCTTGACTCTCTACTTGCCGAGGACTCAGAAATTCTCGAAGATGCCAGTCAGGACCCTTCTGATGAGCTGGACGAGTTGGCATTTGAGGTTGCAGAACAGCCGGAGCCGTTAGAAGAACCAGAAGACAACGCTCAAGAAGCAACTCAGGATGAAGCTGATGAGCTTGATTTCATTCTGTCCGAATCTGAAGGGCTAGAGAGTCCATCGGATGATACTTCTGAAGGTGACCTGGAGATTCAGTCAGATGACAGCATTGAGGATGAGTTAGATTTCTCTGAGTTAAGTGCACCAGAAGAAATACCTGAAGGGCTGGACGAAATGGCTGTTGAGCCTACTGATTCAGCTATCGATCAGGCTGAAGACGATATTGATCATCTTCTTGATGAAGTTGAACCAGAGACAGAAGAAAGTCAGTCTTTGGAAGATCTTGCAAGCATGATCGCAGAATCAGATCTGGAGCCAGAATCACAAGCTTTGAAACTCGATGAAGTTGAGGTGGAAGAGCCACTCGATGATGTTGATTCGGATCCGGACTTTGATTCGCTGATATCAGAAGTGGATGAAGAAATTGAAGCAGGACAGTCTGAGTCTAATGACTCAGAAGAGGGTGAGGATTCTGCAGTAGAATCACCAGTGCTCACTCCAGAAGTAGCTCTTGATTCAGAACTGGATCTCGATTTGGATCTGGATGATATGGATCTCTCTGAGGTTGCGAGTGAAGCAGAGTCAGAGGAGATTGCACCTGAAGCCGAGTTCGATGAGGCAGGGGATGATCTCGATTCTATGCTGGATGATATTGGTATGGATCTGGAAGAAGTAGATCTGACCAAAGATAAACCTGCATCCGATGCCGGAGAGCTTGAAGAAGCCATGGCTCATGACCTGGATGCTGATTTGGATTCCGAATTAGATGCGCTTTTAAATAGTGCAGACAACGATATTGAACTGGAAGAAAGCTCCGCAGATGAAGGAGGCGCATCGATGGATGAAGACTTTGATGAGCTGGCTGGATTGAATCTGCTTGAAGGTGCTGATGAAGTTGAAACTAAGCTTGATCTTGCCCGTGCCTATATGGATATGGAAGATTTTGATGGTGCTAAGGATATTCTGCAGGAGATTGTTGCTGAAGGCAGTGATGAGCAAAAAGCTGAAGCAGAATCTTTGATTCAAGCCATGAATGACAGTTGATATGGTACAAACAAGCAGTTCTGAACCTAAGGGTTCACAAACAGGGGCGATTTCGATCGCCCCTTATCGTTATGCCTTATGTGTCGAGTATTCAGGTGCTGGTTACCATGGTTGGCAAATTCAAAAAGAAGGTGGTGTCAGTAGCATTCAGGAAGAGGTAGAGCGTGCTCTTTCTAAAATAGCTAATTCACCGATATCGGTTGTCTGTGCAGGTCGGACGGATGCTGGAGTGAACGCAACGTATCAGATTATTCACTTTGACAGTCCGGTTAAACGTGAAGAACGCGCCTGGGTGTTAGGCACAAATACCCATTTGCCTGATGATATCGCCATTCAATGGGCAAAACCTGTACCTGAACACTTTCATGCACGTTTTTCGGCACTTGAGCGCCGTTATCGGTACCTGATCTATAGTAATCCAGTTAAACCCGCTATTTTACCCAAAGGTGTAACCTGGACTTACAAGACACTTGATATTCAGCGTATGGAAGAGGCAGCGGGTTATCTTATTGGGGAACACGACTTTACATCATACCGAGCAGTTGCCTGTCAGGCTCATAGTCCTGTTCGTTCAGTAAAGCAGCTGGATATATATTCAGCTGGCAGTCTGATCGTAATGGATGTCATGGCCAACGCTTTTTTGCATCATATGATACGTAATTTTGCCGGAGTTCTGATGAAAATCGGTTGTGGAGAAGCAGAGCCTATCTGGGCTAAAGAAGTACTGGAGGCCAAAGATCGTAGGCAGGGTGGAGTAACCGCGCCGCCTTTTGGCTTGTATTTTGTTGATGCCAAGTATCCGGCAGAATTTGAATTGCAAAAATCCTCAATAGGGCCTTATTTCGTTACATAGTTAACTGACTTAACCCCCCTCTATCTGATAATATTCAGCCTTTGGTTTAATCTTGTGAAATCTCGCTCAGTGAAAAGAACCCGCGTTAAAATCTGTGGTATTACTCGCTTGGAAGATGCCTTGGTTGCAATCGATTCTGGAGCCGATGCTCTGGGTTTTGTGTTTTATAAACCAAGCCCTCGTTACATTGATCCTGAAGAGGCTGCTGCTATCATTCGCCAGCTTCCTGCCTTTGTTACAACCACAGCGTTATTTGTGAACGAAAATAGCGCCGAGATTGATCGGATACTGCAACTGACGCGTATAGATCTTATTCAGTTTCATGGGGATGAATGCCCCGAACTATGTGCTAGTTTCGCTCGTCCTTATATCAAAGCAATAAGGATGAAAGAGGGTATTCTCCTGGAACAGAAGTGCAAAGATTACTCGACGGCTCAAGCGATATTGTTGGATGCGTATCGAGCTGGTGTACCAGGAGGCACAGGAGATGTATTCGACTGGCAAAGAATTATACAGCCCTATCCGGCCCGAATTATTCTGGCGGGTGGGCTAAGCTCTGACAATGTTGCAGAGGCTATAAAAATAGTTGCTCCATATGCTGTTGATGTCAGCGGTGGAGTCGAGGCAAGTAAAGGCATTAAAGATGCCAATAAAATAGAAATGTTTATTAATGAGGTAACCCGTGCCAACTAATATCGATCTTAAAGCACTCTCTCAGTTGCCGGACAGTAAAGGCCATTTTGGCCCTTACGGTGGTCGTTTCGTATCTGAAACTCTGATGGCTGCTTTGAAGCAGTTAGAAGAAACCTATGAGAAGTTGTGGCGAGATCCCGCGTTCCAGGAAGAGTTTGATCACGACCTGGCCCACTATGTTGGCCGTCCTTCACCACTGTATTTTGCAAAACACCTGACTGAGAAAGTAGGTGGTGCTCAAATCTATCTGAAACGTGAAGATTTGAATCACACAGGTGCCCATAAAGTGAATAACACAATAGGGCAGGCTTTGTTGGCGAAATATACAGGTAAGCCCCGTGTAATTGCAGAAACGGGTGCAGGTCAGCACGGTGTGGCTACTGCTACGGTTGCGGCTCGTCTAGGTCTGGAATGCCAGGTATATATGGGGGCTGAAGATGTCCAGCGTCAGGCTCTTAATGTTTACCGTATGAAACTATTAGGCGCTGAGGTTATCGCTGTAGAGTCGGGCACTCGCACCTTGAAAGACGCTATGAATGAGGCGATGCGTGATTGGGTAACCAATGTCGATAATACTTTTTATATAATTGGTACGGCAGCAGGTCCACACCCATATCCGAAATTGGTTCGTGATTTTCAGTGCATTATTGGCCGTGAAGCGCGTCAGCAATGTCAGGATCAGACAGGAGCCTTGCCTGATGCGTTAGTCGCGTGTGTAGGTGGTGGTTCTAATGCCATTGGTTTGTTCCATCCATTTATCGAAGATCAATCTGTTCAGATGTATGGTGTAGAAGCCGGAGGTTATGGTGTTGAAACAGGACAGCATGCCGCTCCATTATCTGCAGGTGAGCCTGGGGTGCTACATGGTAATCGCACTTACCTGATGTCTGATGAGGCGGGACAAATTATCGGCACTCACTCAATATCCGCTGGATTGGATTACCCTGGAGTGGGGCCCGAACATTCTTATCTTAAGGATACTGGTCGGGCAACTTATGTCGATGCCACTGATGATGAGGCAATGGATGCATTCCGTACTTTAACTCGTGTTGAGGGTATAATGCCTGCGCTTGAATCTAGTCATGCGGTGGCTTATGCCATGAAACTGGCAAAAGAGATGGGTAAAGATCAGACAATAATTGTTAACCTGTCTGGTCGCGGTGATAAAGATATTCATACGGTCGCACAGATCGATGGTATTAACATTTGATTTGTGCGAGGAAGAGTAAATGAGTCGAATTTCTAACAGTTTTACGAAGCTGAAAACAGGTGGCCGCAAGGCTCTTATTCCTTTTATTACTGCGGGTGATTGTGCTCCAGATGTAACGGTTCCTTTAATGCACGCGTTGGTAGAAGCTGGAGCTGACATTATAGAGCTTGGCGTACCATTTTCTGACCCAATGGCTGATGGCCCGGTCATTCAGCTGGCGTGTGAGCGTGCTTTGGCACATGGTGTACGCCTGTCCGATGTGCTGAATATGGTTGCCGAATTCAGGAAGCAGGATGAAGAAACTCCAGTCGTACTGATGGGGTATCTCAACCCTCTGGAATTAATGGGTTACGAACGCTTTGCTAAAGCGGCAAATCAAGCGGGTGTTGATGGGGTGTTGACTGTTGATCTACCTCCAGAAGAGTCCGATGATTTTAATCAGATTATGCGGCAGTATAATATTGATACTATCTATCTGGTGGCGCCAACAACGGAAGAGGAACGGGTTAAATACATCTGTGAAAATGGTAGCGGTTATCTTTACTATGTTTCTGTTAAAGGTGTTACAGGTTCAGCCGCTTTAGATGTTAATTCTGTCTCTGAAAAATTAGATATTGTTCGCAAATACACAAGCCTGCCGGTTGGTGTTGGCTTTGGTATCAAAGATGCTGAGTCTGCTTCTGCTGTTGCCGCGGTTTCAGATGGCGTAATTGTTGGTAGTGTATTAGTGAATAAAATTGCTGAGCTGGTTAAGGATCACGCACAGATCGCGCCTCAGGTGTCAGCAATTATTAAAGAAATGCGTACTGCAATGGACAGCTAATAGGGTTTATTAACGATGAGTAACTGGCTGGAAAAAATTGTTCCATCACTGGCAAAAGCTGAGAAAAAGCGCTCAAACATTCCCGAGGGGCTTTGGAAAAAATGTCCTAAATGTGAATCGGTTCTGTACCGTCCTGAACTGGAAAAGAACCTGAACGTTTGCCCTAAATGTGATCACCACATGCGGTTGAGTGCACGCCGAAGATTGGAATTGTTCCTTGATGAGGGCAGTCGCAGAGAGATCGCCCAGGAAGTTGAACCTGTTGATCGTCTGAAATTCAGAGATTCTAAAAAGTATAAAGATCGTCTGACAGCTGCTCAGAAAAATACTGATGAGAAAGACGCTCTGATTGCTATGCGTGGTGATCTTGAAGGTATGCCTGTTGTAGCGGTCGCTTTTGAGTTCAGGTTTATGGGCGGGTCTATGGGAGCTGTTGTAGGTGAGCGCTTTGTTCGGGCTGCTAATATTGCTCTTGATGAGAATATTCCTATGATCTGTTTCGCTGCTTCGGGTGGGGCTCGTATGCAGGAAGCTTTGTTCTCATTGTTTCAGATGGCTAAGACCAGTGCGATTCTTGAGAAACTGCGTTTACAGGGTACACCTTACATATCAGTTTTAACTGATCCGGTTTACGGTGGTGTTTCAGCATCCCTGGCGATGTTAGGTGACTTGAACGTGGCAGAACCGAAAGCGCTGGTTGGTTTTGCCGGTCCGCGTGTTATTGAGCAAACGGTACGTGAAAAACTACCGGAAGGTTTCCAGCGTAGTGAATTCTTACTTGAGCATGGTCAGGTTGATATGATTATCAATCGTGGTGAAATGCGTAGTCGCCTTTCACGCATTTTACGCAAAATGACTAATACAAAACCTATACCCGTGCTGGAACCGACCGAGACAGATGTCGTGTCTGAAGACGAGATACCTTCTCCCCCGGTCCCGGAATAAAGAGATCTGATCGAATGTGGCCGACGTGAAAACGCCGGCCTTTTTCGTTTTAAGCGTCATGATGCAATTGGAAAATAAAAACAGTTTATCTGCCTGGCTTAATTGGCTGGAAGCTTGCCATCCATCCGAGATAGAGCTGGGGCTTGATCGTATCCGGAGCGTTGCTGAGAAGTTATCACTTAACCTTGGGGCTTCAACCGTTGTTACGATTGCCGGTACAAATGGTAAAGGCTCTACAATCCAGTACCTGCAAAGTATTTATTGCCAGGCCGGTTATAGTGTAGGCAGTTTTACTTCACCACACTTTCTGGAATACAACGAGCGGGTGCAGTTAAATGGCCAAAATGTTTCAGATCAGTGCTTATGCGATGCATTTGCCCGAATAGACCAGGCGAGAGGCGAAATACCTCTCACCTACTTTGAATTCGGAACCTTAGCTGCACTTGTTATTTTCAGTGATGAAACACCGGATCTTGTATTGCTTGAGGTGGGTTTAGGTGGCCGCCTCGATGCTGTAAATATTGTTGATGCGGATATTTCAGTGGTGACAACCGTTGCTTTGGACCATATGGATTGGTTAGGTGATAACAGGGAAGATATTGGATTTGAAAAGGCTGGAATATTCCGTGAGGGAAAACCGTCTGTTTGTGGAGATTTAGACCCGCCGGCTTCTGTAACGAGCTATGCTCAGAAAATAGGGGCAAGGTTATTTCAGTCCGGTGAGGTATTTGCGTTCAAACCCTCTGATAGTTATTGGGATTGGGAGGGTGTGTCCAATATCGGTGAAGCTATAAAAATCAGCCAGATACCAATGCCAGAGCTACCCCTTCAGAACGCTTCGACTGTTCTTCAGGTATTACAATTTATTCCTTTGAATGTATCCGAAACTCAGGTGAAAGCAGGCATCGAAAGTGCCAGGCTGACGGGTAGAATGCAACAAATTAAGGCTGAAGAAACGGTATATTATCTTGATGTTGCTCATAATCCAGAGGCAGCAAAGCATTTACGAGATAGGGTTGATCGACTACCAGGAAGAAGTTGGTTAGTGTTGGGTATGCTAGCTGATAAAGATTGCAACGCGGTTATTCAAATTTTTGAACCTCTATTTGAGAAAATCTATCTTGTGAGCCTGGATGTGCCAAGAGGGCAAACAGCCGAGCAGCTACAAGGTTGCTTTTCTTCTGAGGTTAATCTCACACTGAATAAATCTGTAACGGCGGCAATTGACGAAATTAAAAGCGCCAACAACAGGCCAGAGAGTGTTATTATCGCAGGATCGTTTTTTACAGTAGCTGAAGCACTTAGTGTATTGGAAGTGGAACCGGTCTGATGCAACAGAAAGTTAAATACCGACTCGTTGGCTTAGCGGTAATCATCTTGTCCGCAGCTGTTGTTTTTCCCATTTTTTTTGAAGGCGAAGGCTATAAAGAAAGACATTTGCAATCTGCAATACCTGAAGGCCCTGAACGTCCGGAAATTGTCCGTATTTCACCCGTGAACAAGCCACTTCCAGATACATCAGTGCCCGCAAAGCCACAAACGCCAGTTGAGCTTCCAATATCAGATGAAAGCGTTAAGAAATCTATAGCAAATACAGTAGCCAAAAATAAAATTGAGCTCGATATCCATAAAGATCAACCTGTACTTGACCAGCAAGGGGTTCCTGTTGCCTGGACCTTGCAGCTTGCGAGCTTTAAGTCTGAGGATAATGCTAAAGGTTTAAGAAAACAGCTGATCGAAAATGGCTATAAGGTTTTTACGCGTAAGCAGGGCGATTTAGTGAAAGTATATGTCGGCCCTGAATTTCAAAAAACACGGCTAGAGGCGCTTCAAATTAAGTTGAAGCAAGACTTTGGCTTAAAAGGAATCATCGTAAGGTTTACAACGCAGTAACATTGCTGGGATGAGTCTGGTAGAATGCGCGCAATTTTTTATAGGCTTGAAAGATGAATTGGGCTGATTGGACAATATTGGGAATTATAGGCATTTCAAGCCTGATTAGTCTTAGGAGAGGCTTCACAAAAGAAGCATTATCCTTACTGACTTGGGTGACTGCATTTATAGTTGCTAGAGTGTTTTCTCAACCACTTTCAGTTGTGTTGGAACCATACATCGAGACTCCTTCCGTAAGAGTTGCCGCCGCATTTGCTATTCTTTTTATAGTTATTTTAATAGTTGGTGCTTTGATAAATAAATTAGTCAGTGCATTGGTTGACGCAACAGGATTATCTGGTACGGATAGAGTACTTGGTATGGGGTTTGGCGCAGCGCGAGGTGGCTTGGTAGTGGTCGCGCTGGTTGCACTGATAGGTATGAGTCCAGCTATAAATGATCAATGGTACAGAGAATCACAATTGATTCCTCACTTTGCCTTGATGGAAGCATGGACAAGGGACATGACAAGCGATATAGGTCGCTTGATCTGGAACGCGGGACGCTAAGAATTCTTAAATTTGCACTTTGAGGTGGGTTTAAATGTGCGGCATTGTTGGCATTGTAGCCAAATCACACGTCAATCAGACGATTTTTGATGCTCTGACAGTATTACAACATCGTGGGCAGGATGCAGCGGGTATGGTGACCTGCGAAGGAAATAAATTTTTCCTGCGTAAAGACAATGGTCTGGTTAATGAGGTTTTTCGTACCCGGCATATGAAACGTCTGGCTGGTAATATGGGCATCGGCCATGTTCGTTACCCTACAGCTGGTAGCTCCAGTTCAGCTGAAGCCCAACCTTTTTATGTTAATTCGCCTTATGGCATTGCTTTGGCGCATAACGGTAACCTGACGAATGCGGAAGAGCTGGCGGATAAAATGTTCCGTGCAGATCTGCGACATATCAATACAACCTCTGACTCAGAAGTTTTATTGAATGTGTTCGCACATGAATTGCAAAGTCAGGGTCAATTGCAGCCCCAAGCAGATGATATGTTTGAAGCGGTACGGCGGGTACATGAACGTTGTAAAGGCGGTTACGCTGCAGTAACTATGATTACCGGTTATGGCATGTTAGCTTTCCGTGATCCTAACGGTATTCGCCCCCTGACTTATGGTAAACGTGAAACCAAAGACAGAACCGAATATATGGTTGCTTCAGAAAGTGTGGCACTGGATATCTCTGGTTTTGAACGGGTTCGTGATATTGAACCAGGGGAAGCCATTTATATAGATATGGATGGCCACGTTTCTACACAACAATGTGCCGATATCACGCAATTGGCACCATGCTTGTTTGAATATGTATATCTGGCACGCCCAGATTCCATAATCGATGATGTAAACGTGCATAAAGCGCGTATGCGCATGGGCAAAAAGCTGGCAGAAAAAGTATTACGCGAACGTCCGGATCATGATATTGATGTTGTCATCGCGATACCTGATACCAGTCGTACTTCTGCAATGGAGATGGCAAAGGAGTTGGGTGCAACCTACCGCGAAGGCTTTATTAAAAATCGCTATATTGGTCGCACTTTTATAATGCCGGGCCAGACTCAGCGGAAAAAATCCGTTCGTCGTAAGTTGAATCCGATTGGATTGGAATTTAAAGACAAAGTAGTCATGTTAGTCGATGACTCGATAGTTCGCGGAACGACTTCCAATCAGATTGTTCAGATGGCTCGTGATGTCGGAGCGAAGAAGGTTTATTTCGCTTCAGCTGCTCCACCCGTGAAATATCCAAACGTTTACGGTATCGATATGCCAGCTGCAGAAGAGTTGATTGCTCATGGCCGTACGGATGAGGAAGTAGGCAAAGAGATTGGCTGTGATTGGATGTTGTATCAGGATCTTGATGATCTGAAAGATTGCGTTACTGAAGGTAATGATCAAATTAAAGCGTTCGATACTTGTGTATTTGATGGCCAGTACGTAGGTGGTGATGTTGATGCTGAATATCTTGAACGCCTGAAAGAAGCGAGAAAGGATGCAGCCAAAGGTAAAAAGAAAAAAAACGCGGGGAGTAATGAATCCTCGAACCTGTGTAGTGAGATAGATTAAGGAGCCCTTGGCTAATGTCCATTTCCGATTATGAACGCGAAGAAAGAATTCAGTTCGACCCCGAAGGTTACGGGCTGTCGACACTCGCGTTGCGTTCAGGTCAGCATCGGTCTCTAGAAGGAGAGCACAGCGACCCAATCTATCCGACATCCAGCTTTGTTTTTTCTACTGCCAGAGAAGCTGCAGCCCGTTTTGGCGGAGAGGAAGAGGGAAATATATATTCTCGTTTCACTAATCCGACGGTTCAGTTTTTTGAAGAAAGAATTGCTGCAATGGAAGGGGGAGAGCGAGCAGTGGCAACCGCTTCTGGTATGGCGGCAATTCTAAGCACATGTCTAGCTCTGATGCAGAATGGTGATCATGTCGTGTGTTCCCGAAGTGTATTTGGTTCGACAGTATCCCTTTTCGATAAGTACCTGACGAGAACAGGGATCAAGGTGACTTATGTTGATCCTACTGATCTGTCCAGCTGGGAAAATGCGATCGTTCCTGAAACTAAAATGTTGTTTCTGGAAACACCCTCCAATCCATTGGCTGAATTGACCGATGTTATCGCAGTTTCTGAAATCGCCCATAAATATGAAGCGCTGCTGGTTGTAGATAATTGCTTTTGTACACCGGTATTACAGCAACCTCTGAAGCAGGGGGCAGATATAGTAATCCACTCTGCCACCAAATACCTTGATGGTCAGGGGCGTTGTGTAGGTGGAGTGGTTGTCGGTCGTGATAAGGAGCTGGAAGAGGTCTTTGGTTTTATTCGCACAGGTGGCGCTTGCCTGAGCCCATTTAATGCCTGGGTATTCTTGAAAGGTTTAGAAACTCTTAAACTACGAATGGACGCTCACTGCCGAAATGCTGAAGAAATGGCTACTTGGCTTGAGCAGCAGCCAGGCATAGAACGTGTCTTCTATTCCGGACTTGAAAGCCACCCACAGCATGAGTTAGCGAAACAACAGCAAAACGGTTTTGGTGGTGTTCTTTCCTTTGAAGTTCAGGGTGGTCAGGAAGCTGCGTGGCGTTTCATCGATGCTACAAAGATGGTGTCTATAACGGGTAACTTGGGTGACGTAAAAACTACGATCACTCACCCGGCTACAACAACTCATGGCCGAATGACTCCTGAGGCTAGGGCCGAAGCGGGTATTCACAATAATCTTATTCGTTTATCGGTAGGGATCGAAGATCTTGAAGATATTAAAACGGATATGCTAAGAGGATTGAAAGCCATTTAGCATCAGGCTTCTGTATCCACTGAAAGGCACTGATTAAGGTGCCTTTTTTAATTAATTCTAAAAACTTCACCGCGTAATTAGCGGGAATTCAACTCTTGTGCTTTGCTTAGTAAGTGAATTTATCAGGTGCCTGATAGAAGTGGCAGGTTTGTGAGGATTATGCTTGTTAGGGATACACCTTCTGAGTTTAAGGTCTGTTCAGTTATCTATGGGCTATTCCTGTTTATCGGAATGCTGCTGATTTATTTTCCTTTATTTTTCAAGTTCGACAATATGTGGTCCGACTATCTTATTCGAGAAAGGGCCCAAACAAATGAAGCGCCAAATAATATTGTTATCGTTGACATCGATGATGTCAGCCTCGAAGCGATGTCTCCATTAGCGGGTAATTGGCCTTGGCCCAGAGCCGTTCATGCTGAACTGGTGGATTTGATTCAAAACCAAAAACCTCAAGCAGTGGTCTTTGATATTTTCTTTGCGGATAAGGATATTTTTAATCCCGATAGTGATCATTATTTTAGTGAGATCTTGGCTCTGCACAGTAACAATACCTATTTGCCGATTCTTCACTTTTCTACCGATTCTGACTCTCTGTTCCCTCGTTTAGATCAATACTCAGAAGCTGTGCCAGTACTCAAACCTGAAAGAGCCAATATAGCCCCACATGCTGGTTTGTTGTTACCTGAAGCCATAGATGAAACAGCATGGAACTTGGGAGTCATTAACTTTTATTTGGACTCTGATGGGGTTGGCCGTCGTTATTCTGCTGTACACAGGGTCGGTGATTGGGGTTTATATTCACTGCCTGCGGTGATTGCAAAAGACCTATCCGGCTTTAAAGCAGAGCAGGATATTTACACACTGGATTGGTATAAGGGTATTCCTCCCTTTGAACGTATTTCCTATTACCAGCTCTATAAGTCTCTTACTGAAGGTGGACAGTATGGGGAAGAGATGTTTTTTAAAGATAAAATAGTCATTATTGGAGCAACGGCAGCAGGATTACATGATATTCATAGCTCACCTATCAGCAGTAGTTATCCCGGCGTATATATTCTCGCGACCGCTATTGATAATTTTATGAATGATCGCTTTCTGAAAACATTACCTCATCATGTACTGGGGGTCGTATTTTCCAGTCTGTTATTGGTTCTATTTATAGTTTTATCTCAAATAAAACGCCTTTGGGTTGCATTGTTAACGCTGACTGGCATATCCGTATTAGTACTGCTGCTTGGTTTTATTGCTGTCTATTACTTCGCACACATAATGCCGGTGATAAGTTGGGTTATTATTTTTATTTTGGCTTTTTCAGTATTGTTTTTTTATCGCTTCATCAAAGCACAGCAAGAGATTAAGCACACTGTAAGTGTATTCGGCCGATTCCTTGACCCAAAAGTAGTGGCAGTGCTCTTAAAGCAGGGTATTACTGAGGATACTCTTAAAGGAAAACACACCCGAGTGACAATCCTTTTTACTGATATTCGTGAGTTTACACAGTTGTCCGAATATCGTTCAGCTACGGAGATTGTTGATCTTCTGAATCATTATTTCTCTAATCAAGTTGATATCATTTTTAAGCACAAAGGCACATTGGATAAATTTATTGGTGACTCAATTATGGCTTTTTGGGGGCAGCCTGTAGAAGCTCCGAACCAAGAGATCGATGCGGTATCTGCAGCCCTGGATATGGTAGAGGCGTTAAAAGATTTTCGGCGGGAGTTTGGTCTGTTTGATTTTGATATAGGAATCGGAATTCATACGGGAGAGGTTGTTGTTGGTGCGATTGGCACATCCAGTCGCTATGACTATACAGCCGTTGGAGATGCAGTAAATCTGGCTAGTAGAATAGAGGGACTGACAAAAGAAACAGGGGCTAGGGTACTTGTTTCGGAGGAAACGAGAAATGCTTGTGGTGAAGCCTTTGACTTTGAACGTATCGGTGACTATAAGGTTAAAGGCAGGCAAGAGTTAGTTACGATCTACCAACCAAGGAGGTTGAGTTTTGACTGATAGTCTTATCAGATTCTGTTTTTTAATCGCAGTTTCTTTCTGGTCGGTGATCAGCTTTGCTGATCAGGATGCCTATACCATTCGTGATGTTCCTCTTAAAAAATCCCCAGCTCTAACAAGTCCGGATGTAACCACCTTAAGTAAAAATAGCCCTGTGGTCATCCAGCAACGCCAGGGCGGCTGGTACCAGGTCTCATCTGCATCGCAGTATGGTTGGTTAAAACTTTTGAGCGTTAGGTTTGCAGATGTGATGTCTTCAGGTGCATCTGTTAAAGAAACTTCACATTATTCTTCTAAAACTACTCTGACAACAGGGATACGGGGTCTTTCAGATGGCTCGCCCACAGCGAGGGGCAAAGGCGCTGATTATGAACAGTTAAAGCAATTCCAATCTAACCTGAATGATGCTGTAGTTTTTGCACAGGAAGTTGGTCTTCGCTCAAGGGAGGTATCCTATGTGGAAGAATAAACTGACTGTTGTGAGCTATTTGCTCATGCTCTTAGCTTTATCGGGTTGTCAGGTAAATAATATCAACCTCAAACCATTGATGGATGCTACATCGAAATCATCTGACATGTTTGGCAAGACCCTCGAAGAAGAGGTGCAAATGGGTGAAGATGTCAGCAGCGTATTGCTTAAGGATAGTTACCTTTACAATGTGAAAGACGTACAAATGTATGTCAGTAAAGTGGGTATGTGGGTGGCTCACCATTCAGAACGGCGTGAAGTTCCTTGGAAATTTGCTGTCATAAGGGATGATAGTTTTAATGCTTATGCAACCCCAGGAGGAAATATCTTCATCACCACGGGGACTTTGGATAATCTCGAAAATGAAGCGGAACTGGCCTCAGTATTAGCCCATGAAATAGCGCATGTAGTTCGTAAACATCATCTACACGCGATTCAGAAAGAAGCGAGTGTAGGAGTGGCTTTAGATCTGGCTCGTTTTGTACGAGACAGTAAAAATGATGAGAGTTCTAGTAGCTTGGGGTTAATGAGTGAGCATACGCCTGAAACAAAATTTATTAACAGCTTACAAGATATTTACAGCAATGGCTTAGCGAGGTCGGATGAACTCGAAGCTGATCGTATGGGGATGGTGATAGCTGCTCGTGCGGGTTACGATCCCCTTGTATATATTAATGTGCTACAGAAAATAGGTGCTTACCGAAGCGGTAAAGATGAATTTTGGGAAAAATACCTGAAACGTCATCCAAGTGCAGATGAACGCCTGAAAGCTCTCTCACCTACCGTTGAAAAGCTATCTGCGGCTCAAGGGGAAATTCTACAAAAACGCTACACAGATCGGGTACGCTGAGGGGCTGTAGATTGGGTTACTCAATTTACTAACCTATAAAGGTATTGAAGCCTTCCCAGCATAGCTTACACCCTGTAATAAAAAGAAACATATAGCAGAACTGATAAAATAACTCTGCATTTATGCGGTGATGTAGGTAAATACCTAGTTTAACCCCAATGGGTGCCAGGGGGATCAGAACTAAAGAAGTCATCAGATTGCCAGCGGGTAACAGGTCAAGCATTGAATAGGGTACAAGCTTCAGGTAGTTCACAGTAGCGAAGAAAATGATAGTTGTGCCCGCATAGATCGTTTTATCAAGCTTCTGGGGTAATAGGTAAAAGTTGAGCGGAGGCCCTCCGGCATGAACACTGAAACTGGTAAAACCTGCTAGGGCACCCAACAGTAATCCTTTATGTGTTTTTCGGCGTTCAGGTTTGGGAGTTATTCTGCTAAGCGTTTGCCAAACCCAATGAAGGCTGAACAAAACAGCAAGAAGGCCAATCATTAATAGCAGTAACGACTCAGATAGTTGGTGAAAACTTAACGCACCCAGGACAATACCAAATGCTGCCGCAGGAAGAAGAATCATTAGATTCTTTTTATCCACGCTTTTTCTGAACCCCCATAGGGCGAAAAGATCCATCACACATAATATGGGAAGCATGATGGCGGCTGCTTGAGTTGGTGGTACTGTTAACGCCAGCATAGGTACAGCTATCAATCCTAACCCTCCACCAAACCCACCCTTGGATATGCCAACAATCAATACAGCAGGCACGGCAAACAGATAAAACAGAGGGTCAGTTATCAAGGTGAGTATTTCCCGATGTGGAAGTCAGAATCAGATATTTCTATCTTAAATTACAGTTTTAGTCGTTAGGTGCCAACTGAAATTCAGCTTCAGTTTCATAGAGTGCTCCACTTTTTTTTAAGTGGCTGCTTTTTAATTGAAATGAGTCAACCAACCAGCTGCAATTGAATCCAAAAGCATGATTGCTAAGGTGCTCCATAAAATCTGCATCGACTTTTTTTGTTCGGCCAAGTGTAATATGAGGCGTGAACTTTCTTCGCTCAAGATTGAGGTCCAGCTCTTCTAATTTTTGCCGCAATTTCTTTTGTAGTTGCTGCAGAAGGTTGTTCTCTTCAATACCAAGCCAAATTACCCCTGAGTTAAAATAGCCTATTTCACGGGTACTTAAGCTGAAAGGTTGAAACTCAATTTCTGCAATTTTTTGGATCAGATCATCTAAAGGAACGTTATTCTGAGCACCTATAAATACTAGGGTTAAGTGTAACTGTTCTGCGCTCATCCAGCGAATATGAGAATATTCGTCAAGGTAGAGAGACTCAATTTGAGTTTTTATCTCTTCGGGCAGGTCTAGTGCGAGAAATAAACGCATATTAAAAGGACCAAATCATCGGGTTGCTGATTTATAATAGCCGCTTTTCGAATCTGGTTCGATTCAGGTCTTTATACATTGAAAATTATTCTGGCTCCGATGGAAGGTGTTGTAGATTACACCATGCGCGATTTGCTAACTCAGGTGGGTGGCATTGATCATTGCGTTACAGAATTTCTGCGAGTCAGTGACCGCGTGTTACCGGCAAAAGTGTTTCGCCGTATGTGTCCGGAATTAATCAACGGGGGAAAAACGCCTGCGGGGGTTCCTGTAATATTGCAGCTGTTAGGCAGTGATCCATCTGTGTTGGCGGGTAATGCCAGAAAAGGCGCTAAGCTTGGTGCGCCTGGGATTGACCTGAATTTCGGCTGCCCGGCGAAAACAGTAAATAAAAGCAAAGGTGGCGCCGTTCTGCTTGATACCCCTGAACTGATTCATAAAATTGTCAAAGCCGTACGCCAAGCTGTACCTCAAGATGTACCTGTGTCCGCGAAAATGCGTTTAGGTAATAAAGATAAAGAGTTAGCCATCGAAAATGCCCATGCTATAGCTGAGGCAGGCGCGGATTCCTTAGCTGTTCATGCCCGGACTAAGTTAGAAGGCTATAAACCACCTGCGCACTGGGAATGGATTTCACGTATCCGAGAAGCGGTCGAACTTCCAGTAATTGCCAATGGAGAAGTATGGAATTGGCAGGACTATATACGTTGCAAGGAGGTTAGTGGGTGCTCAGATGTCATGATAGGTCGTGGACTTGTAGCTCGGCCTGATCTGGCTAAAACCATAAAAAATCAAATGGTTAATCGAGAAAATACATCTCTTGAGTGGCAGCATGTGCTTCAGTTGGTACTTCTGTATCTGAACCGCATAGAACAGAACCTATCAGCTAAATACGTACATGGTCGTCTTAAACAATGGTTGTTTCATCTGCAACGTGAGTATGCAGAGGCCAGTGTTGCATTTGAAAAAGTCAAAACTATCCGGGAACCATCTCAGCTTAGAATTGCCTTAACTGAATAATTTTCTGTGCGTATGCATTATCGAAAATAGTTCCGAGCGTTCTGGAGGAAAAGAAATGGCTTTATGGATCAGCCCCGCCACTAAATTAATGGGAAACATGAAATACCCGGCCAAGTTCAGTTTGGTCAGTATATTATTTCTGATTCCTTTGGTTCTGACAGTATTGCTCTACTGGGGCGAAGTCAGTCGGAATATTGATCTCACCCGTGAAGAGCTTGAAGGTATAGAACTGCTTCAGTTCACTGAGCCACTGGTTGTGAGTATTGGAGAGCATCGAGGTTTGACAAATGCACTGTTGAACGGTAGTTCCAGTGTGGAGAGTCGGGTGCTGGAGCGTCGCGGAAAAGTGGATAAAGCTCTGGCTGCCCTTTCCTCTGGCACATCCTCAGCGAGCCCTGAACTGCAAAATAAAGTTCGCGCGTTGGGAGCTTCCTGGGAAACGATCAAAAGTGAAATTGCTTCTGCCGAACCCAATCTTATTTTTGAAATGCATAATCGGTTAACCGCTGATGTACGTGCTTTTAACCGTACTATTCTCACTGAATATTCCTTAATACTTGACCAGCATATTGGTACCACCTTCATTATTGATAATGTGGCGGTATTGTTGCCGCAGATTATTGATGAGACTGGTCAGCTAAGAGGAAAGGCCGCTGGAGTTGCAGCCAGAGGAAGCTTTACTTCAGATTCATTTATCTATGTAAGTAATCTACAGGCACAGCTCGATAGTTTGTTTCCATTGTTGGCTGAAGGGTTGAATAATCCGGAACTTGTTTCCATGCAGGATAAAGTCAGTGCTGCTCATGACGGCGTCAAAAATTATATTCAGTACACCCGTCAAAATGTAACCGAACCAGATCAGATATCTGTCAGCTCAAATGAAGTTTTCGAAAAAGGTTCTGCTGCGATCGAGCAGGTACTGGGTTTATATAAAACCATGTTGCCGACATTGGCTGAAAAACAGCGTATATATCTGGACGGTCAGCTGTTTAGTCGCAATCTGATCATCGCTGTCATAAGCGTTACAGTTACTTTGGCTATTTATCTGTTTATTGGTTTCTATCAGTCAACCATGAGAACAATGCATAGTTTCAGAGAGGTTTCTGAGCGTCTTTCTGGTGGTGATTTGACCGTGCGTCTGAACTATGAAGGTAAGGACGAAATGTCAGCAATTTCTGACGGAATGAATGACGTTGCTAAAGGGTTTGAACAACTGGTTAGAGAAGCGAAACGTGCCACTCAATTGGTTGCGGACAGTTCGCGCCGTTTGTCCGGTGAATCAATGCAGACCCGAGATGGGGTGGCGCGCCAGAAAGAGGAAACCAGCTACATCTCTGGGGGAGTAGGGGAACTTTCTACCAGTGCCGCTGATATTGCACAAAATACAAATATGGCATCCAGTGCTTCCCAGCGAGTGGATGAGATGGCGACTCAAGGACTAGCGGTTGTTCAGAAAACGACTCAAGCTTTTAATGAACTGGTACAAGAAGTGAGTGAGACCGGTGCCGTCATCAGTGAATTGGATAATGATGTACAAAATATCCATGCTGTTTCCAGTGTGATCAGCGAGATAGCTGACCAAACTAACCTCCTGGCATTGAATGCAGCTATTGAGGCGGCCCGTGCCGGTGAACAGGGGCGTGGGTTTGCGGTTGTTGCCGATGAAGTAAGAACGCTGGCACAGCGTACTCAGGACTCTACAGCAGAGATTCGCGAAACCTTGTCTAAACTACAGGATTGTGCAAGCCGTGCAGTTACATTGATGGAACGAACAAATACCTCGGTAAGCGATAACGTCGAAGATATGCAGCAGGCCAGCGATGTCTTACATGAAATTGATACGGCATTGGGTGAGATTAACCAGATGAACCTTGGGATATCTTCAGCCGCAGAACAGCAGAGTGGATTAGTGCAAGACCTGCATCAAAATCTGGCAGCTATTGGTGATGTAGCAGATGCATCAGAACAGGCTGCTCAAAATACATCCTCTTTAGCAACAGAGATGGAAAGGTCTGCAACACAGCTGGAACAAACCCTTTCAAAATTTTCAGTATCTTAAAGAGTTAGATTCAAGCCCGCTAATGCGGGCTTTTTATTTCCTGCGTTCCTACTTTCTCTATCTGAGCTAATATTTATGTAACAGATGAGGTCGTTATGAATGTTAGAAAAGCTGCAGTAGCTAACCTGTTCTATCCAGGTAATCTGGAGGATTTAAGTCAGCTGTTGGAGGAGCTTTTTGCTCCATTCACTACAGAAAAAAAATGTAGATGTATTGCCGCAATCACGCCGCATGCGGGATATATATATTCAGGCAGTACGGCAGCTGAAGCTTTCGCTAAGATTGATTTTGATGGTTTTGATAACCTTCTTCTGATGGGGCCAGCTCATCGCGTGCCTCTTAGAGGATTAGCTGTGCCCTGCAGTACTAAGTTTGCAACTCCAATGGGAAATTACCCACTCGCGACTGATTTGATCAAACAATTAGTTGAAAATGGATTTGCCATTTACGATGACAAAGCCCATTTAAATGAGCATTCGCTCGAGGTTCAGATTCCTTTTTTACAGCATCTGGGTGTTGATATTCCTCTGATTCCAGTAGTGGCTGGGTGGTCATCTCCCCAGTCTGTTGCAAACGTCATCGATTTTATTTGCTCACGTTCTAATACACTGGTGATAGTAAGTTCAGACTTGAGTCACTTCCATACATATCTGGAAGCGAAGAGAATTGATCAACGAACTACTGACAGAATTATCAACATGGAAACGGATATACAACCGGAAGAAGCCTGTGGTTGCACGGCCATCAATGGTCTTTTGTATTGGCTTAAAAAGAGTAGAAGTTCAATTCAAACGGTCAGTCAGTGTAATTCAGGTGATACAGCCGGTGACAAGCAAAGGGTGGTGGGATATGCCTCATACATCGTTTACCAATGAAGAAAAACAGCAGCTTCTGGATCTTGCTAATACAGCAATAAAGTCTCATTTTGCTCCACGAGTTGCTCTTAAACCATCGGAAGAATCCTGGATGGCTCCGTTACGGGCAACATTCGTTACTTTAAAAATTAACGGCGTGTTGCGCGGCTGTATTGGCAGCATTCATCCGGTTCGATCCTTACTGGAAGACATCTGGCATAACGCGCAGGCTGCCGCATTTCATGATCCCCGTTTTCCGCCATTGAGTGAAAATGAGATTGAGACAATCAGCATTGAGCTTTCAGTACTGACCGAAGTTCAGCCTTTATCTGTCGCTTCCGAAACTGAACTTCTGCAGGTGATCAGGCCAGGGGTTGATGGTTTGATTATTGAAGACGGCCATCGCAAAGCCACCTTTCTTCCAGCGGTGTGGGAGCAGTTGCCAGATGCCCAACAGTTTTTGAATCAATTAAGACTAAAAGCCGGCATGCCAGATGGGTATTGGTCAGAAACGCTGCAGTGCTCAATCTATCAAGCTGAAAAAATTTATTAGAGATATTCAATGCCGAATTCAAAACAGTTCATAGATTTCTTAATCGGGATGTTGGAATCTGGGGTTTCAGCCAGAAAAATGTTTGGCGGTCATGGTTTTTTTCGAGAGGGGTTAATGTTTGCGTTGGTAGTTGATGATCAGCTTTATTTTAAAGCAGATGAAACCTTGGCTGAACATTTCTGTCATTTAGGTTTAACACGCTTTAGTTATAAAAGGCAGGAGAAAACTTGTTATATCAATTACTACCAAGCTCCAGAAGTTTGCCTGGAAGACCCGGATGAGATGTGTAGATGGGCTGATTCGGCATTTAAGGTGGCAAGAGTAGCAGAAAAATGAATTTATACGATCTCTCAGGCTCGGGGATAAGATCCGAAAAATTCGACCAGTTGCTCTCTCTGGAGGGAGTTAGAATTGAGCGGATAATCTCCCATGGTCAGTGCACCCCGAAAGGTCAGTGGTACGATCAGAGCTGGGATGAATGGGTCCTGTTAATATCCGGAAAGGCTGGCATGTTGGTGGGGGATTGTTCCGACATCGTCGAACTCAAGCCCGGAGATCACATGCTTTTAGCTGCACATCAACGACACCGCGTAGAGTGGACTGACCCCGAACAGTCGACGATCTGGCTGACTGTTCATATCAACGAAGGTGCTGAATATGTCGGTTAAAAACCGCATAAGTATTATTCAGGCCGATATTACAAAGTTAACTGTCGATGCTGTTGTGAATGCTGCAAACAATTCCTTGCTTGGTGGAGGAGGCGTTGATGGAGCAATTCATAAAGCTGCGGGCCCAGATTTACTCGAAGAGTGCAGAGCTCTTGGTGGATGTGAAACAGGGAAGGCATGCATAACCAAGGGGTACAATTTAAGTGCTGAATGGGTTATCCATACAGTTGGCCCGATATGGTATGGCGGTAATGAGGGCGAACCTGCTCTACTCGCCAGCTGTTATCAGAATACTTTGAAACTGGCTGCGGAACATCAGATCACTTCTATTGCATTTCCGGCGATCAGCTGTGGGGTGTATGGTTATCCACCAGAACAGGCAGTATCTATTGCTCTGGAAGTGATCTCTAAAGAATTGCATCATTATCCAGTAATCAAAACGGTGGTTTTTTGTGTCTTTGATGATGAGATGGAAAAACAATATCGTAGTTATTTTTCTGATTTTTTTACAGATTAGCGCCAGTTAATCCAGTAGCTGTATTCAATGCGGTTTGAGTTATTCAGTGTATGTTGGAATTGTTCACTTGGCTTGACATGGCACTGAACTCCGGTGAAGTCGGGTTCAGCCCAGCCTGTCATGCCTCCCATATATTCGCGTTTATAGCCCCAGCTCCCACATGAGAGTACATTGTCATATTGACGGTCTCTCTCACAGACAACGCACGTTTCAAACTGGACAGTAATGTCCTTGCCTTCAATTCCATAGGAATCTGAAACGTAAGGCGTGTCGTAGATAGCAACGGTCGATGATCTGACCGGCCGGCCTTGCCAGGGTTTATCTTGTGAATCTTTAGGTGTTTGGTGTACACCGTAACCGTGTTCCAATGGGGAGCTATCGTAGAATGGGTCCAGAAAATGATCAGGAACATCTATCTGAACTTTCTTCTCGCCGCGGAACAGCCGGGCATTGGTTCTTCTGATTTGTATTAATCGATAACGATCACATTGGGCTATATTCTGACCGCTCAAGTGACCCGTCTGGTTATTAAATAAATGGATTTCCAGGCCAACCCCCGTTGCATTGTCTCTTGGGGTGTAGCTGGCATCACTTCGTCCACTGTGATACCACTCTTTTGAGAAGACCAAGTGACCAATAGGCTCTTTTTGATAGAGCACAGGGCAGATTTTGCCGACCTCTAAGTCAGCGGATGATACATTACCTATACTTAGCACACCGAGTGCCACAATAAAAATTTTGACTCTCATCGGTTTTCCTTTCCGGTTAAATGTATATACAAAGTATAGTTTCTAGATGTGCTTTATTTCTGTTTTTAGATGAATCTTTTATGACACAAGAAAGGAGTCCTTATGTTAGAGCCCGGAAAAATTAATTACATTGAACTGCCCGCAAAAGATCTAAATCAGGTTAAACGCTTCTATAACAAGCTTTTTGGTTGGACCTTTACTGATTACGGACCGGAGTACACTGCTTTTTCAGATTCAGGCCTGGAGGGTGGTTTTTATCTTGCGGATAAACGCAGTCGCGCATCAGAAGGTAGTGCTCTGGTGGTTTTGTATAGCGATAATCTGGAGGAGGAAAAGCAGAAAATCATTCATGAAGGTGCTGAGATATCAGTCGATATTTTTTCCTTCCCGGGTGGGCGACGGTTTCATTTCCTCGATCCTAACGGTAATGAGTTGGCAATCTGGTCCGAAAAATAATATTTTTAGATAAGTTTTTGCTCTTTCATACCTTTTTGTAAGGAAAGGTTGGTCACAAAATCATCATATTAATGTATAATTTTGCCCCAATTTTTTGGACTCTGAAACAGTTCAGGGCATAAGACAGGTTTATTGAAAGAAGATGCATACAGTTGAGAAGATCGGCGGCACTTCCATGAGTCGCTTCGAGGAGTTGGTGGACACTATCCTGGTGGGCAAACGCACTACCAAGGAGGAACTGTATAACCGTATTTTTGTGGTATCTGCTTACGGCGGTATTACCAACTATCTTCTTGAGCATAAAAAAACTGGCGAACCGGGTGTTTATGCACGTTTTGCCAATGCTGAAAGTGAAGAGGCGTGGGTTGAAGAGCTGAACAAAGTTCAGGCGCGTATGGAAGAGATCAATGCTGATCTGTTCAGGGATGATGATTTCGAACGTTCTACAGCTGACAGCTTTGTCATTGAACGACTGAATGATGTTCGGGATTGTATGAAGAGCCTCCACCATCTGTGTACATATGGGCATTTTCAGCTTGAAGAACATCTGATGAAAGTGCGTGAGATGCTGGCTTCAATTGGAGAGGCCCACAGTGCATATAACTCTGTACTGGCTCTTCGTAAGTCGGGAATAAATGCCCGTTTTGTCGATCTGACTGGCTGGCACATGGATCAGCCACTGCCTTTTGAAGAGATGATTCAAAAACAATTTGAAGATGTTGATATTGCATCTGAGATGGTTATCGCAACAGGGTATACCCATTGTGATGAAGGTTTAATGAAAACCTTTGATCGTGGCTACAGCGAAATGACATTCAGTATGATTGCAACGGTTACCGGGGCAGATGAAGCGATCATCCACAAAGAATATCATCTGAGTTCTGCTGACCCGATGTTGGTAGGGCCTGAAAATGTCGTGACGATTGGTGCAACGAACTATGATGTGGCTGATCAGTTGTCAAATCTGGGAATGGAAGCGATCCATCCTAAAGCTGCGAAAGGCCTGCGCCGCAATGGTGTGAAATTGCGGGTTAAAAATGCTTTCGAACCTGAACATGCAGGTACGATCATTTGTCAGGACTACCACAGCGAAACACCGCGTGTTGAAATTGTTGCGGGCCGTAAAGATGTATTTGGTATTGAGATCTTTGATCAGGAGATGCTGGGTGATGCCAAGTACGATATTGAGATTTCTAAGTTACTTGCGCAATTAAAACTCTATGTAATCAATAAAGATGCCGATGCCAACAGTATTACTTACTATGTTGGCGGTTCACGCAAGATGGTGAATCGTGCTGCCAGACTGATGGAAGAGATGTACCCTGAAGGTCAGATCTGTCTGCACAATCTTGCGATTGTGTCAGCAATAGGTTCACACATGAAGGTTAAAGGCATTCTTGCTCGTACAGTTACTGCACTTGCTGAAGCCGGAATCAATGTGATGGCTCTGCATCAGTCAATTCGTCAGGTTGAGATGCAATGTGTTGTCTCGGAAGATGACTATGAAAAAGCGATCATTGCGCTGCATGCAGCCCTGATTGAAAATGGTAATCAAGACATCGATTCGGCTGCTTAATTTTAAGAGCATGTGTACCGGCTCAATAATAAGGCCCGCTTATGCGGGCCTTATTATTGATAAAACCTAATCAGTATAGTGAGTCCAATCGGATTACTTACGAATACCTTCAATATTCAGCTCAAGATATACGGTCTCAGCAGCGGGGCCAAGATTAAAAGTCATACCGTAATCTTTTGGTTTGATCTCGGTTGTACCTGAAAAACCTGCACGGTAACCACCCCAAGGGTCCTGACCTTCACCGACCATTTGCACATCAATAGCAATCTCTTTAGTCGTTCCATATAAAGTCAGCATTCCTTTCATAACCCCACCTTCTGCATTTGGAGTAAAGGACGTGCTCTTGAAAGACGCTGTGCCGAATTTGTCAGTATCCAGGTATTTCTCTGCGCGTAGGTGTTTATCACGTTCGGCATTGTTAGAGTCGATTGAGTTGACATCAACTTCCACGTTAACCATAGAAGCTGCTGGGTTATCAGCATCATAACTGAAAGTACCTTCAAACTTGTTGAAGCGACCTTTAAGCCAACTTGTGCCCAGATGGCTAATCTTAAATTCTATAAATGCATGTGCTTTTGCTGTATCGATAACGTAATCAGCAGCAAAAACCGGAGTTGCTGATAGCAGCGTTGCCACAGCTAATCCTTTTAAATATTTTGATTTCATTGGTGGTCCTCTTGTATCGCGAGCATGCGTTTAAGGGTTCTATCTTTATCGATAAAATGATGTTTAATCGCAGCGGCTGCATGTACTGCTGCGAGGGATATAAGTAGTGTCGCTACTATAAAATGAACTTCACCCGCTATATCTTCCTGCTGCTCTACTGCAATAGGCAGAGCCGGGATGTTAACCCAATTAAAAAATTCTATCGGCGTACCATCAGCTGTGGAAATCAGATAACCCGATAGGGCAGTAAGGGCTAACAGTACATAGAGCAATATGTGAGTGAGTTTAGCTGCTTTCTGCAGTAGTTCTGGTTGTGGCAGAGGTGCTGGTGGTTTATCAATAAACCTCCAAGCTAATCTAACGAGAAGCATCACCGCGACGATTATGCCTACACTTTTATGCCAGACCGGAATCGTACGGTATGCCGGGTCGTAGTAGTCCAGTGATTCAATATATAGCCCAAGAGGGTATAGGCCGATTACAGCAAGTGCTGTCAGCCAGTGTATGAGCACGGCTACCAAACCGTAACTGGTTTTATCATTAAGAAAATTGCGACTCAATTTACATTCCTTAAGTACCAGAAGTTTCTGCTAATAAATCACGTTTAAATACGAAGGTCACTCGTGTTTACGCAACTTTACTCTGTAGGCTTAGTTATTTTGCAACTCAGTTGCTTGTAGATTCTAATTTAATCGGTAATTATAAATGCGTCTAATGCATATAAAATATTTTCATTATGCTTGAAGTGAATCTTCGTTCGATCGATCTTAATCTTTTGGTTGTATTACAGGCACTCTTAGAAGAGCAGCATGTTTCCAAAGCTTCGCAACGGTTGGGAATGAGCCAGCCAGCTGTCAGTCGTGCTTTGCAGAGATTGCGTTTAACAATGGGAGACCCATTATTAGTCAGAACCGGAAATGGTTTCGACTTGAGCGCCCGTGCCGTAGAAATAAGAGGTCAGCTTAAGGAAGTTCTGCATGAGGTGCGTTCTATTATGCAGCCGGAACATTTCGAGCCGAGTCAGGCAACAGGTACTCTAAAAATTACCGGGTTAGATTTGGAACTGACACTGTTAATACCCAGGTTAGTCCGGATAATTCGTGCAAGAGCTCCGGGTTTAAGAGTTGAGATTGTGCCGCAGGTTGCAGATCACTTTGCCCTTCTTGAACAGGGAGAGGTACATTTTTCTGTTACTGGTTTGGAACCTGAAACTGCACAGGATCAGTATCGTCGTGTTGAGATAGCCAAAACTAGGCATGTTTGTTTAATGGATCAAAATAACCCTCTTGCGGAAGGCGATCTTACCCTTGAACAATATGTTAGAGCACCACATGGTCTGGTTTCCATAACAGGAAAGGGACCTGGCTTCATGGATTCCAGGTTGAAAGAAATGACATTGGAACGTAGTGTAATGTTGCGGTTATCCAGCTTTGCTTCAGTGGCTGAGTTTTGTAAAAACTCTGATCTGATTTTTACCGCACCTGAATTGATGGCGACCCATCTAGTTGAGAATTCATCTTTAGTTAAGAGGCCGTTACCATCAGAGCTAATATTTCCTGAAACCAGTTTTTACATATATTGGCATGCCCGTTTTCATCATGATCCTATGTGCAGCTGGATCAGATCTCAATTGTCGGAGATCTACACTCAGTAAAAATTGATAATTTAATTACTGGTGAACGCCCTCCATCATCTCCATAGCTTCGTTGCTCCAGCGTAATGCTTCTGCATAAGAGCTGGCATATATCTGTTTAATTTCCATTGGCATGACAAGGGCTGGTTGACCAACCATATATAAATTTACGGCCTGGAGCAGTTTACCTGCTTTCCCCGCATACAGAGAGATAGCATCTTTCACATCATCAGAAATAGGTAGCTGGGAAAGTAAAGTCTCCTGATCAATCTCTAATAAAGCATCCAGCATGGAAAGAATGCCGCAAATAAAAGCCAAGTCGTAATCAACTTCCTTAGTCCGGTACGCAACAAATTCGCACATGCGAGCTGTGATCAAAATCTGTCTTATCAGTTCAGTGGGTCGATCAGTACTGCTTGACAGTGCTAACAGCGTTGCCCATTTATTAATTTCGTCCATGCCTAAGGCTATCACTGCTTGAGTCAGGCTTTCGATCTTATTGGGCAGGCAATACTTTGCAGAATTGACAATTCTTAGTAGTTTAAAAGTCAGCTGTGGATCCCTTGCCATAATGTCTGCTAATACATCAGGTGTTACATCCCTATCCTGAAGCGCGGCTAGCAGGTGGATAACTACTGCTTGATTAGAGGGTAATTTCTTACCATGAACTATGGTGGGGTTCGCGAGAAAAGGCCCCTGGAAAAGTCCAAAGCCCATTTCGCTGAGTTCTTTGAATTGTTTCTGACTTTTCAGATTATCAGCTAGACAAGTAACATTAAATCGAGAAAGAGAACTCAGTAATTCAACTATCTCAGTTTCAGAGTGTTTTGAAACATCTACACGCACAATATCAGCAAGTTTTAGTAAAGGGTCATATTGTTCATCGTAAGAGAAGTCATCGAGTACCAGTCTATAACCTGCATTTACATAGGTAGAAACTTGTTCAAGCATCTCTGAAGAAAGCTGGTTCTTTTGTAAATTAATCACCAGATTATGATGTGACAGGGCCGGAAGAGCTCCGCTTCTAATAAAGTTTTCAGATACTTTTAGAAAAGCCGGAAGGGACTTCAACGACCCAGAATGGTAAATGCTAGTAAAGTTAGTGATAAAAGCATTACATTCTTCTTGATCACCATAAAGTAATTTCTCAATCCCTTCAGCCTGTTCAGACATGAACAAAAGTTCGTAGGCTACGACATTAAGGTGCTGGTCAAAAATAGGTTGGCGAGCTAAGCCTAGCAGATCACTGGTATTTTCCATTCTGGATTTAATCTTCCTGAATTATCGGTTCTTTCAATCTAGGCATGGAATGCCAAGAGTTCAATATTGCAGTACTGTGGTGAACACGGCAAGGTGGAATTAGTGCTAGAAACATTCTCATGGGTAAAGGTAGAATGCTACTTTAGTATAGATGGTTTCGATTGAAAGGACTGTAAATGCAAAACCATGTTTTGAGAAACGAAATCTCCCAGGAAGTTCATGCCAGACCCTTTCAAAAAATGTACCCTGACACTGGGGTGGTGCATATAGCTGCGACTTGTTCTCCAGAAGAGAGGCAAGAATTGCAGCAGTTCTTATCTGAGGTTCTACAGGAGCACTTTATCCCTGAACCTGAAGATCTATCCAAGTTTTTCTATGCATCAGGTAAAAGCCTTGCTGTTCGTTATGAACCTCACAACGAGTTCTATACGATAACCTTATACAACCTTGAAGAGCGTTCAACGGAACGATTAACACCTTACTGGCGAAATTTACCAGGCTCGATGCTTTGTGGTGTTGAGATTCTTTTTGAAGATCAGGACGCTGGGTTACCGAATCCTAAGGATTATTTTAGTAACATGCAGGTATCCGGATCATTGGTGATGGGGGGCGCTGCAAGAGTCTGGACTGATTTTTTCCCTGCTGGTGAAGACGGTTTGGTCAGAGTGCTTGTCCAGAATATATCTCTTCTCTCATTTCAGGCGGGAAGACTGATTCAAAGGTTATGTGAAATAGAAACTTATCGCCATTCTGCGTTACTGGCTTTACCAGACGCAAAAGGGGTGATGCCTCAGTTAACAGAAATGGATAAGCAATTAGCCCAAATTACCCATGAGATTGCCAGCAATTCTAATTCTCAGGGACTGTTAAAAGAACTGATGCAGTTAGCTGCGAAAGTGGAAGAATTGTCTGCTGATACAGCAAATCGTTTCGCGGCGAGTGAAGCATATTTTACGGTTCTGGATAACCGAATTGCAGAGTTACGTGAAGAACGTATAGAAGGCTTACAGACTATGGCACAGTTCGTGGAAAGGCGTTTAGACCCTGCCAGAAAAACCTGTTGCTCTGCAAACGAAAGGATTGAACGTTTGTCTATCCGGATAGCACGAACTACAGAGTTGATTCGCTCGCAGGTTGACCTGTCAATTGAACAACAAAACCAGCAGCTTTTGACTGGTTTAAACGACAGATCACGCCGGCAGCTTCGTCTGCAGGCAAAATTAGAGAGTTTTACGATTATCGTCGTGACCTACTATGCGTTTGATCTGCTGGAGCGTTCGATTAGAAATTCAGTAACGGTTGATAGCTTAAGGGATGACATTTTATGGTGGGTGAGTGTGTCTGTACCTCTGATTGCCGGAGTATTGTGGTTGTATGTAAGGCAGCTACTTAAGCATTACGGTGAAGATTAACCGCTCAGCTTTAATCGTATTTGCATCTTGTTACAGCACTGGTATACTTCGCGCCTGCCTTGGATACAGCTTCAGGGCAAGGCTCGACAGAGCTATGTTATGGTGGTCCTGCTGGTCCTTCCGCAATGATAAATCGTGAACCTGGTCAGGCCCGGAAGGGAGCAGCCACAGCGATGGATTCATGTGCCGGAATGTGGCTGGTGGGATCATCACCAGTATCTTCATTTCCCTTAGCTATTCTAACTACTATCGTTTTCTAATCTTATCTCCTGTGCTTTTGCTGTTTCATTTTTCAGCATCAATGGAACCATGATGTTGTACATCCAAAAATCATTTAATGTAAATATGCAGGGGTGTCGATTGTTTAAGGTCTCTTCAAACAATAGCTGCAGTGACTATGAGATTCCTGAACGATATGCGAAGACTTGTTAAAGCAATGATGAGAATAAGAAAGGGGCGCGCTTGGCCAAAAGTAATGTGTGTCGGGGCGGCAGACAGACTGGAAATCTACTAAGTATTTAGATGGGGTTGAGTCTTACTGCGCTTCTTTAAGCTTACTGATTTTGCCAACGGACAGGTCATAATCCACTGAAATTTTCAGATCCGATGCTCTTCTTCCAGGAGAGGAAGGAATGCGTCTGGAAAAAGCTGTGTCGCTGTTGTTTTGTGACGGTTCTGGAGCATTGTTTCTACGGTCTACTTTTCTTTTACGGCGCTCTTTGCCATCGTGAGCTGAAAAGTGCTGGTCAGTAAACCATTCTTTAGCATGTTCAAGGGTGGGTAAAAAAGGGCTGACCGCTTTTTTGTTTTTGCTGATCCAGAAATAAACGAACTGATAGTTCCTGAAGTCCTTTACAAGTTTTAAAGTCATGGTTTAGATCCCTTTATCACAACATTTAGGCTTAACCTAGAGAGCAAACCGATACTGACTACATTCTTTAATAGGAAGATCTGTCAGCTATGGCAAAAAAGGTAAAGCAGAATTCTAATTTAGCCGCTAATTTTGACAGCGAAATTGCTGCAATGCAATATTATATCCTTGTAAGCGTGTGTGGTGTCATTCAAAACTATACGAACCATTAAAGTCAAAATCTCCGTGTTTGCCAAATGTAAATTTATATAGTTCTGATAAAAATAGGGTGACAATTATGCACTTTAGATTTTGGATCTATGGCTATGAAGTGTAGATTCGTGAAAATTTTTTCATGTAACTTATTGATGTTAAATTGATAATTTTTTGTGCCAGACACTCGTATTATTTGTCAGGCAATATTTTATTTTAAGTATGAGAGCACTAGAAAATATCACTTCAGGTTAGCTATTAGACTTTTGACAGAGTGATTTTTGCTTATGCACTACGCTGATGATATTAGAAGTGCTGTTACTAATGTCTAAGATAGATTATTCACATCTATCTATCAGTAAGTGACTTAAACGTTAAAATACAGCAATTACTGTCGAGTAATAAGATAGCTGCCAGCCCCAAGCATGAGTGAGCCGGCACTCTGATTCATACGTTTAACTGCAGTTTCAGAGGTCAGGTAAGTTCGGGCTTTGCTTGCAAACAGGGCAATCATCATTAGTCCAAGCATCAAAGCGACTAATGTCAGTACCGAAGCGAGAAGTATATCTCCAGTATTCAGAGAGTTTAGGTCCATAAATGTGGGTAGGAAAGCAATATAGAATAGGATCACTTTAGGGTTGGATGCAGAAATCAAAAATCCCTGCATAAATCCGGCTGCAAGAGCTTTTCGGCTCTGTTTCTCTTGTACCATTTTCTGATCAATGGGAGCGTTCCACATTTTCCAGCCAAGGTAAATCAGGTATACCCCGCCGATTAGGCGGATGACTGTGAATAATTCACTCCATGCAGAAGCAATTACAGCAAGACCTAAGCAGGCAGCAATCAGGTAACAAATATCACTGACTGTCATGCCAAGAGCTAGCAAAAAGCAGTTATTAGCTCCCTTAGCCAGCGCTTGGGCTAAAATTGCCAGCACTCCAGGCCCCGGGGTGATGCCAAAGATAAATATAGCGATGAAGAACGTCATAGCACTTTCAAAAGTCATTGTATTGATCGCTATAAAATATGAAGTTAACTCTAGGTACCAAGAAGGTTAAGAACAAGCCCGCGACCGGCGTTTGCCTGCGCCTGAATAGCAATACCCACTTCCTGTTGAATGAGTGCATTAGCTCTTTCAGATATTGTTTTTGCGAAATCTGTATCACCAATGCGGGAGGCCGCTGCAGATTCATTGATGCTGCTTTCACTGAGTCTGTCGATGGTGCTATCTAAGCGATTCTATTTCCTGATTTGTGTTTTT
>JBOEGV010000103.1:0-44441 GCA_050633605.1 Neptuniibacter sp. | reverse complement strand
GGGAGTCCAATCATCTAGGAAAGGCGTTATCTGGTGCGAAAAGCATGGTAACTGTCCCTTTTTAAAGTTGATGGAATTCACGTAAAAATGCTTTTCTATCCTGAGTGAATTTTCGGTGGCCATCATGATTCAATGCTCTTTTCTTCTCAGAAAAAGCAGGAGCTACAACTCCCCAGTTTGAATTTCTGGCGAAAAAAATTACGACATCTACATTACTACCTTCCCAAGCGTTATGAACTTCGTGATCGTCACCACTGGCTTCTACAGTTTTAACTTGAATACGGTAGTAGCTTGGACCGTCTGAAATAAGAATGTCCGTCTGATGCCCGTGGTCCAGAATAGGTAAAAATACTTGCCAGCCATCCTGCATAAGCCAACTTACTGCCATGCTTTCGTATGATGTATTTTTAAGAGCTTGATGAGTACCGGGTTTTGTTTGGGTGAGCCTTCTTGGCATGTTAATAGTCCTTTTGTGATAAATGGGTTCAGTTGTATTTATCCCATAAAATATATTACTTAATGTTTCGCTCTTACAGCGAGTCAGGGTATTTCTTTCGGTAAATGCCTGGGGAGCCTTTCAATAAGTCCTGAAGCCGTCTCTGCTCTTACCTTGGAGAGAGGGACTCATCTAACTCGCAGCCTTATGCAGTAATTTCTGTGCGGCATCAGGATCAGCCTTAAACATACCAAGAAGAACGCGCGCGGTACCTGTGGGATGACGCTGACCTTGCTCCCAGCTGCGTATTGCTGCAGTTGAAGCACCAATCATTTGTGCGAACGCTTCTTGAGTACAGCCGGTAGATTCTCTAATCTCTTTCACGTCCATAGCACTGAATGCAAAAGCTCGGCTGGGCTGTTGCTCATCTCGACGGATGGCTCCGGCCTGTTCAACACTTTTGGTTAATTGCTCAAACAAATTACTTTCCATCCGAAGACTCCTGCAGTTCTTTTTGAACCAGTTTTCTTAGAGTGCTTTTTTGCTTCGCCGTAAGGGTTTCTTGAACCCCTTTGGGGTAGGCCAAGAGCATGTATATCTGGCTATCTTCAGTAATCCAGTAATAGATCACTCGAATACCACCACTCTTTCCTGTACTTTTCTTTGCCCAGCGAACCTTCCTTAATCCGCAAGTACCCTGAATTAGATCCCCAGAATCAGGCTTCTCTACTAAATGAAGTTGCAATTCTTTGTATTCATCATCTGATAAGAGATCTGTAATTAACTTGGTAAATATAGGGGTTTCCTTAAAAACAAGCTTCATTAGCGATCCTTGCTAATACATAGTATTAGTTATAGTAATACAAAGTATTACTTTGTCAAGATTGGTCTGGGTAGGGGGGATTGAGATAAAGTAATACCCACATAATCTTTATAGAAGTTTTCTAGCCTAACTTTTCGCTCTTACAGCGAGTCAGGGCCTTTGTTTCGGCAAAGGCCCTAACAACCCAAAGCCGACCCTGCTTCTTGCCGGACGTTGTCCGGTTCCCTGTGTTTCTCGCTTAAACCAGCGAGCTTGTAAACTCGGCGTCTTCGCCACCTCAGTCAAACAAGCTTTCAAATCTGGTTCAAGCTGCGATACTCGGCTGGGAAGAAGGGGGAGGGGTTAGTGCAGTATTTTGAATTATTATTGCGAAGTGGAAGAGCTATCCAGTGTTTGATCCTTGCTTTTCGCTTTGGCAGCGAGCCAAGACCTTTGTTTCGGCAAAGGCCCAGACTCGCTGTAAGAGCAAAATCCAGAGGTAGATGTAAAATTAATTGTTTCTGTTTCTAATGGTTGCACTTCAGAGTGAAACAAGCCCTTCCTTACTCCTCATGATCCCGAATAAACGTCCAGTTATCGCCCTCAGACATCGACTCAGCAAAACGATAACCTTCCAGATCAAACCCTTTCAGTTGTTCATGGTCTTCAATGCGGTTTTCGATGATGTAGCGGGTCATCAGGCCACGGGCTTTCTTTGCATAAAAGCTGATCATCTTGTATTGGCCGTTTTTCCAGTCTTTAAAGGCGGGGGTGATGATCCGGGCATTGAGGTTTTTCTCTTTTGCCGCTTTGTAATACTCGTTTGAGGCCAGGTTGATTAATACGGGTTCTTTGCCTTCACCGAGTTCTGTATTGAGTTGGTCGCAAATAATATCGCCCCAGAATTCATAGAGGTTTTTGCCGCGGCTGTTGTTGAGCCTTGTGCCCATCTCTAACCGGTAGGGTTGCATCAGGTCCAGAGGCTTCAGAATGCCGTAAAGCCCAGAAAGAATACGCAGGTGATCTTGTGCAAATAGCAGGTCTTCTTCAGACAGTGATTCTGCATCCAGACCGGTGTACACATCACCTTTAAAGGCCAGTACTGCTTGCTTCGCGTTTGCTGTATTGAACTCCGGTGTCCAGGATTCGTAACGGGCAACGTTGAGGCTGGAGAGTTTGTCACTCAGTTTCATCAGTTCCGCAATATCTTGCACGGATTGATGTTTTAACTCATCAATAAGCACTTGAGAGTGTTCAAGAAACTGGGGTTGGGTGTAACTGCTGGTGGTTGGTGCAGTTTCGTAATCCAGAGTTTTAGCAGGAGAAACAACAATCAGCATAGGGATCATCTTCAGGTATTTTAGTTTGCATAGATGATACAACTGACCGGGCATACAAAAAAGGCCATTAATTTTATGGCCTTTATTGCTTTTAACAATGAATCAGTCTCAAACACCTCCTCACATCTGAACACAGTTGAAGAGTTACTGGGTTTTTTGCTGCGAGGTCTGTTTCTTTTTATAGATCTCGTGCGAAGTAGCGCAACCAGCAGTGCCCATACAAACCAGAAAGGCTGGGACTACAGCGCTGTCGAAGTTGCCGGTCATTTTCATGATTGCACCGGAAATCAGAAAACCGCCACAAAAGCATAAAAGCCCGGAGGCTGCACACATCATTAGATTATTAATGTTGCGGTCAGAGCTTTGGTAGATATACCAGCCGATGCAGGCAAGTAGGGCAGAAAGGGTTATCCAGGAGGCAATTGATTCACTCATTACGGTCTCTTTTATTTTTATATTGTGGACAGTAGAACTGTTCTCAGCGCTTTAGAACTGACTTAATAAATCAGAACATCACTTTTACTATGAAATCAGGCACTGCTCAACAGTTAATATTCCGGTATTATACCCGCCAATTATATGAGTTCAGTGTTATCAGTCACTTATCAAAATGGCTGATCCCAGCAAGAGAAAAAAATTCATGGCAAAGAAAACCGTTCTGACCGGTATTACAACAACAGGTACACCGCATATTGGTAACTATCTGGGAGCGATTAAACCTGCAATTGAGATGAGTCAGGGTGACCAGTACAACAACTGCTATTTCCTTGCAGATTACCATGCGTTGATTAAGTGTCATGACCCTGAGCGGGTTGCTCAGTCTACGCGTGAAATTGCCGCGACCTGGTTGGCCCTGGGTCTTGATACCGATAACGCGACATTTTACCGTCAGACGGACATTCCAGAGATTACTGAACTCACCTGGATTCTGACCTGCATGTGTTCCAAAGGTCTGATGAACCGTGCACATGCGTATAAAGCCTCTGTTGATGCCAACCGTGATTCTGGTAAATCTGATCTGGATGACGGTGTGACTATGGGTTTATTCAGTTACCCGATTCTGATGGCTGCGGATATCCTGATGTTTAATGCGGATCTGATTCCGGTGGGTAAAGACCAGATTCAGCATATTGAAATGGCGCGAGATGTTGCGGGTCGTTTCAATCACACTTTTGAGGACCTGTTCACTTTGCCAGAAGCGGTTGTAGATGAAGAAACTCAACTGATTCCGGGCCTTGATGGCCGTAAGATGTCCAAGAGTTACGACAATACAATCCCATTGTTCTGTTCTTCTGATGAGCTGTATAAATTGATCAAGCAGATCAAAACAGATACCCGCGAACCGGGTGAGCCTAAAGATGCTGATAACAGCACAATCTTCCAGCTATACAGCTGCTTTTCCAATGATCAGGAAGCTGCCGCAATGCGTCAGCAGTTTGAAAATGGTATTGGCTGGGGCGATGCCAAAAAAGAACTGTTTGAATATCTGGATGCGAAACTGGCTGAACCTCGTGCCCGCTACAATGAACTGATGAATGATCTGGGTGCTGTAGAAGAGGTGCTGCTGAAAGGCGCAGAGAAAGCGCGTGAAGTTGCTACACCAGTGATGGATAAAGCGCGTATTGCTGCGGGTATTCGTCCACTAACCTATGTTGCAAAAGCCAAAGAAGAGAAGCAGAAGAAAGAAAAATCCGCAGAAGCCATTGCTCGTGCAGAGGAAGGCCGCCGCAGAGGGATACTGATGCAGTTGAAACCTTTGCTGGATACAGTGGCGCAGGCAGAAGATAAAAATGCGGCTGCTCAGCAGATTGTTGCTGAAAAATCCGTTCAGGTTGAAAGCCTGAAGAAAAAAGCCAAACAAAAAGCCCAGAATGAGCTGGATCTGTTACAGGAAGAGCTAGCGCAATACCTTTGAAGGTGAGCCGTTATGTATCAAACGATTGTTTCTGCAAGCACTTTAAACCTGCACCTTAATCGGGATGATTGGGTAATATTTGACTGCCGTTTCAATCTGATGGATACCGGAGCTGGTTTTACTGCTTATCAACAAGGGCATATCCCAGGTGCCCACTATCTGCATCTGGACAATGATCTTTCTTCTGCTATTACGCCAGACAGCGGTCGTCATCCTTTGCCTGACCCGGAAAAACTTGCCCATATATTGGTGCAGGCGGGCGTGTCATCGCAAACTCAGGTAGTTGTTTACGACGATTGTGGCGGTGCAATGGCTGCCAGAGCCTGGTGGTTGTTACGCTGGTTAGGGCATGATGCTGTCGCGGTTCTGGATGGGGGTTACCCGCTATGGTTGAAGAACTATTCGGGCCGCACTGATTTACCCAAAGTGACGATTAACGGTTTTGAGCCTGCACGCAGAGACACGATGAATCTGAGTACTACACAACTGCTCACAGAACTGAGTGGTTCAGATACGCTGCTGGTGGATGCCCGAGCAGAAGAGCGGTTTCTGGGCAAAGCGGAACCGATTGATCCCATAGCCGGGCATGTACCTGGTGCGGTTAACCGGCCTTTGACAGATAACCTCGAAAACGGCCAGTTTAAATCTGCCGATCAGTTAAAAACTGAGTGGTTGGTTCTACTTCAGGAAGCGCAGCCAGACAACGTTGTACATATGTGTGGTTCCGGTGTAACTGCTTGCCATAATCAGTTGGCTATGGAGATCGCAGGCCTGAGCGGAAGCCGTCTTTATGCAGGTTCCTGGAGTGAATGGATTCGGGATGCTTCGCGCCCGGTAGCCAAGGTTTAGTCACATTCCATTCAAGTTCCAGTCGTATTGATATTCGTCGATCTCGTTAATGCTGCTCAGGGTTTGTTTAAGGCCCGGCGCTGCGTATTGCATTAAGTGATTAATAACTTCCATATCGCTGTCGCCAAAATCCTCCCTGAACCATTTATAAATACTGGATAGGCTAAGCTCCCCGCCTTTCACAGAAACCCCTCTGGCATGATTGATATAGGCGATTGCTCCCTCGGTGAGCAGTGCATCTGAGTTGTCTGATCTGAATGCCTCTTTACTCAGATTCGGACAGCCGATGGAGGCACAATTGACCGCATAATGAATTCTGGGGTCCTGCCAGATAGGTCTGAGAATTCGATGTTCAATATCGTCCAGACTAAGGGGCTGTTTTTCGATCATCAGGAGTTTCTTTTGCCAGGGGCCGCTACTGAAGAATCCCGGTGAGATATCGATATCCCGGATAGAATCTACCGGGTAGTAACGCAGAATCAGTTCAACCGTCAGAGCGTTATAAAGGTTTATCCAGAAAGCGCGTTGTTCAGATCGGTTGTGCTGGGTGATTTTGATTTTTTCCAACCCGGATATGTAACTGGCGATCTGTTTTTTGTCCGATTCAGTGACCGTTTTATAGGCGACATAATTAATGCCATCAGACCCTTGCTGCACATATTTCTGCAGCCAGTTTTGCCAACTGGAATGGTCAATCTTCTGTGAGTTTTCCGGATTGTGTGCCTGCCAGTAACCCCAGAGTTTAGCGTTGGGGCCAGCCAATACAGCGGTAGGGATAAACAGAACAAAGATCAGCAGTGTTTTTTTAAACATGTTAAGTCTCAAAATACGTATTGTTAAAGAGACAGCCTAGCGTTGGAAAAATTCCGTTATACCTATTTGATATGTTTATAGGCTTAATAGGAAAAGCTTAATTTTCAATCCTGGTTGGGCAATTTATACTGGGATAAAGCCTTTTGAGAGGGAAGTCACCAATGCATGTCCAAACTGGCGTTATAGCAGAAGCCAACCCATCTGCACTGTTTCTGACGTTTAACCAAACTAAAAATGAGAATGCTCTTGAGCAGGTGAAAAAGGGATTGGCGCATGTGCCTATGCTGCAGGAAAATTATTCCAGCCAATACCCTGATGCGAACATTCATATTGTCGTTGCGGTTGGGAGTTGTTACTGGTCGGAATTATCCCCAGATGCCCAGCCTAATGCATTGAGCCCGTTCCCCAGTCTGGAAAATGGTGAATTGGTCGCGCCAAATACACCTGTGGACCTGTTGTTGCATATTCGCTCCGAGCGTAAAGATGTGAACTTTAAATTAGCGCAGGAGCTGTTCCAGTTACTCGGTGATGCTGTAGAGCTGGTAGAAGAGGTGGAAGGGTTCAGATATCTGGATAACCGCGATCTCACGGGCTTTGTCGACGGCACTGAAAATCCAGAGGGTGATCATCGCGCTGAAGTAGCTGTCGTTGCAGAGGAAGACCCTGTCTTTGCGGGAGGCTCCTATATCCATTTGCAGCGTTATGTTCATAACATGTCTTACTGGAACAAACAGCCGGTTAAAAAGCAGGAAGACACCATCGGCAGAACCAAACAGGACAATATAGAGTATGCGTCTGCGGATAAAGATTTAACTTCCCATACTAAGCGCACATCCCTAAAAGATGAGGAGGGTAATTCGGTGGAAATTCTGCGCCACAGTATGCCTTACGGAAATACGCAGGAATGTGGTTTGATGTTTGCGAGTTACTGCCGTACACCGGACAACTTCACTTTAATGCTGAAAAGTATGATTGAAGGGGATGGCAGCGGGCATTGTGACCATCTGCTGAAATATACCCGAGCTGTTACCGGGCAGGCTTTTTTTGCCCCTTCAATTGAATTTCTGCAATCACTTGGCTGACAGTATTGCCAGTCGTGGGGTAATCAGAGAGTCAGCCAGAAGCATTAGGAAATGGAACAGAACACAGGTTAGAACGGCTTCACCGATAGGAACCTCTAATGCTGCAAGCACACTGATCGATACTGGCAATGTTTTTTGAGAAAGAGTGAACAGCATTGCCAGTCTTTCCCTTGGTTTTAATCCCAATAGCCGACTGAGCAGATGGCTTAAAAGCATAAGGCTGAAATGAATCAACAGAGTTGCTGCGGCAATTTGCAGAAGTGTAAATGCTTTTAGGTTATGGAATAGCTCATTGGAATCAGACAAGGCCATCCAGACAGTCAGAATAATGCAGCAAGAAGGTAGATACTGTAACAGTATGTGCTTGGGATCGAGCGAAGAGATTCTTTTTGCTCCGATACCAATGAGGAAAGGTATAAGCACCAGAATGACCAGTGTTTGCAGCAGTGATAAAGGTTCAACTGTAATATTACTGTTTCCACCCAATAAAAAAACCAGCATAAAGGGAATGGTAAATACACCAATAATATTCAGAATTACAGTCATGACCAGAGACCACAACGGGTAGCCTCCACTAATCTGGGTCATCACAATACAGGTGGATAAAGTTGGGGGCACTGTAGCGGTAACAATAATGCCGAGCGCAATACCTGCCGGTAGTGCCAGTAATTCTGAAATTCCCAGACCGATCACCGGACTGATTATTAGTGAAAGTATACCGCCGCTTATTAGCGCATACAGAAAGCTTCTGCTTTTAGGTAATTCACTGAGATTGGTTTGATAGCCATTCACAAGAAATATTGTAACCACCATCCAGGGAATCATACCGAGATCTTTTAATGAACTGCCCGGTTCCGGAATCGACCAGGCGACAATAAAAGACAGAATAAGCCCCAGAGGAAGAAACAAACTTTTCAATGGTAATCCCTTTACGAAATGCAGTGCGGTTGATTAAATTTTGTTACAAAAATTGTAAATTACGTATGCTCTACTAAACTTTTTTGTATAAAAATTACACAAAATAGGCTTGGGTAGAATCATGCAAACTGAAATAAATACCCGTACTATTGCGATTCTAGCAGTTGATGGTGAAAACTACGAAGTGGATGGTTGTTATAAGGGAAAACAGAGAAAAGCTTCGTGGTACAACGTGATTAAAACCAGTGATCCCAAAATTCATGTTGATCACTTGGATCGGTTCCCTTCACATGACCAGATTCGCAAATTAATGAATTGATCAGAATCATATAAAAAAAGCCGGGAGTTGTTCCCGGCTTTTTTGTTCAGTGTAATAACTGAATCTGGTAATTACTGTACCATTTCATTATCGGTGAACATTCCGGCAAAGAGAGCAGAGGAAAGATAGCGTTCTCCCGAATCCGGCAGAATTACAACGATATGTTTATCCTCATTTCCTGGTTGCTTTGCAACTCTGAGAGCTGCACATAAGGCTGCCCCACAAGATATACCCGCCATAATGCCTTCTTTTTCCATCAGCAGTCTTGCCGTGGCTATGGCATCATCATTGTCGACCTGTTCAACCTGATCAATGAGTTCCAGATCAAGGTTTTTGGGTATAAAGCCCGCACCTATTCCCTGAATTTTATGTGGCGCAGGTTTAACTTCTTCACCGTTTAAAGTCTGAGTAATAACAGGGGAATCTACTGGCTCAACCGCAACGGAAGTGATTTTTTTACCCATCGCTTGCTTGATGTAACGACTACAACCGGTAATCGTTCCGCCTGTACCTACACCGGCAATAAGAATATCAACAGCACCATCAGTATCGTTCCATATTTCCGGTCCGGTGGTTTTCTCATGAATTTCAGGGTTGGCCGGGTTCTCGAATTGTTGCAGCATTAAATAATGATCCGGGTCTTGATCTACAATTTCCTGAGCTTTGGCAATAGCACCTTTCATGCCTTTAGCGGGTTCTGTCAGGACAATTTCTGCTCCCATAGACTTCATGATTTTACGGCGCTCAAGGCTCATGGAAGAGGGCATGGTAAAGATGATGTTATAGCCACGTGACGCTGCCACAAACGCCAGCGCAATACCGGTGTTGCCACTGGTCGGTTCTACCATTGTCATTCCGGGCTTCAGAACACCACTTTTTTCTGCGTTCCAGATCATATTAGCCCCGATGCGACACTTAACCGAACCCGCTGGATTGCGAGATTCTATTTTGCCGTAGATTTTTAGGTCGGGAGCAAGGCGTTTCAGATGGACCAGCGGTGTATTGCCAATGGTCAGGGAGTTGTCATCATAGATATTCATTGCGCTTCTCGTTTGCAAGAGGGTTAATCTGTCTTTTTATGCTTATAGGGTATAAAAAAATCAAATTTAATTTCTTTTGTATAGAACGTTTTATCTCACAATATAGAACAGTATCAAGCCCTTTGTGCTGTTATCTGATCAGAGTACAATTAAAATGCTTCTTATTTAGGAACTTCTAATGGAATGATTATGCGCTGGTTTTCCCGATTAATAGCTCCTGTGATATTTGTGATCGCTTATGCTCTATTTCGTTCTTCGGTTAAACGGAAGTCACGTAAGAAGCATGATTTTGTGATGAAACTCTTTCGATTTGCAGCAGATCATGGTCATCAAAAAGCCTTGTCTGTTTATGGTCATCTACTGCATTTTCGGGGAGAGGGGCCAGAAAACAGAATCCAGGGCGGTATCTATTTACAGCAAGCCGCTGAGAAAGGAGATCAGAAGGCTCAATATCAAATGGGGAAAATTTTTGAAACTGGATTTGAGCATTATTTTCAGCCCGACCTGAGCAAGGCTCATAAGTTCTATACGCAGGCGGCAGAGCAGGGGCATCAGCTAGCCATCAAAAGAATGGTGGATGTGTACACTCATGGTGAGTTGGGGCAAACAGCAGATAGTTCTCAATCAGAACAATGGGCGCGAAGGTTGCCTGAAACATAAGTAGAGAAGCCTGTTGAACGAAACGTTTCAGGAACTATCAAGAGTTTATTAATCTAACTCACTATTGATAGAGTATTTGGCGGGTATTAAGGAGTCATCATGAAGTTAGGTAAAACGCTATTGTTGCTAGTCTCGCATGGGGGAGTTGGTTTATTGGGTTTTGCATTGGGGATCTATGTTCTGCCAATACTTATAGCCCCTCCTGCGCCGTCTGTTAATGAAGTCATACAAGCATCCGTATCGGCTCAATACACGGCTGAATTTCGTAAGGACTTGCAAGATAGTGACGCGCTTCACTGGGGAGAGGGAAAAGTCTCTTTAGGCAATGGATCGATTTCACTGATGGGTAAGCTGGCTCCTGGGCCGGATTATAAGTTGTACCTGTCACCTGAGTTTGTTGAAACTGAAGCAGATTTCAAACGTTTAAAATCCAGTATGTTGCGTGTTGGAGATGTAAAAACATTTGAAAACTTTGTTGTTCCTCTTTCTGGTAGCGTTTTTCTGGATGACTATAAGGCCGTTATTGTCTGGTGTGAAACCTTCGGACAATTTATTACGGCTGCTCAATATCGATAAAGCTTTATAAAGAGTGGTTCTTTACAATAAATAACAGTTGATTATTCTGGCATAGATCCATTCAAAACCATGTGTATAGTGACCATGTAATTATAGTTATATCCATATGTAACATGCGGTTTTTATTAGAGTATTTCGATTACCATAATCCTCATTTGCTTGCTATTCTGAGTAGTATCAAGTCAATTTGATGGATTTGAAATGAAGAGACCGGATTTTCCTGAAGAGGATGCGCAACGTCTGGCTTGCCTGAAAGCACTTAATATCCTTGATACTGAATCGGAAGAACGATTTGATCGGCTTACTCGCTTGGCAAGGCGGTTATTTGATGTCCCAATAGCACTTGTGAGTTTGGTGGACACCAATCGCCAGTGGTTTAAGTCGTGTATGGGATTAGATGCGCAAGAGACAGGTCGGGATATCTCTTTTTGTGGTCATGCTATTTTGGGAGATGACCTGTTTATTATTCCAGATACTCTGGAAGATGAGCGCTTCCATGATAATCCATTAGTGACTTCAGAACCTTATATCCGTTTTTATGCTGGTTGCCCTTTAACGCATATCAGTGGTCATAAACTGGGTACACTATGTTTGATAGATACACGTCCCAGACATTTTACGGTTGCAGAATTATCCGACCTTGAAGATCTGGCTGTGATGGCGGAGCGAGAGCTGGCGGCGGTTCAGTTAGCAACTCTTGATGAATTAACAAATATATCCAATCGTCGAGGCTTTAGCGTCCTTGCCACAAAAGCTTTGAATTTTTGCTCTCGTATGAAGCTGCCGGCAGCCTTGTTGTTTTTTGATCTGGATGGCTTTAAAGAGATTAATGACCGCTTGGGTCACAAGGAAGGGGACCAGGCATTAAAGACGTTTGCTGATTGCTTACGATCTACTTGTCGTGAATCGGATGTGTTTGGCCGCATCGGTGGGGATGAATTTGCAACTTTGTTAGTGGATACAGATCTGGACGGTGCTCAACAGCTGATTGATCGCCTTCGGAATGCGCTGAATGAAGCGCAAATTAAAACTGTGAGTGAATATTTAATTGAATTCAGTGCTGGCAGTTTAATGTTGGATGAGGACGGCACTTGTGATATTGAAAACCTGCTTGAGCAAGCGGATAAAAGGATGTACATGGATAAGGGGAAGAGGCGTTAAACATCCTGATCGTGCCTTTGCATGTGGAATGCTTCCATAAACTGGTTAAATGCCTTCTCAAGTGTTTGAGCAGCTTGTATGTCACCCTTTTGCTGAAGCAACTCCGACACGGCTTCAGCTGTACATAATTGTCCATTCTGTTTGTTTCTTCTGAGTGTATATCGTGTTTTATGCTCTGATTTAAAAGCTATGATTGGTAGTTGGTCAAGCCAGGGACTCTTGCGAACAATTTTTCTAACTTCCTTCCATGTTCCATCCGGAACAATGATTAATGTTTTTTTATTTGTTGTCGGATTGAATGGTTTTTGGCGACTAAGTAATTCGGTTCTGTCGGCCGGGAATAAGAGCCATGCTTCTGTATCTGGAGAGTTAATTTGCTTCAGTAACGAACTTGGCTCATGGGCTCTTTGCCAGATAATTGTTTGTGTATTTAGTAGTGCCTTCTGAACAATTTTGCTGGTTGTAGTCGGACGAGAAGGTTCATTCTCATTCAACACCAGGGCAAAGCTGATTGAACTGTGGGTGGGTATGATCTGGCTGCAACAACACCACTTTTCAGTGAGGCCGCAGCCCGAACAAAGCTTGGTTGGCAAACTCAGCGCTTCTCCATTTCCACTTTGAATTTTAAGACGGCATCGCCTTTAGCGGGAACGTCGATGAGCCAGCGGACACTGCCACCCATTACTTTTTCATGGGGATGGCTACTGCTTTTCATCTCCCATTTCAGTGGGAAATTTCCGGTTAATTCTAATTTGGCAGGTGTGGATCGACTGTTGCTGATACGCAGCTCCTGACCGACCAGAAAGCCATTGAAGGTTTTACTGAAGTGAGTCTGTTTGCGATGTATTGAAAGATCAAAAGCTTTGCCTAGTTTGACCTCAACCTGATCGCCTTCACCTGTATGGTTTATACTGGCACCGCCGATAAACTGTAAGTGGCCATTGCTGTCTGGGCTGAATGTTCTCAGGTTTCCAGCAGGCAGAGGCATGCCAAGGCGGTTTTTCTTCTCGTTTTTAAATTTTACGGTCAGTTCCGGTTTTACCCGATGCTGATTTCTTTCCACAGTTGGGTAGATAAGAAACTGATAGCTGTAGCCCCTCTCTACAGTGATATCTTTTGCTGACAGCAGAGAAACCTGTTTGATCTGTCCATTGAGAAGATCGGTTTTACGAGGAAGCGAGTATAGATGGAAGTCTTGCAATTTCTCTCTTGGCGCTGCTGCCATATCCGCAGACATGGCGCTCATCACTTCCATGCCTTTCTGACGCATTTGGTGACGGTTATTTGGCTGATAGAGTTCACCCGCCAGTAGCTTTATCTCTGCATTTTTATAATCTGTGCCTGTTTGGTTGGTCAGGCTGGCTAATCCATCCAGTGAAACATGCTCTCCTGTATCACTGAGAGTAAGGACATAGTCCATATTCCAGTTCAACCCAGATGTAAGATAGCTGATCTGAGCTGAGAGGGGTGTATTGGTGCCCGAACTGCGAAAGTTCAGACTGGGTTTCGCCAGCAGTTGCTGTGGCAGAGAAGGGAAGATAAAACGCCACTGATTATTCAGTGGGATAGTCTCAAAAAGATTATCTCGTTTTATCAGGGCCCGCTTGCCGTCAACACTGAGTAATTGAACCGTGCTGATCAGTTCCTGACCGGTAGCTGGATTCAATCGGGCTAACTGGAGTTTTTTGCCGGTATAGTGTTCGAGCAGAGTCTGTTGATTAAGGATATTGGTATTTAGATTTTGCTCAAGGATTTGTCCGGCATTGGCTATGCGAAGACTTTCTACCTGCAACTGCTTACTCACATCTTTCAGAGTGATCTCCTGACCTGATTCAAGAGGCGGCAGCTTACGAGACTCACGGACCAATCCAAGATTTTGGTTGTATAGGGTCAGGGCGACAGATTGACGTTTATCCGAGCCGATGTGCAGAGGGCTGGCAAAAGTCAGGGTGGTGAAGCAGACCAGTATGATGCCTGGGCCTATCCTTTGAAACAGCATATGTTGTCCCTCTTCATTGTGAGTGCCAGAGTGCAGTAGAACCTGTTTATCCTTAATAGATACTGAAGTTCTTAATCAGACAATTTACTTCATATCCAATGCAACTCTGAATCCCCAACTGTTTCGTTTTGCATCAGTTGGGTGGCGATAACGACTGGCAGGACGTATCAACCGGCTTATTTCAAACCATGATCCGCCTCGCATAACTCTGTCACTGCAAACTCTCTGTGTGTAGGCTGAGCCATCAATCGGCGCTAGGTTGTAATTGTCTTCATAACAATCTTCAACCCATTCATCCACGTTACCGGTCATATCATGAAGGCCCCAGCTGTTCGCCTGGAAACTGCCAACCGGTGCAGTTTGTTTACCATCCCAGAGGCTGTCGCAATCGGAGCAGGCAGCCATGTTAGGTTTCATCTGATCGCCCCACCAATAGGTTGTCAGGTTTCCTGCCCGGGCTGCGTATTCCCATTCTGCTTCAGAGGGAAGGCGGTAAGGTTGCTCGGTCTGGTCTGCCAGCCATTCTGCATATGCCTTGGCATCCCTCCAGCTGACATTAATCACTGGGCGGTTTTCGCGGCCCCAGCCTTCATCATCAGGTAGTTGTCGGTTGGTCAATTTTGCAAACAGATCATATTCTGCGAAAGTAATCTCAAAGCGGGAGAGAGAGAAAGGTTTCTCTATACTGACAATATGCACCGGCCTTTCATTATCATCACCCAGGCCACTTTGATCCCCCATTCGATACTTACCTGATGGTAGAAGTACCATCTCTGGACCATAATCACTTTTGTTAATCTGATCTTTGAAAAGAGTATTTCCTGGATTATCAGGATCGCTCATGCTGGCTTGCTTTAATGAATGGTCAAGATCGTTTTGCAACAGCTGAATCCGGATATCTTTTTCTTGAATAGATTTTTCCTGCATGGCATGCAATTCTTGTTGTGCCTGCAGGGAGCTGTACATCTGTTGCAGGGCTTGCTTTTGTTTATCAATTTGCAAAGCCTGGAAGTCTTTTACCTGGAAATTAAGAAAGCTTGAGATACTCCACCCAATTAAAAAGCCACCAATAAATATTCCAGCTCCCAGTAGAGTATATGTGAAGTGCTTAGAGAGTGTGGGTAGCGTAAAAGAAGGCAACTTAAATTTCTTTGCAGTATTCTCTTGCTCAGTAAGTGTTTCTTCTGACGCGCCCTCGGTCATTTCTTTCGCTGGCGCTTGTTCGTTGTCTTTTGCCTCTTCGGTATCCTTGTTGTCTTCTGTAAAAACAGCTTTAACCAAATCCGTACAGCTGGCAAAACGTTCTTCTGTATTGGTAGAGAAGGCTTTTTGCATCTCCAGCCACTGTTCGTCATCAAGCCCCTGGGGCTGGCTTAGTTCACGCCTGACTCTGTCTGCTTCAGTATCATCAACACTGAAGGGTGCTTTACCAGTCATCATCTCGTACAGAATGCAGGCAAAAGAGTAGACATCTGCTCTACGATCTAATTTGGCTGGATGGAATGCTTCTGGAGCTTGGTATTGTTGATAGAAAACAGGTTGAGAAAGCAGTGAAGAAGCAGACTCGAGTGTTTCGCGAAGTCCGTGCTGAGTTAGTTTGATGCCACTTTTTCGGTTGACGAAAATGGCTCCAGTTTCAAGACAACCATGTGCGCTTCTTAGTTTTTGAAAGCTGATGTCGATTGAATAAGCAATCTGATTAATCAGGGTCATCTGCTGTTTCGCAGTTAGCTGACTCCCCTTTTCCATCATGGATTTGAGTGTCAAACCATCAAGTTTTTCGAAGGACAAAAACATAAGTTTGCCCTTTTCAGTAAAGTAACCATAGCATTCTGCAACATGCTTGTTCTGGATGGTCTTTATCTGGGCGGCATGGGTTTTGAGCCCTTCGACAAAGCTTTTCTGCTTTAACAAACCAGGGGCTATCATCAACAGGGTCACGATTGGAGTGCCTGTGACGCTCTGGTCTTCTGCGTGCCAAAATTGCCCCAGCGGGTGATCATGGCCTTGCTTAATCAACTTGAAACGATGATGCTCCGGGCCAATAATCGCTTCCGGTTCCAAAGCCTGATAGAGAGAGTCAGGAGTATCGCTCATTTAGGTTGTCTGCCTGTCTGGTCACTATGCACTTATCATAGACAACGACGGTAGTATAAGTCAGCCCCTAATTGGCTGATTATTAACTGTTTTGTTCCTATAAACAAAAAAAACACCTTTAATTGGGTGGTTTAAGTGTTTTTGAATTAGAAGGATGTGTCCAGATCAGGGAAGCTTTTAACTAAATCATCTACTGCTTTCATCTGACTTAAGTAGGCTTCCAGTGTGTTGAGTGGTAACGCACAAGGACCGTCGCATTTTGCCTTCTCAGGATCAGGGTGGGCTTCGAGGAATAGGCCTGCTATGCCTTGAGACAGGCCTGCACGTGATAGTTGTGCTGCCAGAGCGCGGCGCCCACCTGCTGAATCAGAGCGCCCACCGGGCATCTGAAGCGCGTGTGTGGCATCAAACATCAAAGGATAGCCAAACTCTTTCATAATAGAGAAACCGAGCATATCAACGATCAGGTTGTTGTATCCATAACAGGAACCTCGTTCGCACAGTATCAAACGATCATTTCCTGCATCTTCACATTTGTGAAGAATGTGTTTCATTTCCTGTGGTGCCAGGAATTGGGCTTTCTTAATATTGATCACGGCACCCGTAGCTGCCATCGCTTGTACCAGGTCAGTCTGACGGGAAAGGAATGCCGGAAGCTGGATAATGTCACATACTTCCGCTGCAGGTGCTGCCTGGTATGGCTCATGGACATCGGTAATCAGCGGTACGTTAAATGTGGATTTGATCTCTTGCAGAATTTTCAGGCCTTCGTCCAGACCTGGTCCTCTGAATGAGCCAAGAGATGAACGGTTAGCCTTATCGAATGATGCTTTAAAAACAAAGGGAATGTTCAGCTTCTCAGTAACTTTGACATATTCCTCAGCAACTCGGAGGGCTAAATCACGTGATTCAAGTACATTCATGCCACCAAATAGGACCATAGGTTTATCGTTGGCGATTTCAATACCGGCAGCTGTAACTGTTTTCTGTTGCATCTCGGGTTTCCAGTTCGGATGTAAAAAGGGGCATTATACCCGCTTAGTGAGGAAGTGTGGGCTTTAAGGGGCAATTATCCGGCGGTTGGAAACAGGTTTGCGTATTTTGCTATCCACTCTAATGCGGCATCCTGATCAGATATGTCTCTACCTTCCTTATTCAGGACATAAGTCCGGTAACGTTTTATAAAGCAAAGTTGTTCCAACATTCTGATGCGCATCAAAGCATCCGAATCTGAAAACTGTATTCCAAGTTCATACCCGCTGTTGGTTGTTGTACACCAATCTACAATTCCGAGGACTTCAACCTCGTTACTTACCTCTGGTAAATTAATGCCAATTGATTCTCCAGATGAAAAGGGGATGGTCGAATTGCAGACCAGTTTCAAATTCAAAGGTTGTTCAGTTGGGAGCGGTGTGTTTTCTTTTGACTGTAACTCAATAGAAAATTCTTCGGGGTGGTGTATAAAATGCTGCTGTTCAGTCATTAAGGCATCAACCTATTAACAATAACTACTTCCATTCTTACTATCGGCGGTGTTGAATTATCCATGAGTTTTTTATGCTGTTTTTATCTGAGATTGTCTTATGCCTAATGCTGAAAAGAGCCTGCCTGAATTATCTGCTGCTTGTATAGCTTTACAGCAAAGCAAAGAAACGTTGCTGCTGTCGACACTGAGTGAACTGCAAAACCCCGAGATAAGCTATGCACCTTACTTACGCTTCAGTGATGGGGCATTTTATATTTTTATCAGCGACCTTGCCGCCCATACTAAAAATCTCAGAACGAATCCCAGAGCTGCAGTGATGTTTATTTCTGATGAAGCACAAACGACTAACCTGTTTGCCAGAGAACGTTTGATTTTTCAGTGTTCGGTTGCGGTTGTAGACCCTGATACTGAAAGCTATCAGGAGATACTGGATGCTATGGAAAGTCGGTTTGGCAACATTATGGCGATGTTGCAGTCATTAAAAGATTTTCACTTGTTTCGACTGCAACCTAATAGCGGATCATACGTGGTTGGGTTTGGTAAAGCCTACGAGGTGGACCCAATTTCGGGGCAGCTAGAACATATTTCTGAAGAGAAACTGAAAAGTAAAAAAAATGATAAAGATGGATAGCGACGTCAGCCCATCATCTCTACGACAACGGTTTTAACCAGAAAAGCCGCAAGACCAAGGCCAAGGGCAAAAAATAAAATCGCTGTGCCGAATTTTCCAGCGTTCGATTTTTTTGCCAGGTCGTAAATGATGAAGAAGATAAATGCGGCAAATACTGCCAGACCAATATTCAGGGCAATAGCTTCAATTTCAGCTAAACGCATTCTGATACCTCTTCATTCATTAAAATTGGCTGCGAATTGTACAATATCCTTTTTCTGATGTGTACCTGTTCTTTAGATCAATAAATATACACTTTGGTCAGTCGGAACCGCGTCAATCATCAGGCTTTTAGAGGGGGCGAATTGAGTCTAAATTAGCCAGTTATCTGGCACAGTTTTTGAGTATGAATTTGCTATAAATTTTTTTTAAAAAAAATGTCACAAAGTGATGTTAGGGTATATCTCCTCTCTAGCCCACGAGTTATCGATGTTTCCGCATTTGCGAACACTTGGCCTACACCCAACACCAAGCAAAATCAAGTATTGCATTAACATTCTGGATCACTATATTTAGTGTTTGAAATGTTTCTTGGCACTATATCTTGTGTCTTAGAGCAAAGAAGAGTAGAAAAGGCTGCAGCCTAGAAATTAAGGGCTTTTCCTGCATTTTTATAGGTCGCAATGACGCATAGATGCACTGGTTTGCAGCAATACAATTACAATTATATTGAGTTTCAGTTGGAAGTCACATGCAGCAAGATCTGATGGTAACCAAAAGGGATGGTCGGCAAGAGAAAGTGGATCTGGAAAAGATTCATAAAGTAGTGATCTGGGCCGCCGACGGATTAAACGCAGTTTCACCATCAGAAGTCGAGTTAAAAGCTCACTTACAATTCTTTGAAGGCATGAAAACCTTCGATATTCACGAGACTCTGATTAAGTCTGCAGCAGATCTTATTTCTGAAGACGCTCCTGATTATCAGTATCTGGCAGCACGTCTTGCAATCTTCCACTTGCGTAAACGTGCTTTTGGTAAGTTTGAACCACCTCGTCTGTTTGATCATGTATCTGCACAGGTCGAAGCCGGACGCTATGATAAACATCTGATTGAAGATTACTCTGAATCTGAGTGGGATGAACTGAACACGCATATGGATCATAAGCGTGATATGAACTTCTCCTATTCAGCAGTTAAGCAGTTGGAAGGAAAATATCTGGTACAGAATCGTGTCACTGGTGAAGTTTATGAAAGCCCACAGATTCTGTATATGTTGGTTGCGGCTTGCTTATTCGCTGACTATCCGAACGATACGCGTCTGAGCTATGTAAAACGTTTTTATGATGCAACTTCCCTGTTTAAAATTTCGCTGCCTACACCAATCATGGCGGGTGTGCGTACACCAACTCGTCAATTCAGTTCTTGTGTGTTGATTGAGTGCGGCGATAGTCTGGATGCTATCAACGCTGCATCAGCCTCAATTGTTAAGTATGTATCTCAGCGTGCGGGTATTGGTATTAACGCAGGTCGTATCCGTGCATTGGGTAGCCCGATTCGAAATGGTGAAGCGTTCCATACTGGATGTATCCCGTTTTATAAGCATTTCCAGACGGCAGTTAAATCCTGTTCTCAGGGTGGAGTACGTGGTGGAGCTGCAACATTGTTCTACCCGCTTTGGCACCTTGAGGTTGAATCTCTGCTGGTACTGAAGAATAACCGTGGCGTTGAAGAGAATCGTGTTCGTCATCTTGATTATGGCGTACAGATTAACAAACTGATGTATACGCGCCTGATTAAGGGCGGCGATATCACGCTATTCAGCCCACATGAAGTTCCTGGATTGTACGACGCTTTCTTTGCTGATCAGGATGAATTTGAGCGCCTGTATGTTCAATATGAAAATGATCCGAGCATCCGCAAGCAAACAATCAAAGCAGTTGAACTGTTTGGGATTTTGGCGGGTGAGCGTGCACAAACCGGCCGTATATACATTCAAAACGTAGACCACTGTAATACACACAGCCCATTTGATCCGAAAGTGGCGCCTGTTAAGCAGTCAAACCTCTGTCTCGAAATTGCTCTGCCAACCAAGCCCTTGAATGATGTGAATGATGAAGAGGGCGAAATCGCTCTGTGTACTTTGTCTGCGTTCAACCTGGGTGCGTTGGAAGATCTGAATGAGCTGGAAAATCTGGCAGATCTGGTTGTACGTGCGCTGGATAACCTGCTTGATTATCAGGACTATCCAATTCCTGCAGCGAAAACATCTACAATGAATCGACGACCACTGGGTGTGGGCGTTACTAATTTTGCTTATTATCTGGCAAAGAACGGTGTTAAGTATTCTGATGGATCTGCAAATGGTTTGGTGCATAAAACATTCGAAGCTGTTCAGTACTTCCTGTTAAAAGCTTCTAATGAATTAGCTAAAGAACGTGGTGCATGTCCCAAGTTTAATGAAACAGTTTATTCTAAAGGTATTCTGCCAACGGATACGTACAAGCGTGAGGTTGATGAATACTGTGAAGAGCCTTTGCACTACTTCTGGGAAACCTTACGAGAAGATATTAAAGAGTTTGGTCTGCGTAACAGTACACTGACAGCTCTGATGCCATGTGAAACATCCTCACAAATTACCAATTCCACTAACGGAATTGAACCACCTCGTGGTTATGTGTCTGTTAAGGCAAGTAAGGATGGTGTGATGAAGCAGGTTGTGCCAGGTTATACTGAACTGCGCGATCAATACGAACTGCTATGGAGTATCCCTAACAATACGGGCTATCTTCAGCTGGTGGGTATCATGCAGAAGTTTGTAGATCAGTCCATCTCAGCCAATACCAATTACGATCCTGTGCGTTTCCCTAATGAGAAAGTGCCAATGAAGCAGCTGCTTCAGGATCTGTTGACTGCATATAAATATGGTGTGAAAACATTGTATTACCACAACACACGTGATGGCGCCTCTGATCAGGCTGATGACGGTGGTTGTGAAGGTGGTGCTTGCAAACTCTAGGTATTTGCAGGCATTTCACGTAAGCAAATATAAATAGATAACCCGCTCTTTAGTGGCGGGTTACATAACCCTAAATTACCTATCTGTTTTCAGGAACGAACACCCCGATGGCGTACACAACGTTTAGTCACAGTACACATGACGCTACCCGTGAACCTATGTTTTTTGGCCGCAGCGTCAACGTGGCCCGTTATGATAAGCAGAAATACCCAATCTTTGAAAAGCTGATTGAAAAGCAGCTTTCCTTCTTCTGGCGTCCAGAAGAGGTGGATCTTTCTACGGACCGTAAAGATTTTATGAATATGCCGGAGCATGAAAGGCATATATTCCTTAGCAACCTTAAGTATCAAACGTTGCTTGATTCTGTGCAGGGACGATCTCCAAATATTGCATTTCTGCCGGTGGTCTCTTTACCTGAGTTGGAAACCTGGTTTGAAACATGGGCTTTCAGTGAGACGATCCATAGCCGTTCCTACACTCATATTATTCGTAACATTATTACCGAGCCTTCTGAGGTGTTTGATCATATTGTTACCAACCCGGAAATTATCCGTCGAGCGGATTCAGTAACCCGTTTGTATGATGAATTTATTAACCTCTCCAGTGTTTACAGTATTCATGGGGAAGGGATCCATACGGTTAATGGTGCCGTCTATGATTCGACTTTGCGTAATCTGAAGAAAAAGCTTTACCTGACTCTTGTCTCTATCAATGTGCTTGAGGCAATCCGCTTTTATGTTAGTTTTGCCTGTTCTTTTGCTTTTGCTGAACGAGCCATCATGGAGGGCAATGCCAAGATCATTAAACTGATCGCGCGTGATGAAGCTTTGCACCTGACAGGCACTCAGCACATGTTGAATATCATGGCTTCCGGAGCGGATGATCCAGAGTTCAAAGAGATAGCTAAAGAGTGTGAACCAGAGGTTTACGCAATCTTCAAAGAAGCGGCACAGCAGGAGAAAGACTGGGCAAAATACCTGTTCCGTGAAGGCTCCATGATTGGTTTGAATGCACAGATTCTTTCAGATTATGTTGAGTACATTACTAATGTACGTATGAAGGCATTGAATCTTGAAGAAATTTTCCCTCCAACTCAAAACCCGTTACCGTGGATGAACGCTTGGCTGATTAGTGACAATGTTCAGGTTGCCCCACAGGAAGCTGAAATCAGCTCCTACCTTGTTGGTCAGATCGACAACGAGGTGGATGAAGGTGATTTTGATGGCTTTGATCTATAGGAAGTGACACATGGCCGGGCCATCAAGGATTAAAGTTAATCACCATCATACTTTCTATTATCAATATGAAGCTACTTTACTGGACTCTTTAGAGGCTCAGGAAATTCCTGCGCCTTATAATTGCCGCGGTGGTTATTGTGGATGTTGTAAAGTGCGTTTGATCGATGGTGAAGTGGAATATGTTCAGGAAAGTCTGTTGGATTTGATTGGCGACGAAATTCTTACATGTTGCTGTGTTCCTAAAACTCATATTGAGCTGGAATTGCCAGAAGATTGAGGCCTTTATCAGGTTTTCAAATTTTCTTTTGTTTGTAAATAATTAAAGCGGTAAAGGCTTGGCTTTTACCGCTTTTTGTGTGCGTTTTACACAGATTATAAATTACCCCTGCAATGCATTTTATTTTTCGGCTAAATGCACGATTTTTATTGACATATAGAGTTAACATTATGAAAAAAAAGAAAAAATATCTGGAGTATAAAATCTAGACATTTTGCTGGAGGCTACATATTTCAAGGCTTTAGACAAATTGCCCAATATTAATCCACTATTTTATCCACAGCTTCTGTGGGTAACTTTTCTCTTCAGAAAGTCTAATTTCAATAGCTGGATTTAAGCATGATTTATGTTCGTATCAACGGAGTGTTAGTCTTCGTTGGTTTTTATTTCTAGACTTAAGTGTAATAATCGCCCCTTTTGAAAGCTGGAGGTAATCCATGTCAAATCAAACCCGGGGTCGCTTAACTACACGTACAATCGCAATGCCCAGTGATACCAACCCTTCAGGGGATATTTTTGGCGGTTGGGTCTTATCTCAGATGGATATGGCCGCAGGCATTTGTGCAGGGCAAAGGGCTCAGGGGCGCGTAGTCACGGTGGCTCTTGATAGCATGAGTTTTATTCGTCCCGTCAAAGTTGGTGATATTCTGGGAGTATATACAGAGATTGCTACTGTTGGGCGTACTTCAATTACAGTGCATGTTGAGGCCTGGGTGCGCAGAGGTCGTATCGGTAAGCGTGAAAAAGTGACTGAAGCAAAGTTCAAATTTGTTGCTATTGATGAACAGGGTAATTCAACCCCTCTGCCGGATGAAAAGAACTTACCTGATTATGTGCTGGAAGAGTGTTCACCACCCTAAGTGAATGATTTAGTCGTTCCTTCAGTACAGCTCTTCACGCTCAAAGCAGGTATATCAATGCCTGTGCAGGGTTTGGCAATAGTAATGCAATAGGTATAATTTCAGACTTTAATTTGATATCAGAGAGATCGATAAAATGGCTGCAAAGCTTGAATGGGATGATGCTGCAAGTAAGCGGGTAGAAGCTGCCCCTTTTTTTGTTCGTAAATTAATTCGTCACAAGGTTGAAAAGGCCGCGAGGGCACAGGGGTTAGATCGGATTACTGTTGATTTGCTTGATCAGGTAAAGCAAAAACAGATGGATAATCAGTCTTAAGGAGCGGTCTGGGTCTGAGAGGTATTATCAACCTGGCTACGACGGTATTTTTCTTCATTTAACCAATCCCGGATTTCATGAAGCTTGTCATACATCCACTCTTCATCAACCGTTCTTGGATGTATAGGCAGTGCATGGCTGGCAGGAGTACTGTTACAGCTATAGTTATTGGAATTGCCACCATTAATACAATACGTTCCTTCCGGATAAGATTGCTGAGCAGAGTTTTCAGTGTGATTGCCACCGCTACATCCCCACAACAGAAGAGAAAGGGAGATTGTAGTGATTAATCGTAATGAAATTGGCTTCATTTTTGGCAGTCCGGGCGTTGATATAACAAGCTTTTTATATGTCCTGAGGTTCTTGATCCAGTCGGTATATATTATCAGAAAAAATTTTCCGTACTGTAGCTGATTACTCGGTTGCGACCTCGATGTTTCGCTAAGTACAGAGCCTGGTCGGCACGATGAACCGCTGCATTAATATTGTCGTCTTCCGGATCCCAGGATGCTACACCGAAGCTTGAAGTAACTTTTAAATCCTCGGTGTCAGCAGAGATGATATGGTCTTCCATACGTCTACGTAGGCGTTCTGCAATCTGAACGGCTTCAAGCTCATCAGTTTCGGGGAGCAGGATCAAAAACTCTTCTCCGCCATGTCGGCTTAAACAATCAATCGTTCTAAGGCATGGGTTAATCAGGGCAGCAAATTCCACTAATACTTTGTCACCGTAGAGGTGGCCAAACTTGTCATTTACCTGCTTGAAGTGGTCCAGATCAAGTAGGATGACAGAAATTGGGCGTTTGTACCTTCGTGCCCGTTCAATTTCTTTATGCGCTCTATTAGCAAATGCACGACGATTAAGCACCCCGGTAAGAGGGTCTGTTTCAGCTTGCTGGATGAGTTTTTCTTCTGCTTTCTTACGGGCTTCAACTTCCAGTTGTAGATCAGCAGTGCGCTCAGCTACGCGATTTTCAAGATGTAATCGGGCTTCTTTGAGTTCTTCATCTCGGGCGGATAAGCGAGCATTCATGCTGTTTACGTGTTGGGCAATCAAGCCTAGCTCATCTAAATTGTCATAGTTGAGGGTATCGTGATAATCACCTTCTGCACTTCGTTCCAAAGCGGCAATTATTCGGAAGATACGACTCATTATCCACTTGTTAAAAAACAAAGAGATAAGGAAGAAAGCGATACCAAGTATAACGGCAATGACCAGTACACTTAGAGTAAAAAATTTATGTATCAGGTAATACATCGGTGAAAGGTTGAAAGTAGACCTGATAGTTAAATATTCTGCACTGTGAAGTTTTGTGCGGTTGAAATCGGCCCGGCTGTAGTAGTGAATTATATCGTCGCTTTTCTTAATGGTCATTATGCCGCTTTCTGGAACATCGGGGAGTTCTGATAGGGCTAACCCCGGCGATGTGTGTAAGAAGGGAAAAGCGGCATAATTGTTGACCAAATAAATATCAACTTGATCCAACAAAGGGTTTGCTTTGGTCATTTCGGTAAAAAATTCACCAAACATAAAATCAACATATCTGGATGATTTGTTGCGTGCCAGGTAATTTTTTACATCATAGGAAACTTCCAGAATGTAATCATAATTTATCGGAGCATAATAGGCGTAAATTTTGATGATACCGGTTTTAGATGAGACATTGATGCGATCGACTTCCAATTTGCCTGTGCCATACAGATTGTGAAGGTATTGATCAAAAGTATCTGAAATCGTGCCGAGTTTAAATCCAAGGTCTGGCAGGAAATTGGTTGCTACTACTGAGGTGTCAGGAGCAATAACATATACCCCGTCTACACCCAGTTGTTTTGCAACTTTATCCATTCGCTCAGGGTTCCAGTCCATGGGATTAAAGTTTTCGTAATTAAGAATATCTGATAAGTGCATCAATGCACGACGCGCGTGCTCTTGTACTTGCTTTTCGTCATTTGAGAGTAGTTCGTCGAATATCCGAAAACGTTTCTGCACTTGATAATGCACATTCTCTGCTTGGGTTTTTATGTGCTTTTGGAATTCGTTCTTTGCAGTGAAATACAGGCTGCCGCTTAGTGCAAAACCTAATCCAAGAATAGATATTGTGATGAGTAAACCGAGTAGCTTTTTCACGTTGTTAAGACTTGCCTGTATTTGTGCGTAGAACTATACAGTAAAACCGAAGGCTAACCCATTTGCCTTTAGGGTTACGTTTGCCTTAGTTAATCATTACAGCTTTTTACTCATATTTAAATCTTAGTGTTCGATAGTTTCTTGGTTGCAGACGGACTGCCAATGCTAATCACTACTTGAGGTCGTTACCGGGACGAGATTTTGTGCCAGCACTTCATCTCCGAACCAGCTGAGACTTTCATGTAGAGAGACTACTTCGCCAACAACTATGAGTGCAGGTGCAGGCAGTTGGGCCTGTTCCTGAAGGCCGGGTAATGTTTCAAGTGTGCCGGTAAGCACCTTTTGATCTGCTGAAGTACCTCGGGAAACAATTGCCGCTGGGGTGTCTGCGGGTTTGCCGTGCTCAATCAGCTTTTTGCTCAGTTGGGGAAGGCTGTGGAGCCCCATATAAAAAACCACTGTCTGGTTAGGGTGAACCAGCTCTTCAAAATTAAGATCGCTCGTTCTGTTTTTTAGCTGTCCTGTGACAAACTTGACTGACTGAGCATAGTTTCTGTGTGTTAGTGGAATGCCTGCATAGGTCGAGCAGGCGCTTGCAGCTGTGATCCCTGGTACCACTTGAAAAGGAATATTATGGGCTTTCAGTGTTTCCAGTTCTTCACCGCCGCGGCCAAAAATAAACGGATCCCCACCTTTTAATCGTACAACGCGTTTACCTGCTTGAGCGTGTTCTACCAGAAGTTCGTTTATCCCTTGTTGAGGTACTGCATGGTTGTCCCTTTTCTTGCCTACAAATATCAGGTCAGCATCTCGTCGGCAGAGGTCTAGCACGGCAGGAGATACCAGTGCGTCATATAGAACAACATCGGCTTGTTGCATCAGTCGCAATGCTTTGAATGTGAGCAGTTCCGGATCTCCAGGGCCGCCTCCTATCAGGTACACTTCTCCTACCTGATGTTCAGGATCGGCGTTATCGATTTTGTTCTGGAGTAGTTGTGCCGCGTCATCGGATCTTCCAGCAAAGACTTTCTCAGCAATTTGACCCTGTAAAACATCTTCCCAGAAGATGCGGCGCTGGTTGACCGAACCGAAACGTTGTTTTACCTGATCCCGGAAGGAGTTGGCGATACTTGCCAGTTTTCCATATGACTTTGGAACCCAGGTTTCCAGTCTGGCACGAAGTAGTCTGGCTAGGACCGGAGCACTCCCTCCAGAGGAAACCCCAATCACTACCGGTGAGCGATCAACAATTGCCGGGAATACAAATGTGCAAAGGTCCGGGCTATCCACAACATTAATCGGGATGTTGTGCTCTATCGAATCGTAATGGATGCGTTGGTTCAGAGAATTATCGTTTGTGGCGGCAATAACCAGTACTTTTCCATCCAGAAGGGCAGCGTGGTATTCCCCAACTAAAGGTGTGCCCCCATTCTCATCCAATAGAGTCTGTAACTCATCACAGATTTGATGTGCAATGACGGTAACAGTAGCCCCTGCACGGCATAGTAAGCGGGCTTTTCTTAGGGCAACATTCCCTCCGCCAACCAGCAGTACATTTTGTTGAGTGAGTTTGAAAAAAAGAGGCAGGTAATCCACAGACATTCTCTCTTGGGGTAATTACGATAACTCTAAGTTTACCGCAGAATGCCAAAGCTGGCATGAAATAAGGGGATTTTTAAAGGGTTTTCGAGAGTTTTAGCAAAGATGACTGCAACCTGCAGGAAAGCTGAAAACCTTCTTACCTCTCTTGCTGGAGTGGATGATAGAAGGGGAGATTGCAGGTGCAGTCAGGGTCTCCTGTAAGGGAAGGCATCCTGCCTTCCCAGGGTCTTACTTTTTAAAATTCAGAGGTGTTGCTGGGTGTAATCCACATTCGCGGTTTTCGGGGTTTTCCCACCACCAGCGACCGGAACGAACATCTTCACCCATTGAAATAGCACGCGTGCAAGGCGCACACCCGATACTAGGGTAGTGTTTGTCGTGTAGTTCGTTATATGGCACGTCATACGCTTTGATATATGCCCAAACTTCCTTCTCTGACCAATCTGCCAGTGGGTTTAGTTTGTGCATGCTGTTGCCTTCGTCCCACTCTTCGAACTGTATCTCATCGCGGGTAACAGACTGTTCACGGCGAAGACCTGTTATCCAGGCTTTATTGCCAGATAAAGCGCGTTTCAGTGGCTTAATTTTGCGCACAAAGCAACAGCCTTTGCGCAGTTCCTGGGACTCGTAGAAGGCATTAACACCGTTTTCAGCTACATAAGCTTCAACATCAGCACCTTCCGGGTAGTAAACATCGAATGTCACATTCGGATAGTGTTTCTGTACATCTGAGAGAAGCTTCAGAGTTTCTTCTGGTAGGCGTCCGGTATCCAGTACAAAGTTGTTGATTTCAGGGCAGTATTTGCTAATCAGGTCAGCGATAACTACATCTTCAGCGCCTAGGCTGTTGGCAAAAACCAAAGAGCCGTGGTGGTCTTCAAAGCCTTTTTTTAGCAGAACTGCAATAGCTTCAACTTTTGCCTGCAGCTCTGTAGTAATTTGCTCACTCATAAATAGGACCTCACCGTCACTATTAATTACTGGTGCTTTCTCTTACTGGTGATAGACCGCACGATTACTGTCGGTTGCGCTCTGGTAGTAATTACTTACTTCCGTGAATGCGCTCAGCATATCTTCTTTGAATATATCGTCAGAAATCTGGATTGCCGTAAAGCCACAGCGCTCCATATAAGCGATACGGTCACGGCCTACATCACCTGTTGCTCGTATCTCACCTTTGTATCCGGCGCGAATCAGCAAGCGTGCAATACTGAAACCGCGGCCATCACGGAAGGCTGGGAAGTCTACAGCGATCAGTGGAAACTTATCCAGATTGCTTAATACTTCATCCAGTTCGTCATCACCGTTAATCTGAATGGCCAACTGGCCTTCACGATTATCCAGAGAATCCTTGTTTTCAAGATACAGCGCCAGCGGTACGATGATGTCACCAGTCTGATCAAGCGTTTCTTCATTGATCAGTGTCCAGTTGTCAGCGACAACTTCACGATTAATTAGCAGAGGCATATACGTACTCCTTAAATGGGGCCATACCAATACGGCGGAATGTATCGAGGAAACGTTCGCCTTCAATACGGTTATCAACATACACCTGGATAACTTTTTCCAGCGTGTTAGCAACTTGATCAGCTGCAACCGCTTTGCCAATTACTTTACCCAGTGCTGCTTCAGAACCATCATCACCACCGAGGGTAATCTGATACCAGTCCTCACCTTTCTTATCTACACCTAATACACCAATATGGCCTACATGGTGGTGAGAACAAGCATTTATGCAGCCTGACATATTAAATTTCAGGTCACCAAGATCATGAACAAAGTCCATATCTTCAAATTTCTGGTTGATCTGATCGGCAATGCCCAGAGTTTTGGCGTTTGCCAGGGCACAGAAATCACCACCTGGGCAAACGGTCATGTCTGTCAGGGTCCCGATGTTAGGGCGAGCCAGATTTGCTTCAGCTAACACCTGCCATACAGCATAAAGATCAGATTTCTTTACATCTGCAAGAACCAAATTTTGGTTGTGGGTTGCACGAACTTCACCGCAGCTGTACTTATCTGCGAGATCTGCAATTAGTTCCAATTGCTCGTCCGTAACATCACCCGCTGGTTTCAGATAAGGTTTCAGGGAGATGTTGGTAATTCGGTAACCTGCAATTTTGTGCTCGACTGTATTACGTTCATACCAAACGCGGAAAGCTTCATCTTCGGAAAGTTTCGTTGCCAGAGTTGTATCTTCAGCAGCGGAGGCGTCGTAATCAAATGGCTTAAAGAAGGCCTGAACACGTTCAATCTCAGAGTGAGGCAGTTTCAGATCAGTATCGCGGATATGTTCCCATTCAGCATCAACCAGTTCACGGAACTTATCGATACCCATAGCGTTAACTAAAATCTTAATACGTGCCTTGTATTTATTATCACGACGACCGTTCAGGTTGTAGACACGAATGATCGCTTCCAGATAAGACAATAAGTCTTCTTTTGCCAGGAATGGACGAATCTGCTTGCCAATTACAGGGGTTCGGCCCAGGCCGCCACCAACCAAAACTTCAAAGCCAACTTCGCCCGCATCGTTCGTGACCATGTGCAGACCGATGTCGTGTACTTGAGTTGCAGCACGGTCAGTTGGGCCAGCAGAAATAGCAATTTTGAACTTACGCGGCAGATAAGCGAATTCTGGGTGCAGTGATGACCACTGACGGATGATCTCGCAGTATGGGCGCGGATCTTCAATCTCGTCGGCAATCACACCAGCAAACTGGTCGGTAGTTGTATTACGGATACAGTTACCAGATGTCTGGATAGCATGCATCTGCACTGAAGCAAGTTCTGCCAGAATATCAGGTACTTCTTCCAGCTTAGGCCAGTTAAATTGCAAATTGGTACGCGTTGTAAAATGTGCATAGCCCTTATCGTAAGTACGGGCGATATGCGCCAGTTTGCGCAACTGAGTTGAATTGTACATACCATATGGACCCGCAACACGCAGCATAGGTGCGTGGCGCTGTACATACAGACCATTCATTAGACGCAGTGCCAGGAAATCGTCATCTGACAACTCACCCGCCAGGAATCGGCGAGTCTGGTCTCTATATTGCTCAACTCGTTCGTCAACCAGTTTTTGGTCGACTTCGTTATACTGATACATAACTCAATACCTTACCCGAGCATTATTATGCCCAAGTACCTCACTCAAAGTTTGGGTTAACCTGCGAGAACGAAACGCAGGCCGATGGCTAACAAAATTGATCCCATGATCGGTTGCATGACCTTAGGTGAAAGACGAGTGCCAATATGGCTACCCATAAATACTCCAGGCAATGAACCGACCAGCAGGTAAATAAGTAAAGACATATCAACACTACCCATCTGGTAGTGGCCGGCGCCGGCAATGGCTGTTAAAACCACTGCGTGTAATAGATCGGTGCCTACAATAGTCTGCATGGTCATACGTGGATATAGCAAAATAAGCAGTGCTGTACCTAAGGCTCCTGCGCCTACAGAAGACAGGGTAACCAGACCGCCTAACAGAAGTCCCATTAAAACAGTCACTACAGGGCGCCATTTTCTAGCATGGGTTGCGGCCATGCTATGTTGCCATTTCATGGCTTGATCCCTGATCTTATTTCGTAAAAAAACTGCTATTGAGGTTAGAACAAGTGATATGCCTAGAGTTAGGTTCATTATATGTTCAATTTGTTCTAACCCGTCTAGTGTATTCAGGTAGCGAAGAGTTATCAGACTTCCTGGGATGCTGCCCGTGAGAAGTAAAATTACAATACGCCACTCTACGAGTTTTTTTCGAGCATAAGAGATCGTACCGCCGAACTTGGTCACGGCAGCGTACAGCAGATCGGTACTTACGGCTGTAATAGGTGGTATACCAAATACCACAATAAGGATAGGGGTCATCAGAGCCCCACCGCCGATGCCGGTGAGTCCTACAATGAATCCAACCACTAATCCTGCAAAACTATACGCCAGTTCCATTAATTAAGCCTGTCCACAACTAAACAAGCGGCATAATAAAGTAGTTTGCATATAACTCAAAATAATAATTGGGAATCTGTTTATTCTTTATTGAAATAAAGGAATTGCAAAAATAATACCCAGCTCTATATTCCTAAATTGAATAAAAAAGTAAATATATATTCTTTTGTGTTTTATTGGCTTTGCTGCGATAATGCAGCGCAAAATTGGATAGAACTATCTGGAGCACGTTCTGTTTGCCCCAGGTTGAATCCTGAAATCTTTATAAAGAAAGAGTGTTTTTCTGATGAGTGCTTTACCTGAACATCGCTTAACGCATCTCAAGCAGCTGGAAGCTGAGAGTATACATATTATCCGTGAAGTTGCTGCCGAATTTGATAATCCGGTCATGCTTTATTCTGTAGGTAAAGATTCAGCAGTAATGTTGCACCTTGCCCGTAAAGCGTTTGCGCCAGGTAAGCCTCCGTTTCCTTTAATGCATGTTGATACCACATGGAAATTCAAAGAGATGATTGAATTCCGTGACAAGATGGCTGAAGAAGCTGGCATGGAATTGCTCGTGCATATCAATCAGGAAGGTGTTGATATGGGTGTTGGCCCATTCACGCATGGTTCTTCCAAACATACAGATATCATGAAAACTCAAGGTCTGAAGCAGGCTCTGGATAAATACCAGTTTGATGCTGCTTTTGGTGGTGCACGTCGTGATGAAGAAAAATCCCGTGCAAAAGAACGTGTTTTCTCTTTCCGTGACCAGAACCACCGTTGGGACCCTAAGAGTCAGCGCCCAGAGTTGTGGAACGTGTTTAATACCCGAGTAGATAAGGGAGAAAGTATCCGAGTATTCCCTCTGTCTAACTGGACTGAGCTGGATATCTGGCAGTACATCTATCTGGAAAATATCTCCATTGTACCGCTTTATTATGCTGCAAAACGCCCGGTTGTTGAGCGTGACGGCATGATGATCATGGTTGATGATGAGCGTTTGCCTCTGAAAGAAGGCGAAGTGCCAGAGATGAAGAATGTGCGTTTCCGTACTTTGGGTTGTTACCCGCTGACAGGTGCTGTTGAGTCAGAAGCAGCGACTCTGCCAGAAATTATTCAGGAAATGCTGCTAACGACTACATCTGAACGTCAGGGCCGTGCGATTGACCATGATAGCTCCGGTTCCATGGAGAAGAAAAAGATGGAAGGCTACTTCTAAATCATCTTTTAGAGTTAGGGTGCCATGAATAAAAAAGCACCCACGGGTACTAAAACAGAATTTAAAGCCCTGTTGCTGATAAGCAACTGGGCTCTCCTAAGGAGAAAACAATGAGTCACCAAAGTGATCTGATCGCTTCTGATATTGAAGAATATCTGCATCAGCATGAGAATAAAGAACTGCTGCGTTTCCTTACTTGCGGTAGTGTTGATGATGGTAAATCCACTCTGATTGGTCGTTTACTGCACGACTCTAAAATGATCTACGAAGATCAGCTGGCAGCGATTCAAAGAGACAACGAACGTGTAGGCAATGCGGGTGAAGAGCTGGATCTTGCACTGTTGGTTGATGGTTTGGCAGCGGAAAGAGAGCAGGGCATCACAATCGATGTGGCTTACCGTTATTTCTCGACTTCTAAGCGTAAGTTTATCATTGCGGACACTCCGGGCCATGAGCAGTACACGCGTAACATGGCAACAGGTGCGTCTACCTGTGATCTGGCAATTATCCTGATCGATGCACGTCACGGTGTACAGGTTCAGACCAAACGTCATAGCTTTATTGCGTCTCTCCTGGGACTAAAACACACCATTGTTGCGATCAACAAGATGGATCTGGTTGATTTCAGTGAAGAGCGTTTCGAAGAGATCAAGGCAGACTACATCGAATTTTCTAAGCAGCTGGATCTGCCAGATATTCACTTTGTGCCGATTTCTGCACTGAAAGGTGACAACGTTGTATCTTTATCCGATTCCATGAGTTGGTATGAGGGTGAGCCGTTGATGGAAACACTGGAAACAGTTGAGATCGCAAATGATCAGAACTTTGATGACCTTCGTTTCCCGGTTCAGTACGTAAACCGCCCTAACCTGGATTTTCGTGGTTACTGCGGTACATTGACTTCCGGTATTGTTCGTCCAGGTGATGACGTTACTGTACTACCTTCTGGTAAGTCCAGTAAGGTTAAATCAGTTGTTACATTCGAAGGTGAAATTGAAGAAGCATTCCCTCCAATGGCAGTAACGCTGACACTGGAAGACGAAATTGATATCTCCCGTGGAGACATTCTTGTTCACAGCGACTCAGTGCCAGAAACCACAAATCGTTTTGATGCGATGGTGGTGTGGATGTCTGAAGAGCCGCTGCAGAAAGGTCGCCAGTATGAAGTTAAGCTAAATACAACCCGTATTGCGGGTGGTATCAGTAATGTTCACCACCGTGTGGACGTTAATACACTGGAACAGTCTGCAACGAATACTCTGGAACTGAACGAAATCGCGCGTTGTGAAATTATTCTCGAACGCCCGGTTGTTGCCGATGATTATCGTGACCACCATGGCACAGGCTCTTTTATCATTGTTGATCGTCTGTCAAATGCTACTGTTGCAGCAGGAATGATTGTTGGCGGTGGTGCTGAGCAGGCTGATCTGGAAGGTAAACTGGTTAAGCAATCAGTTGTGACTGATACTGACCGTTCAATCCGCTTTGGTCAGCAATCTGCTACAGCGACAATTACTGGCGGTAGTGCTGAGCAGCGCCAGACACTACTATTCAGTTTGGAATCTGTTCTGTTTGAACAAGGCCGTGCAGTTATTGCCCTAAATGCAGAGCAGCTGCCGGCGGGTGCACAGAATGCTGCTGACCTGTTAAGTAAGGCGGGACTGATTGCTCTTCTTGAATCAGATGAAGCGATAGCTGGAGCTGTAGAGCTTAACTTTGATCAGTTGTCAGGTGATTCCGAAGTAGAGAAATTAGCTTCTGCTCTTGACCTGCTGAAATAACGAAGCCTTTATACAGGGAAAGCCGGGAGCCTGTTCTCCCGGTTTGTTGCTTTAAATCAGAGTGCTGCTATACCGAAACGTTATCAGAAACGGTAAACTTTAGAAGATTCTAATTTTACCTTAAGTATTTGGTTTAGTTGGTTATACGGAACTTATGACAGAATATCTTCTGATTGTTATCAGCACCGTGCTGGTAAACAACTTTGTATTGGTGCAGTTTCTAGGGCTGTGTCCGTTTATGGGAGTTTCCAATAAACTGGAAACTGCTATGGGCATGTCTCTGGCAACAACTTTTGTACTGACGCTATCTTCCGTATGCAGCTATCTGGCCTATACCTACTTATTAGAGCCGCTGGCACTAGGGTACTTGCAAACTATTACCTTTATTCTGGTGATAGCTGTTGTAGTGCAGTTCACAGAGATGGTTGTACGTAAAACCAGTCCTTTACTTTATAAAGTTCTGGGTATTTTCCTACCTCTAATCACTACAAACTGTGCGGTGCTCGGAGTCGCGCTTTTGAATATTAAAAAACTAAACGGCTTTGTCGATTCTATCGTTTATGGTTTTGGCGCAGCAGTTGGTTTTTCATTGGCTCTGGTGCTTTTTTCTGCGATTCGTGAACGTGTTGCGGTTGCTGATGTTCCTGTACCTTTTCAGGGAGCAGCAATTGGAATGGTGACAGCAGGGTTAATGTCTTTGGCCTTCATGGGTTTCACCGGTTTGGTGCAGATCTGAGGAGCGGGCCGTGGAAATCGTATTAATTGCAATTCTCGCACTATTAGGGCTCGCACTGGCTTTCGGTCTGTTGCTGGGTTTTGCGTCTGTTCGCTTCAGGGTTGAAGGCAACCCTCTGGTTGATCAGATAGACGGTATTTTACCCCAAACGCAATGCGGCCAGTGTGGCTATCCTGGTTGCCGTCCCTATGCAGAAGCTATTGCTAACGGCGATGCTATAAATAAATGCCCCCCTGGCGGTCAAAGTACAGTGGATGCCTTGGCAGACCTTCTGGATGTAGAGGCTGTAGAACTTGCGGGTGGGGCTGAAGAAGAGCCGGTAAAAACGGTTGCCTACATTCGTGAAGATGAGTGTATAGGCTGCACTAAATGTATCCAGGCATGTCCTGTAGATGCGATTCTTGGTGCCGCTAAACAGATGCACACTGTAATAGAATCAGAATGTACGGGTTGTGACCTGTGTGTAGAACCTTGCCCGGTTGATTGTATCGATATGTTACCCGTTGAAACCACGCTGAACACCTGGAAATGGGATATGCCAAAATCAGGAGTGCAGCTAATCGGCACTGACCTGCGCGGTACTCTGGTGAAAGAACCGGCTGAAGGAGATGCTGCCTCATGAGCACTAAGTTCTCCTTTCATGGTGGCATTCATCCGCCTGAAAATAAACGTCAATCCACTGGCGGTCCAATTCAGGTTGCCCCTATTCCTGAGAGATTAATCGTACCGTTATCTCAGCACATTGGTGCGCCCTCTGAGACCGTAGTGGCTGTTGGCGATAAGGTTCTGAAAGGCCAGGTTATTTCAGAAGCGGTAGGGCGTGTTAGTGTTAATGTGCATGCTCCAAGTTCTGGAGTGGTAGAAGCAATAGAACCTCGTCCTGTGCCGCATACGTCTGGCATGCAGGCGCCTTGTATTGTGATCAAAACAGATGGCCATGATGAATGGTGTGAACATCAGGGTCTGGAAGATTACACCGCAATCAGTAAGCAGGATCTCATCGATTTTATCCGATACCATGGTATCAGTGGTATGGGAGGGGCAGGATTTCCAACCGATGTGAAACTGCATTTGGGGGATGATCATATCGTTAACACCCTGATTCTGAATGCGATGGAGTGTGAACCTTATATCACCGCAGATGATATGTTACTGCGAGAACATTCAGAACAGGTGGTCAAAGGCATTGAAATTATTGCCCACCTGCTGAAGCCCCACCATATTATGGTGGGCATGGAAGACAATAAACCACAAGCGATTCGTGCGCTTGAATTGGCAATTGATAAGTCGTCATTAGCCATAGATGTTGTGGTCGTACCCACGGTTTACCCATCAGGTGGCGAAAAACAGTTGATCAAACTTCTGACGGGTATCGAAGTACCCAGTGGTAAGATTCCGGCAGATGTCGGGATTGTCTGTCAGAACGTTGGAACAGCATCTGCTATCTGTGACGCTGTTTATAATGGTGTTCCTCTGATTTCTCGAATTGTGACCCTTACAGGTGATGCTTTGGGTCACCCTCATAATATGCGTGCATTGATCGGAACTCCTTTGGATACGCTTCTGCATGCCGCCCAGTTAATTGAAAAAGAGCTTTACCGGTTGGTTATTGGTGGCCCGATGATGGGTTATACAGTTGATAGTCAGGCTATCCCGATGATCAAAACCACCAACTGTATCATTGCTGCTACCTACGATGAGATGCCGCCAGCACCTCCCGCTAACCCTTGTATTCGTTGTGGTATGTGTGAACAGGTTTGTCCGGCAGAACTTTTACCGCAACAACTGCACTGGTTTGCGAAAGGTAAAGAATTTGAAAAAGCAAAAAACCACAATCTGTTTGATTGTATAGAGTGTGGTGCCTGTTCTTATGTTTGCCCAAGTAATATCCCATTGGTGCAATATTATCGGTTTGCCAAAGCTGAGATCCGAGCTGAAGAAGCAGAACAGCGTAAAGCCGATCACGCTCGCCAGCGTTTTGAAGCCCGACAGGCGCGTCTGGAACAGGAAAAAATCGATAAAGAGCTGCGTCGTAAACAAAGAGCCGAAGAAGCGGCTAAGGCCCAGGCTGTTAAGAAAGATAAAGCGGTTACAGGCGCGGCAGCGTCAAGTGCAGCTACATCTTCAGGTGAGCCAGACATTAAAGCTCTTAAAACAGCTGCAGCGGTTTCCCGAACCAAACTGAAAAAAGCCCAGAAAGCTCTGGAAAATGCTGAGTCTAAAGGTCTGGATGGAATTGATCAATTACGTCAGACCGTGACTGAACTGGAAACTAAAGCTCAGGCAGCGCAGGAAGCTTATGATCAGGCGCAAAAACCTGCGAGTTCACCTGCCCCGGTTATTGATATTAAACAATTGAAAACCAATGCTGCGGTGGCCAGAACTAAGCTGAAGCAGGCCGAAAAAGCACTGGCTAAGGCAGAAGAATCTGGTGAGGGTGACTTAGACGCGCTTAAAGCCAAAGTTACTGAACAGAAGGCTAAAACTGAAGCAGCACAAGCCGCTTATGATTTGGCTGAATCAGGAGGTGCTTCTGTATCTGGCGTTCCAGCAGAAAATTTGGAAGAACTCAAAGCCACTATGGAAGCTGCGTTGGGTAAAGTGGAAAAAGCCCGGAAAGCTCTTGTAGCAGCTGAAGCGTCCGGCAGCCCGGCAGTTGATAAAATGAAGGCGGGTGTTGATAAGCTTCAGGGTAAATACGAGCAAGCCAAAGCTGAATATGATAAAGCGAATCAACCGTCACAGGCAGCATTAGCGGTTAATACCGATGAACTAAAAGCAGACATGGACGCGATGCTGAATAAAGTTGAAAAAGCCCAGAAGGCTTTAGATACAGCGATTGCTTCTGACAGTCCGGCAGTAGAGAAGATGAAAGCCGGTGTAGAAAAGCTGCAAAGTAAATATAACGAGCTTAAAGCAGAATATGAGAACGCTTTGGGTTCCTCTGCTGTACCTGTTAATTCCGCTCAGCTTGAAGAGTTGAAAGCGGATATGGATGCGATGCAGGCGAAGGTAGGAAAAGCCCAAAAAGCGTTGGATGCAGCTACGGCTTCAGGCAGCCCTGCAGCTGAAAAAATGAAAGCTGGAGTGGAAAAGCTACAGGGTAAGTATAATGAGCTTAAACAGGCATACCTTCAGGCCGGTGGCACCCTTACTGGTCAGCAGGAAAAGCTGGAATCAGAGGTTATTGATCCAAAAGCGTTGAAACAAACCGTTTCAATCATGAGGACCAAACTGAAAAAAGCTCAGACAGCACTGGATGCTGCAGCAGATGGCGATCTTGCGGAACTTCAAGCAGAAGTTGATCGTCTTACTATTCAGCACGATGAAGCCAAAGCTGCATTTGATGCTTACGAAAATCAACAGATTCAAAAGGCCGCAGCTGAAGGTGTCGATCTTAAACAGTTAAAAATCGAAGCGGCCATGGCTCGAGCAGAAGTTATCAAAGCTGAAAGAGCGCTCACAAAAGCCCGGGATGCCAGTCCAGAAGAGTTGCCGGACATCGAACAGCAATTAGTAACGGCTCAACAGAAAGCAGATAAACTTAACCAGACATTAAGTCGATTTACCGATTAAGGAACTGATAACCGATGGCGCTGATACGTACCAGCTCACCCCATCTGCATAAGGCTAGTAGCACAGCCGACGTCATGCGTCTGGTTATTCTTGCGACTTTGCCGGGCCTTGCTGCAATGACCTTCTTTTTTGGTTGGGGTACGTTGATAAATGTTATCTTAGCCTGCCTGCTGGCCGTAGGCTTTGAGGCTGCGATAGTTCTGTTGCGGAAAAGGCCACTGGGTTTTTATATCAAAGACTACAGCGCCATAGTCACTGCATTGCTATTGGGGCTTGCGTTACCTCCTTTTGCACCCTGGTGGATCACCTTTGTCGGGGTATTTGTCGCTATTGTTATTGCTAAGCATCTGTATGGCGGATTGGGGCAAAATCCCTTTAACCCGGCGATGGTCGCTTATGCATTATTACTGGTGTCTTTTCCGGTCCAGATGACCAGCTGGACGGCGCCTTTTGTCTTGGTGCATGGCGGAGATAGCTGGAACATTGTCGGTTTTGTAGACACCCTCAGTATCATTCTCGGTTCAGCAGATCCTTTCTGGGTAGATAATTACACCAGTGCTACACCTTTAGATGCGATGCGGCATCGCGGCGGACAGACTACTGAAGAGGTGTGGTCCTCAGTTCCGGTTCTTGCTGACGGCATTGGTGCGTGGCATGCGGTCAGTGCTGCTTATCTTATGGGTGGTATCTTTTTGATCTACCGTAAAGTATTTACAATTCATACACCTGCAGCGGTTCTTGGATCACTGGCAGTTATTTCGAGTTTGTTTTACATCATCGACCCTTATGCTTTTGCAGATCCTTTTTTCCATCTGACAGCTGGCGCTACTATGCTAGGGGCGTTTTTTATAGCTACGGACCCTGTCACCTCTGCAACCAGTAATCGCGGTAAAGTCTATTTTGGTATTGGTATCGGTCTGCTGATTTACATTATCCGAGGCTGGGGTGGATACCCTGATGCAGTTGCATTTGCTGTGTTGCTCATGAACCTTACTGCGCCGTTTATTGATCAGTACACTCAGCCGCGTACTTATGGTCATGCTAAAGCGAAACGTGGTATGAAGGGAGATGCCTGATGCGGATGTTTAGTGCTCTCAAGACCAGCACTTTGGCGATTAGCTTCTTTGCAGTGGTATGTGCGGCTGTAATCGCAGCTACCCAAGTATCGACTAAAGAAAAAATTGCCGCTAATGAACGTGAATTTCAGGCGAAAGCGCTTTACGAGATCGTACCCAGGGAAACCATCGATAATGACATGTTATCAGATACTTTTGAGATTCAGCTGGCAGAATTGGGTCATAAAACACCAGTAACAGCGTTTCGAGCGCGTAAAAATGATCTGGTAAAGACAGTTATTCTGCCGGTTGTCGCTCCCGATGGTTACAGCGGTAATATCCATATAATTGTAGGGATCAATGCTGATGAGTCTGTAGCCGGTGTCCGGGTATTGGCTCACAAAGAAACACCGGGCTTAGGGGATAAAGTTGAAACTAAAAAGTCCGATTGGGTTTTCAGTTTTGATGGCAAGAGCAAAACCAATGATCTGCATTGGGCCGTGAAAAAAGATGGGGGTCAGTTTGACCAGTTCACCGGTGCTACCATAACTCCGCGAGCCGTGGTTAATGCTGTGGGTCGTGCTTTGGATTATTTTGCTGCCAACCGCATTCAGTTACTTGAGTTGGCACCTGTATCAGCACAAAATCGGGAGGTGACCAACTAATGGCTGCCAGTTATAGAAAAATCACAATGGATGGATTGTGGGATAACAACCCTGCACTTGTTCAGTTATTGGGCTTGTGCCCTCTACTCGCAGTAACGGGATCGGTAGTCAATGCGATTGGGCTCGGGCTGGCAAGTACTCTGGTATTGTTGGGTTCAAACCTGACGGTATCTGCTTTCCGTAAATTTGTTCCGGATTCAGTTCGGTTACCAATTTTTGTGATGATCATTGCCTCTTTCGTTACAGCCATTGAATTGGTGATGAAAGCGTTCACTTATGAGCTGTATCTGATTCTGGGTATCTTCATTCCTTTGATTGTAACCAACTGTGCAATCATGGGGCGTGCCGATGCTTTTGCCTGTAAAAACCCCATTAAAGAATCGGTTCTGGATGGTCTGATGATGGGTTTAGGTTTCACTGCTGTTCTGATGGTGTTGGGAGCTATGCGTGAAGTTCTGGGTTTAGGAACTTTATTCAGCGATATGCACCTGCTATTTGGGCCCGTGGCAGAAAGCTGGAAGATCACCGTTGTTGAAGATTACACGGGCTTTCTGTTTGCTGTTTTGCCTCCTGGAGCATTTGTAGGAATGGGTTTTCTTATTGCCCTGAAAAACATCATTGATGCTCGTCTGGAAAACCGAAAAACAGAAGGGCTGCCGCAAGATATCGATCGGCCACAAAGAGTTAGGGTAACTGGTTAAAAAACTTCATATTTTGTCGTTTTGTAATACCGACGGAATTGTTTTCTAGCTGTGTATCCATTAGGCTCAAATACCATTCTTTATAGTTTTCCTGAACGTAAAAGGAATAAGTTTTGAGCGCATCCGTTCCAATAGTCATATGTGATGACTCCCGCCTTGCAAGAAAGCAGATGGCTTCTGCTTTGCGTGGTTGGAATGTGGAAGTTACTTTTGCCGAACATGGTTTGGAAGGCCTGGAAGCTTTACGTGCCGGTAAGGGTGATATCCTTTTTCTTGATTTGAATATGCCTATCATGGACGGCTATCAGGTGTTGGAGCGAATTCGCAGAGATGACTTACCATCCCTGGTGATAGTTGTTTCTGGGGACGTACAACCTGAAGCGCGGAAGAAAGTATTAGAGCTTGGTGCGCTGGAGTTTATTAAAAAACCCTGCTCACCTGAGATTATTGCAGATGTTCTGAATCGTTATGGGTTACTCAGCGAATTGGAACACCCTGAAAACCAAATGCACAGCGAAGAAGTGCTCGAGCTCCCAGACTACTATCAGGAAATATCCAATGTTGCGATGGGGCAAGCGGGTTCGATGCTTGCCCGCCTGCTGGATACTTTTGTTGATCTTCCGATTCCTAAAGTGAGCTTGGTCTCACCGGCAGAAATTGAAGCGATTCTGGTTTCTGCTATAGATAGAGACTTTGACCTGGTGAGTCAGGGCTTTGTAGGTCCGGCCATCGCAGGGGAGGCTTTGCTGGTTATTAAACGTAGCAATCTGGAAACAATTGCTCGATTAATGGGGATGCAGGGAGAGATAGATCAACTTGAAGCCGAATTGGAGATGTCTCTATCCAATGCTTTGATTGGTGCTTTCACATCAAGCTTTTCAAAACAGTTGGATATTTCATTAAGTCGGGCAACACCCAAGATACTGCATGACTTTACTGGTATGTCGGAACAGAATTCCCAGTGGCAGAAGGCATTGATGGTCTCCATTGATTATCAGTTGAAAGCCCATGGTTTTCATTGCGAACTGTTAGTGGTGTTTACAGAAGATTCGCTGCCTAAGATGCAGGAAATGGCGAGGTATTTCTCATGACCGGTCCTATCAGTCAGGATATAGATGAACTGCACTGGAATCTGGGGCTACTCCAGAATCTAGAAGTAGGGCTGGTTGTTGTAGATCGAGACAGTTATATCTGCCTGTGGAACGGTTTTATGGAAAACCATTCTGGAATTACAGCCAGCAAAGCGGCAAATCAAAATCTGTATGCTCTCTTTCCGGAGTTACCAGAGCGCTGGTTGAAGAAAAAAATTGAGATGGTTCTGCTGTTAAGTAATACGGCTTACATCTCCTGGGAGCAAAGGCCTTATCTGTTTCCTTTTAAGAGTCATCGTCCGATTACGGGCAGTACTCCTTATATGTACCAAAATGTGACCCTAATTCCTTTGAGTTCTCCAACGGGGCAGATAGATCACATTGGTATACTGATCTACGACGTTACTGATAATGCAGTAGGGCAGCAAGAGCTAGAGGCTGCTAACAAGCAGCTTCAATCACTCAGCAGAACCGATGGGCTGACAGGCTTATATAACAGGGCCTATTGGCAGGAATGCCTGGAAAAAGAGTTCAATCGTTTTGAGCGCCTTCAGGAAACATGTTCTGTAGTCATGTTTGATATTGACCACTTCAAAAAAGTGAATGATACCTATGGTCATCAAGCCGGTGATATAGTGATTCAGACTATTGCTAAGACACTGCAGCAGCATGCCCGCAAAACTGACATAACAGGCAGGTATGGCGGCGAAGAATATGGCGCAATTTTAGTAGGCACCAGTGGTGAACAAGCGATAACGTTCGCGGAACGGTTGCGTTCGGCTGTGGAAGCTTTAGTGATTCCGTACGGTGAACATAAATTATCGGTGACAATCAGTCTGGGAATCGCCGAAGTAAATCTAGAACAGGACGGTGCACTGGATTGGTTAGAGCAGGCAGATCAGGCGCTTTATAAATCCAAAAACAGTGGTCGAAACTGGGTTACCCTCTACGACGAAGATAATTGATATTTCTCCTTTGCTCAGTAATTAGATGAATAAACAAATACGTCACGAGATATTTACTCGCTTTCGGGATGAGAACCCAAATCCCACTACCGAACTTGAATATTCAAACCCTTTTGAGTTACTGATTGCGGTGATTCTGTCAGCACAAGCGACCGACGTAGGTGTTAACAAAGCCACTCGTAAATTATATCCAGTCGCTAATACACCTGAAGCTATTTATAACTTAGGTGTGGATGGCTTAAAGGAGTACATCAAAACCATCGGTTTATTTAACGCCAAAGCTGAAAACGTCATCAAAACCTGTAAAGCATTGGTCGATAAACATGGGTCCTCTGTGCCTGATAATCGTGAGGACCTGGAAGCTTTACCCGGTGTCGGCAGAAAAACAGCCAATGTGGTGTTGAATACCGCATTCGGCCAGCCCACCATGGCGGTGGATACGCATATTTACCGGGTTTCAAATCGAACTAAAATTGCTCCGGGTAAGAATGTAAACGAAGTAGAACAAAAGCTTGTGCGCTTTATTCCTAAAGAGTTCTTACAGGATGCTCATCACTGGCTGATCTTGCACGGACGTTACACTTGTGTGGCTCGAAAGCCTAAGTGTGGTTCATGCATGATTGAAGATCTGTGTGAATATAAAGAGAAAACCGATTTCTAGTAGTAAAGCAGCTTAGATCAGCTGCTTTTTTCGGACATAAGCAGAAAAATCATCAAATCCGCCAATGTGACGTTTATCCAGAAAAATCTGAGGCACGGTGCGCCTTTGGGTTCTCTTAATCATCTCTGATTTCAACTTTGGTTTTCCGGTGATATCAACTTCCCTGTATTCCCAACCCAGCTTTGCCAGAATCCTTTTGGCGGCTATGCAGTAGGGGCAATACCCCATACTGTAGATCTCAACTTTTGGCATTTTCTTAATTCCATTAATACATTACAGAAAGAGAAATGCGATGGCGGGGCACCACCGCAAACGACATTAGTTAATGTTATCCAGGTCGTACCATGGAGTAGGGTTGATTGGGCAACGGAAACGCACACCGTCAGTGGTTACTGTTACGCGTGAAACACGAGTCTGGCCTGGCTCAAGAGGGAACATATCCAGACCTGCATGGGTTTTGAAGTTCTGAATCTGAAAGCCAACCAGCTTGTTGGTTTTGTTTGTAATAACAAACT
>JBOEGV010000102.1:0-24457 GCA_050633605.1 Neptuniibacter sp. | reverse complement strand
CAAGCACTTCGGTTCGGTAGTCCTCCATGCGGTCGGACCAGCGCAACCCTCCTCGGGCCACCTTACCACCACGTAAATGCACGCCCTCAACCCGAGGTGAATAAACAAATATTTCAAATTTAGGTTTCGGAAGAGGAATCCCGGTAATCTGCTCAGGGGCAAGTTTGAAGGAGAAGTATTCCTTTGCAGTTCCGTTTTCCAGCTGGAAAAAATTGGTCCGCAAAGTCGCTTTGATCAACTCCAGATATTGCCTTACAACTCTGTCATCATTGAGGCTAACCACCTCATCCAGACTGCTGATAATCTGGTTTTCAATTTTGTCCTGTGCCAGAGAACTACCCGGCTCAAATCGGGCTCTGAACAATTCAACCAGCTTCGCAGCGATGTCTACATAGGTGGTCAAAGTTGAACTGATCGCCTCCTGACTGATCGGGAAACGGATCTGTTTCATATAGGCGGCATAAGCTCTCAACATTGCCACTTCACGCCAACCGATCTGCCCGCCGAGCACCAGCCGGTTAAAGACATCATTCGCTGTCTTGCCCTGCCACACATTGACAAATGCATCTTCAAAAATCTGTTTCATGCTAGCCAGCGAAATTTTTCCAGTGCCGGTATAAAGCAGATTAAAATCATGAATCCAGATGGTCTGACGTTTACTGTCGATGCGATAGGGGTGCTCATCAATTACCCGTAGCCCCAGATTTTCCAGAACCGGAATAACATCAGATAAGGGCAGTGATGTGCCTGAACTGAAGAGTTTAATGTTAAGATTATCCGGTTCTTTTTCCAGTGCCTGATAAAAACTCAGCTGTAACGGCTCAGCTTCTGAAATTTTATTAATATGTTGCAGATCAACCACTGCGGTACGGGCCGTGAAATCGGAACTATAACTGCCAGGAAAATCATCCCCGTAGAGGTTATATAAGGATATCCCCTGCTCCTCACCCAGAGTCTCAACCAGGGCATCACGCAGATCATCCTTCCAGCTGCGGGCAGCTTTTCGTACCAGATGCTCAAGTTTTATAGGTTCAAAACTCTCTGCGATATTATCGCCACGCAGAATAAACTGTGTTCTAGTCAGAATGGATTCTGAAAAATAGGTTGTAAAATCGGCGTGTTCACACCCTAACTTCTCACATAAAAGCGCCTGCACCTTATGCCTGAAATCTGTGCTGTAGATATCTCTGGGTGAATACACCAGACAGGAATAAAACTGGTTAAAATAATCTTTTCGAACAAACAACCGGATCTGCCGGCGTTCATGGATCTGGAGGATATCAATTACCGTATTAAACAGGTCCTGAACACTGACCTGAAACAGATCATCACGTGGATGGATCTCCAGAATCTGCAGCAGTTCTTTCCAGTCATGCCCATAAGGATGCAGACCGGACATCTCCATTACTCTGTCCACTTTACGTCGTACTACAGGGATCTGCCTTGAACTCTGGATATAAACATTCGAGGTGTATAAGCCGAGGAAACGGCACTCCCCAATGATCTCTCCCTGCTTGTTGTATTGTTTAATACTGATGTAATCGGGATAGATAGGACGGTGAACCTGAGATTTACGGTTGGACTTAGTGAAAGAGAGAATATCCGGAATCAGGACAAAACCTTCTGCGTCTCTGTCACCCTCATTGACCAACTCAGAACGACAGTGTTCATCACAGAATTTTAAGAGACCTAACTGACTGCCAGGAATAACCTCAAGGGTCTTTTTGCCCCTTTTCTCGACCAGTTTAAATTTGTCATAACCAAGAAAGGTAAAATGATCATTTAACCATGAAATAAAGTCATGCACCTCTTTAACATGATCTTTATCCAATCCTTTGATTGGTTTAGAAAAATGCCCTGCCAGATTCTGACACTGTTCCAACATCGGCTGGAAATCTTCAACCACCATATTAACGTCTTCAAGCACCTCCAGAAGACTATGCTGCAACCCTTCCAGGTCCTCCTGGTCGGTGTGACGGTCGACTTCAACAGAAACAAGCGATTCACTATGACAATGTTTAGGCTTGCAATCTTTACTGTACACACCCTCAAGGTTGCCGGACTTATCCCGGCGCATATTTACAACCGCATTATGAATAGCATAAATAGTCAGGTTACGTCTGTTGAGTTCCATTCGCAGGGAATCGACAACAAATGGCATATCATCCAGCAACACTTCGATAATGGTGTGAGTAGACTGCCACCCGTGCTGCTCAAAATCCGGGTTAAAGACTCTGATTTTGGGTTGTTCGCGCTTTCTTTGCTGAATGAATTGCCAACACGCCAGAGTGGAACCATAAAGGTCTTCAAGATTCCATTCCATCAGATCTGCCACTGAAGCAGAGGCATAATAAACTTCAGCAAATCCAATTAACTCTTTAGCACGTTGTTCAGGTAGGTTGTCTTTTATTTTCTGGCATAAAGAAGCCAGAATATTGTCTTTATCATCCAAACTGTAATGCACCATAACCGCCTTCCTGGTTTTCTTGTTATATCAACAGTATAGGAGAGAAAATACTTAAGGTTAGTTATCCTTTCAGGTATATAAAAACAATCAGTTCAAACCTGGATAACTTACATCAAGACAAAAGTTAAGAGCGCAACAATCCAGTGTAAATTAGGATCAATCTCTGCAGCCAATATGTTAGTCTTGTTCAGAACTAATCCTGTTTAAATAGAGTCGTTAAATAGATGTTCGTGTTGCAGATTCGCCCAGTCTGGATTTTTACCTTCATTCTTTTCCTTCCGCTGTCTCTGCAAGCAGCCATAACCACCAAAGTTGATAGGTCATCACTCTATCAGGGTGAAAAACTGACACTGACCATAAAAATTGATAGTAAAGTCGACCAGCGCCCTGAATTAATTGACCTTGAGAAAGATTTTCACCTGCTTGGTACTAAGAAAACGACACTCTCCAGCCACAGCACTGGTGAAGTAAAAACATCAACGCAATGGCAACTCAAACTCAGAGCGGTTACAAAAGGTACGATAGAAATCCCAGTCATTACCTTAGGTGAAGAATATAGTTCAACAATATCGATAAATGTTCTGCCCTCTGAGCTCAACCCTGCTCCTGAAGAGACCGGTCTGAAACAATTTTTTATTGATATAGAAGTTGATAAAGATGAGTTGTATGTAAACAGCCAGGCCATTCTAAGAGTTAAAATCCATCACCTTAACCCTTTACCACTTGACTCCCAGCTCTCCCGCCCGAATATAAGAAACGCCATCGTTAAGGAACTGGAACAACGCAAAGAATATAAAACGCAGGTGAATAATCAGGAATACTTCGTCACTGAATACAGCTATACCCTTTATCCCCGTGTCGAGGGGGCGGTCGAAGTTGAGCCATTTTTCTTTAATAGCACACTCGGTAACGGAGAAATTCTCGACCTAAGCAGCTCGCTTTTGCTACTTAAAGTGCTACCTAAAGCATTTACAAACACTCGTGAAATCTGGATACCTGCTGAATCAGTTTATATTGAGGATAACCTATCCGAGATAAACCAGATTGAAAATGAAACTGCCCTACTTAGAATAATTACCCTCGAAGCCGAAGGTGTTCCCGCTTCTAACCTGCCTTTGCTTTCGGATATGAGTATTAATAACGCCGAGGTTAAGTTAACCAATGTCGTTCTGGAAGAGCAGATGACTGAAAGTGGCATCATTAGCCGCAGAATGGAAGAGCTTGAAATAACGCCCTTATCAAACGCAAAAGTAATATTACCTGCCATTGATCTGCCCTGGTGGGATACAGGATTAGAGCGCGCCCAAAACGCAACTATTTCACAACGTATCATTCAGAAAATCATCCCTACGACAGTCCCAGTGAATCCACTAGAAAGCACCTCTGATACATCTGTAAGTAAACCTAACACAGGGTACTTTCTGATTTGGCTACTGACTGCCATCACCATCGTCACAACTCTTGGCTGTATTTACGCTTTTTATTTCCTCCGTAAGTCAAAGACCGCTGTCCCAGAAACGAAAGAGGAAACACCGGCTCATGAAAAAGCCCTGCAACAACTAGCGACCGATGTTGCAGAAAGAAATGCTTTTAAATCCTTAGTATTAGCCTGTGAACAGAGCAACCCTCAACTTGCGAAAATAAAACTGATCGAATGGGGACAACTATTTTTCAGAAACATGGATCTATCCTCTACCGAACAAATTTGTGAGCTTGCTGCCAACGGAACGCTTAAATTCCTGGTGGTGGATATGGAAAATTACCTGATCAGCAACCCGCACCTTTGGCACGGGGATTTACTGATAGAAGAAGTAGAAAAAGTACGTAACCGACGAAAACGCCTAGAAGCAGAAAGCTATAAAGGCGATGAAACACTAAACTTTCAGAATTAATCTGACAATTTTTGAGTTCTATTATGGAATACGAAAAACATTCAGCCTTGATGCGCCTGGTAGGGTTAGGCGGCGTTGATGAAAAGGAAAACGAATCGGCTAAACGATGGGGCCGGCGCCTTGAAGCCCCAATGGTCCTTGCTGCCATCTGGATACTTATTGATTGGTATCTACAAGCTAAAGGATTAGAAAAAGGATATGTAACCTTTGCATCTGACTGGTTGATCTGGCTGGTATTCCTATCTGAACTCATTATCATGTCTTTTGTTGTTGATGATCGCATTCGTTATCTTCGCCAAAACTGGATGAGCCCACTAATCGTACTGGCTGGTCTCCCTGTTCTCTGGGGCAGCGATACGTTCTATGCAGGCATACTCAGGACCATGAGGCTTGCCCTTACTATTGGTATTTTCTTTCGTGTATCCAAGGATGTTCGCACCCTGTTATCCAGACATAACCTCGGTATAACTCTGTTTGTATGCTTTATAATTCTGATAGTCTCTGGACTGCTGATTTCAGGAATAGATCCCGCCTTCGAAACCCCACTTGATGGTTTATGGTGGGCCTGGGTTACAGTTACCACTGTAGGATACGGTGATTTGGTACCCGCAACGACCGAAGGCAGAATCTTCGGTTCAGTACTGATTCTTATGGGCATCGCCATGTTCTCCATGCTCACCGCCAGTTTCTCAGTTTTCTTTATTGAACAGGATGAAAGAGAACTCTCCGAAAAAGAGGAACGCAATCTAGAACGAATCGAAAGCCTTGAAGGAAAGTTAGAAAACATCGAGAAACAGCTGGATAAAACGGTGCAGTTGCTCAGTGAACTGAATGGAAAAAATTCTAAGAATAATGACAATTCATCAGAGTAGGTGCTTGTTATAGATTGGGCTAAAAAATTGCATCCACAACGATTAATAACAAAAGTTCACTCATAATTATCGGAAACTCTATGTTAGCCTGACGTTCATGGTATCTGTTCGTATTGTGCCCTGGGCTATCATTACATCTCAACCGACAATATCTCTCATGGCATCTTCCAACTCTGTAAACTTAAATTTATAGCCAATTTCCAACAACTTTTCCGGGTAAACACGTTGTCCTTCCAGCAATAATTCTGCACCCTCACCTAACATCAGTTTTATAGCATATGCTGGCATCTGCAGAATTGCTGGGCGTTTCAGAACTTTACCTAAGGTTTTAGAAAACTCACGGTTGGTAACTGCATTGGGTGCGGTCAGATTAAATACACCTGAGAGTTGCGTATGGGTCAAAAGCATTTCGATAACATCCACTTCATCATCAATATGGACCCAGGACATCCACTGGTTACCTTTACCTATGGGACCTCCTAACCCCATTTTAAAAGGAAGATACATTTTATCTAAAGCTCCGCCGTGTCCAAGCACGATACCGGTTCGGATCAGGCAAACACGTACCCCCAGCGTTTCAGCTTTAAGAGCCTGATTCTCCCAGTCTTGACACAATGAGTGGGTGAACCCTGGCGTTACATCAGCAGACTCATACAGTTTATGGTCACCTGCAACACTTCCGTAATAACCGATGGCTGAACCACTGATAAGCACTTCCGGTTTATCTTCCAATGTTTCTATCCACTCAACCAGCGCTGAAGTCAGATTTATACGACTATCTCTCAAAAGCTTTTTGCGGCCTTCAGACCAGCGCTTATCGGCAATGGGTTCACCGGCCAGATTAACTACAGCATCTATTTTTATTTTCCCGATGGTGTATAAATCAGTTATCGGTGTTACAGATTCACCAAAGATAGACTTAACTTTGCTGATATCCCGGGTATAACAATAGATTTCATCCCCACCCCTGAGTCTGTTCGTTATAAGGTGCTGACCTATAAACCCGGTGCCGCCCGTAACCAAAATTTTCATCGTTTATCCCCAAGACACTTCTTTATTGGTACGATTATCCTTCATATTCAGATTAGCGAATTTTAATAAGAGTGCACCTATGTTTACCGGAATTGTTCAGGGAACAGCGATTGTTCAGTCCATAACCCGTAAAGATGACTTTATGCAACTGACTGTTGAATTACCAAAAGCCAACTGTAACAACCTGCAATTGGGTGCGAGCATTGCCTTAAACGGCACCTGCCTGACAGTAACCGCATTTGAAGGTAACTATGTCAACTTTGACCTCATTATTGAAACTCTGAATGTAACCAACCTTGGTAATTTAAAAGTTGGCGATCGTATAAATTTTGAGCGTGCAGCAAGTTTCGGCGATGAAATTGGCGGCCACGTACTTTCAGGCCATATTCACAGTAAAGTAGCAATTGTAGAAATTGAGAAAACAGCGACTAATTGCATTATCTGGTTTGAGGTAGATGACAAGTGGCTACGCTATATTTTCCCTAAAGGTTTTGTTGCTCTCAATGGTTGCAGCCTGACCATTGGTGAAATAAAAGAGAAGCGTTTCAATGTTTATTTGATCCCAGAGACTTTGGCAATCACAACATTTGGAGAAAAAGGGGTCGGGTCGATAATCAATATGGAAATTGACGCACACACACAAGCTATTGTTGATACTGTTGATCGCTATATGATTTCTCAGCAGAGTAATAACTAAGTTGTTAAATTCCTTAAAATTGTAATTAATATTTCTCACAAAAAAATAAAATAAAATCCTCTATATTTGTAGCACCCTGCCGATAGGAAAATGGTAGGCATAATCAGGAGACGGGATGAGCCCCAGCTCGTTGGAACGGGAAAATCAGGAACTGAAGCGCACCTTACGCCTGATGCTAAGCAAAGCAGAGCGTAATGAGTCGATTCTGACCAACTTTTTCGAAGTGGAACTTCGGTTGCTTTCCTGTGCTCGCCTTTCTGAACTGCTGGATCTTATTCTTGTTGAATTTAAAGAATACTTCCGTCTTAACAACATCAACCTGATCCTGTTTGATCCTGAACATGCGGCGCGCAGCTTGCTGGATAGTTATGTACCACCCTCTCCCGGTAATACCCTGCGTTTTGTACAAAATCAAAGGTTGTTAAAGTCGATCTACCCTAATCAGAAAATGATTGTAGGTTCTCCAAGCGAAGAACTGAGTAAAGAAGCCTTTCCAGTTTCAGAGAGTAAAGTCGCTTCATGTGCCCTATTACCATTGATTAGGCAAAACTGTCTGATTGGCAGTTTACATCTGGGCAGTAATGACGTCAGCCGTTATACGCAACATGTACGCTACGACTATATCCAGCACCTGTCATCGGTCATCTCGGTTTGCATTGAAAACTGTATCAACCAGGAAAATCTGCGTCGTTTGAGCAGCGTAGACATGTTGACCAAAGTCCACAACCGTCGATCATTCGATCAGGAAATTGTCCGGGAATTATCACGCGCCAGCCGTGGAAGCTACCCGTTGACCTGCTTGTTCATGGATCTGGACCACTTTAAAACAGTTAATGATACCTACGGTCACCAAACCGGTGATCGGGTTTTACGTACCGTAGGTATGTTTTTGAACAAACAACTTCGAAAAACTGACTTTATTGCTCGTTACGGTGGAGAAGAGTTTGCCATTCTGCTGCCTAACTGTGACCTTGAACGTGTTCAGGGTGTGGCAGAAGCAGTGCGCAGCAAGCTGGCAAAATTGATCTTCCGGGATGAAAACGGGCAGCCGTTCAGAATGACTACATCAATCGGTCTTTCATTGTGCCAACCCTCTCACTACACAACTACCAATCTGGATGACTTGGCCTATAAGCTGATTCAAGCAGCAGATAACGCTGTCTATCAATCAAAACATAATGGCCGGAACCAGATCTCCTTTATGCCATTTCCTGAACCGGATTCCACAGCAAACAAAGCCTGAATTACACTAAGCTGCATTCATATCAATGATCAGTTCTTTATACAGGTCGGTAAATTCATACGCCTGCTTCTCACCAAACAATGGATCTTCAGATTTAGGCAGTTCTGCAACCAGTTTTTCCCAATCAGACGCTTCAGCCACAGCATCAATTCTTGGGAAAATTTCACCTTCTTCCAAATTAAGATGATATGTCTGGCGGGATACATAATCGTCCAGAAGCTCTGCAAACTCTGACATAGGCATTACAGCGTCATGAAGAACACCCTCAATTGCTTCCTGCAAATGCTCACTGGATTTTTTCAATTCAACATGCTCTTTTTCGCAACTGGAGAGTAACTTATCCAAGTCAGCACTACGACCCATAAAGTGGTCATACATTTGGTCTTCCCGCGGATGGTGAAAACCATCGGCATAACTCGCTATATAATTGATAACATCGCCGATCAGTGTGAAATTCGGATGAGCACCCTCTCTGAGTTTATCGACTTTGGAACGCAGGAGAACAAGAAGTTTATTAAGATTGATATGATCCTGATGTAGCTCTGTAAGAATCGTCATACAAACACCTCTGAGGATTTATAATCATAACCACATCTAAACAGAGGCTGACGTAAATCGATGTTGATGAAGATCAAAAAAGCGAACTTTATATACTAGTGAACTAGGTAAAATTGCCGCAACGCAATATTTCTAGATTTATGTGAATGGAAAGTAAAAAAAGACCAAAGAGCGACGCTCTTTGGTCTGAATATTTGCACCTTAGTTAAAATAAAATTCAACTAACATGCATAGGCCAAGAGTAAAGCAAACGCTTTCTCATACCAGATAAAGCATAATCCGGGCCAGGTTTCACTCAAAGGTTTCTGTTATCTCTTTAAGGCTGGATATCCGTATATCAGTTACTTCTGGCCAGTGCCTATCTGATCTATCAACATGAATAGTAGCAACACCAGCACTCTTTCCAGATATAAGATCAAATTCAAAGTCTCCTACCATCACGGCTGTCATGAAGCCTCTATTCCATTGATTTAAAAGAGTTATAATTCCATCAGGAGATGGTTTTGGTTTTGCTTCATCTCTGCCTAATACATTTTCGGGAAGGAAAAATTCAGCAGCACCAATTGATTGTAGTGACAGTAAGGCCAACTCTTTACTGTTACGAGTTAGAATGCCTAGCTTACATTTTTTTCTAGAAAGGTGAGCTAACAGTTCCACAGCTCCTTCTGCAGGCTGTGCAAGTGCAGCATAGTGAAGCTCCAGTTCATCTAATCGCGCCATCATAGTGCGCCTCTCAATCTCAGGAGCCCCCTCTATTACAGACAAAATATCAGCTTCCGGCTCTATTCCCAACTCGGATCGGATATGCTTAAAATCATGAACCGGTTCAGTTAGCGTACCATCAAGGTCAAAAACCCAACTATTAAACTGTTCAAGCTGCATTTTGATTCCTAAAACCACATCAGTATTTCGTGAGCAACGCCACATAAACAACAACGCCGAACAGCTGAGCTATTCGGCGTTGATATTTCAAAATTGGACAGCGACTAAGCTACGTTATAGCAAGCCTCATTAAAAGGATCTAACGGATTCTCAAGCAGTTCATCCTGTGTGAAATAAAGAATACGTCCTTCAAATTTAAGCGCTTTAGACATGAACCAGCGATCTAGCTCTTCCAGGCTTTCATCACTTGAATTGGCGTCTAGCCAGCTGATAATGACATTATAGAAGTACACACCGAACAAACCGGCAGCAGCCCCTAAGAAGAAATCAGAGGCTAAAGCAAACACTAATAGAACCAGACCTGCTATCCAGATACGGTTAGCCTTAGCATTTTTAAAAGCATCCATCGACGCTTCATGGCTCTCTTTTAGGCGCATGTAGCGACGGAAATTTTGCTGGATATCGAACTTATCTTCTGCAGACAATAGTTGTGACATTTTGCATCCTTGATTCAGGTATATTTTTTTATTTTTAACATCGTTCCGAAGTTGGTTATTGCCAACCCTGGTATACACTCAGAACGAGTATAGCCGAGGTAAAATCATCCGTCCCCCCGGCTAAAGGCTAAATTACAAAAAATTATGCCAAACTCTTACTAACCACCTCATAAACATCCTTAGAAAGATCACCACTGATACTGATACGCTCCAACTCTGCTTTCATCAATACCTGTCTCGATGCAGCGTATTTTTTCCAGCGGGTAAGTGGCGTAAGCATTCTGGATGCGATTTGCGGGTTTTGTTTATTCAACTCAATGATTCGGTCTGCCAGGAAACGATAACCAGTTCCATCCATGGAATGGAAGTTAATTGAATTCTGAGCACAGAACACCGAAATCACTGAACGAAGTTTGTTCGGGTTTTTAGCATCAAATGCTGGGTGTTTCATCAACTCTTCCACACGTTCCAGCGCGCCACCTTTTGGATCGGAGGACTGAATAGACAACCATAAATTTACTACCAGACTTTCGTTCTGCCATTTCTGATAAAAATCAGCCAGAAGCTGTTTTGCATCACTCGCAAACGGTGAGTGAGCAACCAGTGTTAATGCCACCTGCATGTCTGTCATGTTATCTGCTTTCTGATACTGAGCTTTAGCCAGCTGAAGATAAGCATCCTGTTCCAGAGACATCAGGTAGGATAAACAGAGGTTTTTAAGGCTACGGCGGGCAATAGAATCAGAATCTGGTGAGTAGACCTCTTCCGTATCATTCGCTTTATAAACTTGTAGAAAGGTTTCCTGCAATTGCTCAGCAATCGCTTGCTTAACAAATTTACGCACCTGAAAAATAGCCTCTACATCAACAACTTCGGCAAGTTCAGAAAGATAGGCTTCTGACGGCAAAGTTAAGACTTTGCTCACCATTGCTTGATCCAGACCTTCGGTTTCCAATATACGCTTAAATGCGGTTATCAGACGCTGATCGAGCTGCATCTCTGTATCAGGTTCAAAGTTAACTATCAGCTCCTGCATTATATCCACTGCAAGCTTCTGAGATGCGTCCCAACGGGCAAATCCATCACCGTCGTTTTCCATCAGGAAAATCAGTTCATCCCTCTGATAGGGGTAATGCAATTTCACTGGTGCAGAAAATCCACGCAATAAAGAAGGTACCGGTTTGGTAGATAACCCTGCAAAAATGAAACGTTGCTCTTGCTCTGTGACATTCAGAACTTGTGTTGTGTGACCGTTCTTTAACGGCAGCTCCTTACCTTTGGCGTCGATTAACCCTATGGCAAGAGGAATATGGAACGGTGTTTTCTTTTCCTGCCCGGGTGTCGCCGGGCAACTTTGAGCCACGGTTAACTGATACTCACCGGTTGTAGAATCAAAGCTGTCAGTTACGCGCAGTTCAGGCGTACCTGCCTGATGATACCAAGCCCGGAACTGGCTCAGGTCTATTCCCGATGCGGTTTCCATAGCGCAGATAAAATCTTCTGTTGTGACGGCCTGACCATCATGACGTTCAAAATACAGGTCTGAGCCCTTCCGGAAGTTCTCTTCACCTAACAAGGTACGCACCATACGCACCACTTCAGCACCTTTTTCATAAATAGTCAGGGTGTAGAAGTTAGAAATTTCAATAAAGGAATCCGGGCGAATAGGATGAGACATCGGACCGGCATCTTCAGCAAATTGCGCAGTACGCAACAGGCTGACATCTTCAACACGCTTTACCGTTCGTGAATTAAGATCAGCAGAAAACTCAGCATCCCTGAAAACAGTAAAACCCTCTTTGAGGCTGAGCTGGAACCAATCACGACAGGTAACCCTATTACCCGACCAGTTATGGAAGTATTCATGCGCAACTACCGCTTCTACACGCTGGAATGAAGCATCTGTAGTGGTGGCAGGATTGGCCAGAACACAAGATGTATTGAATATGTTCAGACCTTTGTTTTCCATTGCTCCCATATTGAAGAAGTCGACGGCGACGATCATATAAATATCCAGATCATATTCACGTCCATATACCTCTTCATCCCATTTCATCGCATTTTTTAGGGACTGCATGGCGTAATCAAGCTTATCCAGATCTTTCTCTTCAGCATAAATCAGCAAACTCACCTCACGACCAGACATGGTCGTGAAACTATCTTCAATATGTTGCAGATCACCGGCAACCAGTGCGAACAGATATGAGGGTTTCAGGAACGGGTCTTCCCAAACAACCCAATGACGACCATTTTCTTTCTCACCTTTATCGACAAGATTACCGTTAGAAAGCAAAACAGGATATTTATCTTTATCCGCTTCAATGGTTGTACGGTAGATCGACATCACATCCGGACGGTCCGGAAAGAAGGTAATTCTGCGAAAGCCTTCTGCTTCACACTGGGTACAAAACATGCCATCCGATTTATACAGCCCTTCCAAAGCGGTATTTGATTCAGGATGGATGCGAGTCAGAGATGTGAAGGTAAAACTTTCAGGAAGGCCTGCAATACTCAGAAGTTCGCCTTGACGTTGATAGTCGGCAGCCGCCAACACCTTGCCATCAATGGTAATTTCACATAATTCAACGTCTTCATGACCATAAAGCACTAACAGCGGTGTGCTCTCTTTACATTCTGAATTGCGCTTAACAATCAATTCAGTAGAGACCAGCGTTTCTTCTTCAAATAGCTCAAACTTAAGTGCAGTACTTTCAATGTTATAAGAAGGAACCTTGTAATCCTTCAGATAGATAACTTTTGGCTCTTGGGACATGTTCTCATCCTGGATCAGGCGATTACGGCAACCTGATACGCTGTAAATTTACGAATATTGATAACCCCGGTGTCGAGAATCAGATACTGGCCTTTGATGCCTTGCAGAACACCAGAAACTTCGGGGGTTTTATCAAAGTTTAAAGACGATACCTTCTGAGGGTAGTTCAATACCGGATAGTTAATCTCAATCTGCTCTGCTTCTGGCAGACGCTGAATAGCCTGGAGACCATACTCCTGCTCCAAAGCAGATAAGGCCTGTGCACATTCGCTCAACAACTGATCACGTTTTTCTGCCAGATTCAGATCGTCTACTTCATTTTTCAGCATCTTACGCCAGTTGGTTTTATCCGCCACATGCTCACCCAGAACGCGCTCCACCTTACCGGATTGAAGACGTGTAGATACTCGCATTATAGGCAGGGTCTGAACGGCGCCCTGATCAATCCAACGGGTAGGAATCTGAGTACCGCGGGTAATACCCACTTTTACTCCGGATGAATTAGCCAGATAAACGTAATGATCCTGAAAACAGAACTGTTCACCCCAGGAGGAATCTCGACAGGTGCCCTCGTGAAAATGACAGAGTTCTGGTTTAACAATACATTGATCACATTGAGGCAAGCGTTTAAAGCAAGGATAGCAGTAACCCTGGTTAAAGCTTTTATTCGTTTTACGGCCACAATGGGTACAATTAATCGCCCCTTGATACACCAAAGAAATAGGCTTTCCAATCAAAGGGTTAAGATGTATTTCCTGATCTCCTACGGGGAGAAAATACTGGACACTATTGTCCAGTTCAGTACGCATTTTACTCAGCGCACCGCACGCAAGTTGCTGCATCAGTTTTTATCGTCTGTCAGAATCTTAATAGTGTCAGGCTCGAGAGGATCTTTACCGTGCTGCGAGCCATCTGGTTTCGTACGATCGATAAAGCCAACCCTTTGATCTTCAGCGACTTTGTCATGGTCATATGCAATGACTGCTCGCATACAGATATCGCGCTGTTCCGGTGTCAGTTTCCGACCATCTGGCCATTTACCCAATTCGACAGCACGTTTAAGGGACTGATGCATTTCAGGCGTCATTGCCTGTATCAGTTCTTCATAGTTCATTGAATTTTCTCTTTATACTCTGAGTCTATCTAAACTGAAAAATAGTCTATCACATACCTGAATTCTTGAGCATAAAGCGCGATGTCTCTTGCTGAATAAATCTTCGATTATTTGGACTCGGTATATGAAGGTCGTCAATGCGATGAACTTCCGTCAGATTGGTAAGAGCAGAACGTGCTTTTTGCTCCTGTTTATCTGGAGCAAAATAGACATCATCCTCTGCAACAAATAACTGCACAGGGGCCTTAAAATCCATCAGATTTTCTACTTTAAATGGCCCTGGAGGAACCAAAGTCATGGGAATTCCAGCGAGAAAAGTAGCAAAGTAGTACTGCTCCAACTCCGGCCAATTATCGCCCATTAACGGTTTCATCAAAGAATCAAAATGCATTCGATCAGTGTGCAGTTTAAAACCCACCAGCGGCATAAATAATTTTTTAATAGGGCGCCAAAGCGGGCGAAAAAAACCTGCGGGAACGATTAGTGAAGCGGCTGTAATTCTTTCTGGATTCAATACCGCGTAATCCAGCAATACTGCACCACCATAAGACAAACCAATCATTGGACACGACTTAATCCCCATCGTGTCTAATAGCTGCTCCAACCAAAGCGCATGTGCTTGGTGAGATGGGACTGGGGCCATACCGGGCGTTTTTCCAGACTGCCCTGGAATATCAGGTGAGATAACACGAAAATGTTTTGTTAGAGGCCATAATAACTCAAGATTAAATGGTGCAGGAGTGTGTAACCCGTGCAGTGCAATTAAAGGCGGGGCATCTTCTGGTCCTGCTTCCATTACCCACACCGGGCCCATTGAAGTCGAAACAAAATCACCTCGGACTCCATCCGGTAGCGAGTGCAATTGCTTCTGATATTGATGGTTTAACTCGGGTGAAAGCAATGTGGCATTCATTTTTCTACCTTTTGTAGAGATATGTGCCAATCGGCACAAAAATAAGACCAGCCAACAAACCCATCAAATGAGCAGTGTTGGCGATGGCACCAAACCCTAATCCTTCTAAAACACCCAGATATCCCAGTAACAACCAAACCACCATGAAACCCATAAGGGCTGGGGGCAATCCAAATCTGATAGCTGGATTCCTCTTATCCCATAACCATGCATAACCTAATAGGGCAAACACTACGCCAGATAGGCCTCCGAACATCGGGCCACTTACAACATACTGAGAAATATTTGAAATAAGCGCAGCAAACAGAATCAGCCCCAACAGAGCTTTATAACCCTGCATGATTTCCATGCGAGTTCCGACAATCCAGACCCAAAGCAGATTAAAGATGATATGTACGGCACTGAAATGGATCAGCATCGGGGAAAAAAAGCGCCAGATTTCAAGTGTTTCGAAATTTGCCTCAACACCCCTGACATATAAGTTATCACCATGAATACGATAATCAGTGAAAGTGAATAGACTTAATAGATCATTATTAGCACCAAAACCCGTTATTAAGCTTACAAATATGCTGGCAATAGCAATGGAGACGGTCAATGGAGCATGCTTTGCGATCTCTGTAAAACCGGGCCTGACATGAGTATGGCTGACAACTTTGATTTCAGAGAGGTTATGGCCACCTTGCCATAATCGGAAAATCTTGAGGATTTGTTCAGCATTGACCGTATGAGAAATCCACAATTCCTGGCAATCTTCCAGTTCAACGACTCGGTGGGGGATTTCATTTTTCCAGAGAAACTCAGTGAATTCAGTCAGATCTTCATCCAGGGCCACTGAAATCACTCTGTTCATCGGCAACCTACAACATCCGCAATTTCTGTTTGTACATCTACCCAGATAAACTTATCCGGCTGAATAGTTTTCTCATCATCCAACCGATAAGCCACCAATTTGCCATACTTAACTGCACTGTAATCAAGACAAGCTATATTTGGGGTAATTGGGGAAGGTTCACCCTCTCTCCAGTAATGACCGATAAACAAAAGTTTTTCTTCAGGACCGTAATAAAGGAGGTCCTTATAATCCTGATCTGTCAGCGCTAATCGTGCCACATGCTCCGGAAGCGGATCAGGCTGAAAAACAACATCACCATAACGCTCTGGCTCCACTGCCCAGAATTTAGTTCTGAAAAAGCGGCGCTCATATCCATCCTTGCTCACCATAACTTCGCTATTTGGTAAACTCAAATGGGTGCCTCTGAGCAAGCGATCAATCAGCGCCCACTCGAATGTGCCGCGTTTAGAAGAACGGTGCAAAAACTCTTCATCAAAGACATGATCAGGATAATTATATTCAAAGCGTTCGATTAAGCGCTGGTGCCAACATGCATGCACCACTCTGAAATTATCAAACTCGAGATACATTGGCATCTCACGAATCCAATTATTAAACATCTCACGTTCTTCAGGGTAATCCTCTAGCTGTTCAATCGTTTCAGCTAATATCCGGAAGTGTCTCGGGCTGTGCTCTCGAAGGTAGCTCATGCCACTACCCTCTTTACCTTCAGTTACATAACAAAGGTAATTGTATTCGTGATTACCCATTACTATTTGTGCATGACCCGCCTGGACCATGTCATGGACTATGTGAAGCGCTTCCCGGATGCGCGGCCCACGGTCAACAATATCACCCAGATAGATAACCTGACGTTCCGGGTGAGAATACACACCATTTGTTTTGGTGTATCCCATCTTAGATAACAGCAGTTCCAGACTGAGTGAACAGCCATGGATGTCACCAATAAGGTCGTAGCCTTGAACTTTCTTATCCACATTACTCTCCAAGCTTGGTACCCCAGCCAAGCTTTTCCCGGCAGGTAGAGTAAAAATCGTAGTTTAGCGGATGCAGTAACTTCAGTTTATGAGGTTTCTTATGCACCGTTATAGTGTCACCTGGCGCACAGGCTATATCCGTCTGACCATCACATGATACCGTTGGGTAAGCACTGTTATCTGAACTGATTACTAATTTCAGTTCACTATTACCATTAACAACGATAGGACGGCTGGATAAGGTATGAGGGAACATTGGCACCAATACCAGAGCGTCCAGTTTGGGATGCATGATTGGCCCGCCACCTGATAGTGAATATGCGGTCGAACCGGTCGGGGTCGATATAATCAAACCATCTGATTTCTGTGTATAAACAAACTGACCTTCGATATACAGCTCAAACTCAATCATACGAGCGGCTTTACCGGGGTGAAGCACACAATCGTTTAACGCTGTAGCTTCCGCAATAGGCACACCATCACGCTTTACAATAACATCCAGGAGGAAACGGCTATCAACCGTGTATTTTCCTTCCAGTACTTCAGAAACCTTTTCTTCAATTTCATGTGGTGAGATATCAGTAAGGAAGCCCAGATTACCACGGTTCACCCCTAAAACAGGCACATGATATTGTGCCAGTGAACGTGCGGCACCTAAAAGGCTGCCATCGCCACCCACAACAATGACAAGGTCACAAATCTCACCCATCATCTTCTGTTTACTGGTCTGCTGTCCATGCCCGGGCATGACCTGAGCAATTTTCTCGTCCAGTATGGTATTAAGTCCCCTCTCACCCAGAAATTTGACCAGATGTTTCAAAGTATCAATTACTGACTTACTACCTAAACGACCGATCAGACCAATATTCCGAAAGTAATCCATTTTCACACCGTGTAGAGGGTTCGTAATTATCAGGATTATGGCACTATCCTGCTGTTTATTCTCTTATTTTTTAGCATCACATACGGAACGCCTACCTTGTAGCCCGCCGGTATGAATTGCCAGAATTGTACTGCCGTTGGGTATTTTGCCCTGCTCAACCAACTGCATAACACGTAACATCATTTTACCTGTATAGACCTGATCAAGAGGCAACTCAAACTGAGTGTCCATTTCTTTCAAAAAAGTTAACAGCTCAACCGAGCATTTCCCGTATCCTCCAAAGTGCCCATCCAGATCCAACTGCCAGTTTCCGGGATCCTCTTCATTTGCAGAGTCCATTAATGCCCGAATATCCTGATAGAGAAATTCTGAATTTTTCAGCACCGGAATTCCCAACACCTGAACATCTGGCTGTGATAGTGCAATACCAGAAAGTGTCCCTCCAGTACCGCATGGAAGGATGATCTGGTCCGGCTTTATCTGTTCTATCAGCTCATCGTGAAGTATCTCTTTACACCCCTTTACCGCCAGTCCGTTGCTGCCGCCTTCAGGGATCAGGTAGGTTGGCTTTAGTTCCTCAGGTAACGACATTATCAGTTCAGATCTGAATGCTGTGTTATCCCGTTGGCGATAATCCTTCCTGTTCATAAAATGCAGTTTCATTCCCCAGTTAGTAGCATCACTTAAGGTTGGATTCTCTGCATATTCAGGCTCACCACGTATAACGCCAACACTTTCCAGGCCCACTTCCCTAGCCGCCCAAGCCAATGCATGTATATGATTTGAATAAGCTCCCCCAAAGCTCAAAACTGATTTGTAACCATTTTCAAGGGCGTGCAAGAGGTTGTATTTAAGTTTGTACCATTTATTACCACTGATATAAGGATGAACCTGGTCAATTCTTAACAACCAAAGGTCAATATGCTTTGATTCAAATAACGGTAAATTCACCGGTACCACGGGGAGTTTTTTTAAGTCAGAAAAGGCTGAACTCAACGTCATAATATTGTAAAAAATCGGTAGCATTAAAGTAATTATGAAAGCTTAGAGTGCTTACATGACAATATAAATAAGGTAAAAAATATGGAAGATTATACTGAAGAACTGATTGATATAAATGTAACTGATTATGAAGATGACGAACTATACGATGACGCCGAGGAGCAATAATCCTATTATCCTCTCCCCGCACCATTTCCCTTCCTAAAATTCTGTAACATAATGCCACTTCAACCTTCTTATGCCACTCAGGGCCTAAGTCCGTTGAAAGGCGGTACTATTTTAAGAAAGTTTCAGCCTGAAATAGCCTTAAAATACAGGTACACCAATCAAAAATGAGCCTTCTTAAAGAAAATACTGTCTGAAATATCAATAGGCTATAAATGATAAGGATTGTCACCTCATGAAATCAGGAAAAATATTATTTCTGAGTTTTCTGATACTGATGGCTCCACACTCGTACTCAGATGAGATCGATACTCACGCGGCGAAAAACATCGTAGAGTCCATCATTCAGCAGTGTGAACAAGAAGGTATGCTCGCCTGTGAACCCAGGTTACGGGGCATTGATCTATTGTTCGATTATATTCGCGAGTTCAGGAAAGTGTTCGCTCTTGAAGCGGAGCTCAAACGCTTCGTTACACATAAATACCCAAATGCCCCCAAGCTCAGTTTTGATGCAATCAAAGCCAGTAGGTACCTAGCAATCAATGTGGATTTAACAACCAAAGACTTTTCTTCCCGGGTCATGTCGGCCCAACAAGTAAAGCAAGGCTACGATGTTGTGATGGACAGGAAGGATGGCCCGATCTTGAAATTAAGAAGGTTCAACGACCAGTGGGTGGCTATATTCCCAGATGAAAGTAAACAACATTTCAGTCAGCTCAAAACCTTATCTGCTGCAGGTAAGCTTAAGCGTGCCATTTTAATATACCGCATGCTGGAAGCCGATTTAACAGATCTGACCAAATTCAAACTGGAAGAAAATATCAATCAAGATTTGGCACCCTTAGTGATTGGTGTTTTCGGTGATAAGCGCTTCCCCACCCTGGCTCAATGGCATCATAGTAACGTTGATGAGGTAATTAATTTTTACAGCCAGTTTTCTAATACGAAAGAAATGCGCAATCATCTAGAAGAACAAAATAAGTTAGCTTACTGACTGTGTTTCTTCACTTATTACTTTCTCAAATGATCCAAAAACTGTTTAACAACCTTAACATCCGCGTCGTTCCTTCCCTGCGCATCGCATAACAACAATAAAACAGAGTAGAGAAACCGAGTTACAAAGACTAAAAAGGTCTGCTCCAGACTAATGCTGCACGTTTAACCGCAAACGTTGCCAATCTTCTTTAGGCTCGTTTAGCATCATCTTCATATCCACCACATCTTCTTCAATGTTGTAGTTATTTTCAAAGCCCAGCTTCTGAGCAAGATTTTGCATACCTTTATTATTTGGCAACGTTGAACCAATAATCTGAAGCGTGCCACGGCTTTTACAGTAATCAACAATTTTTCTCATAAGCTCAACACCCAGACCTTCACCTTGAAGATCATCCCGGATAACCACACTGAATTCAGCTCGAACATTATCGGCATCTGTAACTGCCCTAACGACTCCAAGCGTTTCAACCCCTTCCTCATCAGGACGAGGGACAGAAATTATGAACGCCATTTCACGGTCATAATCAATCTGGGTCCAGTTAGCCAATTCCTGATGACTTGGCACACCACGGCTATAGAAATAACGTAGACGTATAGATTGCGGGCTGAGTTTGTTGTAGAACTCCAGGTGATTGGGCTCATCCTCACCTCTGATTGCACGCATAATGCCCTTTCTACCCGAACGTTTGAGCACAATTTCTTCGCTCAGATGCTCAGGGTATGGTGAAATAGACAAACATCCCGGCTCTTCAGACAGGGATATCGTAGCATCCGTAATCAGCAAACCGCTCTTGTTCACCAACAACGGGTTAATTTCAAGACATTTCAGATGCGGCAGATCCACAATAATCTCTGATAGTTTCAACAGCAGCTTACATATCTGCTGTTTATCCTGTTCAGGACGGTAACTGTTCTCTTCAAGAATATTCCATATCCTTGAATGACTAATCAGCTCGGAAGCCAGTGCCAGGTTCAACGGCGGCAACATAGCGTGCCGGTCGGCCAGTACATCAGCTGTATGCCCACCGGTACCAAACAGAATGACCGGGCCAAAAGTTGGGTCACGGGTAATACCAACATTGATCTGAAGCGACTGGAAGCCACGTTTCATCTGCTGAATGCAGAATCCCATCATCTCATTTTCAACAAATCGTTCACCCACTCTGTATGACAACTGAGTCGTGGCGTGCTCAATTTCCGAACCGGAGAACAGATCCTGAACTATATCCTTCCAGCGTTGCTGTCCGTCTGTATCGTATGAAAACGGATAGACATTGTTAGTGTGCAATGCCTTGATCTGTACCGAGTTTTCAATGTTCCTTGCTTTCGCTGTGACCTCTTCAAGATCATGGCAGTAATAGGTACTGGAAACCGGCAGATCATAGAGACCCAGAAGGTTAAAAGTTTCTTCATGGGTCAGATAATCCCGCCCCTGCTCAAGCGCTGTCTGGACGAGGTCCCGCGCACGGATATGGTTGGGCGTATGTTGTTCAATGTAAGGAGGTGGAGTCTGACGCATCACCACCTGATTACGGTGAAACTCCACCATATACATAAATGCATCAACCGACTCTTCTGGAGTCAGAAAAGTTGAAATACCAGCAGCGTTACAATGATTCCTGGCCTCAATTGCCGTAGCCCTTCCCATCCAACAAGTCAGAACATTTCTGGGGGTTTTCTTTGCTACCTCAATAACCCGATCTGCCGTCTCAACGGCAGGTGCAAGACGCGTCGGGGCATGCAGGACCAAAACCGCATCTACGTTTTGGTCTTTGGTAAGAATCCGGACTGCCTTAGAGAAACGCTCAGGATCTGCAGTTGCATCCAGATCTACCGGATTGCTTCGATTCCAGCGCTGCGGCATAAATTCAGCTAGCTGCTCTATACTCTCTTCTGTCAGCTCAGATAATTTACCCTGTTTATTCAGCAGCCTTTCGGTTGCTAACGCATTCGGGCCCATGCCGTTACACAAAATGGCCAGACGCTCACCCCGCATAGGTTTCATACGTGAGAGAGTTTCCAGTGCGTTAAACAGCTCGTCAGATGTTTCCACCCGGACAACACCCGCACGCCTTAAAGCAGCGTCGTAAACCTGATCATCATCATAGATACCCGGTGCCAGTTCAGTTCCGGACTGTTCGCCCACAAAGGTGTCGTTTTTTAGCACCAATACCAATTTGTTACGTGAGGCCGAACGCACGGCAGAGAGAAAATCTCTTGCAGAACCATCCACACGGTTAATCTGAAGCAATATAGCGTGGGTATAGGGGTCCTGCGCTAAATAATCGATTACCGAAGGTAGATCTACATCCGCACCAGCACCAAGGGTAAGAAAGTGAGAAAAACCAATCTCTTGTCCTGTTGCCCAGTCAATCATTGCAGTACCCAAAGTACCAGACTGGCCAATATAAGCGACTTTGCCTTTCTCAATATTTAAGTGGGAATAGCTGGCATTCATGTTATGACCAGGCACCAACATGCCCATGCAATCCGGTCCTAAAACACGAATACCGTATGGTTTAGCCGCTTCTCTGACCTGATCACAGAGGTTGACGCTTTCACCAGCTTTAATTGAGATGCCGCCACTGAGGATCATCGCAGCTTTGACCATACTTGCACCTAGTGCACGAATGATGTCTGGAACGGTTTCAGGCGGTGAGCAGATAATCGCCAGATCCGGCATTTCCGGTAATTCTGGCAAACAGGAATAGCATGAAACACCATGCACAGACTCATAACCCTGGGAGTTAATCGCGTACATTGAACCTTTGAATCCACTCTCCTGGAGATTTTTCAGCACCACGCCACCCATACTATTTTCGCGCTCAGATGCGCCAAAGACTGCAATGGATGATGGTTTAAAAAAACGTTTCAGGTACTTAGTGGACACAGCGATTTCCTCTTTAGACCTTTTCTATCTTACTAATTATTGCACTGCAACAAAACAAAATTATTACACTAAAGCATAGGCTGTAAAGACTAACCGACCAATACTTGAGTTTAATCAACGATTTTTTCAACATGAAAACACCTAACTAATAACCACAAAATAAAAGCAATTACCCTGCTCTTTGATGTGAAAATTTTGATACTTTTCACATTATCCTTTTTTACAACTTTCCAATTTTGAAATCTGTACCATAATCAGGCAGTAGGCTTTGTAACCTGGTAGAGAGGTCTGATTATGAGCGAGCAGCGCCAAACAGGGGATAAACCAAATATCAGTATTGATATTGATGAATACGTCGCGGAAGAAGAGACAGGCGAAGCACCATCTGATTCAACTATTTATCAAAAAAATGGAATTAACCCAGCAAAGAGAAGACGTCTGGAAGCCATGCGAGAGGAGCAAGAGTTGATGCGCGATATACAGGATGTCTTTGATGATTATGATCTGGATGAGTAGTTGATCTACATATTAAAAATGAGTTTAATAGATTTTACAGGCCATTGTTTCTGACAGTGGCTTTTATTCTTCTCTTTGATCTCGCCTGAAACAAGTCTTTGCAGGATCACGTAAACTAAAGATAATACCTCCTAATTGGCTGGAACTACTTCACTCTCAGGATCAACACATGCTAGAAATTTCCAGCAACGTCTCTATACCCGATTCAGAAATTGAAATGAATGCCATCAGGGCTCAGGGAGCCGGAGGCCAGAACGTAAATAAGGTTTCCAATGCCATCCACCTAAGGTTCGATGTCCAACGCTCTTCCCTACCCGATTATTATAAAGAACGATTATTATCTGTCAGTGATCAACGTATCAACTCAGATGGCATAATCATTATCAAAGCCCAAAAATATCGGGAATTGGAACGTAACAAAGAAGATGCTTTAGAGCGCCTTAAGGCACTGATTCTTGATGCTACGCGCACCCAAAAAGCCAGACGCGCGACCAAACCAACACGCAGTTCCCAAAGAAAGCGTATGGATAAGAAAAACAAACGAGGGCAAATAAAAAAGAATCGTGGGCGGGTAGATTATTAGACCTGTATGGAAAAATACTTGGCATTTCCAGGTTTATCGGCCCTGCACAGAATAGTTTCCTGAAAGCATCATTTTATCGACGAATACTATTGATAACTGGAAATTGACCTCTACAACCTTTGCCTGATTTTAACTAGAGTTTGTCATTTGTGGTTGCAATTATGCTCTGCTCAAAACATACCTAGGTTCAAGGACTCGTAATTATCTGCTTTTCCCTCTTTCACCATTATGAACGTTATCAGCCTGGATAATTTTGGGGCCTGAAAATTCATTGATTGAGTAGGATGTTCTCAGCCTTTGCCTTGATTCCAAACCACATCGGCAAACACAAAACCTTCGCGCTCTACAATCTCAGTCACTTTCACATCAATAGGCTGTTTAAAGATCGGGGCATCGTAAACAAAGCTATGGAATTCTCCGTTTTCACCACATGGATCAACAGAATCAGGTAGATCGATTAGAAATTGCTCTGTGTATTCCCGACCTACGAATGAAGGATCAAGTTGTTTTGGATCGACACAAGTAATGACCGTTTTCAGACCACCAGCAATCATTTTCCTTCCAAGCTGATCAGTTGCTTCTCCCCAAAGCGGGAAAACCGGCTCAAGGCCGGTGCCATTTAACTGTTTAATGCGGTAATCACGGATAT
>JBOEGV010000101.1:0-11175 GCA_050633605.1 Neptuniibacter sp. | reverse complement strand
GGTCAGCTTTTGTATCCTTTAAAAGCGTTTTTCAGAAAAAACTAACATACACCTTGGAAAACCCCTTGAAAAAACCAAACCTCACCGCTTTACTGTGTCTATTACTTTTAAGCGGATGCTCTGGAACAATGCCAAGATTAGGGATTGAGAACGGTCAGTTACTGCCATGCCCTTCTTCACCTAACTGCGTAAGCAGTCATTCTGGGGACGAAGCACATTTTATTGAGCCAATTAAAGCGACAGGTTCGAGATCAACCGCAAAAAACACACTTTTGAAGATCCTAAGTGAGTCGGCTAGAACCACCGTTACGCAGACTGAAGATAACTATATCAGAGCGGAGTTTGTTTCCCTGTTTTTACGTTTTGTCGACGATGTTGAGTTTCTGATACTGGAAATAACACCGGATGAAACAGTGATCCATGTTCGCTCAGCATCCAGAGTGGGCCATTCTGATTTTGGCGTGAACCGAAAACGGATTGAGAAGATCAGAAACTTATTTATAGCAATGAATCAAGATCGGTAAAAAGATCGGTGCAAATTATTTTGTACCGATCTTTAATTGTTAGCCCTCTGTATTTTTCTACTCCCTCGATTTGAAGCGTTTAGCACTTTGCAGTGCGTCCTTGTAAAAACGCCCTAAGGCTTTATCAGCCTGACGTCGTTCTGCGATCGTTGCGCTGTTTCGCAGCTGTTCTGCCAGCAGTTTCTGATAATTTTCTAACCGTCTTTGATCAAGAATTCCCGTGTTGACTGCGTTAACAACAGCGCACCCCGGTTCGCCGTTATGCTGACAGTTCTTAAAACGGCAGCCCTGCGCCAGTTCGTTGATATCATTAAAAGCATTTTTTATCCCTTCTTCGCTATCTACAATCTGCAACTCTCGCATTCCAGGTGTATCCAGCAGCAAACCGCCTGACGGCAGACAGTGCAAGCTCCTTGATGTGGTGGTATGCCGACCTTTACTGTCGCTGCTGCGGATCGCTGCGGTGGATTGATCTTCACTGCCCATCAGACCATTGGTGATGGTAGATTTACCGACCCCAGATGAGCCCACTAAGGCAACGGTCTGACCTGAGCCTATCCATTTTTCCAACGTGCTGATTGATACAGCACTAGTCGCATCTACTAACTCTACTGCAAGATCCGGATGACTGGCCGCCAACTCATGTGTATACACAGCGGGATCGTCGCACAGATCAATTTTGCTCAGCACCAATACACAATGTATGCCCGATTCCGCCGCAATCGACAAATAACGTTCTATACGATTGAGGTTAAAATCATCATTACAGGAGGTCGTGATAAACAGAGTATCGATATTTGCAGCGATCATCTGCATCCAAGCATCTTTGCCTGCAGCCCTGCGCTGGATACGGGTTTTTCGCTCCAGTAGCAGCTGAGGTTCGAAGTTGTGGTCAAGCATCAACCAGTCTCCCACGGTGGGATGGTCTTCAGGAAGGTCATTCCGCCAAGGATAGGTTGAAAGTTGGATCTGCTTTACGTGATATTCAGCGTCCAGTCCAACGCACTCAATCAGGTTACGATGAACTGCGAAGACGCGAAAAGGCAGTTGTGTAGTTAATAAATCTAAATCGAGCTGTGACTGGAAGAAATGGTCCCAGCCTAAATCATGAAGGTTTTGAATCTGCATTGCTGTTATCCCAAACATGCATTAAGAAGCAGCACGCGCCATATTGGGCATGCCGAAACTATCGGGATTCAACGGAACCCCGGATACAGACCGGGTATAGAGGGTAGGCGCTTACAAGTCCTACTAAGGCAGATCAAAAAGCGCGTTAAGCCTGAACACGGGCCTGTGAAATACGGATAACAATCATGAAAACGCCCCCTGCTGATATTAGCTAAGTGAAGGCAGATTATAGCACTGCTAAAACACACGAGTAAGTCTGTTTTACTACCTTTGCGCTTCAGCAGCTATCAACCTTATGGCTGCGTGGCACTCTTGGAAACCGTCATCAGCAGATCGATCATGAGATCAGAAGCCCCGAATGAGAGACGATATGAATTTCAACCTCAACATGAGCAGTTAGCCTTAGGATGAGTCTTTTCTCAGAACTAAATGAATAAAGTGATTGATGCCTCTCCGATGCAAGAGACCATAATGGTACAACTTTTTAATTACCTTGCTGTTTCATTTTCCTGGCTAAAGAGGCAAGTTTATTTTTGATCTGTTTTTTCTCTTCAACCGTTCCGTCAGACTTTTTAGATTGACGCATTTCCCGGATACGCTTCATCATCGCCAGCTTATTTTTCAAGCCGCGAATGGCCTTAGAGGCAACAGCTGAAATCTGATTACTCATTCGGCAACACCATTAAACGGGTTAGGTAACTGTCTTATTCTTGAGTTGTATAGTTGGTTATTAAGCTAATACCATTAAATAGCCACACAATTTACCGACAAAAACCTTGGAATAAGTAGGTGCTCAAAAACAGCAAATCCATCGTCAGTTAAGTATTGATCGCATCATTTGCCGTAGTGATTAACAGATCAGTCATCAGTTCTGATGCGCCTAGATGGGAAGCGATCCGGATCTCAACACCCGGATAGGAGTTTCTGGTACGGTTAACGATATTCGGGATATCTTCAGTTACATGACGTCCAGAATTCAAAAAGTAAGGCAGCACTACCACTGTACCTGCCCCATCTTCTACACATTTACGAATTCCCTCCGGGATAAGGGGATCAGCCAGTTCCAGAAAAGCCGAGTGCACAATCTCGTAAGTTTCTGAGCAACGCCCGCTTAGCTTCTTAGCTAAGGCTGTAACTTCATCATTGGATTGGGCTCTGCGGCTGCCATGGGCAACCAGTAGTAGTGCATTCATGCTTAAATCTCTAATGGGCTGATTTAAAAATTCCGATGCCGTTCAGGCAAACTGCGCTTACGTGATCGGAAGCGTTTCAGATTACATGATTTGTGCTGTAATAAAACGCTGTTGAAGAAACAAGCCGCTATTCCCTGCCAATTCACGTACAATACGCTGCTTTAATTAGATCATTGAGCACCCACCTTTTTATGTCCTTTTCCGCCCTTGGCCTTTCCGGCTTTTTGTTAGATGCCCTGACTGATCTGGGTTATGAACAGCCAACTCCCGTACAGGAAAAAGCGATTCCGCCCACGCTTGAAGGGAATGATCTGCTGGCTGCTGCGGAGACCGGTTCGGGCAAAACGGCCGGGTTTGTATTGCCGATTCTCGAACGAATGAAAGAGGGTATCCCCCCTCGCGGTAACTTAGCTCATGTTCTGGTCTTAGTGCCAACCCGTGAGTTGGCCGTTCAGGTTGAGGAAGCGGTGCAACAGTATGCCAAATACTTCCCGAGAAAGTTTAAATCTCTGGCAGTATATGGCGGTGTTTCAATTAATACTCAGATGCAAGCAATGCGAGGTGGCTGTGACATAGTTGTGGCAACACCGGGGCGTTTGATCGATCTGTTTAAGCGTAATGCCATCGATCTGCGTGCAGTGCATACGCTGGTATTGGATGAAGCAGACCGCATGCTGGATCTGGGTTTTGCTGATGAGCTGGATGATATTCTGGAAGAACTGCCAGAGCAGCGCCAGAATCTGCTTTTCTCTGCAACCTTCCCACAAAGCGTTCGCGCTCTTACAGATGAATTACTGATTGATCCGGTAGAGATCTCCATCAAACAGGAAGCCACCATTCCTGAGCAGCTGGAACAACGAGCCATTGAAGTCGACCGCACCAACCGTACCATGCTGCTGAAGCATCTGTTAAAAACAGAAAACTGGAAACAGGTACTGATTTTTGTTGCCAGCAAACGTACGGCTAACAATGTCATTCTTAAACTTTCCCGTTCCGATATACCCGCGCAGGCGCTGCATGGGGACCTTAGCCAGAGTGAACGTAGCGCTGCATTGGCTGACTTCAAATCTGGAAGATGCCGAATTCTGGTAGCGACTGACCTGGCTGCACGTGGTATTGATATCCCTAACCTGCCCTGTGTACTTAACTATGATCTGCCCCGCTCACCTTCAGACTATGTTCACCGAATTGGCCGTACCGGCCGTGCAGGGGAAGTAGGATTGGCCCTGTCGTTTATCGATCATGAAAATGACAGCCACTTTAAAGTGATAGAAAAACGCATCAAACAGCAGCTGCCCAAAGAACAGATTAAAGGTTTTGAACGCGACAGTTTTGTACCCTTAGAAGTACGCGAACAGAAAGGCAAAGCCCCCGTCAAAGGCAAACGCATGAGTAAAAAAGACAAGCTACGTGCTGCTGCCGCTGCGAAAAAGATCTGGGGTGATCAGTAAGTCAAACCAGCTATGAAACAAGCCATCACCGGTTATCACAAAGATGAGGAAGAGCACTGGGTTGCAGAGCTGAACTGTGGCCACTTCCAACACGTTCGGCACAATCCGCCCTGGACTGTTCGTCCCTGGGTTACAACGCAGAAAGGCCGTTACTCAATGTTGGGATTTGAACTGAAGTGCAAAAAATGTGATGAAGGTGCACCTGCGGATAGCCTTTAATCGGTCCAACTTGATAATGATCAGACACAAAAAAAGCGATGCCCTAGGGGATCGCTTTTTTTATGAAAAGAAACTGAAACTTACAGAGTCAGGTCGCGGTTACTCGCTTTGATGAACTCTTTCTTCAGGTCTTCATATGTGTGTACTGCCGGGAACTGTGGGAATTCAGCAATAACATTATCTGGAGCGTGGAACAGAATACCTGCTTCCGCTTGCTTCAGCATAGTTGTGTCATTGTAAGAGTCACCCGCAGAGATTACGCGGTAGTTCAGCAGTTGGAATGCACGAACAGACTGGCGCTTAGGATCTTTCTGACGCAGTGTGTAGTCAGTAATACGACCTTCTTCGTTTACTTCCAGCTTGTGGCACAGCAGAGTTGGGAAACCCAACTGGCGCATCAGTGGCTGTGAGAATTCGTAGAAAGTATCTGACAGAATCACTACCTGAAAACGCTCACGCAACCAGTTAACAAACTCAACGGCACCTTCCAGAGGTTCCAGTTTGCTGATAGTTTCCTGAATCTGTGGCAGTTTAAGGCCATGCTCGTCCAGAATACGCAGACGCTGCTGCATCAGTTCGTCGTAGCATGGAATATCACGTGTAGTCGCTTTCAGCTCTTCAATACCAGTTTCTTCAGCAAAAGCGATCCAGATTTCCGGGATCAGTACACCTTCAAGGTCAAGACATGCGAGTTCCACGCGCGACTCCTAATGATTTAATTAACAGTAAATTTGTTGCCGATTAAACAACAAACTTTGCGCGCCAATGTACCTGCTATATAAAGCGCTTGCAAGACAGATAAGAGAAGTAATGACACGGATCTAAAAGCGTATAAAGCTCAGGCAGAAAAGGCCGCTCTCTCCTCTTCTACTTTACTCATAATAAAGCTGATAAACAGACGGACTTTGGCAGGCAGATACTGTCGGTGGGGATAAACCATTTTTACCTCTCGATCAAAAGGCCGGTACTCCGGCAGTACCGTAACCAGCCGCCCCATTGTAAGTGCTTCACCCACAGCATAGTCCGGCAGATTGGCTATACCAATACCGGCTTCTGCGGCCTCTACAGCTCCACGCAGTTCATCAAAGGTCAGACGAGGTTTGCCTCTGAATTTATGAACCTCATCCTGCTGACCATAGAAATTCCATTCTGGCGTACGACGGGAAACAATTAACGGATAGTTATTCAGGTCATCCAATGATGAGAGTTCACCCCGCTCTGATACCAATGCAGGGCTAGCACAAAGGCTGAAAGTAGAGGTAAACATATCTCTCGCGATCCAGTCTGGGATATGTATTTCTCCGATTCGGAAGGCGATATCAACACCCTCTTCTTTCAGATCGATATTGCGGTTCACCAGCAACAGGTCCAGATCGATACCGGGGTTCTGCTCCATAAATTCAAAGAACCATGGGTTTAACAGTTCATTCGCGAGACTGATTGGCGCGGTTACCTTTAAACTGCCTTTTGGTGAGGTTAGCTCTCCTTCAAGGCCTTCTGTTGCTTCTACAAGCTCATCATACAGCGGTTGGCAGCGTCGATAGAACAAAGCACCCGCTTCGGTCAGTGAAAGTTTTCGGGCACTGCGATATAGCAACTGATAACCCAGTTGCTCTTCCAGATGCTGGATTCTTCGGCTTAATGTGGACGTAGGAATGCTCAGCTCCTGAGCGGCTGCGATGTAACTGCCCCGCTCAATGACTTTCACGAAAAGATAAAGATTATGGTAGTCCATTTCTTATAATCCCATATTTAGGATTTAACTTCTCAAATTTAACTCTAAATTTAGTATACGAGATCTAATAAAATCAATTAAAAGATTTCGGAGTTCACCAAATGGACGCGTTCAGCTTGCCACTAGAACAACAACTTTTTCAACAGATCCGTTTTAAAGAAGGTGATGGTCAGATCTGGTTTGATGAACAAAGAATGTTGTTGCTGCAACTCATTGCCCTTGCTGAGTTCCGCAAGGAGCAAATTGATACACTGGGACAGGAACGCGCCAAGGGTTTCTTTATGCGCCTAGGTTACAGCATGGGTAAAAAGGATGCCCAGCTCGCCCTGCGCCTGAGTAATTCCAAAGACCCTCATGACCTGATCCGAACCGGCTTTGGCCTGCACTCACTCAAAGGCATGGTTCGTATTGATGAACAACGTCTGGAAGTTGATCAGGAGAGCGGGCACTTTTACGCAGAATATGTAATGCATGATTCTTACGAAGCTGAGATGTTTCTGACTGAACTCGGCATTTTGAACGAGCCGGTTTGTTGGAGCCTGATCGGACAAGCGAGTGCCTTTACTTCTGCACTACTTGGACGTGAGATCCTGTTCAAAGAGATTACTTGCCGGGGTAGCGGCGACAGTTCCTGCCTGATTGTCGGTAAGCCTGCTGAAGAATGGGAGGATGCTGATTCCTACCGCGAGTATTTCCGCCGTTCTTCCGTAATTGAGGAGTTGTATGAACTGCAATCCCAGATTTCGGTACTGCGTCATAAGGTAGATAAAAAATCCACGCTGGGTAACTTCCGTGGACAGTCTCCTGGCTATCAGCAAATATGTAAGCTGGCAAATCGCGCTGCAGAAGCCAATGTAACAGTACTTCTGCTGGGTGAAACCGGTGTAGGTAAAGAGCTGGTTGCCCGTGCGATTCACGATGCCAGTAAACGTAATGACAACAAATTTGTTGCGGTGAACTGTGCCGCTATTCCACCTGACTTGATTGAATCTGAACTCTTTGGTGTTGAAAAAGGCGCCTTTACCGGTGCAACTCAATCGCGCCCTGGGAAATTTGAACGCGCCCATATGGGTACAATTTTTCTGGATGAGGTGATTGAACTTTCACCGCGCGCTCAGGCGGCACTGTTACGCGTGTTACAGGAAGGTGAACTGGAACGTGTAGGTGATAGCCAAACCCGTAATATCGATGTTCGAGTGGTGGCGGCCACCAACGAATCGCTTGAAGATGCGGTTAAAGAAGGTCGTTTTCGTGCTGACCTGTACTACCGTTTGAACGTTTATCCCATCACTATTCCGCCTCTGCGTGAGCGCCCGGAAGATCTGCCGATGCTGATCGAACATTTTCTGGAAAAATACCATGCTTACTACAGTAAACGCACTGCAGGGCTGTCTGGCTTAGCCATGCAGGCGATGATGAAATACGAATGGCCCGGCAATGTACGTGAGCTTGAGAACCTGATTGAACGAGCTTTGATCCTGACCGATAACGGCGAGGAGATAAGCGCCTCTTCTCTGTTTCCGTCTCTGGGATTTAATGCTACTCAAACCCTGTCAGCCGATGGACATCTGGTTGATGTGAACGATGAAAAGATTCAAAACGAATCATCTGACTGGATTGAATCCGCTCTCGGCGCGTGCGAATCACTTGAAGATATCGAACAAAAATTTCTGGATTATGCATTGGATAAAGCCAACGGCAACGTTTCTGAAGCGGCCCGAGTGCTTGGCATCTCCCGCCCAACCCTTGCATACCGTATGAAAAAGATGGAAGAGAACTGATGAATAACATGTCCCTTATTCTTGCGAACCAAATGATCACAAGAGCTATAGAGAAAGCCGAAGAACTCGGCGTTAATGTCTGTATTGCAGTTACTGACAGCGGGGCTCACCTGAAGTCTTTCGCACGCATGGACAATGCATTTCTGGGGTCAGTTGACGTAGCAATATCCAAAGCCAGAACCTCAACTCTCTTCCCTCTTCCCTCCGGTACCTTTGGTGAACTTATCCGCGAAGAGAAACTGACAGGTATGGACCAGTCCAATGGTGGCCTGATCGGTTTCCCAGGTGGTCTGCCCATCACGGTTGAGGGAATTCAGGTAGGTGCTATTGGCATCTCCGGTGCTTCCGCTGAACAGGATTCAGCCATCGCAGAACACGCAGTAGCAGGTATAAATCTATGAGCAACCTGAAGCTAAGCATCGTAGACCAGTCACCGGTGCATGACGGAAAAACACAGGCGGATGCGCTAAATGACACAGTGAAACTGGCACAACTGGCTGACGAAATGGGTTACGAACGTTACTGGATCGCCGAGCACCACGCGACGCCTTCCTACGCCAGCCCAGCGCCGGAAATTGTAATCGGCCAGATTGCTGCTCATACCCATAATATTCGGGTTGGCAGCGGTGGCGTCATGCTATCCCATTACAGCCCATACAAAGTAGCTGAAGTGTTTCGCACCCTGGAAGCCTTTTTCCCCGGCAGAATCGATCTGGGCGTGGGTCGCGCCCCGGGTGGAGCAGAGCAATCTACCATGGCGCTGGCCTACCCTAATTATCCAGGGGAACCACAGCACTTCCCTTATCTTCTGGAAGCGTTGACTGGTTTTATCGACGAGCGGACACCGGAAAACAGTCCTTTCACAGGCCTACAAACAACACCAAACGGTGTTGGTCAACCCGAAATATGGACGTTAGGATCCAGTGACGGCAGTATCGAACTGGCCGGTACCATGGGGCTCGGGTTTGTTCTTGCGCTGTTTATAGGCACCCATGACCGCCCGGCGGATATCATCCAGCGCTATCGGAAGATGTTCCGGCCACGCCCAAACTCACAGGTCACAACACCTCAAGCTATGATCTCAAGTGCAGTCATCTGTGCAGATACTGCTGAAGAAGCCAAACTACTGGCCGCTTCCCATACCTATTGGAAGGTGCAAGCCCACAGGCATGGTATTCGCGAAGGAATTAAACCACCGGAAGAATGTATGGACCTGTATAAAAAGCTGCCCCTTTCGGATCAGGAATATTTTGATGTCACACGTGACAGTATGGTCACGGGTACACCTGCCGAGTGTCGGGCAACACTGGAGCAGCAGGCAAATTACTATGATGTCGATGAGGTTATGGCAGTTGCCGTAACCTATAACTTCCAGAAACGTTATGAAAGTTACCAAAAACTAGCAGACGCATTTAGCTGATCAGCGCATTCAAGCAAAAAAAAGCCACCCATATGGGTGGCTTTTCAGTAATTCATCTCAGATATCAAATATCTTTTGGCTGAACAGGAATTGCCTGTTTCACACCTGTAAGCACGTTACGCTGATGCAGCTCTTCATCAGTTGCGCCCACGCCACCATCAGCTTTTGCATTTTCAAAGTAGCAAAGCGTTGGTTGGTGTTCGTCAACTTCTTTCTCATCCAACTGTACATAAGAAGCAATGATGAGAAGATCACCTTTACTTGCTTTGTGTGCAGCTGCACCATTAACGGAAATTATGCCGCTGTTTTCTTCGGCACGAATCGCGTACGTAGTGAAACGTTCGCCATTGTTAATATTGTAAATGTGAATCAGTTCGTATTCACGAATGCCTGATTTATCAAGCAATACACCGTCAATTGCACAGGAACCTTCATAGTGAAGTTCTGCGTGTGTAACTGTTACTCGGTGAAGCTTGCACTTCAACATTGTCTGCAGCATAAAAATAAAACCTGCGTTTGCTCATCTATACCAGGGGTTTCCCGGCTTCCCCAGTGTCTAAAAATATCGATGGTCTCAATATCAATAGACACTAACGCCACTATTTACGAGATTGTATCCCGCTATAGCCTCTGTTTTTATCCGCTGGTTTAACTTCCAGCTTTTTTGCGGCGCACATAATACTAGATTTAGCCGCAAAAATTAACCAAAGAATTATTAATTGTATATACAGCTCCATCAGGGCCGACAATTCTACCATTATTGCCCGTAATTTTAAGGCATATCACACTATTCTTTAGCACAAGAAAGAGTCCTCTCGCGTAGTAACCCAGCCTAATTGAAGCTCGCTCATCAAGACATTAACTTTCCTCACACACAACTCTAAGCTTTTGATTTACAATAGCGCTCTTTTTTATTTCTCATTCGATAGTCAGGTAGATTGCAGTGACCGATAATACGCTTACCAAAATCCTTTCCGAAAGCCTTAAAAACCGCATCATGATTCTTGATGGTGGTATGGGCACCATGATTCAGGATTACAAGCTGGAAGAAGCAGATTACCGTGGCGAACGTTTTTCTGACTGGCATATCGAGGTTAAGGGCAATAACGACCTCCTGGTACTGAGCAAACCTGAGATCATCAAAGCGATCCATAAAGAGTACCTGCTGGCCGGTGCCGATATCATCGAGACCAACACCTTTAACGCGACTCAGATCGCCATGGCTGATTACGAGATGGAATCACTCAGCCGTGAGATTAACGTTGAGGCAGCAAAACTGGCGCGTCAGGCTTGTGATGAGGTCACAGCCCGAACGCCGGATCGTCCACGCTATGTAGCCGGGGTACTGGGCCCAACTAACCGTACCTGCTCTATATCTCCTGATGTAAATGACCCTGCGTATCGTAACGTCACCTTTAATGCGCTGGTTGAGGCCTACACCGAATCCCTTGATGGTTTGATTGAAGGTGGATCCGATATCATTCTGATCGAAACCATCTTTGATACGTTGAACGCTAAAGCTGCTATCTACGCAGTAGAAACCTATTTCGAAGAAAATGACATCCGTCTGCCGGTAATGATCTCCGGTACCATTACGGATGCCTCTGGCCGTACGCTTTCCGGCCAGACGACTGAAGCCTTCTGGAACTCTGTTCGTCACGCTAAACCCATTTCAGTGGGTTTGAACTGTGCCTTAGGCCCTAAAGAGCTGCGTCAGTATGTGG
>JBOEGV010000100.1:0-7094 GCA_050633605.1 Neptuniibacter sp. | reverse complement strand
GACAAGGGTACGGACACAAAAGAAAATACAAACTTAATGCCAAAATTAAAATAAGCTTAATTTTCAGACAATTAACAATAAAAAACCTCATAAATAGTTTATTTGACCAAAATTTTATGCACTCTCATATTGCAGCGCAAAAACAAAAAGCACCAACTTGAAACATAACTTCACAATCAAAAGGGCCCATAAAAAATTGACCTAACGAAATACAACAAACAACTTTTTATTGGAGCGTGCAGAGCGCTCAATTTATTGATATAACCAATAAGGCTTGATAAACAATTGTGATCTTGTTTATGTAATTTCTGAACAGGTAAATGCCATGAATTTAGCTGAAAAAGTTTGCAACATCGTGCTATTTGGCGGTTTGGGAGATCTGGCACAAAGAAAGCTCTTCCCTGCCCTTTATCAGCTAGACTGTGCCAACCTGTTACTGCCAGATACAAAAATTTACAGTCTTGCCCGGGATACCTCTCATCCAACTGCGATTGATATAACTGAAAAAAACTTAAAAACTTATACCCCAGAAAATGAATTATACGAGGATAAACTCTGTGCATTTCTCGAGAAGATTAAGTTTTTAAGCTTTGACTTTAGCGACCATGAAGCATATTCAGAGCTTCGTTCCGAACTCGACAGTAATACCAATGCTAACCGCCTGTTTTACTTTTCAACATCAGCATCCATATACGGAACCATCTGCGAAGGCCTTCATGCGGGCGGCTGTCTGAACTCATTCAGCCGTGTAGTACTAGAAAAACCAATTGGACACAGTTTGGAATCATCCCAAACTGTAAACTCAGAGGTGGCCAAATATTTTGACGAATCTCAGATTTACCGTATAGACCATTATTTAGGTAAAGAAACCGTACAAAATCTTATTGCACTTCGTTTCGCCAATAACCTTTTTGGCAGCCAATGGAATCAGAATTTCATCTCATACATCGAAATTACCATAGCCGAAAAGGTTGGTATTGAAGGTCGCTGGGGATATTTTGATAAATACGGTCAACTGCGAGATATGTTGCAAAATCACTTGTTACAACTTTTGTGTTTAGTAGCAATGGACCCGCCTTCAGACCTCAGTTCAGATGCCATTCGTAACGAAAAAGTAAAAGTTCTCAAAGCACTTCGCCCCATCACTGAAGAGATGCTGGATTCCCATCTGGTGCATGGCCAATACATGGAAGGGTATATCGACGGAGAGCCCGTGCCAGCGTATTTGGAAGAAAAAGGTGCCAATACAGAAAGCGCCACTGAAACGTTTATTGCGATTAAAGCAGAAGTTCAAAACTGGCGTTGGGCGGGTGTGCCTTTTTATCTCAGAACGGGTAAGAGGATGCCAGAAAAACTGACACAGATTACCGTACATTTCAGACAACAGCCCCACTATATTTTTGACCCTGAACAAAGATCATTAGCTGAAAATGCTTTAATGATCAAAGTGCAGCCGGATGAAGGAATTTCTTTACAGGTTTTAAGTAAGGAACAAGGGCTTAACAGTGGTATGAAACTCCGGAAAGCCCCTCTACACCTTTCATTTTCGGACGCTTTCAGCATGGACAGAGTTCCTGATGCCTATGAAAGACTGTTGCTCGAAGCCATAAATGGCAACCAAAATCTTTTTGTGAGAAGCGATGAAATTGAACACGCCTGGAAGTGGTGCGACCAGATTATTTCACACCTGGAAAACCAAGTTTCACCAAAGCCTTATCCCGCAGGATGCTGGGGCCCAGCAAAAATTTACGAAATAATCGAAGCAGATAAAAGGCGATGGCATGAACAAGCTTGATTTTGACTTACCATCGCATGTTCGTATCAATCTCTTCGAGAATGCTGAAGACGCCTGTTCTGCCCTCAGCAACGAACTCGAATCAATCATCCGAGAAGCTGTTGTAAAACATGGACAAGCAACCTTATCGGTCTCTGGTGGTAGTACTCCTATACCCTTATTCCAAGCACTTCAAAAGAAGTCACTGCCATGGGAAAAGATGATTATTGCATTGGTTGATGATCGCTGGGTACCTCCTACTCATCCAGACAGTAATGAAGCTCTGGTTAACCAACACTTAATTAGTAAGCATCGCAAAGAGACAGATTTTATCGGGTTCTGGAGACCCAGTGGTGATATACAAACCTCTGAATCCGACTGCAACACCACCTTAACGTCAAAACTACCCGACCAGCTGGACGCTGTGGTTCTTGGCATGGGGAATGATGGCCATACAGCCTCTCTATTTCCGCAAGCTCCGCAATTGGAATACGCACTTAATACAAAGTCAGCCTGTTGCGCAGTATCTCCAGTTACTGCACCACATGAACGAATGACAATGAGCGCTAGCAGGTTGCTGGCCAGTAGAAATCGCTTCCTTCATATTAAGGGGAAAGACAAACTTGAGACTCTTAAAAAAGCCGCTTTGGAAAACAATGTTACATCGATGCCTATACGCTTGTTTCTCAAACACCCGCTAACCATTTTCTGGAGTCCCTGAGGGACATACCGCATCAGGAAACAAATATGACTATACAACTGCCCCCTTCAAAAAATGACCTGATTGATGCTTTGTGTTCGATGACACCAGTGATTCCGGTATTGACCTTCCACACAATGGAAGAAGCTTTACCCGTGTCCGAAGCACTACTTGAAGGAGGTATTCCTGTTCTTGAAATCACATTAAGAACACCGATAGCTCTGGATGTAATCCAGATGCTTTCTGAAAGGTTACCTGAAGCCAAGATTGGAGCGGGTACAATTACAAACCCTAAGCTATATCACACAGCAGAAGAAGCTGGAGCAAGCTTTATTGTGAGCCCAGGCCTTACAACTGAACTGTTAGAAACTGGCATTAAAAGCAGTACCCCTTTGCTACCAGGCATCCAGACTATTTCTGAAATGATGGAAGGTCTTCGTTATGGTTACCAACGCTTCAAGTTTTTCCCTGCCAGCGTTTCTGGCGGTGCGGATGCACTTAAAGCCTATTCAGGGCCATTTAGTGACATAAAATTCTGCCCGACTGGGGGCATTAATCTGGATAACGCGGAAGATTATCTCAGCCTGAAGAATGTCATGTGTGTCGGTGGATCATGGCTCACACCACAAAGCCTTATTGAAAATAAAGACTGGAAGACTATCGAACATCTAGCAGAAGAAACGATTGCTCGTTTAAAACGATAATCGATTTCTGAGGGTGATCATCGCTGATGACACCCTTACTCTCCCCTTAAGTCTGTTCCATCTACCCTACGTCTTATACTTAACTCTATCCAAGCGAATTCATGAAATGAGTTTTGCGAAAAAACCTTGGTAGCGGGTAATACTATCCGCGAATCTTGCAGCTTACCGCCCAAACCATGCCCCTCCAGCACCCGCAATACCCCTCCCAACCAATAAATCAATCTTTATAGCTTCAGACGTAAGGTTTATCGCTACCAAAACAGCTTTAAAAAACTTTGCGACAATGGCCACGCATTAATTCCGGAGACCCTTTTGAACCTGGACTTACTATATTTAAGGCACCGAATAGATGCTAAGGATAAAGCGTTTTTTTAAAGACGATTACAACTGACGGCACCAATAAATTTAATTACTTATAGAAATTTTTGTTTCAATAAAGCACACCTCTTCCGGCGCCAAAATAATCGCATCAAATACTTCGGTATTGGCAGCTTCAATACAGACAAAAGAATCCACCTGAGCATCACCCACATCAACCATACTGGACGCAGCTTCACCTGGATTCCAAACTATAGTTGAGTGACTATTAGATTGTTTGATCTCCACAGTCCTACCCCAACCCTTATCAACCAGTTGAGTCTCTTTCGTTGTATGGTAGATACGATCTGTCGCACTTAAAATATTTAAGGGGCCATCTTGCTTTAATCTTTCACCGCCCAGATTTTTATCGATGTACTCACAACCAGATAAACCTTTAATTTCAACACGTTCACGCTCAGACACTGCCAGGTAGCTGTGTAACGCCTGCGTAAGAGAGACAGTTTCTTTGGTTCGGTTTTGTGTCGTTAAGCGAATGCAAATTGAATGGTCATCAACACAAACCTCTTCGTGTACATCCAAGCCTGCCCTTAATTCACTCACTGGCTTCAAGATCAAACGCGCATGAGCTGCTGAAACTTCCTTATCAGAAAGCACCCACCGGGAGATTCTGGCCGTACCATGGAAGGGTAGAGAATGCTCTGTAGGATGATCCGCAAACCAAGGCCAGCATATAGGCACTCCCCCACGAATTGGCGCAGGAAAAGGTTTTAGGCAATCAGACACCCATAGAAGAGGCTCCTGGCCCTTAGGCCGAAAAAAAACGACCTGCCCACCATGACATGAATAAGCAAGCTCACCCCACTGGTGTTTTTCTACACCCAGTGTAAAGCCTTGCCATTCAATCAGATAACTTCCGCTTTCTAAGTCTTCAATAAAGGACTGCAAAGTCACATTCATCACCCTACTCACCCTTTGACATTTTCATTATTGAGTGCAGCAGCGGCACCCACTAACCCAGGGTTTGAAGCCATCCACAAATGCGCAGGCACCTGAGTTAAATATGATGAAAAACATTCTTTATTTTCAAATACTTGCCGAAACTCACTGTTCAATAAAAACTCACTGATACGGGGAAGATTTTCGCCGCACAGATAAACATTAGAATAGTCAGCACATTTTAGGGTTTGTTCCTTCACCAATTGCGTAGTACCTTCTGGAACCAAAGCAAAACGTGCATTAGTCCCACCTATATCACAAACCAATGCATAGCTGTTCATCCATCAATCTCAGAATAATCAAATACAGAAGCACCTTCTTCGGCACAACCAACCTGGTTTCGAAAAGAAGAAAACAACTCCCTACCCATCGACATATGGTTTGCCATAGGTATTCCTTCATATTTCACAATTCTGGAAAGCCATTCCTCGTTAACTGAAACCAGAACCAATGAGCCATCAAGGCCATTAAGCCTGATCACATCCCCATCTTGAACTTTTGATAACGCACCGCCTTCAAAGGCTTCAGGCCAAACATGGATCGCTGCAGGCACTTTACCGGATGCCCCCGACATACGACCATCAGTGACCAAAGCCACCTTGAAACCTCGATCCTGTAAAACACCCAGATAAGGAGTTAACTTATGCAGTTCCGGCATACCAATAGCTTTTGGCCCCTGGAAACGCAATACTGCAACAAAGTCTTTATCCAGCTCACCGCGTTTGAACGCCTCTGCAAAAACCTCTTGATCCTCAAACACAACAGCAGGGGCTTCAACAATCAAATGTTCATCGGCCACAGCCGAGGTTTTCATCACCCCCCGACCCAAGTTACCGTCCAACACCTTAACTCCGCCGTCATCCCGAAAAGCAGCGGATACAGGTGCTAGCACAGCTTTATCAAGAGATGTTTTTGTCGCTTCTTTCCAATGAATTTTGCCATCTTGCAGGAAAGGCTCCTGCACATAATTTGAGAGCCCTTTGCCCATGATCGTCATTACATTTTCATGTAAATATCCTGCACTCAGTAATTCAGAGATCAAGAAACCAACACCACCCGCAGCGTGAAAGTGGTTAATGTCAGCCTCACCATTTGGATAGACACGTGCTAGCAATGGAACAACCGAAGAGAGTTCCGAGAAATCATCCCAATTGATGATGATACCCGCAGCACGGGCAATCGCTACGATATGCATGGTATGGTTAGTAGAGCCACCGGTAGCCAATAAAGCGACTATCGCATTAACAATCGAACGCTCATCTACTATTTCATATAACGGCGTAAATCGACCGTTACCTGCCGTCAGCTTAACCACTTTCTGTGCAGCTTCACGCGTCAATGCCTCACGTAATGGAGTGCCCGGATTAACGAAAGTCCCACCCGGCATGTGTAACCCCATAACTTCCATTACCATCTGGTTCGTGTTGGCTGTGCCATAAAACGTACAGGTACCAGCGCTATGGTAAGAATCTGATTCGCACTCCAGAAGCTCCTCTCTACCAATTTTGCCCTCAGCGTAGAGTTGACGGATTCGAGCTTTCTCCTTATTGGGAAGTCCGCTCTGCATCGGACCCGCAGGTACAAACACTGTAGGCAGATGACCAAAACGTAGCGCCCCTATCATCAACCCCGGAACAATTTTGTCGCATACCCCAAGATACAGAGCGGCATCAAACATATTATGGGAGAGTCCAATAGCCGTAGACATCGCGATCACATCACGACTGAACAGGCTCAGATCCATACCCGGCTGCCCTTGTGTCACACCATCACACATTGCTGGGACGCCTGCTGCAACCTGTGCCACAGAGCCCAGTTCTCGCACGGCTGCTCGAATAATCTCAGGATAGGTTTCAAAAGGCTGATGTGCAGAAAGCATGTCGTTATAGGCATTAACGATTGCAACATTAACGGAATTACTCAGTTTGAGAACTTGCTTATCAGAATCTCCACACGCAGCAAAACCGTGCGCAAGATTACCGCAGGAAAGCCTGGAGCGGTGCACTCCAGCTTCTTCCGCTTTTTTCATCTGCTCCAGATATGCATCGCGAGTACCTTTGCTTCTTTCACAAATACGCGCAGTAACACTATCAACAACTGGGTGCATGGGCCTAACTCCTTTGCTGGTGCGAATCTCTAACTTAAAAGCATACCTGTATATTGCTTTTAAATTAATTTCTATTGCACTGTTTACAGCAATCGTTGTGCCAAAGGTGAGTAGTCCTTTTATTGCTAAAGGTGTATTCAGGAAATTTGATAGGCCATCCTGCTCAAGGGAATGCATGACCTTTTAGGTAGAAATGAGAGCTGGCTGGATTTATTGATTACAGCCAGTTGACTGTAATCCCCCTTCGGGCTTCGCGCTAACGCGCTCGATTGTGATTGCTAACGCAATCGCTGAACCAAGGGATTAGAAGAACAAACTCCGGCTCTGCTTAGCAGAAAATAAAAAAGGCCATCCTGTTCTTGGAGATGCATGACCTTTTTGGGGATCGAAAAATGGGCTGGATTTATTGGTTACAGCTTTTCGCTGTAACCACCCTACGGGCTTCGCGCTAACGCGCTCGATTGTGATTGCTGCGCAATCGCTGAACCAAGG
>JBOEGV010000099.1:0-12948 GCA_050633605.1 Neptuniibacter sp. | reverse complement strand
GTGAATCCTGGTTTTGTCAGTTGCCGTTTTATGTTGATGAGCGAGTGTTGATTCCTCGCTCCCCTATAGCTGAACTAATAGAAAACCAATTTACCCCCTGGTTGCGGGAAGGTCCTGTAGATCGAGTCCTGGATCTGTGCACAGGGAGTGGATGTATAGGTATAGCCTGCGCTTATGCGTTCCCTGAAGCTGAAGTGGATCTGGCTGATATATCATTCGATGCAATTGAGGTTGCGCGTAAAAACATCTCTAAACATGAGATGGCTGAGCGCATACAAGCAATAGAAAGTGATCTGTTTAGCAATCTTAAGGGTAGAAGGTATGATCTGATTGTTAGCAATCCGCCCTATGTAGACGAAAATGACCTTTCCTCCATGCCAAAGGAATACAAGCATGAGCCTGCACTGGCACTGGGGTCAGGCCCGGATGGATTGGATATTACCCGGCAGATTCTTCGACAAGCGAATGATTTCCTCACTGAAGATGGCTTGTTGATCGTTGAAGTAGGAAACAGTGAAATTCACATGATGGAACAGTACCCGCAACTGCCGGTAGTTTGGCTGGAGTTTGAACGTGGCGGTAACGGCGTTTTTGCCATTACAGCGCAAGAGCTTAGCCAATACAGAGATCAGATTTAATTTGTTATAATTCCCGCCCTTAATTTTTAGAGATTGGATGGATTACTGCGATGTCAGGAAATAGTTACGGTAAGCTCTTCACAGTAACTACCTTTGGTGAAAGCCACGGTAAAGCTTTGGGTTGTATAGTGGATGGTTGCCCTCCAGGCATTGAACTCTCTGAAGAAGACCTGCAGCGTGATCTTGATCGCAGGAAGCCGGGTACATCACGTCACACAACACAGCGTCGTGAAGCGGATGAAGTAGAGATTTTATCCGGTGTATTTGAAGGTAAAACTACCGGTACACCAATCGGTTTGTTAATTAAAAATACCGATCAGCGCTCTAAAGATTACTCCAACATCGAAGAAACCTTCCGTCCTGCCCATGCGGATTATGTTTATACCCACAAATATGGTTTCCGGGATTATCGCGGTGGTGGTCGTTCATCAGCACGTGAAACGGCTATGCGCGTAGCTGCCGGTGCAATTGCGAAGAAGTTCTTGGCTTCTAAAGGTGTTGAGGTTAAAGGTTATCTGTCACAGCTGGGCCCTATCAAAATTGATCCTGCAAAGTTTGATTGGTCTCAGGTATCTGAAAACCCATTCTTCAGCCCGGATGCGTCTTCTGTTGTAAAAATGGAAGAGTACATGGATGACCTGCGTAAAGAGGGTAACTCTATCGGCGCTAAAATTAGTGTGGTTGCCACAGGTGTTCCTGTAGGGCTGGGTGAACCGATTTTTGATCGTCTGGATGCAGAACTGGCCCATGCATTAATGAGCATTAATGCGGTTAAGGGTGTTGAAATCGGTGATGGTTTCGCCTGTGTCGAGCAAAAGGGTACTGAACACCGGGATGAGATGACACCCGATGGTTTTCTTTCCAATCATGCTGGCGGTATCTTAGGCGGTATCTCTACAGGTCAGGATATATCAGCTCATATTGCCCTTAAACCAACTTCCAGCCTTCGTCTTCCGGGGCGCAGTATTAATAGCCGTGGAGAAGAGATTGAAGTGATCACTAAAGGCCGCCATGACCCATGTGTAGGTATTCGTGCGACACCGATTGCCGAAGCGATGATGGCAATCGTGCTAATGGATCATCTGCTGCGTCACCGTGGTCAAAATGCCGATGTTGATTGTGACGTCCCAGTCATTGTTTGATAGTAATCAGGCACATGAGGGAGTTCTCATGTGCCTTTTTCCCCTTAGTTCTTTCATATCATAACTGCTACACTTTCTGCATGTCTGACTGCGCACTTGTTTATCGATACCTAATTAAGTCTTTCTGGGCATTAATATTGCTCTGCTTATCTGTTTCTATGCAGCTCAATGCAGGCGAAGTGCGAAGGATTGTCCATCCTGACGGCCGGGTGGAATATACCAATCTTTCTGATAAACAACGTGAAGTGCATTACACCAATCAGAAAAAAAATTCCTTAAAGAAAGTCTACAAATACCAGAATGAAGACGGTGTGATTGCTTATTCGGACCAGCGACCTCTAAATCTTCAGTTTGAGATGCTGCGCTTTGATTGTTACGCCTGTGGTGTTAATTCATCCATTGATTGGCATACCACCCCTTTGAATACCAAAGCATACCGGGTCACAGTCAAAACTATGGCTGAAAAATACGGTGTGGATGAAGCATTAGTCAGGGCTATAATTCATGCGGAATCGGCCTATAAGGTAGATGCTCTTTCTAAAGCGGGTGCGCAAGGGTTAATGCAGTTGATGCCGGAAACGGCTAAAGAAATGGGCGTTACTGAAGCCTTCAGTGCTATTCAGAATATTGAAGGCGGCACAAAGTACCTTGCAGCAATGTTAAGTAATTTTTCGGGCGATGAACGTCTGGCTACAGCTGCCTACAATGCAGGCCCCGGTGCAGTTACCCGTTATAAAGGGGTTCCGCCCTATGCGGAGACCGAGGCCTATGTTGAACGCGTAGCAATCTTGCGAAATCGCTACGCAGATCAGCTCTAAGGAACCTGCGAATAAGTCACATACGCCTCAGGCTATTTTTGCATCCTGAGCGTAGTATTCGCTGCTCAGATTTACCGCCTGGATTACTCCAAACAGTGGATGTGGAATTGGTGAAACTGCCAGGACAATATCTACCGCGGGCAGGGGGGGCATATTTTCATTTACAAGAGGGTACAAACCTTCTGTCAGGCTTGATGACGCCAGAGCCCCAAGACCTAAACCCCGTTTAAGCAGTGTCTTTAATGTTGCAGAACTTGAACTGGTACAAATCAGGTCATGAAGTCTGCCCATCTTATCTAAACCGTCAATTGCCGCGGTATGAAATTTACAATCTTCGTCATAGAGAACCAGAGGAATAGTTTCTCTCTCTACCAGTTCCGGGAACCCTCCGTGCACCCACAGACCCTTGTCGTGACGTAGGATATACCCTTCCTCCTTATCGGGAGCACGAGTGAGTATGGCAAGGTCTATATCACTATTATCGAGATACTCACGTAACTTAGTGCTGCTGTCGCATAAGACCTTCAAATGCAGAGTGGGGTACTGAGCGTGAATGATTTCTAGCAGATCAGCCAATACCGAATCAACATAGTCATCCGGGCAACCAATGGTCAATGGCCTGTGGTTTTGTAATGTGGAGAACTCCCCTACAGCTTCGTCATGTAAAGAAACTATTTTGCGAGCGTAGCTGACGAGCTTTTTGCCTTTTTCGGTCAAAAGAAGATTTCGGCCCTCTTTAATAAAGAGGGAGTGGCCTAAATCCTCTTCCAGCTTTTTCATCTGCATACTGATTGCACCTTGAGTACGATGAATCTGTTTGGCCGCACGGGTAAAACTACCGGTATCGACAAAGGCAACAAAGCTTCTTAAGGCATCTAAATCCATCGGCTTCTCCAAATGATCAGCACTGCTAATAGGTGCTATCAAAATTAATCGTTAGTCCTGTCTTTAGCAAGTAGGCAAAATGAGTCCAGTTGTTTATCTCAAAGGAATTATCAAATGGAACTGATCATCGGTAACAAAAATTACTCTTCCTGGTCTCTTCGTGGATGGCTGGTACTGAAAGCATTTGGGATCAATTTTAGCGAACATAAGCTAAAACTTTTTACGGAAGAATTTTATTCAGAAGTTTCTAAAGTCTCTGGTGCCGGGAAAGTGCCGGTTCTTATCGATGGCGAACATTGTATATGGGATTCTTTAGCCATCTGTGAATATGTGAATGAGCAGTACCTGGAAGGGCGAGGGTGGCCAGAGACTGTTTCAGCCAGAGCCGAAGCGCGTTCAATCAGCTGCGAGATGCACTCAGGTTTTATGGCTTTACGCGATGAATTGCCCATGAACTGCAGAGCAAAAAGATCGGTTGAGTTGAGTGAGTCGGCGCAAAAGGATATTGCCAGAATAAAAAGTATCTGGGGGACTTTAAGAGAGCGGTATTCAGCAAAAGGCCCCTGGTTATTTGGAAACTTTTCTATAGCTGATGTTATGTACGCTCCGGTTGTATTGCGATTCAAAACTTATGGTATAGAGCTGGATTCAGTGGGTCAGGAATACATGCAAACAGTATTGGCATTTCCGCCGCTTTTAGAATGGTTGGAAGGAGCTGATGAGGAAAGCGATATTGTTGTGGAAGATGAGGCTGGGGAAGAGGTGAAGTAAGAGCCGGAGCACATTCCACTGTGTAGAATGTGCTCCAACAAGCGTTGCTTAGTGTTCGAGGATCTGACTTAAGAACAGTTGCAATCGATCTGTCTGAGGGTTAGAGAATAGCTCCTCAGGAGTGTTCTGTTCTACGATCTCCCCGGCATCCATAAAGATAACCCTGTCTGCAACTTTCTTAGCAAACCCCATTTCATGAGTTACGCAGAGCATGGTCATGCCTTCTTCAGCCAATTCTACCATTACGTCCAGTACCTCTTTGATCATCTCTGGATCAAGTGCTGAAGTTGGTTCGTCAAACAGCATGATTTCCGGGTTCATGCAAAGAGAGCGGGCAATGGCTACACGCTGCTGCTGACCACCGGAAAGCTGTCCTGGGAATTTGAACGCCTGATCAGGGATCTTTACACGTTCGAGGTATTTCATCGCTGTTGCTTCAGCTTCCTTTTTGGGTTTTTTCTGTACCCAGATAGGACCTAAAGTCAGGTTTTCCAGGATAGTCAGGTGAGGGAACAGGTTAAAGTGCTGGAACACCATACCCACTTCCTTACGGATAGCCTCGATGTTTTTAACATCCTCAATCATCTCTACGCCATTCACCACCAGAGAGCCCCTCTGGAACTCTTCAAGGCGGTTTATGCAGCGAATCATGGTCGATTTACCCGAGCCAGAAGGGCCGCAGATAACGATCCGCTCACCTTTTCTAACCTGAAGGTTAATATCTTTCAGTACATGGAATTCGCCATACCATTTATTGAGATCCTTGATGGCGATAATGTCCTGATTTTCTTCGATAGATTTCTCGTGTTCGATACTCACAAGGAACTCCTATTAATTCTTATGACTGGTGTCTAATTTACGTTCAATTGAGGAACTGATCATGGACATGCTGAAACAGCAGATCCAGAACACCAGTGCTACAAACAAGTAACCTTCAGTTGAGTGGCCGCCTAACCAGTTGGAGTTGGTCAGAGCAGTTTGTGTAGTACTCAGCATCTCGAAGATACCGATAATCAACAAGAAGGTAGTGTTTTTAAATAGCATGACAAAGGTTGCCAGAATGTTTGGCATTGAAACCTTGATGACCTGAGGCAGTATAATCAGCAGGGTCTTCTGCCAATAACCTAACCCCAGAGAGTCCGCAGCTTCATACTGGCCTTTAGGAACAGCCTGGAACCCACCACGGAATACCTCAGCCATATAGCCAGCCATAAACAGCGTTAACACAATCCAGACGCGTAACAGTTTGTCTACGTTGGTTCCTTCCGGGAAGAACAATGGCAGCATCACCGAACCCATGAAGAACAGTGCAAGCACAGGAACACCACGGAAAAACTCGATCAGTATTACGCAGACACTTTTCATAAACGGCATGTCTGAACGTCGACCCAAAGCCCACAGGAAACTGAGAGGGAAGGCTACGATGATACTTGCAGCGGCCATCAGGACGTTGAGTGCAAAACCACCCCAGTAATCGGTAGCAACATACTCCAGTCCAATCAGGCTACCATCGAGAATGATGATCCAAACAAATGGCATAATCAGAAAAGCCGGAATTCCGAGTTTGTTTCTGGAGTCTTTAGGCAGGAGGTAAGACGCTGCAATGACTGCGACTAAAGAGATGAGACAGATGAAAATACGCCAGATCTCTTCAGTAGGGTAACTGCCAAAGAAGAACTGTTTTGACCATGCACTGACAAATACCCAGCATGCACCTTCTTTCGTACAATCAGCCTGTGTCGTTCCACTCCAATTAGCAGACAGAAACAACCAGTCGATCAACGGTGGTAGCAGGTTTGCCAGAAGTCCAATAATGATTAATGTGGTTAAAGAATTACCTATGGAGGCAAAGAGGTTGTCTTTCACCCAAGGGATAAGTCCGACTGTGTCTTTCGGAGCCGGCTGTGATGGTAAAGGTTTAAATTCTCTCATTGATAATCTCCTTTACCTTTCAACCAATGAAACACTTTTATTAAAGCGGTTCATAACAAACGAAATGGTCATATTGACGGCAAAATATACGGCCATTGTCATAAATACGATCTCAATCGCCTGTCCGGTCTGGTTGAGTGTCGTCCCTACAAAGACAGTGAACAAATCTGGGTAACCAATGGCGGTTGCCAGAGTGGAGTTCTTCACCAGGCTCTGATACTCACTGTTAAGCAGAGGAACAATTACACGCATCGCCTGAGGAACTATGATCAGTTGCATGATTCGGCTTTCTTTCAAACCAAGGCTTCGAGCGGCTTCAGTTTGCCCATGGGGCACAGCCTGAATACCTGCGCGAACAGCTTCCGCAATAAAGGCACCAGTATAGATTGATAGAGCTACAGTAAGTGCCATCAACTCTGGTATAACTGTGATCCCACCGCGGAAGTTAAAGCCTTTGAGAGCTGGATAGTCCCAGGCAAATGGGAATCCAGTGACGATCAAAGCCATCAGAGGTAATCCAAAGAGAATGGCAAGGCTTGTACTTAACACAGGGTATTGTTGACCCGTGCGCTCCTGACGTTTTTTTGCCCAGCCTTTAAGGTAAAACACCCCTGCAATCGCTGCAATAATTGCTGCGTAAACCAGCGTTGCCCCGGATTCAGGAATTAGACTCGGTAGATATAAGCCACGGACATTCAGAAATATTGCTTCTCCGAGACTTAAACTCTGGCGTGCACTTGGCAGAGCTGCCAATACAGCAAAATACCAGAAGAAGACCTGGAGCAGCAGAGGAATATTACGAAAAGTCTCGACGTAGCCGACAGCTAATTTACGCACCAACAGGTTATGAGAAAAGTGTGCAACTCCCATAAAAAATCCGATGATGGTGGATAAAATGATACCGAGGGTACCGACCAGAATTGTATTTAATAATCCGACAAGAAAAGTTCTGCCATACGTATGAGTAGCGTCATAGGGGATCAATGACATTAAAATATCAAAGCCCGCGGTGGTGAATAGAAAATCATAACCGCTTTTAATGCCGCGAGCTTCCATGTTTGCAAGCGTGTTGCTCACAATCCCATAGAAAAAATAAACCAGACCGATCAGTAACAAAACCTGATAAATGATCGAGCGGTTTCTCGGATTATTAAAGAAAGAGGGTGAGGATTTAACCTGAGGTTTATCAGACATAAATTCTTTCTTCAGTGATTAAAAGTTAAAAACGACTGAGGGGCTTTAAAGCCCCTCAGTGTTAGATTTTAGCGTACTGGCGAAGAGTACATAATGCCGCCAGCATTCCACTGCGCGTTAAGACCGCGAGCGATTTTAAGCGATGAACCCTGACCAACATTGCGCTCAAAGCTTTCAGCGTAATTACCTACCTGTTTGACAATGTTGTACCCCCAATCAGCAGGTATGCCCATCTTTTCGCCCGAATCACCTTCAGAGCCCATCAGGCGTTTTTGGTTTGGGTTGCCTTCCATTTTCGCTTTGTCAGCGCCTGCGCTGTCAATACCGAGGAATTCAGCTTCAACCATGGCGATCAGAGACCAGCGAACGATGTTAAACCAGGCATCATCACCCTGACGTACTACTGGACCCAGTGGTTCTTTGGAGATAACTTCAGGAAGTACCATTGCGGAATCTGGGTTTTTCAGGCCGATACGCAGAGCGTACAGTTGAGATTGGTCTGAAGTCAGAACGTCACAGCGGCCACTTTCAAAACCTGCACGGGTCTGGTCAGATGTATCAAAAGTGATCGCGGTGTAACCAATGCCGTTAGCACGGAAATAATCAGCAAGGTTCAATTCTGTCGTGGTACCTGCCTGGATACATACAGCTGCACCATCTAATTCAAGCGCGCTTTTAACACCCAGCTCTTTAGAAACCATGAAACCCTGACCGTCATAATAGTTAACGCCGGCAAAGTTCAAACCCAGAGATGTATCCCTTGTGTGAGTCCATGTTGTATTACGCGAAAGGATATCAATCTCGCCCGATTGCAGGGCGGTGAAACGCTCTTTGGCTGTTAGTGGCTTATACTGAACTTTCCCAGCATCACCCAGAACTGCAGCCGCGACTGATCGACATACGTCAACGTCCAGGCCACTCCATTTACCATTTTCATCTTTTTGGGAAAAGCCCGCCAGGCCGGTACTTACACCACAGGATACGCTTCCGCGTTTTTGCACATCTTCTAAGGTACCTGCTTGGGCACCGAATGCCAGGCCAAGAGATAAACCTGCGGCAATTACAGAAGTAAGTCGTTTCATTTCAGTTCTCCGTCACATTGTAAGGGCGATGATGCCTCTTCGTTTTTTGTTCTAAATTCTTGTGCATCGTTTTAATAAAACTTAATCATAAGCAGAATACATACCAAGGCTTGTTTGAAATAGGACTTTAGTATAAAGCGCTTAAGGGATTGCAATAATCACAATAACTGGAATTACAGTTCCCTATAGACATTTTCAGTTTCTGTACCCTGTTTAAGGTAGTACATAAGCCTGAATATATCTGGAATTAAGTTCTTTTCGAGCTGTAGCTGTATTCAAATGACTTAAACACTCATTAAATTTCAATGGGGTGCTCAGACATACTGATGCATGCTGGTGAGAAAGGAGAGGGGATGTGGATCCCTTTTTTACTATTGGCATATTATTGTCACGCGTTGTTATTTTTATATCAGTGATTAATTTTATTCTATTGGATAATCTTTAGGTTATTGCGCTTTTGTTGCTATATAGGCAGAGGAATTAACTAAAAAAATCCCGTTAATCAGAGAATCTCCCTGTCTAGGTTTTTCTGGGAACGAGTGGAAATGCCTTACTGGTTATTTGCTATTCTCTTTGGGACCGATTTGTAAGCTTTCCGGCTGATGTAAACGGCTATCAATTTGCGTGTGGTGGGGGGAGTGCGCAAGTATGGGACTGTTGATTTTTTAATTTTGATCAAGCGTACTGATTTTCTTTATAGTAAAGACACTTTTGCATCGCTCTAATTTAATAGAAGTTCAACCTGTTAGCGCTAATAAGCATCAGCAGATGTGTTTGTAATGGAATCTATAACGGTGCAGGAAAAACAGTTTAAAATGTATCTGCACCAATACTGATCTTTATTAAAGAAATTGAGGTTTAAAATTGAACAGTTTCATGTGCTTATGCTATACCGAGGTATCTCCTATAATAAGTAGCGGTGTTTAAACTATGCCTTGCAGGTTAACCAGGGATCAGGTTAGAGCCTTTCGCACGTTGGCTCTGGTGTTTTTGTTTCTTTTGCTGTGTATTAACAGAACAGCTACCGCTGCCCTACAACCTGCTTCTCAGGTTCTGAAACTCGCCGAACCGATGCACTCTAAACTCGAGCTTTCCAAGGAAGAGAATGAATGGCTTCTGGCTCATCCTGTTATTAAAGTCGGTGTTGATTCTGGGTATGCGCCCTATAGCTTTCTGGACCAGGAAGGGCAATACACCGGTGTTGCTGTCGATTACCTGAATCTGCTTTCTGAAGTTCTGGGTATAAGGTTTGAGGTTGTTGAAGGCTTAAGTTGGTCCGAAATTATCTCGGGTGCAAAATCCCGGAGTCTGGATGTTGTCGCAACGGCAGTTATTACCCCAGAGAGGGAAAAGTTTCTTGAATTCTCTCAGATCTACTTACCTACACCTTTAGTGATTATGACCCGGACCGGGGGGAGTTCAATAACTACGGCGGCACACCTTACTGGAAAAAGGGTTGCTTTAGTTAAGGGATATTCTTCCTCTGAACGGGTAATAAATGAATACCCCGGTATTCTGACAACAATGGTAGCTACCCCATATGAAGGGTTGAGCTTGTTATCTACAGGTAAAGTTGATGCTTACGTGGGTGTTTTGGGTGTTAACTTTTATCTCACGCGGAAATATGGATTCACCAATCTCAAAATAGCCAGTAGATATGACACGACAGCTAATGGTCAGCGGTTTGCTGTTCGAAAAGACTGGAAAATTTTCCGCGGCATCGTAAACAAAGCACTGAATTTGATGAGCCTCAGAGATCATAACCAGTTAATGAGGAACTGGATTCCGATTGATTTAACGGGGTTGGCGCTGGACTATACGGCAAGTCCACCTCTGGTGCTTAGTGTTGAAGAACGGCAATGGTTGTCAGACCATTCGGAGATCAGTATCGGGGCGATGAATGCCTGGCCTCCAATGGATTATATTGATACAGAGGGGAATGCTGTAGGTATTGGTGCCAAATTTATTGAAGCGCTGAATAGACGCCTGGATGGCCGGTTAAATATAGTCTCTGGTGAGTGGTCTGGGATATATAAGTCAGTGCAGGAAAAAAAGCTGGATGCACTCATCGGGATTACACCGCGAGAAAATCGTGAACCGTTTTTTAATTTCACAAAACCCTATTTAACCGTTCCGCATGTCATCTTTGCCCGTCGAGGGACGGAATATTTATCTGACCTTTCTTCCTTAAATGGCAAAACTATTGCCCTTGAAAAGGGTTTTTTCTTAAAAGAAGTGATCCGACAAAATTACCCTCTCATCGATGTAACAGAATTCCCAAGTACCAGTACGGCGCTGGGAGCCGTTGTGAAGGGCAGCGCAGATGCCTACATTGGTAACAGAGCTGTGGCCATGTATGTCATTCACAATGAGTTGATATCTAATCTTGAAGAGCATGGGCGGATAAGAGATAGCGCTTCTATCAATGCCATAGGTGTCCGCAAAGATCAGCCAATTCTGAGGAATATCCTGCAAAAGGCTTTGGATAATATTACCGTTAAAGAGAGGCTGGCCATTTTACAGGATTGGGTCGAGCCCTCACCACTGGGCAATATACAATCAATCGAGCTGACTATTGATGAGTGGGAGTGGTTAGACAAGCATCCCGTGATCAAGGTTGCTGGTCAGCCAAACTGGTTGCCGGTCGAATTTAAAGATAAAGATGGGCAATACAAAGGGATTGCTCCTGAATATCTGGACCTGATGTCCGGGTTACTGGGGGTTCGATTTGAATATAACCAGAATGGCTCCTCGCAAAGGGAGCTTCTGGAAAATAAACGGGTGGATCTTGTCTCGGCAACCACGCGAACAGATTCCCAGATAAATGGTTGGCAGTTCAGTGAGTCGTACCTGACCTTGCCAGCTATGATCTTTACCCGTGACCATATTGCTTATGTTTCCGGGTTGCAGGATCTTCAGGGTAAAAAGGTCGCAACTGTCTCAGGTCGAGGTATTACTCATCGCTTACAGAAAGAGAGTGTAGGTTTAGATCTTATTGAGTTTGCAACAGCAGAAAGCGCTTTATCTGCGCTTCAGAACAGAGATGTTGATGCCTATATAGGTAGCATATTGATGACCAGTCCGCTGCTGAGGCGATTGGGGTATTCAAATATTCATGTTTCCGGGCAAACTCCCTTCTTAATTGATCTCGGAGTTTCATACAGAGACGATTGGCCGGAGCTTGGCAAAATACTTGATAAAGCTATCTCTCAAATTAGTGAAGCCCAGAAAGCAAATATTGCAGCTCAATGGATTGGTGTAAAAATTAAAGAAGCACCCGATTACACCCGGTATTGGCAATTGCTGTTTGTCGCTTTAATCATCATTGCCGCATTTGTTATCTGGAATCGTTATCTGCAAAGAATTAATACTGATAAGAGTCGGGAAATTCGTCAGCAGAATTTACGTTTGTTAAAAAGCCAACAAGGTTTGGCTGAGGCGCAACGAGTAGCGCACTTGGGTAGTTGGTCATGGAATCTTGATTCAAATCTGTTCACCTGGTCCGATGAGTTGTATAGGTTGATGAATATTGATCAGGCCAGGGACGTGGGGTTTGACGAGTTTATTTTGGCCATACACCCATCGGACAGAGAATTTGTTGAGGAGATACTTCGTTACAGCAGAGACAACAAAGAAGCTGTGCAGTTTCAGCACAGAACCTTGCTCCCTGATGGAACAACTTGTTACTTCGAGCAACATACGGATGTAAGCCATGAGAGTCTTGGTGACAATTATGCCTTAACAGGTACGGTGTTAGATATTTCAGCTAGGAAAAAAGCTGAACAAGAGATACAGAAACTCTCACATGCATTTGAAAACAGTCCGATCTCCATTGCCATCACAGACAATGTTGGAATCCTCGAATATGTGAACCCATACTTCACGGAAATGACAGGCTACACATTGGATGAAGTGCATGGGAAACCGATCGAAATCATTCCTGGCACTATGGATAAACCTGAGTCGGATGTATCGTCAGAGCTTTGGGAAGCCATAAACACGGGTAATGTTTGGCGGGGTGAAAACCGCAACACCAGAAAGAGTGGGGAGCATTATTGGGAGAGTATTACGGTTGCACCAGTTCTGAATGATGTCGGTGAATTTACTAATATTTTGATTCTGAAACAGGATATAACTCAGCAGAAAGAGATCAAATCACAGCTGTTTAAAAAAACCAATTTCAGCGATCTCACGAAACAACCGAACAGAGAATTTATTCTTGCTCAGAGCGACCTTAAAATTCTGGAAAAAGTGCCGGTGGCATTCATGCTCATCGACATGCTTAATGTTAAAAGAATCAACGACACTTTAGGTATGCGTGCTGGTGATGAAATAATATCGCAAGCTGCTGAACGTTTGGATAGTTTTTTATCACCTAGCTTAACTGTTGCTCATCTGGGGGGTGGAGAGTTTCTGATCCTGGTTGAATCCCCGAGAAAAACTCTGATTGAACATCTGGTTCAGCGTTTAAATGCTGAGTTCAAAA
>JBOEGV010000098.1:0-13461 GCA_050633605.1 Neptuniibacter sp. | reverse complement strand
TGTAGCGCCGCACGATAATTCTTTGATAGTTTCAAGATAAAATGGCTTCTCTTTTTTTCATATTTTAAAACCCAATATCTTTATTTGTAATATACGTGCTGCAGATTTATCGGCTCAAGAGTCTGAAGTCACCACCAACCTCAAATGGATATCTGATCCAAGTACTTGCCGAATGATTTCCTATCTTTGCTATCCAGGCCAACCAATAACAGTTTCTTCAAGTTATCAATCTGGAGAAAACGTCTACCCCTTTGTAAAGCTTTTTCAGCCTGTTCAATATTCGGGTCGATAACTCCTTTCCATTTAACCCAACGCTTCAACTCAACATGAGATAGGCTATCAATATCCAGCTCTCTAAATTCCTTCAATTCTTGCTCAATTTCTAGCACCAATAACTTCCGTAAGTTATTTTCAGGGTAGAAGACTTCCAAGCCTGACAGCTCAGCCTTTATTTCTTCTATATAGTACGGTCGTTCAAGCTCCCTTCTTTCAATAGTTTCTAGATCTGAAACTTCTTGTTCTGTAGCAAGCCTATCCCCAAAAATTACTGGTGTTTTGTTCTTAATTGCTCGATTCAAAGCTTTAAGTACCTCGGAAGGGCTTACACCATTTGTTTTAATTAATGACTGGGTACTTTTATAAACTTGATAGGCGCCGTTTTTTCCAGCACGAAGCGCTTTAATCCTAGTTTCTATTTCATCAAGTTGAAACATGAGTGCCCAGAGACTTTCCCTGTTGCTTGATGCAGCAAAGTCCCTATTGTACTTCCGAGACATTGTCTCAAAATCCACCCCAAAGTACTTTTTCCCACAGTTTTGGCCAATATTTGTTTCACGGCCATCCTTAGTTACCACTAGGTACCCTTTTGAATGAGGTGTATGACAGGTAGATAGACCGCATTTAATCCACTCTTTAAAACCATAGCTTCCAATTATTGTTTCCAGCTGTGATTCTTTTGGGTCAAGGTCATTATCAAAGCCAGGTCGGGAAATGATATCTTCCCAACACTCTATTTTGACTAATCCTTTATCTGTATTCAGTGTGATCATGAATAGTTCCTTTACTCTGTTTTGAAATTATTCGGCCAGTGCACTAATCATAGATATATCTGATATCACCTACTGCAGCCATAGATAAGAACACTAATAGTGTTTCAAGATGTATTAGCTACTTTTTAGAAAGTGGGCCAGAGTCAGACTGCCAGCCTAAATTTTTGCGACAATATGCCTCCAACTCCTTTGTCGGAACTGCATTACTATCTCTTAAAGTGATTACTGAATGGTTTATTCCTGAGCTGGCCAATTGTGATAAAGCCATACCCACTAAATCTCGTAGTTTGGGGTCTCTTGAGTGAGAATAGACCTTATTCAAAAGGTTGTTTATTCTAGACTTGCTACCAAGCGTTCCAATGGCTTCTAGAACATCTTCATGGTATTTAGCTTTGCTCACGATTGAACCCTCCCTAAAAAATAACATTAGATATTAGCTTTCAATGCAGCTCCAAAGGGTATCTCAACTCGCTCTTTCTCTTCCTTACCTGTAATAGGGTTATCTCTTTCCATTTTCATAAGATGGTATTGATGGTCAGCCAAGTACAACTTATCAAACCAAGTTACTATCGTGTATCGACCATCGATAAGTTGGTCACGTGATAAGCTATATGTATCCTCTTCTGGATCTGCAGGTAGTTCGTTGGCAAATACGATTGGTTGTGTGAACTTCTGGGCTACCCAAAACTGACCTGAATCTTCTTCTGTAATCACATCAAAATAAAAACCATAAGGTGTAGGTTCCAAATCTACTTCATGGAAAAGAGAAATGTTCTTTACAAAGAATGATGGTGAATAGAAGAAATCTGCATCCAGCTGAATATGTTCGGGGTTATGGATGTATTCAACACCAATAAGATCAAAATACTTAGCCCATTTTCTTTCTTGGTCACTTCTGAACTTCATAGCTATTTCCTTAAATCGATGTATGAAGGTAACAAGTTGGTAATAATCCTATTCAAAAACTGGTATCTGACCAGTTTTTGCAAACTCCTCCAGTTGATAGCAAAGCCCATTTACTAGGCCGAAAACTTGATTGTCTTTCAGTACGTATTTAGGGATGTATTTCATCCCGTTCGGTACTTCATCCGCTTTTGATAAGAAACCGGCTCTACCTTGTCCAAAATTAGTAAGAACAAACTCTTTTAAAATACTCGGACCATCTAGCGAATAAGCAGTCCTAAAAATGGTTAAGTCACCGATGTAGCCATCGATTTCAATCCAGCAGTGACCGTTCCACTTACCCCCGGTGAATTTTCCTGACCTTCCACCAGAAGGTAGGTTTTTTTTACACTTAAATATTGTTGCTCCACTAATCTTCAGATCTCCAGCGACTACTATCGCAGGTATATTATGTTTTGATCTTAATATGTCAGCCCACATTGAGCTGATTAGCGCACACGCACCAAAGGAAGGTGGTACATTTGAGATCATTTCTTTAGCGGTAGATGCAAGAATTTTCGGAGATTGTAATTGATAGTCAGAGTATATCTGAGCTTCTTCAATGCCACGGTAACGGCTGATGAGCTGTCTTATAGTTTTATCGCGCATGAAATTCCCTCTTCAAAACCAAAAGCTAAAAGCTTGTAGGTCTGCATAAAGCCATACCATTTACGGTACTGCGATTTAGCCGACTTCAGGAAAATGCACTATATCTTTGGTGGAATCAAGACTTAGATCTGGGGAATACGAAACAGTGTTGCTTTTATTTGCAGGGTCAGGGTAAGCGAGTCGCCCGGCCGTCTCGCTCTCTCGAAGGATCATTGGATAGCCCTCCGGGGCCTTCTCCTTCTGAGGATACCTGTAAGCATTATACAGTGAGAATTATTTCTCTGGCTAATGTGTTTATCTTCGTTTCAAGAAAGCTGACAGAATCAACACCGCACTTAGTCATCACGTCCCGTTCCTGTTGCGTCAAGCGGGTTAGAGCTTCCCACGTTGTACCTTTCCTACTGCAGTACAGAGCCTTTTTCTGACAATATTGATCTTCTGCCATGCAATGGGCCCAGGCAATCTCCCGCTCTTTTTGTGAGAGGGCTGTATATGAGCTTGTTTGAGGGGATAAATTCCCGCCTTTTAGAGCCTCTACAGATTGCATACCATCCAAACCAGCTCTGTTTACTAGAGCAGCACTATGCAAGCTTTGTGGAATGCCAGTTTTTTTGTCATACGTAAATACCGCTGATAGGAATCGGTATTCACCTTGGCGAATGAAATCTATCGCTTTTTGTGTCCACCGGGGCCTAATCCAAAGCCCAGACCCTTCGCGCCATTCAATTTCAGACTTAAACCAACCAGCTGCTGGTGCAGGCTGACCATTCTGCTCTGAATTAAGAGTCTGATGCTCATAATCAATTACTAGATCATTAACCGTTAACTGCGCTTTGTTAATAAGTAGCTGTGCATGGATAGCATCAAGAAACCACTTCCCGCTGGGTACATCGTGAGGCCTGCCATCAACCGCACTGAAGTAGCCAGCAGGTAACAATTGTTGCCAAGATTGACTGTTGAGAGCTCCAATAGAGAGGCTAGTAAAACCAACTTCGTGACCTGCATTTGCCGCCAAAATTGCTAGAGCGTTGAGTGAAGACTGAGGTTTCATAACTGTTCTTTTCTAAGCCTTAAAGAGCTTAAACTCCCATTTCTGTTCTAAGGTTTTCTTGATGTTGCTTAACATTGTCATATTCCATTTCAGGTAATACCTCATTGATGGCATCCCCGAACAGGCGATAACCGAAACCTTTTTCCATGACATCATTGGCAGCAATAATATCTTCCAATACAGCCTGAATTGCAGGCGATATGCTAAGTTGACCCAAAAGTTCCGCTTTTTTGAGGGTCCACATATCATGCTCTGCTTGTTCGAGGCCAGACCTTCTGCCACTTCTATCAATCTCCCATTTTTTGACTCTTAACCCCAAATTATCAATTAGTTGGGCTTGATCTTTTACGGCCTCCTCTTTGGCCTTTAGATCATCTCGTCTAGCTTTTACATCAATAGTCGTTTCAGCTTGTTTAAGTGCTGCTTTAGCGTTTTTAACTTGGGTTTCAAGTGAAGATAGATTGCTCTTTTCCTGAGGTAAACGAACGTTGACCGTATTTAAGTAATCAGCTTCATCCTGTTCAAAAGCTGTTCTGAGTGTGGAATATTTTTGGATTGCTGCTGTTAATGACATTTTGATTACCCTATAAAGTTTCGTGATACTGTTTCAGCTAGTTGTTTTAATTTGGTAGCTGAGTAGTCATCAGGATTAAGCCCTGTTAAACGAATAGCTTTAAGGTCTCCCTCACTTAACGCTGTTAACCTCTCCCAGCTCGTACCTTTGGAACGGCAATAGATCTCCCTTTTACGCATATATTCCAATTCGGATAGCCCGGATTTAAGGGCAACGATTCTTTCTTGTTCACATACTATGCTCATAAATTCATTTCCTTGTTTATGGTTGGAGATAGGCGCTCAGGGGCGCTCTGAAGGTTTTAAATGGGTGACTTCCTCGTGCATGATTCGGCTTTAATTAATCGATAAACATGCTGCAGGGATATGTGATATTTTCGGGCTAATTGCCTGGCGTTTTTGCCATTAAACTGCCGGTACACAAGCTTTTTCCTCAACTCAGCTTCAAGGCTTTTACACGTCGGAACAAAGAGTGTCTGACCCCCTCTCATAAAACTCATTGCTGTAAAGACAGCTGATGTGACGTTTCGGGCTTGGGTAAAAGTTAGGTCTAGTTCGGAAAGAGTTTGATGGAGCTGCTTAATTATTTCTGAAACTTCAGCTTTCCACGCCTGGCTATCAGGTAAGACTGTTTCTGGTTGATTCGATGTATGTAGGAAATGCTGTTCCTGCATACTGTGTTCAATCGAATTTGAATCTAATCCTTTTGTGCTCAATTCAGCCTTATACTGTTCTGGGTCAGTTAGGCCGAGATGATAAAGATGGTGTTCATCAATGAACTTCATGAGCTTCTTTTGATCTGGAAGATAGAAATTACATCCTCCCCAGGTAAAGCAAACTTGTGTAAGGGCAGCTCTACCAATAACAGCGATTTCAGGATTATCTGACAGCGTAAAATCAATGCTATCAGCCACATCAGATACCGCTGTTGGCCAGAACTGATTATCTTGTAGGACTTCTCTTAACGGTGAACAGATTAAGTCTTGCAGTGATACTTCAAGCACATCAACACCCTTCAAAATGGTTTCTCTAACAGCCTTTGCTGTAGTTCAGGTGTATTGTGGAATTTTTGAGATATTGATCATGATTAACCAAGGTTAAACATTTATCTTTGGTTAAAGGCGACTGCTTTGGATAGGGTTTTCTAAAGGAGAGAGGTAGGAAATTAATACTGTGTGAAGGGCTTGCGGCTCAACCTGCGTTAGAGCCGCGTTAGAATCTCCTGAGAGGTTAATTCAGGCTTTCATCGAATACTGACTCATTTGAAGTTGAATCGTCCTCTGAGGGCTCATGGCGCAGATTTCCATTTACACCCATTTCCAGTTTTTCGAGAACAGCACGTTGGTGCCCCGTTAATTGTTCAACGACCCAAAACGTCTCAAAAATTGTATTCTCTGCTTTTAGGTCCATTGTTTTAGCATCCATGTAATGAAAAGCCATATCTGTAATGGCTGCTATTGCTCGTGATGCTTGATCAACTTTATAGATCATTTCTATAGCCATTTCATTTGAAAACTGCGCCTGATCACTCATTAAAGTCGTCTCCTGATACGCTTATGCGTTGAGTACAAGTTCAGCACTTACGCGCTCTTCACCAAGGTCAGCTGAAAGGTTCATAACTTCAGCCATCAAATTGTTCACAGCGAGTGGATAGACATCGCTGATTACATTTCCTTTTTCTTTACGCCGTAAACGGTGTTGAATTGCTTCCAGTGCGTCAGGCTCTAAAACCTTGTCCAGCGAGGAACCAACACGTGAAAACTTATGCTCCAGGTATGCGCTCAAATCATTGCCTAATGGCCCTAATTCAATCTTAATACAGCGACGAATGAACTCGCGTGCCTGGCTATTGCGGTGTTCCTGCAGTTTAACTCCCAACTCAGTTTGGCCGATTAAGATGATCCCCAATAGTTTGGTAAAACCGTCTTCCAGTTCCCAGAAACGTTTTAGGTAACGCAGTGTTGGTACTGTCAGGTCATGAGCTTCCTCAATGATCATCACATGCCGTTGGTCAGATCGTGATGCATCACGAAGCAACCGTTCGACTTGGCGTGTTTTGGCTTCCATCGATCTCTTTGGCGTTTCATCACTGACATCAGCGATTATGGCTTCACACAAGCCAGCAGCGGTAACACGTGACTTGTCGATGATGCTCGGCATGATCACTGATACTTTGTCGTTGTCACGCAATTCCTGAATGAGCATACGGCGTAATGTCGTTTTACCCGCGCCAGAGTCTGCCACGACTGCAATAATACCTTGGCCTTCAGCTGCATCTCTCATTGCGTGCATAACATAGCGCGTTTCGGGTGATATGAAGACATCTTCGACACCACGTACATCATCTAGGAATGGATCACGGAACAGGCGAAAGTGTTTCAGCGTACTTTGTGCTAACATTTCATTCTCCTTGTGGTAGCTACTTCAAGGGTTCCAGGAAGGTGGTAGTTCCTGGTTGGTGAGTGGCAGTTTTAATGTCACTCACCGTTCTCAACCCTTTGCAGTTCATTCGTGCCGTTTAACAGCACATTCATTTCTTTAGTAAATTCCAGTAATTCTTCTTCAGGCATTCCATCAGGGAAGCGCTGCTTAAACATACGGGTTAATCGTTTAGCTTCTTCAGTACCTGGCTCTATGCCTATACTGTCGCGAATCATCGGAACGGCTTTCGGAAAGAGTAAGCGAATATCAGACAAACGCTTTGGTGTTTTTACCTTCAAGGCTTGTCCTTTACGGTCCATAAAGTCAGGCACATCAGCCTGTTTTACATCAGCAAAAGGATCAATCTTGCCCTCAAATACAGGCCTGCGTTGCTTCTGAGCCTCTTTAACCTCCCGGTCCAGATCAACACCATAGGCATCTCGATTCATCTCTTTACGAGCAGCATCCACAGGTGTTTCTCGTGCTGGCTTATAACTCTGACCGAACACAGGCGCAGTAATGTCAAAACCAGCGGCATCGCGTTCTATCGGATAGACGGTATAGTGGACCTTCTCTCCATCCAGATTTTTATGAATCACCGTGATTGCAGGCACTGAGTATGGGTTATAGGTGACCTGTACTTGCTCACCTATGCATACATCTGGAATACATTCTACTGAGTAGGAGTTAGAGCCAATCCCTTTGATTGCAAAGTCTATCGTTAAATCACCGCGCACTTTTCGAGATGCGGGCTGAATCTTCTGTAGGAGGGATTTGCAGAACTCGCGTTCTGGGCGGATGCGTAGCTGCTCGGTTTTGATAGTCTGCCATAGGCCAAAGCGAGTATGGCCATGACGTCTATGATTCTTAGTTGAATTGAACATCAATGACCACCTATTCGCTTCAGAATTGAGTTCTTCAAGCGTATCGATCTGGCACATGGAAAGACGGCTTTCAAACTCACATTCCACTAAGTCATGGGTGCGTTCAACCTGGCCTTTAGCACGTGGAGAACCCACTTCATGTGCATGATGCTTTACTTCCAGACGATCCAACATACCTTTCACCAGATGTGATTGGTTTGCTGTACCGGCATCCCAGACCAGCATGAACGGCACCCCATGAAACGGGTCTAAATCGCGCTTGCCGAAGGCATTAAGCAGAAATTCAACTAATGTTTCGGCGTTCTCGCCGGGAGTATTGAAGTACTCCACATAGAACGTGCCTGTATTGTGGTCTGTAACCAGATAACGAAGTACCCGATCGTTCTTCACTCGATCAAGGTTTTCGGGTTTGTTCTTATAGAATTCATCCCGTGGCATCACCTGCAAACCTTCTTTCTTTCGCAGGTAATAGAGCACACAGACAGACACATCAAATTGCCAAACATGGTTGGGATGTAAGCTGCGAACTTGGGTAAAAGGCGTACCTTGTTTCAACTGTTCAGGGTGAATCCTGTGCCGTTTCATCTCCCTTGATATTGTGCTGCTGGATACATCTGGGCTAACAAGGCCATTAGCAATAGCAATACTGATAGCTTCTTTAAGGCTCATAAGCTGTTTGCCGTTGTCCCGATGAGACTGCATCATTAAGTTGCTTACTTTAACGCACTCATCTTTACTAACTTTTGATTGGCCTCTGTCGCTTCTGGATTTTCGAGTATCCATCAAACCCAGTGCTTTAAGCTGGTCATAAACCCATTGCTCTGAACGTCCAATTACCCCGCAAGCCTGCTGCACTATTAGGCCTTTCTCGCCGCGTTTAGCATTTTCCAAATCCGTGCCCAGACTACATAAGAACTGCATCATTTGGGGTTCGAGTTGCATCCTTTCATACTCCTTTACGAATACTGATCCAAAACGCTGGCATCTATTGGCAGGCCAAGCAGTTGATCAGGATTGATCCCTTTATCTCGGGCTACCAGTAGCGCATGGCGGAAGACCCCACGAAGCGAGCCGTACATCGATTCTTCCACGTGATCAGGTAGACTTTCTCTTTCAAAAACCTCGTCCACTACCTGGCTAAACTCGTTAATAGCGGCGATGCAGGCGAACTCTTTTTCCTTAAGCTTCAATTTCTGTTGCGAGTCCAACTCTTGAAGACGCTGCTTTTCCTCATCTGGTGAGAAATCACGGCGTAGCTCTCGTGCCTGCTCATTGATCTTTTGGTCTTTATCTGCGAGTAGACGCTTGTCGGCTTCGCGCTCTGAGGTTGCTCGCTGTAATTTTTGTTCTAGGTCTTCCTTCTCTCGTGAATGTTTAGCTGCCATATCTTCAATTAATGAGATGACTTCTTCTTTGTCGCCTACTTGAATGTACTCGCCTTGAACAATAGCGGTACGGTCTTCTTCTGGCAGCTTGCGCAATTTGCGCATGTCCCGATATCCAATACCCAGAGAGTTCAATTGTTCTAGCGTCTCTGCACCAAACACTTCTAAATTATCAATATCTTGGTCAATCTTCTGGTAAGAGACCCCCAGTGCTTTGCAAAACCCTTCCCAAACCCCAACGTTAGGGATTAAATTTCCATGTTTATCTAACGCTTTAACGCCTTTCAACGCGCGATATTGCTTGGATTTCTTGATTTCAGCCAACTTGGATAAACTGATAACGTTAGTGAAATTTGAGAGGGCGTGCCCCATTTGAATTTGACCAAAAAGGCGGTTCATTTGGTCTCGATCATCTAAGTGATCTGTTTCAGTCATTGCTGCCAAGCCTTCAACACTTTGTGCTTCAGAAACGACTTCACCAGCTTGCATGCCTTGTTGAATAGAGAGCATTTCTTGCATTACTTTCTTGTCACTCACTTGCTAGCACCTCACCAGTTGTATCAAGGTATTTTGTCTGTACTGCATGCACTTGAGATAAGCAGTCCTGCTTGTATTTAACGCTTACATAGAGGAGCTTTTCCGCAGGTTTCCATAGTTGTTTCTTTGTGCTGCTACGAATGGTTTTTGCTACCCATCCGTGGTTTTCCAACGTGATCAAGCTCCTGCGAACAGCCGCATAGCTGAAGCCAGTCTCAATTGCTATTTCTTCCATCGAATGGCCTTGGAAACCCATCTCAGTCAAGGTTTCAAAGACTTGGAGCAATTTGGATGTTTTTGAAGTGTCACTACTCACGCTATTGTTCCTCGTTATTACGGTACTGAAGTTTCTGGATGTATCGATGCAGGGCGGATTTACTGGGTGCACGTTTGTCACCAAACTTTTTGGCACATGCCGTTCTAATATCAGCAATCGTGCGAGATCCCCTGAGTGACAAAATAAACGCTTCAAGCTCAGGATCTTTCTCAATGGAATGCTTGCGGCCAGCTTTACGGGGCTGAAGAACCGATGCAGAAGTTCGAACCGATGTCCGCTTAACCGGTGCGGTTTCAGAAGTGGATAGTTCAGCTAATAGCTGTCCTGTTACTTCTAGAGCTTCGGCAAGAGAAAGTTGTTTCAGAGCGCCTTTCATTGCTTCCAATGCAGTACATTTTTTGGCACGAAATGTCGTTGCCTGATTCATGAGCAAACCTCCAATTCAAGTCCTGGTTGCATATGCTCAGAGATATTCTTTCTGTGCCAGGCAACGTCTTCTAGTAAGGATGTGAGGGCGCTATGCGCTTCATCAGAACCGCTTTGGGTTTCGTAAAATGCAAGTAAGAGTCCCACCGCTTGGGTAAATGACGCTTGTAGATCGTGAACTTCACGGCTTGAAGCTTTCCGGCCAGTAGGGATCTCTATCAACATCTTGTTTGATGAATGGCCCAGATAGCGTGTCACCAAGTCAATTCCACAAGCCGCCTCAAAAGGCCGTATCAAAATAGCAGGCATGCGGCCATTTTCTAACCACTTATAAAGCACCCATTTATTTGAAAGCCCCATAAGGTCCGCTATCCGATCAACAGACAAGTTATGTTTCTCTCTGCCATGCTCTAAGCACCACTCCATAGCTTGCCGTAAAGAGCTAGGGCTTCGTCGTTTCCAGCTTATCTTTGGCATTTGGATCTCCTCCTGATCATCAATAATCCAAAATTAAGAGATATGTGCTTCTACTCAAGCCACGTTTTGCTGGCTAGACTCGTTTTCAGGCTTATGAGTCAAGAAAGGTTTTGAAATACCAGAGGCGTCTACGAGACGATGACGCAGTTTTTTGGCCTTAGGGCCGTTCCAGGTTCCAATCAAGCACGAATGTGCATTTTGGGTATTTAGATCATTCATCTCACACCACTTAGATAGAGAAATGCCCTGCGCAATGAATCCGCCTCTAACTTTATTGTAAAGGCCGCGACTTGGCTCAATATGGGGGATTTCCATTTGAAAGAACCTCTTTATAATGGGTTTATGTTAGTTACTAATTACACCTAAATAAGCATGTTTGGGTATATTTGCAGGTATATATGAGTATGTCAAGCACAATTGAGGGCTCAGATTCAGATATTGGCAGTCGAATACAGTCTGTGCGAACCCAAAGCAATCTATCGCAAGTTGACTTTGCGGCCCGACTAGGGATCTCTTTGAGAGCATTTCAGAATTATGAAAGAGGAGAGAGGCCTGTTTCAAAGCAGCTTCTGTGCGCCCTGAAAGAACAATTCAATGTAGACGCCGACTATATACTGTTCGACCAAAACGTAACTGGTGCTACCGGTCACACAAAGCCTTTGGGACAACTAAAAGTGTGGGGTGATACTGCTCAAATGGCTGACTTACTCCATTTCATTTTCCAAGAATTAGATAAGGAATTATCTCTTCAGGAACAGATACCTAATGAGGAGCCTTTTTGGTTTTTGGCCAGTGTTTATAAGGACGTGATGAATCATTTGCCAGATGGTGTACCCGTTAATTCTGACGATGCATATGAATTGGCCAAACATTTTGTAGAAGAAGAGGTTGCTCACTATAACCGAATGCTTTCGATTGCCCATAAAAACACAAAGGAACGTGAGCAAGAAGTGTCTCAACGAGACGGTAATAGTGAGACCAAAACAACCCAATCCTTCCACGGCAATGTAAGTCAAGTAGGTGGAGGGGACATCAACAACAATTTTGGTAAGAAGGACTAAGAAGCAGGCAATGACGGATCAGACATTCAATGGTTCTGTTGACCAGGTCGCAGGCGGTAATATCAACAATTACGGTGCAGTCTCATATGATTCATTACCAACTGAAGAATTATATAGCAGCCGTAGCCAGTATCGAACACTGCTCTGGCAGGCAAGAAAGCGATTATGCTTTAACATGCAGCTTGTTTACCTGGCCACCACGGTTCTTGGATTCAGTGGATTCATGCTTTATTCGTTGAATATGGGGCAATTATTAGAGGTAGTCAATCAGATACCACCATGGCTTTTTATGGTTTACGCAATATTTGGCGTAGCACTTCCGATGTTGCTAGTTGTAAAGAAAAGGCAAAAGGAAGGAGCATTTATTAGAGACTGTCATATCAACATCCAGGCGATTGATATCGCCTTGAACCGTAGAAATAATCTATGATTTAAACGGCTTTAGTGATCTATAGCATCAGGAGGTGCGCCCAAAGAATCACTAAGCGAGTTGAACGACCTGACGATCAACTCAAACCAGTTAGGCAAGGACCTCGAGTTCCGTCAATTGACCTAGCGGTAGGATGCAACGGCGAAGCGAGGCATTCATATTTCTCAAGCGGGCTATAGCTTCAGGCAGTGCGTCCAAAGAACCGCTGAGAGGATCGGCGACCTGACGACCGATCCACCTCCTGCAAAAGCGCTACTATATCCAACGGAATTCAACTAGAAAGGGAAATCTATGATCCTCTATAAATACGTACCTTATGAAGCAGGAATGAAAATTCTTGAGAACAACTCTATTGGCTTTTCACAGCCAGAACATTTCAATGATCCTTTTGAGGTTGAAGCGGCTTATCCATCTAGTGATGAAGTGAATCCGGTAAATACGTTATTGAACAGAATACAAACAGAGGCTAAGAAAAGTATCTGGAAAAAGAATACGGGTATTTTATCTCTGACAAGACAACCTCTGAATGCACTAATGTGGGCTCATTATGGTGATGAACATAAAGGTATAGTGATAGGAATCGATTCATCAATAGAGCAGTTCACATGCGAGGAAAGCAATCTCGTTCCTATACAATATGGAAGTGTCATATACACAGATCTTAAGCCTAATTATCCCTTTTTAAGTCAACCGAAAGAACCAATGGAAGTAGGAGGTACATTCGACTTTTCCAAAGGCCAGCTGGAACGGCTCCAAAGAATGTTCCTCTATAAACCTGGGTGTTGGTCTTACGAAGAAGAAGTGAGAGTAGTAAAGTGCCTAAAAGGTGTTGAGCTCGGCAAACCAATTAAAAGCGGCTCTTTCAATATCCTCGAAGTTAATGATCGCCCTTTGTATTTGCTTGATCTTCCTGAGAATGCGATACGAGAAGTGTATTTTGGTGTTCGATCTGAGGCTATGCTCCCTCAAAATGCACTAGAATTGGTAGAAAAAATACACTCTACTCGCCCCGAAGTTACGGTTTATGGCTGCGGTATCGGTAATGAAAGTTGGTCCCTGAATAGGTTCGACTTGGAAAAAAAAGCATGCCAAGTGCTAAAACGGTGAAGGTTGTTTAAAAACGTTACATCTGACTTATCTGATAGAAGAAAATACCAGGCAGAGATCATCATAGTTTTTAAACATAGATCTTTGTCCAGCCAAGTCCAAACTGGTCCAGAATAGTCCATTTCATAGCCTGCAAATCAAATTGCACCCTTCGGACCAGAATCTACCATCTGGAATCGGATAATCCCGCTAATATCTTGCACACGGTATATTTATATCTTGGTTCCTAACA
>JBOEGV010000097.1:8614-18400 GCA_050633605.1 Neptuniibacter sp. | reverse complement strand
TTGTGGATATGACCGACGGCGGAGTGGATTACTCATTTGAGTGTATCGGTAACGTTCAGGTGATGCGTCAAGCGTTGGAGTGCTGTCATAAAGGCTGGGGGGAATCTGTAATCATCGGTGTTGCCGGTGCAGGTCAGGAGATCTCTACCCGTCCATTCCAACTGGTAACCGGTCGTGTATGGAAAGGATCTGCGTTTGGTGGTGTTAAAGGCCGCAGCCAGTTACCGGGTTATGTTGAAGACTATATGAATGGAAAAATCGAAATCGATCCATTCATTACCCACACCATGGGGCTGGAAGATATTAATAAAGCCTTTGATCTGATGCACGCGGGTGAAAGCATTCGCTCCGTCATCATCTACTGATCAATAAATGTGTAAACATTGAGAGAGCGGCGGGCTTCAAAGCTGCCGCTACTTTGCACATCTATACACTGCTATCTGATAGGAGATAGACATGTCTGAGTTATCCAATACTCCAGAACTGATCTCATGCATCAAAAGCTTTGGTGGCTGGCTGAAACGGTATAAGCACCAATCCAGCAGCACCGGCACAGAGATGATCTTTGCGATCTATCTGCCTCCACAGGCACAAAATGATTCTGTACCCGTCCTGTACTGGCTTTCCGGCCTCACCTGTAACGACGAAAACTTTATGCAGAAAGCCGGCGCACAAAAGCTGGCAGCGGAACTGGGCATGGCGATCGTTTGCCCGGATACCAGCCCGCGCGGCACAGATTTCCCGGAAGAGCATGACAACTATGACTTCGGCTCCGGTGCAGGCTTTTACGTAAACGCAACAGAAGCCCCGTGGTCAGAAAACTATCGTATGTATGACTATGTGGTGTCAGAGTTACCAGACATTATTCAGGCTAACTTCCCAGTGACCGATCAATGCTCAATCAGCGGTCATTCCATGGGCGGACATGGTGCCATCATCTGCGCTCTTAAGAACCCTGGTAAGTACCAGTCACTGTCTGCATTTGCGCCTATCAGCAACCCAATCAATTGCCCATGGGGTGAAAAAGCACTGAAGGGTTATCTGGGAAGAGATACAGAGGCCTGGAAAGCCTGGGACAGTTGTGAGCTGATCTCGACAGCAGAAGAGAAGCTTCCACTATTAGTCGATCAGGGACAGGCAGACGACTTTATGGAAGAACAGTTGAAACCAGAAGCCCTTAAAAACGCCTGTGAAGCAGCCGGCTATCCGTTAGAGCAGCGCATTCAACCGGGTTACAACCACAGCTATTTCTTTATCGCCAGTTTTATAGATGACCACTTGCGTCATCATGCGAAGGCGTTGGGACTAATCTGACAAATTTCCAAAGGAGTGCAGGGAGAGATGTACTCCTTTTTCTATATCTTTTAAGCACGCTGTTTACGCCTACTCTTATGTTGCCGTGCGGTTAAACCAACTAAGGTTAACCCCACCATGCCGGGTCAATATATAGCCAATAGAGGCAGATCATTTCAAATTTCTTCAGCAAACTTTTAAGAATTTAATTCAGATAAATGTGCGCGCATTCAAACCTAATCCCAATGGACAGAGACTGACGATTACACATTTCCTCGGTTCTGTCAGAAACTCTCACAAAAGAAAATACAAACTGCGACCTATAGGGTGATGACACATCAATAGCTGTGCAACGGCTAATCACAGTTGCAGACCAGGTTTGCTAAGTCTTTGAATGGTTTCGGTTTTGAAAACATAAACCCCTGCAACGAGCTGCAGTTATTTTTTTGTAGAAATTCAGCCTGCTCAGGCTCTTCAATTCCCTCTGCCACCGTGCTCATTCCAAGACTTTCAGACATGGCGATAATCGCCTTGACCAATGCTTGATTACGAACATTTGTGTCTAAATCTATGATGAACGACCTGTCTATTTTCAGAGACGACATTGGGTATCTATTTAAATAAGACAAAGATGAGTAACCTGTACCAAAATCATCAATAGACAACCGAACCCCCAATTCCCGGATAGCTTCCAATTGGCTCAAAACCAAATTATCTTCAGTCAACATCAGCCTTTCCGTGATTTCAATCACAAGGTTATGCGGAAGCAATTGTGTTTTGTTCAATGCATCTTTTACCCGGGACAAAAATCGACCCGCTTGGAACTGATAACTTGAAACATTAATTGAAACAAAAAAGTCGTCGGGAAAACCCACTGGTAATTTTGAGAATTGATCACAGGCCTCATTCAAAACCCAGGTACCAATGGTTTCTATAAGACCCGTTTCTTCAGCTAAGGGGATAAATTCTGCAGGGCTGACATCGCCTAGAGAATCGGATGACCAACGGAGTAGCGCTTCACAACCTATAGGTTTTCTACTCACTGAATCAACTATAGGTTGATAGTGAAGCGTAAAATCTTCATTCAACACTGCTTTATGTAACTCGTTTTCCAGCTCATGGCGGCGCTGAGATTCCTCATGCATCTCTTGAGTGTAAAACTGGTACGTATCGCGACCATTTTCTTTGGCTTTATACATCGCATTATCAGCGTTACGTAACAGTTCTTTAATGCCAGCACCATCATTAGGATACAGAGTGACACCAATACTTGCAGATATATAGAGCTCATTCGGGTCAAGGTTAAAAGGCATTGAAATGGACGAGATAAGTTTCCGAACAATGGCATCAACTTCAACCACGCTGGTTATTTCGGGAATAATGACTGCAAACTCATCCCCACCCAACCTAGCAGCGGTATCTGATCTTCGAATATGGTTGGCAATTCGATGCGCTACCTCTTTCAGAAGCTTATCTCCTACAAAATGCCCTAAGCTATCATTGATCTGTTTAAACCTGTCCAGATCAATAAATAACAAAGCGACCTTTTTATCTTCCCTCTCGGCATGATGCATAGCCATCCGAAATCGATCTTCCATCAAATTTCGGTTAGCGAGGCCAGTTAGTGCATCAAAATTTGCCTGGTACTCAATCTTTTCTTCGTGCTCTTTGCGAACAGTAATATCACTGAATACGGATACAAAGCCTTGGTGTTCATCTTGATCGTGATCCATTTTGGTGATTGAAAGCCATTGCGGATAGATGTCATCATTCTTCCTTTTATTCCAGATCTCACCCTGCCATTTGCCATTACTCTCAAGCGAACTGTGTAAATTCTGATAAAACATTTCATCGTGATAACCTGATTTTAACAATGAAGGTGTTTTAGCCAGAACCTCTTCTTCTGAATAGCCGGTAATTTTTGAAAAAGCTCTGTTAATTTTAATGATCTGATTATTAGAATCAGTAACCATTACGGCTTCAGAAGCGGTATCTAGCACTGTAGCTGACAGACTCAATTCCAACTCTCGATTTTTACGCTCAGAAATATCAGTATCAATACCCCGATAACCTTTAAATTCACCCTGCTCATTGAAGATGGGGACACCGCTGGTTTCAATATGTACCAGCTTTCCGTCTTTTCCAATGATCTTATTTTCTAGCCCGGTAAAGCTTTCTCTGTTTTCAAAAAATGGCTTGAAGGCATTAGCAACGTTTTCGGCTTCCTCCTTCGGCATAAAATCGAAAGGTTTTTTTCCAATCATTTCACTTGGAAGATAACCTAAAGTGCCCTCTGCACTGGAAGTTGAAAAGGTATAGATTAAATTTTCATCAACCTCCCATATAAAATCTGATGAGCAGGTAATCAAATCACGAAATCTTTTCTCCTGACGCTCCAGGAGTTTCAAAGTGGACCTGCGCTCGTACTCTGCGGCAATACGACCAGTAACAAGATCAAAATAAGCCTGAATAGACTCATTGTTGGTCATCGGTTTACTGTCTAAGGCAACAATAATACCGATAGGCTTGCCTGAGGAGGAAAAAAGTGGAGCACCGAGGTAGCTGATGACACCCATCTCTTCAAGTAGATGGTCATTTGGGAAAAGCTTTTGAGCATTGTCGGGATAAAAGCAGGACTGATGGCCTGCGACTTTCTCGCAAGGCGTGCCTAACAGATCGTATGTTATGTTTTCTACGATGTGACCTTTTGCACAAACAACCAAGGTATCAATGGAAGTGCGGTTATCGGCTAATTCTCCAATAAAAACATAATCTACAGCCAAGGCCTTCGCTAAGTACTCAACGACTGCTTCAAAATATTCCTGACCAATTTTAGAAGAGGTTGCTTCATTAAGTTTTTGTATACTATTCGTTACAGCTGAATAATCCACATTAATACCTATCTACATCAATTAGCCAATACTACATTAGAAAATCTTAGAACAAGTACCTAATATTAGACCTGCTCAAGTGCAACGCACTGATTACAGGCATACAGGCTGCCTGATAAAAACCGTTATCAAAGAGATGGGAGCATCTGTTGGCCCCAAAAGGGGCTATCATTAAATTAATTTAATGCCAAACTGAGCTTGGTATTTTTTCACAGGTTCCTTAGTCAACGACTACCCTGAAGCTTTTATTTAGGCCAGTAAATCATTGTAGGCTTAGATAAAAAAAATTCATTGATGTAGGTTTATATTATCCAATCTGTAAAGAAAAAGTGTGGTTAGGTTCCTACCCACCGTCAACGTGGAATTTTAAAATTAACGGGTATCTCCACCCAGCTTTTCACCCTTTTGCCATTCACTATTGCCGGCTCGATTTGCCATTTTTTTATCGCCTTCAGAGCAGCCTGATCCAGGCTATCATGGCCACTACTTTGATGAAGAATCAATTCTAGATTATTGCCATCCCTACCAACTAAAACCCTGATCAATACCATTCCTTCCTGGCGTTTCCGTAAAGCTTTTCGCGGATATTTAGGAGCAACAGGACTCACTTTATATTTAGGAGAGGTCACTACCTTATCCAGGAGGCCATTAGTTACCCCTGGCGGTATTGCTTGCACTTCGGTATCAGCAAGCGCTTTTGTTGGCTCTGTTTTGATATCCGGCTTGGGCTCTGGTTTAGGTTCTAGTTTAGGTTCTGGTTTAGGTTCTGGTTTAGGTTCTGGTTTAGGTTCTGGTTTAGGTTCTGGTTGCGGCATTGCCAGCCGTATTTGAGTCGTAGCAGCAACCGCTTGTGACGCGCTGCTACTGACAAAAGGTTTTAGTACAAGATCAGGGTTCACCAATAACCAGTAGAACAAAACGCAATGCGCCAGCAATGAAAAAATCACTGCTGGCGTGAAACCACTGAGCGATCTCATTGAGCGAGGCACGTTAATGCCTCGCCCACTGACGTAACGAGAGACGAAGGGCTTTGCCTCTCGTATCGCTTATAAAGGAGTTAAAACTTCGCACGGATACCAATAACACCCGAACGCGGTTTACCAGGCCCTACAAAACGGTGATCTTCTATGCCCATATCTTCAAGCACTTCTTCAGACTCACCATAGACACCAAATGTTTCGTACTCTTTATCGAAGACATTATCGATACGACCAAAGAGTTCAACGTTGTTGCCCAGTTTGTAGACACCACGGAGGTTCAGCAATGCAAAGCCTTCAAGTTTCTCATTCTCATTGGCTTCATCACCACGGTAATACTGACTGCTCTGATAGGTTACTTCGGCACCCAGATCAAACTTAGAAGTCAGGTTCCAATCTGCAACAATCTTCAGGTTGTGTTCTGGCAGACCCGGAATGGAATCTCCTTCTTCAACAGGTCGTGTATCACCCAGCGGGTTGTTGTTACTGACTGAATCAAAACCCGTCTGGAAACTTGCATCCATATAGGTATAAGAAACACCCAAAGTCAGGTTTTCGTACCTCTTAGTTGCAGCAAGCTCAATACCCATACGGCGCGTTTCACCAACATTGGCAAAATAACCTTCAGAAGCCGAAGTGCCCGCATTCTGGAAAATAATGTCATCGTGATTAGTCGTATGGAATACACCTGCAGACCAGCGATAACCTTGTTGCTGACCACGGATACCCGCTTCAAAGGATTTCGCAACAACCTGATCCAGTGGAGGATCGGATACAAAACCATTTGGCAGACGACACGGATCTTCTGGGTCTGCACAGCTCAGTTCAGCAGGTGTAGGCGCACGAGAAGACTCAGAGTAGCTACCATAAACATTTGCTTCTTCAGAAAGCTGATACGCCAAACCTACTGCTGGATTAAAACGTTTAAACGTGTGCTTACCTGTCAGGTCAAGGTTCTCTTCACCAATGCCTAACATGTCAATTCGCGTGTAGTTATAACGACCAGACAGTGTAAGGTCCAAAACATCAGACAATGCGATTGTGTCTGTAAAGTAAAGTCCGAAATTGGTCACATCGGTTTCCAGACGAACACTGGCTTCGTTATCAAATACACCCAGACCTGATACACCACGATCTTCACCTTCTTCATTACGCAGTTCAGCAAACTGTGTGTCAGACTCGAAATCGATCTCAGAATAATCAACACTTGCACCAATGGTCAGCTGATTTTCTTTACCGTTCCAATCTTCAAGGAAGGTCATCTGAGACGCTAAGCCGAAAGATTCCATCTCAGTTTTAGATGTATTTAAAGTACCGTCGATCAGTTCATCTTCATCTTCCAGCTCTGCTGCGAGATCTGAATCAACAGCGGCCAGTGAGTCTTCGTCATCAAAGCCACGAAACTCGACAGCTTCCCATTCATCGGCATCAAACGCATCATCTTCATCGCCTTCAAATTCACACAATGAGAGGAATTGACCCGCTCCAATCGCATCACCTTCTTCAAAGGCGTTCACAACTTCGTTGTCAGAATCTACCAGACAAGACGCGTAATCACTGTCATCACCATTTAAGGTTTTAACTTTGTTTCGGCGATAAAACACATTACCGGACAGTTGGGTATCATCATTTACCCAGGTGTCACCACTCAGCGTCAGTAAAGACAGATTAGTTTCTGTCTGATCTGGTTGAGTGTAAATTGACTCACGACCTTCCTCTTCCAGCAACTCAATTGGGGCAGCACCATTACCAATCATGGTGTTGTTATTCGCAGCCGCTGTAAGCTCGATATTACCTTCTTTACCACGCCAGGTCAGAGTCGCTAATGCCTGCTGCACTTCTGTAGGAGAGGCATCACGCCAGCCATCTTCTTCAAAGTAGTTTCCGATCACGTAGTAACCAAATTCACCATCGTTGCCACCGGTCTGTACTTCAACATTGAAGCGATCATCAGAACCAATGGACGCTTCAATCTGGCTACCCGGGTTATCAAAACCATTTTTAGTCTGGATCGAAAGAGCACCGCCCAATGTATTTTGGCCGAATACCGGATTAGAACCTGCAAACAGGTTAATTGATTCAATAGAGCCTTCCGGCAAAAGATCCCAGTTTACTGTGTCACCAAATGGCTCGTTAAAACGAATACCATTTACATATACTGACAAACCCTGAGGCAAACCTAATAGTGGAGATGCAGTAAATCCACGATACTGTACATCTGGCTGGTATGGATTACTCACAGCCTCATTGATTGTAATACTGCTGAAGTTATATCGCAGGTGCTCTGCAATATTTAAAGATTGAGATTTTTCAATCTCTTCACTGTTTGCGCTCTGAACTGCAGCGGCAATTCGGTTTTTCTCAATTCCCACCCCATGAATAGGCGTGTTACCAATAACCTCAACCCCTTTAAGTTGAGTCACATCAGCTGCCATAGCCATCCCACTACAGCTCATTGCGCCTGCCAATACTGGTAACCAGGCGTTTTTCCAGTTGTTCATCTTGAATTTGACCTTGTTATAATTCAGTTTTTTTAAATTTTTGGGTTGATAGAACCAACCTGTTATCTAAGATCCAATAAAGGAATGTTACATTTAGGTTACAGCCTTAATAACTGCCTAATCGGACCTGTTCGCACAAGACTTTAGTACCCCTTATTTCCCGAAAGTAACCCGAATTAATCCCAGAAAATCCAGATATCTGGGCTTAATAAATAAGAACTTAGAACTGCATTACAAAAACCTCAGCCTTTCCTTCTTGCCACTACCCCTTTTTGTGGGTCGTATCCCCATACAGCCAGTGAGAAAAAGACCAGAAAGGCACAGAAAAGTACGATCAAAGCGGTCAGGTTTAACTGCCCATAGAGAGCAAAGCGAACCAATTCCACCGCATAGGTGAATGGATTGTACTGGGCGGCCTGAAAGACAACTTCCGCACCGGATTCTTCAAGTTTCCAAAGTGGGTACAACGCAGGTGAAATAAAGAACATTGGGAAGATAACGAAGTTCATCATGCCAGCAAAGTTTTCCAGTTGTTTCACCGAAATGGATAACAGCAGCCCCAGAGACCCCAGCATAAGGGCAGACATAATAAAGGCGGGTAAAGCCGTTATGGCTCCCCAGAAAGGTAGATCTACTTCAAACAACCAGCAGATAGCCAAAAAGCAGTAGACCTGAAGTAATGATAGGAAAGTACCTGCCAACAGCTTACAGAACAGGATATACCAGCGCGGCAGCGGAGCGGTCAGCAGAAGTCGCATTAAGCCCATTTCACGATCGTAAACCATGCTTAAAGATGATTGCATACCATTAAAAAGCATGACCATGCATAACAACCCAGGTGTGAGATAGACCTCGTACTCAATATACGACTCATAAGGAGGAATGACTGCTACACCAAAAACATTCTGAAAACCTGCAGCAAACACCAGTAACCAAAGTGCAGGCCTGACCAGGGCCGAGAAAAGCCGACCTTTCTGACGCAGAAACTTACCGGTTTCTCTGTTCGATAACGCAGTAAAAGCATTAAATGCGTGGGCTACTCTCACGTTAACCTCCCTGCCCTAAACGACATTGCCCTTCACCTTGATCATTACCCAGTACATCCAGGTTATTGACCGGGTGTAGGAACCCTTCAACCGGTGCACGACTGATCACACGGTTAAGCGAAGTAAGGAAAATTGGCTGGCGAAGCTGGTTATTCCATTCCCGGAAATTCAGTGGGTAACCTTTTGCACCATCTATTTTAAAAGACTCACTCAAAATATCGGCGCGTAATTGAGTTGGGTCGAACTGATCCTGACGCAAAGCCGCTTCGGCAATGACTTTCACCGCTAACCAGGCAGACCAGTCATAACCCGTCATCTGACGTTTCCCTTTTTTACGGAAGCGTTTGTTAACCTGAGGTGCGCCGTTACGCTCCCATGCCCAATGCCACCAGTCCGCCACCAGTCCTGCCGCACCCACAACTGGGCGGGGTTGCACAACTGAATAAGGCACATCCACAGCGAACTCACCCTTAGAGTCAACGATATAGATAACATCGTAGTCGCCTTTAGCAGTCAGTAGGGAGATGTTGTTCTGATAACGTTGGCGAGGATCATTACCCAGTTTATACAGACGCTGATCGATCAGTTTCAGGCCAAACTTCTTCGCCGATACCTTCAACGAATCCAGGTACTTCTTATCTGCGGCAGAATCACCATGTAAGACCAATACTTCACGCCACTTTTTGGAAACCAGATACTGCGACATAGCATCTGTGAGCATGCGGCGGCTTGGAGCCATATGTAGCAGACGGGCATCACAATTTTGATTACGAAGAGAATCATCCAGTGCCGAAACATTAAAAAAAGTACTGTCAGCATTACCGGAGCCTACCGCGAGATTAATTCCTTCCGCTGGCAGATCCAGAAGAAAGTATTCAACCCCTTCATTCTGCAGAGCTTTTATTTTTTCAGGTAACTCATCCAGAGTTTCAACCTCGTGAGTATCAAGTTCAAACTTGAATCCCTTGGCCTTAGCCGTGAATTTGGACTCTTTAATAGCCAATTTTGCAGCAGCGTCGAGCCTTCCCCAAGGCTGTGCCTGATAGCGGGCATCGGTAATGGCATCTTTGTAACGGGG
>JBOEGV010000097.1:0-8555 GCA_050633605.1 Neptuniibacter sp. | reverse complement strand
GATCATCACTCTTACCATTGGTGACATAGAGTCGGCTTTCATCACTGTTCAGGCTGATACCCCAGGCGCGCTTGCCCACCAGGATGTAATCCAGAACTTTGTGAGTAGCGGTTTCCACAAGAGCTACATGGTTTGCACCGCCCAGAGTGATATAGGCATATTTGCCATCTTTGGTCATAACCATACCTACAGGGGAGATACTTTCTGGTCGCATACCTTTTGGAGCAAACTTAAGTTCAGCCTTAGGTTGGTAAGTTGCAGTATCCAAAATAGTAATGGTGCCACCGACCTCATTACTTACCCATAGTTCAGACAGATCCGGCGTCAGTTCCATACGGCGTGGACGGTTACCCACCACAATATCCTTAACGATCTCTTGTGTTTCCACATCAATCACATGCACCATGTTGGCAACTTCTGAAGTCACATAAACCAGCTTGTTATCCGGGCTAACTAAAACTCCTTCGGGCTCTTCACCGACTTCAATCTCTGCTACTTTTTCATCGGTTTCCAGAGAGTAAATCGTTACCAGACCATCATCCTCATTTGAGGCATAAAGGAATTTTTCATCCGGGGAAATATCGAATCGATCTGGATCTTCTCCGATATCAATCGACTGTTTAACTTTCATGGTTTTAACGTCAATCACATCAATTGCGTCATCATCACCGCAAGCAACGTACAACAAAGAACCATCCTGACTCAGCTTCATAGCACGAGGACGTTCACTGGTTTTAATCTCGGTAACTTTGTTCATACCTTCGGCATTAAAAACAGTGATAACATGATCTTTTTCACTACTTACAAAAACATAATCTGTCTTAGCTTGCACCGTTGCGGCCATAGATAAACCAACAGCCAGAACACCCGCTAAAACACCTTTAAGAAAACGATTCATTAAACAACTCCTATATTTTTGTTGTGACTAATTAGCTGGAGAAATGCTTCGGCAAGTGACGAGCAGGTATCCTTACTCTCATCAACCAATTTAGAGGGGGTAGATTCAGCCAGGACCTGACCTTTATCTAAAACAATGACTCGATCCGCTGATTGGACCTCTTCAACAATATGGGTGCTCCAAAGAACGGCCATATCACGTTCCCGACACAGGGAACGCACATGCTGAACTAACGAATGCCGTGATTCGGGATCAAGACCGACTGTGGCTTCATCCATAAGCAAGACTCTGGGCCGGTGTAGAAGCGCCCGGATCAACTCGATCTTGCGCCGGTTACCACCACTGAGGTTACGAACACTTTTATCTTTGCTCTCTGCTAAACCGAATCGTTCTAGTTCATCAAGGATACGAATTTCTGCATCTTTACGACTCAGTCCATGCAGCAAACAGTGGAATTTTAAATTTCCAAAGACAGTCAGATCCAGATCCAGAGTGGGTTGCTGAAAAACAACGCCTACAGAAGAAAGCGCCTTAATCGGCTTACGACGAATGTCATGCCCACAAACTTTAATTTCACCATCATCCGAATTAAACAACCCGGTTAACAGTTGGAACAACGTTGTTTTCCCTGCGCCATTCTGACCCAAAAGCGCTACAAACTCAGAACTTCCTATGTGCAGGCTGACGTTCTGTAACGCTTTCACCTGACCATAGGTTTTACTAACAGTATTTAACATTAATGCAGGGTGCATATTCATGCGCAATCCTCAGAGACATAAGGCTTAGCTTGCGGAGGTTCCCCTTCCAATAAACCGGGATTGTTTTCTAAAAGCTGTTTTTTCCAAAACAGAAACGAACGGATCGATTCGCACCGTGGCCTTAGCAGATCAACGCTTTGATCCAACAACAATGATCCCGGAGCTTTAGAAAGAAAAAGAACACGATCTGCGAGCCGAATGGCCTCATTCAGATCGTGCGTGACAAACAAAACTGTTGGTTTGTGTTCCTGCCAGAGTTCTTCTAACAAGACCTTCAGGTTCTCTGCAGTTGGCTGATCCAGAGAGACAAAAGGTTCATCCAGCAACAGAAGATCCGGTTGAGTCAGAAATGCGCGCGCAATACTGACGCGTCTCTGCATACCGCCAGACAACTTACGAGGGTAAACATCGGACTTGTCCTCCAAACCTACACGGCAAAGCATCTGTTCTCTATCTTCCGCGCTGGAATCCGGTGCAACCAACTTCAAATTTTCGGCTACCGTTAACCACGGCATTAATCGTGGTTGCTGGAAGATATAACTGATTTTGCAATCCGACTGCCCTATCACCGGTTTGCGATTGATCAGAATTGAGCCCAGTTCACTGCTCTCAAGTCCGGCAACCATGTTCAGTAAAGTTGTTTTACCAGTTCCGGATGGTCCTACCAGAGCAATAAATTGACCACTGGGAACACGACAATCAATATCACCTAATACAGGCTGATCTGTATTTTCATAGAACTTCTCTGTCAGGGAGATGTTAAGCGTGACCATAACCACCTCGTGCAATATAACGATCCAGAGGACGCATAATCACTCCTTCAATCAGTAGAATGACTACTGCAAACGCAAGGGTATAAGCCAAAATGCTGGCGATATCGAAAAAATGGAAAAAAGTACCTAACTGAAAACCAACCCCATCACTGCGACCGAGAAGTTCTACAACTAAAACCACCTTCCAGATCAGCGATAAGCCAGATCTGGCAGAAGCCATAATGAAGGGATACAACTGCGGCAGATAAACACGGAAGAAATAGATAAGTGGAGATACACGGTAGATTCTAGCCACTTCCAACAGTTCACGATCAACGACTCGGGCTCCCTCCCTAACCATGACAACCACTGTAGGAATTTTATTAATTGCGACAGCCGCAATTGCAGCGGCTTCTACCAGACCAAACCAGATATAACAAAGCAGAATGGTCACAAGAGCAGGTACGTTCAAAGCGATCACTAGCAGAGAATCACCAGCTTCATTCAGTTTTTGGAAAGCCCCCATCACTATGCCGATTAAAACCCCTAACAGCATTGCTATGGCAAAGCTGACCGCCACCCGTATTAGCGTTATCACAAGGTGTTGCAGCATTTCACCTTCGGCCAAATGTCCATAAAGACTGGTTGATACTTCAACAACACTGGGAAAATCACTGCTGTTGAGTAATTGGGCAATAATTTCCCAAACCAGCATGACCCCAAACAAAGGCGTAAGCCCCAAAACCATATTCTTTAATCGTTGCAACATATCATCCACCTTTCACTACTCGTGAGACACCGGAAGTAGATGAAGGCATCCAAAAAAGTTGTGTATCCAATTGCATCGCTCCTCCGGTTAGCTTTTTGCCACCCTCAGAAGCAAGAATGCTATAAAGCTTTTCCAACGCCTTAACTTCCTTAGAACCAAACTCAGCTAACAGACCTCTGCGGTATTCATTAATCAACGTAGTGAAAATCTGATCGTTCTCACTGCGTGTCAGTGGTTTGATACGTTGCCATTCTTTTTCTGAAGTCATCAGAATTTCTCTGGCCTCCTCCGAGGCTTTAAGGAAATTTGTGAATGTCTCTTTATTGGCCTCAGCCCACTCTTCAGCAAACACCCAACCCACCAGTGGTACCTGCGTCTGAATTCCTAACCCCTTCAAAATTTGATCCACTGTGATAACTGGATTAAAACTACGTGCCTTAAGGCGAGCACTGTAATGCCAGAAATTAAGGGAAGCCGACAGTTTGTTGTCAAACATCAGTTTGTTCAGTAAAGGCGGGGCGGCAAAAACAGGTGTAACGTTTTCAGTTATATCTTTCTGTATGGTTTTTTTACTGTAAGCCTGTAATAACAACCAACTCTTATCTACTGATCCACCTGCTATACCCATACGCAGACCATCCAGATCTGACAATGAATCCGATGACAAATGAGGCTGAACGTAAACACCACCGGCAGCAGCAGAAACCGGAGAAAAACCGTAAAACCTATTATTAAATCTTTGACGGTTTACCCAAACCCAATCGCTGTAGATCACATCCACTGTGCCACTTTGTAAAGCCACTGTACTGGCGTTTTTACTGCCAACTGGCATCACATCAAGCGTGAAGTTATATTTCTGATCTAATTGGTGATGACGGATTACATCGATTTCCCAGTTCAGTGTTCCAAACTGCAAAACAGCTACTTTAACGACTGGCAGTTCTGCATTGGCAGACAAGCTATATACGAGAAGTAAACATGTGCTTAATAAATTTTTGAATGCAGGCATATTTTTATAGTTCTTTTAGTTTTTGCAAAGATACAAACAACTAAAGCAAGAGCTGAACCAGCCGAACAAAATTATTTAAATTCAATAAGTTAAATAAAATTAACTTTATAATCCAGATACACCTGTAGCAGGGTTGCTACACTGTGTCTCGAAGATATGATCAAACCATTATCAAGCTACAAACTGCATAAAACCAACAGACCCAATACCAAAAAAAACCACGCCGAAGCGTGGTTTTTTTTGCGTATAGAAATTAATCTACCAGATGATCATCCAGTGCCAGATTATATTTTTTAATTTTCCTGTGCAGAGTTGAACGGCTGATATTTAATGCTTTAGCTGTTCTCGTAACCACCCAACGATTCTCTTCAAGAGCCTGAATCAGTTCATCCCTTTCTGAAACCGGCTGCTGATACTCACTTTGCAAAGACACCATTCTTGATGGTGGAGCAGCAACTTCTGGAATAACTACTGGTTCTGCTGGTTCTGCTGGTTCTGCTGGTTTAACAATTTGGGGGATACTGATACTGACAAACACCTCTTCTGGAAGATCATCAATATCAATGACTGGACCGTCGCAAATACACAGAGAGTACTGCAGTACATTTTTAAGTTGGCGGATATTACCTGGCCAATGATAACTACACAAAATTTCAAGCGCAGCATCAGAAATACCAATAATACCGTAGCTCTCATCTTCTGAGCACAACTCCGTAAGAACCTTATTGATAATGGCAGACTTATCCTGCCTTTCACGCAAGCTTGGCAGATTAATCTTAAAGCCACTGATGCGATAGAACAGATCTTCACGGAAGTTATCTGCACCAACCAATGATTTCAAATCCCGGTGAGTTGCACAGATAACATTGAGATTAACTTTAACCGGGCTGACTTCACCCAGTGGAATAATTTCACTTTCGGCCAGAACCCTGAGCAATCGGGCCTGTAGCTCAATGGGCATATCGCCAATCTCATCCAGGAACAGAGTTCCGCCATCACTCGCCTGTATTTTACCGACCTTGCCCGCCTTCAAGCCACCAGTGAAAGTACCAGCACCATAACCAAACAACTCACTCTCAATCAGAGATTCAGGTATTGCTGCACAGTTCAAAGTAACAAAAGGTTTATCACTTCGATTACTGGAATTATGCAGTGCCCGAGCCCAGACCTCTTTACCAGTACCTGTTTCACCGTTCAGCAGGATACTGATACCTTTGTTAACAATTTTCTGACTACGTTCTGCTTGTTTAATCAGATACTCATCTGCTCCAGCAGCAGATAACAAAGGAGAAACATTTTGTGATATTTCTGTTTTATTTAGAGTAACGGATGTCTTGCTAACCTGATTATGCGCTGACGTGTTTGCAATGGGAGAGGAGTGAAGCAACATGGCATAACAAGGACGGTTTACCTTCTCAACCTGAACATAGTGTTCCACAAACAAGGACGCTTCTAATTGCTCAAAGCTCAGATCAAAAACTTCCTGGAAACGCTTACCAACAATATCAAAACGATCTTTGCAACCGAGGCCAAACAATAGCGGCGTAGTCGCCGCAATGATGGTATCACTCTCATTCACTGCAATCAGTGAATTAGTGGGTGCCATCATGGGTAAAAAGGACATACTGATGATGCGTTGTTTTTCATAGGCTTCGCGGAACAAAAGAGCTTCCACATCATCTGCTGTTTCACATACAAGGTTTAAAGCCAGGCCCTGCCCTAATTTATTACCAGAAGCATAGGTAGAAAGGTCAATTGCACCGTAAGTCGAACCATCCGGGGCAATTAATGGCGCAGCTGAACAACTGAAATTTTTAAGAATAGAGCCATAATGCTCTTCAGCATAAACAGTAACCGGCTTTTTTTCTGTCAGACAAGTACCTAAGCCATTGGTACCCATAATTGATTCTGACCACATGGTACCCTGTCTAAGGCCATTGATGCCGAGTTCGTCAGCTACGCTGGATTCAGAGAAACTTTTAACCACTACACCCTGGATATCGGTTACCAGAACGGTATAACCACTTCGTCTAGCGACTGTTCTGATGCGATCAAAAACACCAATGGAATCTTCAATAAGCTTCTCCATAGGCTCACGGTGTTCTTTGACTTCATGGTCTGTCAGAGATACGAGCTGAACATCCGACTCAGGTGAAATTCTGTATTTGTCTCTACATCTATCCCACGATTTTTGGATGTAAGCGTCATCATCTTTAGTCTTTTTGTCTGCACTCAAAAGACTTTTGCGGCTGTTTGCACTTGAACTCATTGTCAAGGCCCTCCTACTTCTCACACTAAACGCCATCAGATTTAATGCAGTTTTTATATTTATAGTATGTATCGGCATAATTTAGCTTATTGATATTTTTATTATTGTTATAATCATTCCCTGACAGAATAAACTACACCGATTCAAAGTATAACGTATATCCTTCAAACAATCAGACTACCGGCCTTTTTCCTGTTTTAAGTCGGTTTTTAATTTTGCCTGTTTATCCGCCTGGTAGGATGAACGAACAAGCGGACCACAGGCCGCATTATCAAAACCAAGCTCAGTAGCAAATTCTTGTAACTGATTAAACTCCTCGGGAGTAACATAGCGGTCAACTGGCAGATGATAATCACTTGGCTGTAAGTATTGACCAATTGTAATCATATCTACCTGAGCAGCCCGTAAATCTCGCATCACCTGATGGACCTCCTCAATAGTTTCACCAAGCCCCAGCATAATACCTGACTTAGTTACCACTTCAGGGTGCATCTGCTTAAAGCGCTGTAATAGCTCTAAGGATTCCTGATAATCAGAGCCCGGGCGTATCTGCTTGTATAAACGCGGTACTGATTCCAGATTATGATTGAGGACATCGGGAACCACACTGGCGAAACCATCCAATGCCACATCTAACCTACCGCGAAAATCAGGTACTAAACATTCTATCTTCGTGTTGTTGGTTTGCTTCCGTATCTCTTCTATACATGCAACAAAATGGCCAGCCCCACCATCACGCAGGTCATCTCGATCAACAGAAGTAATTACTACATAAGATAAACGTAACTTGTTGACCAATTCAGCTAATTCTTCAGGCTCACTTTGATTAAGAGCATCAGGTCGACCATGCGCCACATCACAAAATGGACAACGTCGGGTACAGATATCACCCATGATCATAAAAGTGGCCGTACCATGACTAAAACATTCATGTAAATTAGGGCAGCTAGCCTCTTCACATACCGATGCCATTTTGTGTTGACGTAAAAGTGATTGAATCTCTGTGACTCTTTCCGAGTTGCCCATTCTGACTCTCAACCAATCTGGCTTTTTCAGTTTGCTTGCATCCGTGGTCGGTATAACTTTAACCGGTATACGATCTACCTTATCCTTACCACGTTGCTTTATGAGAGCTTTTGTATTCATGTAATTTTCTCAAGAATATAAAAAAGAGCGCGTTAAACGCGCTCAAAGCTTCTATGCGTTTACATAGAATCGGAGGTGACTCGATGAACAAGCATGAACTTAAACATGTTAAATCCCGTACTTGTCAAAAACCTTGTCGATAGAACCATCTGCTTTAATTTCCGACAGAATCTGGTTAAATTTTTCTCTGGATTGCTGATCATTCCTACGCAACCCAAGTACGTAGTCATAATTCAACTTTTTATGCAGGATGCTCTCTGCATCGTACACATTAAACTGTGAGCCATAACTCTTTTGGTGCCAACCAGTAGAGAGCTGAGTAACAATCGCACCATCGATAGTACCGTCAATAACAGCATTCAATCGACTTGCTTCATCACGGTAACTTATGGCTAATTCAATACCTTTACCACGAAGGGCATGAGATGCAATGCTCCCCCCAGGTACTCCAATCGTTAAGCCTTTTAGGTCTTTCAGATCAGAAATCGGTTTGATCTCTTTAGCGGTCACCAACTTGAATTCCATTCTGGCGAAAGGATCAGACTTCTTGACGTATTGGGTATCACCATCAAGCTTCGCAACACCGACATACATATCACAGCCGGTTAGTTTTGCATGACGTTTCCGAAAGATCCAAGAGACTTCCAATGCAACATCCAGCTTGTCAGCCAACACTTTTGCAACATCAATCTGAAAGCCTTCAGGTCGGCCATTTTTCCAGGAAAATGGCTTTTGCTCAGGATTAGCACAAATCTGTAATTCGCCAGTTTCTTTTATATGATCAATACCTTCAGCCTGTACAAAAGGGGCCGCAAGTAAAGACATGAATATCAGTGATTTGTTTATTATTCTCATTGTGCTCACCTCTTCTCAAACTCGTTTATTTCATCTCGCTCAGCGACATGATGTAGGTAACCAGTTCCCAACGCTGCTCTGCGTTAAAACTACGTTTCC
>JBOEGV010000096.1:0-7884 GCA_050633605.1 Neptuniibacter sp. | reverse complement strand
AAAATCCCAACCCTGAAGCCTTGAGAAGCCATTGCCAAAGCGAGGTTCACAGTGGTTGTAGACTTACCTACCCCGCCTTTACCCGAAGCAACAGCTATGATGTTTTTTACACCGTCCATTCTTACTCCAAAAAATAACCTAGTAATTTAGTAGGATTATGTAGCGTTTTACGCAAACTGTCTATGTTTGACTCCTCAAGAAGCTGGAAGAGTACTTAAGCCGTCAGCTTTTCAGCTATGAGTTTTGCATTAAAGAAATCAGTCTTACCGCTACCAAGTAAAGGGACTTCAGGTACCTGATAAATCTTGGTTGGCAGACTCAAAGCAGGCATGCCACCAGTAATAAGTTGCTGGCGCAGATCCTCAGTATTTTCTTCACTTTGCATCAGCAGAATAATTTTCTCGCCTTTTTTCAAATCAGGGAGATTAACCGCCACAAGCGGTAATTCCGGCTGCTGTAAAATCTTTCTCACTTCGGATTCCACTCGGGTCAGACTGACCATTTCCCCGCCAATTTTTGCGAAACGGCTAAAGCGATCCACAATGGTCAGGAAGCCATCCTCATCCAGATGCCCTTTATCCCCACTTTTGTACCAACGCAGTCCATCCATCTCTACAACAACAGAGGCTGTTTTTTCGGGCTGGTTCAGATAACCCTGCATGATCTGAGTACCACCAATCAAAATCAAACCATCTTCACCAATCGGCAGCTCTTCAAGAGTTTCAGGATCCACTATACGGAAAGTTGAACCCGGCAAAGCCATACCAACCGTACCTGGTTTATTACCCACCTGGACCTGCCACCAATCGGTATCCAGATAGTCAGGCAGGTTTGTACTCGCAACAGGGGTGGTTTCCGTTGATCCGTAACCTTCCACAACCGGTACATGAAATTTCGCTTCAAAACTATCGCGCACCGTCTGATCCAGCTTTTCAGCACCCGCCACAACCGCCCTCAATGAGGCAAACATCATCGGTAACACTTTTTTATTGCGTGTATACATCCTCAGGAATGTGGAAGTTGCACACATCAAAGTGGCTTTGTATCTGGCAACTCCTTTACCAATTTTAGCGGCATCCGTTGGGTCTGGATGGCAAACCACCGGCATATCTTCTATCAGAGGCATAAAGCAGGTGACCGTCAGGCCAAAGGCATGGAACAGAGGCAGCGTAGCCATAATGCAGTCATCACCTCTGACATTCAGAACATCTGCTGTCTGTTTTAGGTTTGCCATGATATTACGATGACTGAGCATCACGCCTTTAGGCTCACCTTCACTACCGGAGGAGAATAAAATCGCTGCGGTTGCCTCCAGATCCTGAGAATTACACAATAGTTTTTGCAGGACAAAGCTGGGGAGTACCGACACAGCAGCCAGCGTGAAGATTGCTTCTGTTTTTGAAATGGTGGCTTTTACATCTTCCATATAGATGATTTCACGACCCGCAAACCAGATGTCCGGATCAATACCCCGGGCCTTGAGTTTGGAAACAAACTTATGCGCAGTCAGAATGGTTTTAACCTGTGCTTGCTCAAGCGCGGAACTCACAGAGTTTTCAGCCGCAGTGAAGTTTATATTCACCACCGTTTTACCCGCCATCAACGCTGACATATTAGCAATACAACCAGCTGATGAGGTTGGTACCAGCAAGCCTATATTCTGCCCCTCAGTTTGCTGTATACGTTTACTGAACAGAGCAGATGCAGTGAGCAATTTTTTCTGTGATAAAGGTCCACCATCCACATCCGCAACTGCAAATCCTGAACTGGCATTTTTCATCGTACGAATAAAGGCATATGGCACAGATTCAAGTGTCTGAGTATGTTTTTCCCAAGCACGAATAGACAGTTCAAAGACCTTCTTCTTAACTTCTGCAGCTGAGCTGCTTACCACCAAAGGTTCGCCAAATGCGACGATCACATCGCGTTTCGAGCCGTTGCTGCGGATCGTTTTCATCTTATCGGTAGACCTGGAGAATCGACTGCCCCAAAGGCCACGCAGATAAAACGGAACGATTACTCCATTGGCGTTTTCACAGGCTTTTTCAAATCCACGCTTAAATTCACCCAACTGACCTATATGGCTGATTGCACCTTCCGGGAATAAACAAACTACCTCGCCGTTGTTCAGCAATTCATTAACCTTAGCCAGCGCTTGTCTGCTTGTACCTCTTGAAATCGGAATCACTTTGTAAATATCCAGGAACCAACGCAGATACCAGCGCTCGTAAATATTACGTTCCATCACAAAATGGATATGTCGCGGACATGCAATCTGGATCATCGCCCAGTCCAACCAGCTAATATGGTTGCCAAGTAACAAAGTGCCCTTGCCATCTTCCGGAAGGTTCTCAAAACCCAGAACCTGCAAGTTATATTTGCGCTTGAACAGGAAGATCACCAGCAGCCGGATAAACGCCTGTGGCAAGGTCATAATCGCAAAACCAGCACCCACAACACCGATCACCGACAGCATGATGAGCTGCCAGAAACTATCAATACCAACCCAGGCGCAGAATACAGTTGCCGCCAGGAAGCTCAGCATCAGGATATTCTGAATAAAATTATTCCCGGCCAGAACACGCCCCATCTCATGCTCGGCAGCGTGAAACTGAATCAGGGCATTCAAAGGCACACACATCAAAGCGCCAAACAAACCGATGCCCATAAAGACAAATGTCTGCATTGAAATGGAACCCATCTGCGGCAGCAGAATCAGTCCTAATGCGACACCCAAGGCACCCACCGGAATCAAACCAACATTGATATAGTGCTTCGACCAACGTCCGGCCAGAGCGGAACCCAGCATGATCCCAATACCCGCAAGCGCCATCACTCCCTGGATAATGAAAGTGTTATGCTGACCAAGATGCTCTTCTGCAAATGCGGGGAAAACCGCCAGCATCACCTGACTGATCGACCAGAAAACTGCCAACCCGAAGATAGACAACCAGATCGCGCGTTTGCCTTTAAGTAGGGATAGATTCGATTTAAGAGTTCTACCGGAGAGGTACTCAGATTTATCAAAACGTGCTGTTTTATCCACGGGATGAAGTTGCGGTAATTTGTACGCCAATACCAACTCAACCAATGAACCAATCACCAGCAACCAACCCAACGGGGCATTACGCTGAATGCTCTCTTCTGGCGACATATGAATCGCCCCATCAATGCGGATTTCAAACAACAGCGAAAACACAACAATACCCGAGAGAATGGCGACCATTGTCACCGACTGAATCCAGGCATTACCTTCACTAAGATTATTAGCGCCCACCAGCTCTTTGATATAGCCATACTTAGCAGGTGAGTAGAACGCACTCTGCAAAGCCAATACAAAGGTTAATGCAAACGCAGGAATAAACAGGCCCAGGTAATAACAAAGCGTAATCAGCAATGTGATGACGACCGCGCCCCAGGCGGTAAACTTCATTACCTGATTTTTGGGGTACTTATCGGAGAGAAAACCTGAAGGGGTAAAAAGAAGAATATAGGGCAGTAAAATAAGGCCATTGACAATTGCAGTCAGGGCGATTTGTAGATCGCCATCATAGGCTTTAAACAGAGTATTCTGGATGACGATTTTATGCCCTAAATCCACAAAAGCATTGATAAATGCCATGCAGATAAACGCCATAAATCCCTGAATATATACTAGTGATCGCATTATTCGCTCCAACAGCCGTTTATATTACCAGCCATGTTTTAAAAGGGTGAATCATTTTCAGCGAATATAAAAAAAGCCGGGACTAAACCGGCTTCTTTTCTAAAAAGTATCGAATGCTACTACTTTCGGGTCAAGTAAACCCCACATTCAAGGTGTTCTGTATAAGGGAACTGATCAAAAATAGCGAAGCGTTCCAGCTTGTGAGTTTGAGTGATCACATCCAGATTCTCTTGCAAGGTTTCCGGATTACAGGAGATATACAGAATATTCTGATATTGCTGAACCTGCTTGACCGTATTGTCATCCAGACCTGAACGAGGCGGATCAACCAGCACTGTGGTGAAGTTACAGCTATCCAGCGCCAGATCTTTAGTTCTGCGTTTTTCGATCTCACCACTCAGTACCTGTGAGAACTCCTCAGAGCTGATACGAACCACATCGACATTATCAATACCGTTAGCTTCGATATTGTACTTCGCGGCATGTACTGACACTTTAGCGATCTCGGTGGCAACTACCCGGCCAAAGTTCTGGGCCAGTGGCAAGGTAAAGTTACCGTTACCACAATACAACTCCACCATGTCTCCACCGGCGTTCTTGGTTGCATCCAGTGACCATTGGATCATATGGCGGCAGACTTCTGCGTTCGGCTGGCTAAAACTGTTCTCGACCTGTTTGTAGATATACTCGCGACCGTTAATATCCAGCTTTTCAATTACAAAGTCCTGATCCAGTAAAAGTTTGGTTTTACGTGACCGACCAATGATCTGGATATTAAATTTCTCTTTTAGTTTCCGCGCCTCTGCAACCCACTCCTCATCTATAGGGCGGTGGTACAAAAGGGTCACCAAAAGTTCTCCATTTAAAGTACAAAGAAAATCGATCTGAAAAAGCCGGCGACGCAGCGTTTCATTCGGGCGAATCTCATCCAATAATTTGAACATCACATCATTGATGGGTTTAGCCACCATAGGCCATTCATCAATGCGGATTCGCTCATGCTTATTGCCCTTCTCGAACATCACATAGTAAAGATCATCGTCCTCATGCCATACGCGAAACTCACAGCGCATACGGTAATGACTACGAGGAGACTCAAAGACCTCAATTTCCGGTAGATCAAAACCGGAAAACTGCTCACGAACATAAGCTTTTTTCTGCTCTAGCTGGGTTTCGTATTGAGTAGGGTCAACAACAGTTATGGACATTCGTGCCTCGAAGGATCAGTAGCGGGTTGGGTAAAAAAGCGCGCTATTTTAACAAGTATGTGGCCGAAGGCGAAACAATCTAACTTATCGGTTCATATACGACAGTAAAAAGCGTAAAATTTGCGCTCTATTTTTTACACTTTCAGGTTCTCAGGCAGCTCATGAGTGACAGTAAACGTAAGATTCTTGTAACCAGCGCTCTCCCATACGCCAATGGCCCTATCCATCTTGGCCATCTGGTGGAATATATCCAGACTGATATCTGGGTTCGATTCCAGAAACAACGCGGTCATCAGTGCACCTACGTGTGTGCAGATGATGCCCATGGCACACCGATCATGCTGAAAGCAGATCAGATGGGGATTACACCACAAGAGCTTATCGACAAAGTCAGCGAAGAGCACCAACGAGACTTCTCTGGATTCATGGTGGACTTTGATAACTACTACTCCACCCATTCTAAAGAGAATAAACATTTTGCATCCACCATCTACACCGCACTGCGTGATGGTGGGCATATTGCCAAGAAAACCATCACCCAGGCCTACGATCCGGAAAAAGAGATGTTCCTGCCGGACCGTTTCGTCAAAGGTGATTGCCCTAAGTGTGGCGAGACTGATCAGTACGGCGATTCCTGTGAAAAGTGTGGTGCTACCTACAGCCCGGTTGAGCTGAAAAACGCTTACTCTGCTGTTTCTGGCGCCAAGCCAATTGAGAAAGAATCTGAGCACTACTTCTTTAAGCTGGGAGACTTTGAAGAGTTCCTGCGTGGCTGGGTAAACGAGTGTGTTCAGGAACAGATGATCCACAAACTGAATGAGTGGTTTGAGTCTGGCCTGCAAAACTGGGATATCTCCCGAGATGCACCTTACTGGGGTTTTGAAATCCCAGATGCTCCGGGTAAATATTTTTACGTTTGGCTGGATGCCCCAATCGGCTATATGGCCAGCTTTAAGAACTGGTGCGATAAAAACGGTGTGGATTTCGACGAATACTGGTCTGAATCTTCAAACGCCGAGCTTTACCATTTCATCGGTAAAGACATTGCTTACTTCCACACCCTGTTCTGGCCTGCAATGCTGGAAGGTGCCGGTTTCCGCAAACCAACCAAAGTATTCTGTCATGGTTTCCTAACGGTTGATGGCCAGAAGATGTCCAAATCCCGTAGCACCTTCATCATGGCGGAGACATACCTGAATCACCTGCGCCCGGAATATCTGCGTTATTACTTTGCAGCGAAGCTGAGTTCAGGTATCGACGATATCGACCTCAACCTTGAAGACTTCCGCATGCGTGTAAATGCGGATCTGGTCAACAAAGTTGTAAACATCGCTTCCCGCTGTGCAGGTTTTATCAAGAAAAAGTTTGATGGTCAGATGGCATCAGAACTGGCTGTTCCAGCTCTGTATGAAGAAGCAGTAGCGGCAGGTGAAACCATCGCAGCAGCTTATGAAAACCGTGAATACGGCAAAGCTATGCGTGAGATTATGGCGATTGCTGATAAAGCCAACCAGTACATTGATGCGGCTGAGCCATGGGTGCTTGCTAAGCAGGAAGGCAAAGAGCAGGAAGTTCAGGACTGCTGCTCAATGGGCATCAACCTGTTCCGCGTTATTGTGACCTATCTTGCTCCCGTACTGCCTCAGGTAGCTGAAGATGCCAAAGCGTTCCTTAATCTGGACACTATGGCCTGGGACAGCATTGAGCAACCACTGCTGGGCCATACAATCAACAAATTCAAACCGCTAATGCAGCGTGTTGATGAAGACAAGATCAACGCCATTGTTGAGGAAACCAAAGAAGCCCTTGCAGCGGCCGCAGAACAAGTGAAACCCGCCCCTAAAGGACCTCTGGCTGAAGAACCGATTGCAGACACTATTGAGTTCCCGGATTTCGCAAAAGTCGACCTGCGTGTAGTTCGCATTGCCAAAGCGGAACATGTAAAAGGCGCGGATAAGTTGCTGCAACTGACTCTGGATCTGGGTGGTGAAACACGCAATGTCTTCGCAGGCATCAAGTCAGCCTACAAACCAGAAGACCTAGAAGGCAAGATGACTGTGATGGTCGCCAACCTGGCTCCACGTAAGATGAAATTCGGCGTTTCCGAAGGCATGGTGCTGGCCGCAGGACCAGGCGGTGAGGATCTCTGGATTCTGAACCCGGATGAAGGCGCCCAACCGGGTATGCGAATAAAATAATCATGATTGTTTAAAAAACCGACATAATGTCGGTTTTTTTGATTTGCACCAAAAGAAAGCAAAGATAATTCAGTCTATTCAGTCTATCCTGTTACAGACTATTTCCAGATGTTGGAGCTTGTATGCCATATAACGAAGCACTTGTGCAGGAACTGAACGTACTCAACCTGTTCAGCCTTAACTCAACTCAGGAAGGGATTAAAGTACACTCTTCCGCTAAGCCTGAAGTCATCGCAGCAACACAAAGGTTGCACGAAAAAGGTCTGATCACGCAGGTGGATGGAGGTTATCTAACTCCGCTCGGTCATGATGCTGCTGAATGTAGCCAGACTCTTCTGACCATTCTGAATACAGAGAGCCGTCAGCCGATTTAGAGAAAGCGCGTCAGCCGATTTAGAGAAAGTCCGGCAACCCATTTAGAAATATATAAGCTTTAAAAATTAGGAAGGGCCCGTTTGGGCCCTTTTGGCGTGAAGCTCAGACTTTAAAAGTCTGTCTTCAAGCACCCTGTTCTGGATGTGTGGCAATAAAATGTGCCATCACTTTTTTCAAAACTTCGGCATGAGCTTCGTCACCTTTGCGCTCAGCTTTAGCAATATCATCAAGAATAATTTTTCTGATCAATTTATCACCTTTATGCTCAACCAGATAATTCCCCATCGCCATAGCAATCATCGGATCAACATGCTCGTGCTCAGCAATTGCCCCAACTTCACCGGGTGTCAGTCCGCTCATTTCCAAGCATTCCTGATAAGTTAACATTGCTCTACCCCTCCTTATTGTTATTGCCCTTTGGGATACTCCCTCTTTA
>JBOEGV010000095.1:6661-14660 GCA_050633605.1 Neptuniibacter sp. | reverse complement strand
AACAACATGACAAACGGGCAGCCGATAAAGACAAAGACTGGGCTCGCCAGAAACAACGTTTAATGGCGGAAAAATAAACTTTCTACTTTATTGTGTGTCATAAGTACGTGGCATACAGCTATAATAGCCTACTATCTGGGGATGACTTGGCTTCGACGCTGATTACAAAACCTTAGGTGCATGTCGAGAATGTAGTGGATCTCGTAAATCCCTCACTACACAGTTATAGTTGCTAACGACGATAACTACGCTCTAGCCGCTTAAGTCGGCTTGTGCCGCTCCTTCAGGTGTCTGTAACTAGAGGATTTTGCGGTATCATTCGAGACAGAATCGCCCGGAAGCCTTGTCTCAGGCTGAACGGTTAAAACCTAAAGAGGCTCGCCCATAACACCCTGGCTCTCGGGTCGTGACGGGTTAATTAAATAGAGAAGCCTAAACATGTAGATCTTGAGGCGGAGGATTGACGGACGCGGGTTCGACCCCCGCCATCTCCACCAAATACAAATAAAAAGGGCTGCCCCACAAGGGTGGCCCTTTTTATTTGTATTGATGTTGTGAGTTGAGAACTCGCGTAGCGGGTTCGAGCCGAGCCAGCTTTGCTGGCGAGACAACGTTGCTGCACAGCTGCAACGGCCCGAAGGGTGAGTCGCACAGCGACGAATACGCCCGCCGAGGCCTTTCAGGCAGCACGCTTCGCTACTAGGAGCGAGAACGCCTACGGCTGCTAGTAGCTAGAAAAACTCTGTACCCAAGCTTTCCCCCTTCCCCATCTAATTTTTTAGCCTTATCATTCAGACTTTACTAATATTCCATAGCATAAGGGCACGTCTACAGGGTCGTAGACTTAGACTAGGAATTAATAACATGCGAATGATCATCCAGCCTCTGTTACTTATTACAGGCCTTATGCTGTTATCACTTTCGGCAAAAGCTGAAGACTCCCCTCGGAGGATGGTCATTACCGGTCTGGAAGCTCCCCCGTACGTTATTCTGGGTGAACAGGATAATGTCTCTGGCATTCTGGTAGAGCTGATTCAACAAGCGCTTGAGCCTATAGGCATTCAACCCGTTTTTAAAATTTCAAACTGGCCCAGAGCTTTTGAAACCGTAAAAAATGGTCACGCAGATGCCATTATTCCAACCATTAAAAGTGCGGATCGAGAGGAATACTTTGTTTTCCCCAATGAACCCTTAATTATTCTAAAAATGGTGTTACTCAAGAATTCATCACGGAGCATAGATTTTAATGGTGATGTTCGAGAGTTAGACCATCTCAGAATTGGTAAAATAAGAAAGGCCCGGGTTGCACCTGATTTTGACACTGCTGTAGCCTCCGGGAAGTTATTGTTGGTAGAAGAAAGAACCACTTTCGGGCTTTTAGCGCTGGGAGTCGCCAGAGGTCGTTTAGACTTAATGGCTGGCGATGAGCTAATGAGCCTTTGGGGAGCCGCAGCCAATGGGGTGATAAAGGATATCGAACCTATAGAACCTCACCTTGCCAAAGTGCCAGTCTACCTTGCCATATCAAAGCAATCGCCCTACTCCACTAAAATAGAACAAATATCAGAGGCTTTAGCGGCCACCAAACAAGACCTTGTTTTTAAACAATCATTAGAGTCTTATGAACAGTTATTGCGTATAAAAATAATTAATAATCTGATGAACTCCCCTCAAAAATAAAACCTGCCTCTTTGTTTTTAGGTGGCAGTGCAGTTTTAGTTATGATCCGCCCAGTTAATACCCCCTTTTCTTTTAGACTATCCTTAAAGACAACACTGTCAAAAAGGTGTCCCTATGCCTATCTCAAATACGGGCCACTCCTTCGACATCTGCCTGCTCGATATTGAAAAGCGGCTCCTTCCCCACGCTTACGACCTGAAAACCCGGTTGCAAAGCAACGAGCCGCCGACTGAAGCCGACATAGATTTCCTGCTGCAATTCCAGAAAGCGATTCAGAACCTGTATTCCACCGATGCCAGACAACCGGAACATCATGTTGCTGCAGGCAACCTGATCCAGCTCTATAGCTCTCTCGTTTCTATGGCTACGGAGAACAGTTCACTGACATAACTCACTGGTTATGCTTTTCAAAATTGCTCCTTTGGCTTTCTATGCATATGCTCAAAGTATGTATCTAAGGAGTTTGCCATGTATCTACCCAGCCCGATTATCCTACAGAACCCTTTCCCGCAGCTGGATTCAGTTGATTTTGAAGATGCCACTATCGATGACAAGGAAACCTATCTGAAGCAATTAAAGAAGTGGCAGAAGAAGATGCTACAGGTTCAGCAGGCGTATTTTCATCAGAAACGCCGGGCGATTGTAGTTTTTGAGGGCTGGGACGCGAGCGGTAAAGGTGGGGCTATACGACGGATTACGGAAAAGCTCGACCCTCGTGGTGTCGTGGTTCATCCCATTAGTGCACCCACTGAAAAAGAGCAGAGTAAACATTACCTGTATCGTTTTCAGGCACGTTTACCGGAAGCGGGAACCGTCGCGATTTTTGACCGTTCCTGGTATGGCCGGGTTCTGGTAGAACGGATTGAGGGCTTTGCCGCGGATAATGAGTGGCAAAGGGCTTATCAGGAGATTAATGAGTTTGAACGCAGCCTGATTGATGATGGTGCCCGTATCATCAAAATCTTTATGCATATATCCCCTGAAGAACAGCTCAAACGTTTTCAGGAGCGGCTGAATAATCCGGTTAAACGCTGGAAACTGACAACTGAGGATATCCGCAACCGGGGCAAATGGGATGAGTACAAGGAAGCCACAGATCAACTGCTCGAGTTTACCTCTACCGAATCTGCGCCCTGGCAGATTATTTCTGCTAACCATAAATGGTATGCCCGGATCGAGGTTTTAAAAACAGTTGTGCAGTTATTAGGGGAAGGCGTGGATACTGATCCGCCAGAGCAGGACCCAAAAGTCACCAAAGCGGCTTATAAAGCGCTGGGCATCCGGCCTGAAAATGACTAATTAAAGAAATACTAATGTAATATTTCGCGGGCATTATTAGCCTCAGATAACAAAGAGGCTAATAAAATGAAAGAAAACAAACTAAAAGATCAGCTGAAGCAGTTGCTGAAACGCGGTTATTCCGAGATAGATGTTCGCAATCTGGCTATGGCTCCCGTACATATCGTTGATCAGGCTATCACTGAATATAAAGCAGATCTGATCTCTGAACAGCAAACTTCTCGAATTCAACATAACCAAGCAAGCTTTGCGATGAGCCTGGGTGGTTAATCCCCCTGCTCATCGTTCCTCCTTTTTTCCCTCCTTCTAAAAAACCATCTGAATCCATCTTTAGCATAATTAAGCTGGCATCCATTTTCTGTTCAGATACAATTCACAGTCGTTGGTGTATTAATAGCGTTGATGCGGTATAAGGCTTTCTTGAGGGAGAAGCTTTAGAAAACCAACAATTAATCTATGAGCACAGGAAAATTAAAATGAAAAAAGTACTGATTGCAGCAGCGGCAGCTGCCCTGATGGTACCTGCTGCAGCTATGGCTGAGCGTGATGGTGCAACTGTTTATAATACTAAATGCGCTATGTGCCACGCTGATGGCGTAGCAAATGCTCCAAAACTGGGTAGCGCTGATGATTGGGCACCGCGTGCCGCAATGGGTATCGATGGCCTGTTGGCTTCAGCTCTAAAAGGTAAAGGCGCTATGCCTCCTGCTGGTCTGTGCATGGACTGTTCAGATGGCGAGCTGAAAGCAGCTATCGAGTTCATGGTTGATAACTCTAAATAATCAGAGTCCAACCAGAATAAAAAAACCGCCTGCAGGCGGTTTTTTATGACTGTTCTTCAGAAATCAGAAGATATCGGTTGGCCGCAGGTCAATTAACTGACTCTCGGGGTCATCTTCTGAAGTCGCCTTAATCTTTTCCAAAGATTCCTTATCTTTACCTTTGGTAACAATAATTTCTACACGACGGTTTTTTACACGGTTTTCTCGAGTTGTGTTCGGAACCAGCGCCTTAGTATCTGCATAACCGATTACCCTGAAGCGGGACTGATCAATACGCGGATCACCATAAAGTTCATGTGCAACCGCCAGGGCTCGGGCAACTGAAAGATCCCAGTTGGATTCAAAATCACGCCCTGCATATGGGATGTTGTCACTGTGACCTTCAATCGCCACATTACCTTTAACACCCAGCAAGACATCTCGTATCTTCGCTAAAACCGGAATGGACTCATATTTTAGCTCAGCTGAACCGGAATCAAAGGAGCCTTTTTCTTTAATACGGATGATAATTTTCTTACCATCCGTTTCGACTTCGACACTACCATCGCCGATTTCTTCAGCCAGAGCGGCAGCAAATTCTACCGCTTCTTCTTTGGCTTCCTGTTCCTGTTGTTTCTGCAATTCCATCTCTTCACCGGCTTCTTTATCCGGTGAATCACTCTCGCCCTCTTTCGAACGGATATCCAACGTATTCATATCGTTGTTAATCGTCATCTGGCGGATTTCGTTCAAAGGCGTCGGTTCTGGGCGGCCAGGGCTGAATTCCTGCGCAATAATCGAAGTACCTTTCGGAATATCTTCAACCTTGATCTGGTTTTGAACACCAAATGCCTCTCGCATGGAACCCGCAAGCTGCTTGAACTTCAGTACATCCATTTCCGAAAAGGAAAGCAGAAGTACGAAGAAACACATTAACAGCGACATTAAGTCGCCGAATGTCGCCAACCACGCAGGTAAACCCGCGGGACAGGGGGGGCATTCCTGTTCTTCGGAGTCGTCACTCATTTTTACAGTTCCTTATCCGAATTAACTTTCAGCCACAACGCGTTTTTTCTCAGGCAGGTAGTTACGCAGCATCTGCTCGATAACACGTGGATTCTGACCTGCCTGGATCGCCAAGAGACCATCAATAATCAGATCACTGTTCAAAGCTTCTTCGTCTTTACGCACGTTCAGCTTATCTGATATAGGAATACAGACCATGTTTGCCAACATCGCGCCGTAGAGAGTCGTCAGCAGGGCTACAGCCATTGCAGGACCGATTGATTTCGGGTCGCTCATGTTAGACAGCATCTGTACCAAACCAACCAGTGTACCAATCATACCCATTGCCGGGCCTACATCGCCAAGGGATGCAAAGATTTTGGCACCAAACTCATGCCTGTCATGGGTGAGCTTTGCTTCTTTTTTGAGCAGCATTTTCACGACTTCAGGGTCGTGACCATCGACCAGCAGCTGGATACCTCGCTGCATAAAGTCACTGCTTACTGTTTTATCTTCCAGAGAAAGTAAACCGCCTTTACGAGCGGCATCAGCCATTTCAACAGTCTCTGCAATAATATCTTCTGGATTAAGAGACTTGAACATAAATGCCTTACCGGCAATTTTACCTGCACCAAGAAACTGGGACAGAGTAAACTGCATCAGCACAACAAAGAGAGAGCCACCAATTACGATCAATAGCGAAGGGGGGTTAATGAAGGTACCGACGTCACCACCCATAACCATCGCGGCTACTACAATACCAAAACTACCTAATAAGCCGACGAGCGTTGCTATATCCACCCATTACTCCTTAATCAAGCTGAGAACTCTGTTCAAGCTTTGCATTCGAACTGCCTATGATAGCAAAAATGTCTTGGTAGTCATCCATCAGACAATCGTTTAATGAAGAATTTTGAGCGATAATTGATTCTACCCAACGGCTTAGGTAACTTTAGCCCTTTAATAGTAGATAATTCTCATGCCACGTAAGAAAAAAACACCAGAATTTGAACAATCGCTCCAGGAACTTGAAACCCTTGTGAGTAAAATGGAACAAGGGGATCTGTCGTTGGAAGAGTCCCTCAAAGCCTTCGAAGAAGGAGTAAGCCTGACAAGAGACTGCCAGTCAATTTTGGCCCAGGCTGAACAGAAAGTTCAGGTCCTAATCGAATCAGGCGGAGAGTTAAAAACAGAACCTTTCACTCCGGATGAGGATGCCTGAGGTTGAATATCCGTAGTCAGTTGGAAAATCATCAACAGAATGTTGATGCCTACCTGAACCAATGTATTAAAAAAGAGTGCCGTGAACACAGAAGCATCGACCCTACTCTGCAGGATGCCATGCTCTATTCCCTCTTTAATGGCGGCAAGCGGGTTCGACCAGCACTTGTCTACATTGTGAATAAGATGCTGGGTGGAACTGTCGAACAGGCTAATAGCGTTGCCGCAGCGATTGAGTGTATCCACAGTTATTCACTGGTCCATGATGACCTACCCGCAATGGATGATGATGATCTAAGACGCGGAAAACCAACCTGCCACATCGCTTACGATGAAGCGACGGCTATTTTGGTAGGCGACGCCCTCCAGTGCCTTGCCTTTGAATTAATCTCTGATGATTCAAACCTCTGTGCAGAAACACGCATCCGATTGATCAAACTGCTATCCAACGCTTCTGGGCATCAAGGTATGGTGGTTGGTCAGGCATACGATCTGAAGAACGTTGGGCACCCACTGAGCCTTGAACAACTGGAAGCCATGCACCAACACAAAACCGGGGCCTTACTAAAGTGCGCTGTGCTTATGGGAGCGGTTGTCAGTGAGCAGGTATCTGACCTGCAACTTCAGCACTTAGGACAATATGCCGATGCTATAGGCCTCGCGTTTCAGGTACAGGATGACATCCTCGATATTGAAGGCGATTCCAGTGTGATCGGTAAGCCACAGGGCTCTGATCTGGAAAAAGAGAAACCCACCTACCCTGCTCTTTTAGGCCTGGAAGGCGCTAAACTTAAACTTCAGCAACTACATGAAACCGCTATTGCCGCGCTGGAGCCTTTTGGCAACCGTGCAGATGAGTTAAAAGCACTGGCTGATTTTATTGTTCAGCGCGACCATTAATCTATGTTCAATTCTATTCCTGAAAAGCGCCCGGCGACTCCATTGCTGGATCTGATCAATGATCCGGCCGACCTGCATACTCTGAATTCTGATCAGCTCCCGCAACTGGCAGAACAGTTACGTGAGTATCTGCTTTACAGTGTGGGCCAGAGTGGAGGCCACTTTGGGGCTGGACTGGGTGTAATTGAACTAACCGTTGCTCTGCACTATCTGCTCAACACACCAAAAGACCATTTGATCTGGGATGTGGGCCACCAGTGTTACCCGCACAAGATTCTCACCGGCCGACGTGAAGAGATGCCCAGGATCCGCCAGATCGACGGCCCTGCTCCTTTCCCAAAACGCAGTGAAAGCCCCTTTGATGAATTCGGTGTGGGTCATTCCAGCACATCAATCAGTGCGGCTTTAGGCATGGCTATCGCCGATAAACTGCAAGGCATCAATAGTAAAACCGTTGCCGTCATCGGTGACGGTGCGATGACCGCAGGCATGGCCTTTGAAGCACTGAACCACGCCGCGCATACAAATACTAATCTGCTGGTGATACTCAACGATAATGATATGTCGATCTCTCATAACGAGGGAGGTCTTGCGACCTATCTGGCCCAGAACCTGAAAAACCAGACCGAAGGTGAAACCACTGCGGCTCTGTTTGAAGCATTGGATTTTGAATATTCTGGTCCGGTGGATGGCCATGATTTTGATAAATTACTTCCGGCACTGGAAACTGTATTAAACAAGCCGGGACCACAGTTCCTGCACCTGATCACTAAAAAAGGTAAGGGCTTTAAACCCGCAGAAGATGACCCAGTGGGTTACCATGCCATCACCAAAATTGATCCTATCCACCAGCCGAAAGAGAAAAAGATCCGTTACTCCAATGTCTTTGGGCGCTGGATCTGCGATATGGCGGAGCAGGACAAACGCCTGACGGCTATTACCCCAGCAATGCGTGAAGGTTCAGATCTGGTTGCATTTTCTAACCAATACCCGGAACGTTATTTTGATGTCGCAATTGCCGAACAACATGCCCTGACTCTGGCCGCAGGTCTGGCTTGCCAGAAGGCTAAACCGGTTGTAGCGATCTACTCAACGTTTTTACAACGCGCTTACGACCAACTCGTGCATGATGT
>JBOEGV010000095.1:0-6574 GCA_050633605.1 Neptuniibacter sp. | reverse complement strand
CTGTTATTGGCGATCGACCGAGCGGGTCTGGTAGGCGAAGACGGAGCCACCCATGCAGGGTGCTTTGACATCGCCATGTTACGCTGCTTACCAGAAGCGCTCATCATGACACCATCGGGCGCCGAAGAACTTCGGGATATGTTATTTACAGGCTATCAGCATTCAGGACTTGCTGCGGTTCGCTACCCACGCGGCAGCGTTCCGAACCAAGCGATTGGCAAGATGAACAGCCTTGAAATCGGTAAAAGTCATTGTGTAAGGGAAGGATCAAAAGTCGCATTACTCAATTTCGGTCCCCTGTTGGATACAGCCAATATGGTTGCAGAAGAGAATGACTACACCCTGGTGGATATGCGATTTGTAAAACCACTGGATAGCGATGCGATAAAACAATTGAGCTTATCCCATGATCTTCTGGTAACTATTGAAGATCACTCTGTAAAAGGTGGCGCAGGGTCAGCCGTAAGTGAGTATTTACATCAAAACGGAATTCAAATTCCGTTGTTGATGTTAGGAATCCCGGACAAATGGATTGAACATGCTTCCAGACAGCAGCAATTAAGGATGTGCAGTCTTGACCAGGCAGGTATAGAAGGCGCTATTACAAAAGTACTAAATCCATAGAAAAGCAATAAACTGCAGAATTAAAGCAGCGTAAATACCCGCCAGAATATCATCCAGCATAATACCTAAACCACCTGAAACCTTGCTGTCTGCCCAACCAATTGGCCAGGGTTTCAGGATGTCGAAAATCCGGAACAGGATAAAGCCAATCAGAATCCAGCCCCAACCGGACGGGGCCAGCGTCATGGTCAGCCAGAAACCAACAAACTCATCCCAAACGATACCTCCGTGATCATGTACACCAATATCTTTGGAGGTTCTGTCACATAACCAGATACCCACTAATGTGGTTACGACCAACATAATTAGGTATTGAGTGAGCGGTAAATGCTGCAACCAAAGGTAAGGAATAATCGCCGCCAGGGTGCCCACGGTTCCCGGTGCGTAAGGGGAGGCGCCACTGCCCAGACCGAAGGCCAGAAAGTGAATTGGATTTTTCCATACGGAAGCCGGGACTTTATTCATGCGCAGTTCTTCTCAGATGTTAATAATTAACCAGGATTTTTAAAATGATCATAACCTTCACCGCCCAGTTCACATTCCTGGCCGCGATCATAAAGTCGAATATCTGCATCATCGGTGATCCTTCCAATCACAGCAATCTGTTCCGGGAGATTTTGCAGCTCAGGCAGATGTTCGGCAGGCAGCGTGAAGCAAAGCTCAAAATCCTCACCTCCACTCAACGCCCATTGCCGCGCTTGCTCTTCGCCGAAACAGGCAACAAGTTCTTCTGAAAGCGGTAAGGCTTCAAGTTGTAGCTGAGCCCCCAAACGTTCATTCTCGCCGCTACTGGCTGTCAGAATATGGGACAGGTCTGAGAGCAAACCGTCAGAAATGTCGATCGCAGAGGATGCTTTATCTCTAAGCGCATGACCCAGCTCAACACGTGGGCTCGGGGCAAAGAAACGTTCACTCAGATATTTAATACCCGGGGAATCAGGAAAACCATTCAGAAGCCCTTCTAGACCTCCGCGGCTATCGCCCAGACTACCACTGACACAGATAAGATCACCCTTCTGCGCACCGGACCGCTTAAGTGCTTTCCCCTTAGGGACAAAACCATGTACTTGCGCTGTCAGGCTCAGAGGGCCTTTGGTGGTATCTCCGCCAATCAGGCTGATTCCATACTGTGTGCACAAATACGCAAGCTGTTGTGAGAACAGTTCCAACCAGGCTTCACTAGCTTCGGGTAATGTCAGTGCCAGTGTAATCCACGAAGGCTTTGCCCCCATTGCGGCAAGATCACTTACAGCAGCACCAAACAATCTGGATGCAAGCAGGTCTGCTGAGGTATCCGGTAAAAAGTGAGTGCCCTCAACCAGTGAGTCGATTGAGACCACCAGCTGATGCCCTTCCGGGCAGTTAAGAATGGCGCAGTCATCCCCCACCCCTAACGCAACAGAAGCATCCGAAGATGCTTCTGCCAGAGGTGCGAAATAACGCTTGATCAGATCAAATTCGCTCAGTGCCATGACAGAGTTAACCCTGACGCTTCTCTCTGATCTCAGCCATGCGAACTCTTTGAGCCAGCTTATCCAGAACACCGTTTACATAACGGTGGCTGTCAGTAGCACCAAAGATTTTAGCCAGTTCAACACTCTCGTTAATTGCGACGCGATAAGGCACTTCAATACGCTTAGACAGCTCGTATGCTCCAATACGCAGAACATTCAGTTCAACCGGATCAAGCTCATCCAGTTGGCGGTCCAGAAAATCTGTGAACAAACCATCCAACTCACTTTTACTTGCTGCTATGTTGTGCAGAAGCTCAGAGAATAGTTTGATGTCGGTATCCGCCATATCGTTATCAACCCGGAATTGAGCTTCGAGGTCAGTTACAGACTGACCTGCCAAAGTCCAGGAATACAATGCCTGCAACGCAAAGCTACGCGCATTACGGCGCTGAGTAGTCAAAGAGGCTTTCTTTTTCTTAGCAGCAGGCTTACTTTCGTTTTCGCTCATCTGCGCTTAAACCTCAAGCTGTTTCAGCAGGCTAACCATTTCCAGAGCAGAAAGCGCTGCCTCTGAACCTTTGTTACCCATTTTAGTGCCTGAACGTTCAACCGCTTGCTCAATACTGTTCACAGTCAGAATCCCGTTTGCCACCGGCACATCATATTCGAGAGAAACCTGTGCAACGCCTTTAGAGCTTTCACCGGAAACGTATTCAAAGTGCGGCGTTCCGCCACGAATAACAGCACCCAGAGCGATGATGGCATCATCCTTCTTCTGTGCAGCCAAACGCTTTACCGCCAGTGGAATTTCAAAAGCACCCGGCACACGTACTACGCGGATATTTTCTTCACTCACTCCGTGACGTTTCAGTGTATCCAGCGCACCTTCCAGCAGGCTCTCAACAACAAATGAGTTAAAACGGCCAACTACAATAGCGTAGTTACCGTCTGCATTTACAAAATCACCTTCATAGGTTTTTACAGTCATTTCAATTACCTGCCCGTTTAGTCTTCACAGGGGATATAATCTTCGATCTCCAGATCAAAACCGGAGATAGCGTTAAATTTCATAGGTGAGCTGAGCAGTCGCATTTTACGAATGCCCAGATCACGAAGTATTTGTGAGCCCGTTCCTACTGTGAGATAAGAACCAGAGGCACTGATATTGTGTTGGCGGATTTTCTGCGCAGGGTTCAGCAATTGATCCAAAGCCTCACCGATGTCCGTTTTAGGCCCAGTATCCAGAAGCAACACAACGCCTTCACCTAGCTCAGAAACTTTTTTCAGAGCCTTGCGCATTGTCCACTTATTCTCTTCACCTTTTGCAACACCGACCACATCCCGGAGCACTTCAGTACGTAGATGCACACGAACAGGTGTCGCGACATCTTCGCTCACTTCACCAAGGCTCAGAGCCAAATGAGTACAACCCAGAATTTCGTCACGGTAAGTAACGAAATTAAAGTCTCCAAATTCAGTTGGCAGAGTTCCCTCTTTTTCACGCATTACCGTATGCTCGTTGGCTGTACGGTAGTGAATCAGATCTGCTATGGTGCCTATTTTCAGGTTGTGTTTATCAGCAAATTTTTCCAGATCCGGACGACGTGCCATAGTACCGTCATCATTCATAATCTCAACAATCACAGACGCCGGAGAAAAACCGGCCATTCGCGCCAGATCACAACCCGCTTCGGTATGACCTGCACGACTCAAGACCCCACCCGGCTGCGCCATCAGCGGGAAAATATGGCCTGGCTGCACAATATCTTCCGGTTTCGCATCTGCTTTTACCGCAGTACGAACAGTATGAGCACGATCTGCAGCGGAGATACCTGTAGTGACGCCTTCTGCGGCTTCAATCGACATAGTGAAATTAGTCGAAAACTGCGCGCCGTTACTCTGTACCATTAATGGCAGTTGGAGTTGTTCGCAGCGCTCACGACTTAATGTCAGACAGATCAGGCCTCGCGCATGCGTCGCCATAAAATTGATATCATCCGGTCTTACCATCTCTGCTGCGATGACCAGATCACCTTCGTTCTCGCGATCTTCGTCATCCATCAGGATAACCATCTTGCCCTGACGGATATCTTCTATAATTTCCTGCGGTGTATTCAGTTTCATTAAAATCTCTTACCGTCGTTAGCGGTTAAATCCGTGAGCCATCAGGGTTTCCATTGTCAAACCTGTGCTCTTGTCTTCTTTATGTTCGTTGTCATGATTATGCGTCAGCAATCGCTCCAGGTAACGGGCGATAATATCTACTTCGAGATGCACTAAACGTCCGGGCAGATATTCCGTCATAATCGTTTCCTGTGCTGTGTGCGGCACAACATTCAGTTCAAAACAGTCTCCTGCTACAGCGTTCACGGTCAGGCTGATACCATCCACAGTTACCGAACCTTTAGCTGCCAGATAACACTGAATATTCTTAGGGGCCTTCACCCTGTATCTTATGGAACGAGCATCGTCGTTGCGCTCAACGATCTCGCCCAGACCATCCACATGGCCCGTTACTATATGCCCCCCCAATCGACTGGTGGGCATTAATGCTTTTTCCAGATTCACGCGTTCCCCTACATTTAAGGTATGGAAACGGGTATGAGCCAGAGTTTCACGAGATACATCTGCGATAAAACCGTCACCCGGCAACTCAACAGCCGTTAGGCACACACCATTGGTTGCTATACTATCACCCAGTTTAACATCACCGAGATCCAGTGCTCCGGTTCGAACATAAAGGCGCATATCACCGGACTGCTCTTCTATTCCAGCAATAGCCCCGACAGCTTCGATAATTCCCGTGAACACGTGTAATTACTCTCCGTAAATAGGTTGCAGAACGAGTTTTATATCATCACTCAGCATCTGCATATCTAATTGTTTCAGCTTAATCTGTTGTGACATTTCCTGTAATGGTAGCCTGAAGGCAGGGCGCGCATCTGAACCTAAAAACTTCATGGCAATATAAAGATCTATTTCATCCACCAGTTTTTGCTGTAGAAATGCACCCGATAATGTTGCGCCGGTCTCAACCAATAGTTCATTACATTGCTCTTCAGTCGCTAACATTTCAAGTAATGGCAACAGTGCAACACGGCCATGATCAGAAGGCATTACAACAACTTCCGCCCCAACATTTTTTAATGCGTCAATTTTAGCCTGATTATTTTTGATAGTTACAATCAATGTACGACCTGGCTGAGTCAGTATAGATGCACTCAAAGGAATTCTTAATCTTGAATCAAGCACAACGCGTAAGGGTTGCAGCTGGGTAATTTCATCGGCATTGACCAGATCCAACTGTTCTGCACGAACAGTCAATGCTGAATCATCTTTCAGAATTGATTCAATACCCGTAAGAACTACCGAGCTTTGAGCGCGAAGCTTCTGAACATCGGAGCGCGCGGCTGGCCCGGTTATCCATTTGGATTCTCCTGACGCCATGGCAGAACGGCCATCCAGGCTGATAGCCGTTTTAACTCGAACAAAAGGCAGACCTTTTTCCATTCGTTTGATAAATCCGGGGTTCAGCGCCTTCGCTTCATCTTCCAATAAACCTGATTCTGCGACAATTCCTTTTTCTCGCAGCATCTCAATACCACGTCCAGATACATGAGGGTTTGGATCTTCCATCGCTGCGACAACACGAGATACTCCCGCATTGATCAGCCCTTCTGCACAAGGGGGTGTCCGCCCATAATGGCTACATGGCTCAAGAGTGACATATGCAGTTGCGCCTTGAGATTTGTCACCAGCCATCGCCAAGGCATTTACTTCAGCATGCCCTTCACCGGCACGAAAATGGAAGCCTTCTCCAACAATCTCATTATCTTTCACAAGCACGCAGCCCACCCGCGGGTTAGGCTGGGTGGTGTAAAGACCATTGCGCGCCAGAACGATTGCACGCGCCATATACTTCTGATCTATTTCACTCCAGGCAGACACTTATCCATGCTCCTGGGCATCATGCTCTTCGGATAAACGCTCGATCTCAGCCTTAAATTCGTTAATATCCTGAAAACTACGGTAAACCGATGCGAAACGGACGTAAGCCACTTCATCCAGCTTACGCAACTCAGCCATCACCTCCTCACCTATCTGACGAGAGGGTAGTTCACGCTCGCCAGTAGCTCTAAGACGGTGTTTTATACGACTGATACAGGCTTCAAATTCTTCAATGGAAACTGGACGTTTTTCAAGGGCACGGTGAATACCGGCACGGAGCTTTTCATCATCAAATGGTTGGCGGGAGCCATCGGCCTTGATCAGGCGAGGCATAAGCAGCTCTGCTGCTTCATAGGTGGTAAAACGCTCATTGCACTGGGTACATGCCCGACGCCGACGCACCTGCTGACCTTCTGCAACCAGACGGGAGTCAACAACTTTGGTTTCATTGGCACTACAAAACGGACAATGCATCAACTGTTCCTGAGAAAAGAGCGTTTATTATTCCCTGTAATGAGTGACATTCAGAGAACAAAAGGGCCGTCTTA
>JBOEGV010000094.1:0-10610 GCA_050633605.1 Neptuniibacter sp. | reverse complement strand
TGGCGCTGGGTCAGTTATTGGTATCCTCTTGGCCAGGTAGTATCTTTTAAACGGGAAGTATATAGAAAAGCAATGAGAGAGCTTTCTCCGAAGTTTGCACGCATAAATACAATTGAATCTTAAGGGATAGTTTCATGCTGGATGTGTTGCGCAAAATAGTACAGGAAGTCAGTGTGGCCCCGGATTTGGAGTCTGCATTGAACCTAATTGTGCGCAGGGTTCAGCGATCTATGACGACAGAGGTTTGCTCTGTTTATCTGTTTGATCCTTGTGATCAGCGTTATGTATTGATGGCTACTGAAGGCTTACATCAAGAGTCTGTCGGTAGTGTGCGTCTCTCGGCGGCTGAAGGGTTGGTTGGTATGGTTGTTGACCGTGCCGAACCAATAAACGTGGAAAATGCGGCCCAGCATCGTGCTTTTAAATATGTTGAAGCGACAGGTGAGGAGCGCTATAGCTCCTTCCTGGGTGTGCCTGTTATTCATCACCGAGATGTTTTGGGCGTGCTCGTCGTTCAGCAAAAAGAACTGCGGCGTTTCGATGAAAGTGAAGAAGCTTTCCTTGTCACCCTTTCTGCGCAATTAGCGGGTGTTATTGCTCACGCTGAAGCAACAGGCTCACTGGCAAAAAATACAGATAAGAGTGAAAAAACGGTCATCGATCTGCGTTTCGAAGGCGTGGCCGGAGCCTCAGGTGTGGCAATAGGGATCGCCACTGTGGTTGCCCCGCCAGCGGATCTTGGCTCGGTGCCGGATAAAACAGCGAAAGATGTAGCTAAAGAGATCGCCAGTTTTGAAGAGGCTCTTAAGCTTGTACGGAGAGATATCAAAGTGGTGGGCCGAAGTTTGGCGCAGCGCTTAAGAGCAGAAGAGCAAGCTTTGTTTGATGTCTATCTCCGGATGCTCGATGACAATGCTCTGGCTGGCGAAGTGATTGCCCGGATTGAAAAAGGTAATTGGGCACAAGGCGCGTTAAGGGAGGTTGTTACTGAGCATATAAGGCAATTTTCCATGATGGATGATCCTTACCTGAGAGAAAGAGCTACAGATATCAAGGACTTGGGGCGCAGGGTCTTAGCTTATCTTCAGGAGGCTGGCCCAGCAGAACTTGAATATCCAGATGAGACAATTCTGGTTGCAGATGAATTGACTCCGGCCATGCTGGGGGAAGTTCCAAGTGATAAACTGGTTGGTCTGGTATCAGTGCATGGTTCCAGTAACTCTCACGCAGCGATTCTGGCCCGTTCAATGGGTATACCCACTATTATGGGGACTGTGGACTTGCCTCTGACTCGTATAGATGGCAGAGAGCTGGTACTAGATGGATACTCTGGGCGTGTATATGTACAGCCAGGAGAAGACCTTCTAAAGGCCTACCGGGATATATTGCGTGGCGAAATTGAAGAAGCGGTTGAGCTTGAAGCGATAAAGGATCTGCCAGCAGAGACGACTGATGGCTATACTATCCCTTTATGGGTCAATACTGGTTTGATTGCTGATGTAGCCCGTTCGCTTGACCGCGGTGCAGAGGGCATAGGTCTTTATCGGACCGAAGTGCCATTTATGATTCGTGAGTTTTTCCCGAGTGAACATGAGCAGGCTCAGACTTATCGTAAGCAGCTGGAAGCCTTTCACCCAAGACCTGTAACAATGCGAACTCTGGATATAGGTGGTGATAAGGCTTTGCCTTATTTCCCGATAGAGGAAGAAAATCCTTTTTTGGGGTGGCGCGGTATTCGTGTCACTTTGGACCATCCTGAAATCTTTCTTGTGCAAGTTCGAGCCATGCTTAAGGCAGGAGAGGGATATGATAATCTCCGCATCATGCTGCCTATGGTGACAAGTGTGCATGAGGTCGATGAAGCAAACCGACAGATCGGACGGGCGGTAAGAGAACTTCAGGAGGAAGGTTACAACATCACGCGGCCACAGGTTGGTGTGATGGTAGAGGTGCCTGCTGCAGTTTATCAGGTGCGCCGTTTTGCCCGACGCGTGGATTTTATTTCCGTTGGTTCCAATGATTTAACTCAGTACCTTTTGGCGGTTGATCGTAACAATCCTCGTGTGGCAGATCTTTATGTGAGTTATCACCCAGCGGTTTTGCGAGCGTTGAATTTTATCGCCAGTGAAGCCCATAAAGAAAATGTGCAGGTTTCAATCTGTGGTGAGCTGGCTTCTGAACCCGGTGGGGCGCTGCTTCTGATGGCAATGGGTTACGATATGTTATCAATGAACGCTACTAACTTGCCGAAAGTTAAATCGACTATTCGATCTGTCAGCAAAGAAGATGCAGATGAATTGCTGGCTGAGGTTCTTTCAATGGATGATGCGGACCGTATTCAGAAACTAATTAATGAAAGGCTCTCAGATCTAGGAATAGCGTTACCTGCGCAACCCGTTTTACCTGTTTAGCCAATAGCCTTTGTTATCAAACTAAATTCGTGCTCTTCTTCGGCTCCTTTTGGGCCAAAACTCTTTTCTATAATCGTTGTTTCACCATTGGGTTTCTGTAATAGCACTGTTGTAGCTCTGGTACCGTAGTCTGCGCTCTGTATGAAGCAGGATGATAGAAGAAGCTCCCAGTCATATGGAATGCCTGTATCAGGCAGTTCCTTCGGCACCGCTTTCAACTTATCACTCATAATATCCAATAACTTATCCCTTTCAGGTTCGTTATCGTGCAGCATTTTTTGCAGTGAGGAGCGAGCGTTAATCAGTTTCGGCCATGGAGTGTCGAGCAAAGCGTTGCTGAGACCATAAACACCAGGGGTGATTTTTTTTATAGGGCCTTCACGATTGGATTGGTAGTACAGCCCGGATGTGTCTCCAGTAAGGAGATTGTAGTCACCGTATTCATGTTGACGGGTTTGTAGTGTTTGAAGGTAGGTAATTGCATCAGATGTTGAGCAAAGAAACTCTCTGGTTAAGCCGCCGCGGGAGCGAACATTGTCCTGAGTTTTTTTCCCATCACGGTAATTGGTTACAGCGCTGAATTTGCCCTGCTGATTGATACCTAGCCAAGTGCCGCCATGCTCAAGATCCCTGCCAGCAAGTACATCAGAATGGTCGTCCCAGTAATGCATAGTCTTGCTAGGACGATTATAAAATTCATCTCGGTTGGCCAGCAGTATAAATGAATATACAGGGTGACTTTTATAAGCAAAGGTCATTAAGCACATAGGTAAAGTTCAACATATTTCGGTAAGATAGCGAACCCATTGAACAGTATAGCGACTGTTATATCCATTAAGTTATTGCACAAAGGTAAGCCGTAGATGTTACTTACAATAGTTACCTACCTGATTTTAGGTTCTCTGGCGGGCATCGTAGCCGGGTTGTTTGGTATTGGTGGTGGCGTGCTGATAGTGCCTGTGTTGGTTTTCACCTTTGAGCTGCAGGGAATGTCTCCAGAGGTGCTAACGCACGCTGCGGTTGCTACTTCTCTGGCGACTATAGTGGCTACTTCCATCAGCTCTACCTTGGCGCATAACAAAAAAGGTGCCGTGCAGTGGGATATTTTTAAACCGGTAACTTTAGGGATTTTACTGGGTGCATTTCTGGGAGTTAAAACAGCGGGTCAGATGAGTGGGCAGTGGTTGCAAATCATCTTGGGGTGCTTTGTTATTCTGGTGGCGATTCAGATGGCGCTAAATCTGAAACCCGCAACACAAGATACCCAGACCAGTAAAACTAGATTTGCAGTGGCTGGTGGTTTCATCGGTTGGTTATCCAGTATTTTCGGTATCGGTGGCGGTACTCTATCTGTGCCGTTTTTCAGTTGGCGTGGTATCAACATGCAACAGGCGGTGGCTACATCCGCTGCCTGTGGGTTACCCATTGCAATCATTGGGGCATTAACCAATATCTGGGAGGGTTGGGCTAACCCTGATATGCCTGAATGGAGTGCCGGTTTCATATATTTGCCAGCTTTGTTTGGTATCGTTATTACCAGTTCTATTTTTGCCAAGGTTGGCGCGAAGTTGGCGCATCGCCTGCCCGGGCCCGTGTTGAAGCGTATCTTTGCAATTTTTCTGCTCTGTGTAGGTGTGCGCTTCTTATTAACCAACCTGTTGTAATTGCTATCTCATAAAGGAGATTGTTGTGTGGGTGCATGATATTGACCCTATAGCTTTATCAATTGGACCGCTGAAAGTTCATTGGTACGGATTGATGTACTTGATTGGTTTCGCTGGAGCCTGGTGGCTGGGTGTTCTCAGGGCCAAAAAGCCGGGTTCTGGTTGGAATGAAGAGCATGTCTCAGACATTATTTTCTGGGGAGCCATGGGAGTCGTACTCGGAGGTAGGGCAGGTTATGTTCTGTTCTATAACTTTGATAAGTTCTTAGCTGATCCCTTGTGGTTGTTTGCTGTCTGGGAAGGAGGGATGTCTTTCCATGGTGGCTTGCTCGGTGTGATCATTGCTATCTACTGGTTTGGAAAGAAGCACGGCAAATCGCTTATGGAGATGGGGGATTTTATTGCACCGCTTATCCCTATAGGTTTGGGGGCTGGTCGTGTCGGTAACTTTATTGGGGGTGAGCTTTGGGGCCGTACAACGGATCTGCCTTGGGGTGTGGTTTTCCCAAGGGGGGGCGATCTTCCCAGACATCCATCCCAGCTGTATGAGTTTGCTTTAGAGGGTGTTGTTTTATTTGTTGTGCTCTGGTGGTTCTCTTCTAAACCACGCCCAAGAATGGCTGTCTCGGGTTTATTCTTGCTGTTATACGGTGTGTTCAGATCGATGGTCGAGTTTGTTCGTGAGCCAGATGCTCATATCGAATTCATAGCGTTTAACTGGCTTACCATGGGTCAGCTTTTATCACTGCCGATGATTTTCTTAGGAGCTATATTTATCTTTTTTTCGTATAGACAAATCCGTTAAATATCTCTTTTATCATATTTCATTACCACCGGATTAACTTGCCATTGTAGAGGGAGCAGTTAAGCTAACTTTAAGGAGTTGTAATAGCTTAAAGCGTTTTCTTAGTCGAGCGGGTTATTATGAAGGTGTATCTGAGTACTGATATTGGTCGTCAATTCAGTTTGCTGAGCTTTGTCAGCTTGTCGGGCATGTTATTGCTGTGCGTCCTTTTTTTTACTGAATTTAGTGGTGTTTATCAGGACTTTCGGCGTGATGATAGTAAGGCTATGACAATCGCAGCTCTTGCTCTTTCCAATGAATTTTACCAGTTGTCTGAACAGGGACTGTTAACAGAGTCAGAGGCTCAAGAGGCGTCCCTGAATGTATTGCGTTCTTCTGTGCATTGGAAAGAAGGGTATTACTGGGTTATGGACGATGAAGGGAAAATGGTGATGCATCCGTTTAGACCTGATCTAGTGAATATGGACTTATTTGATTTACAAGATGCGAATGGGGCTTATTTTGTACGGAATATCCTTCAGCAGGCAGAGGCCGGTGGTGGTTGGGTTGAATATTTGTGGCCTAAACCCGGAAAGGACCAGCTTCCCTACCCCAAAGTTGCATATGTGAAAGGGTTTCAACCATGGGGATGGGTAATAGGCACGGGGTTGTATGTTGATGAAATAAATCAACAAAGAAATCGGCTCATGTCGAAATCGGCGGGTCTGATTGTTTTTGCGATTTTGCTGATGTCAGTAGTTTCTATTTATTATGCAAAGCGGAGTGCTAAAGCATTTCGGGATTTAGTGGTTAAGGACCCTTTGACAGGCTTATTTTCTCGTCGCTATCTTAACGAAACAATGGGGAGTTTTGTCAATTTAGATGATAGAAATGAGAATATGCATCTCTATCTTGTGTTTATGGACATTGATTTCTTTAAGAAAATCAATGACCGCTTTGGGCATGGCTTTGGTGATCAGGTGCTTAAATCGGTAGGCAAGGTGTTATTGGAAAACACACGGGGACAGGATATTTGTGTTCGTTATGGCGGCGAAGAATTTGTGATTTTAGTGCTGGATAGTTCTTCTGAATCCGTTTTGTCTATGGTTGAAAGAATTCGTAAAAATGTAAATGAACTAGAGTTCGAAAATGAATTGGACCTCACTTTGAGTGCAGGAGTGGCTAAAAGAGATCACGATGAAACATTCTCTGCGGTATTGAAGCGGGCGGATAATAATCTTTATGATGCCAAGCAGAAAGGCCGAGACAGGGTGGTGATGACTTAGTTGCTCATAGTGAATTTCCTAAAATCGGCCTTTATCAAACGGTCTACAGCTTAGCTTGTATCAGATCACTTGTGCTTATACAGAGAATGGGTACTGAATAGGATCGTGGTGCTGGTAGCCTTCGACCTCAAAGTCATCGGTTGTTACCCAGGTTTCCAGATCTTTCAGCGTTTTAATATCTGGATTGATTTTTAGCGTTGGCAGTGTCAGTGGTTCGCGTTTAAGCTGCACATCGCGCATCAGTTCAACCTGATCTTCATAAATATGGGCATTTACGATTTTGTGGTAAGCCTTGCCTGGTTTGTGACCGGTTATCTGGGCCATGATCGCCAGTAGGAAATACACTTGAATCATGTTAAATGTCAGGCCAAGCGGCACATCACAGCTGCGTTGTGTGCTGTTGAGAAAGAGTGTATCGCCCAGTAAAGAAAAATGGTGGCTATACATGCAGGGGCGGAGGCAGCCCATATGGAATGCGCCGGGATGATAAAAAGTATAGATTTCACCACGATCATCAATGCCATTGCTCAGATCATCGACAATTTTACGTAGCAGGTCGATGCTGCCACCATCCGGTTTAGGGAAATTACGGCCCACTTTGCCGTAGATGAATCCGCAATCATCTTCGCCTTTACGATAAGGGTTGGCTAACCAGGCTGCATTATCATTGGCGTTGGCGTCCCAGGTTTTGGTGCCGATTGTTCTGAAATCTGCGGCGTTATCATAACCACGTAGATAGCCAAGCATCTCGGCAATCGCAGACTTATAAAAAGTCTTACGAGTTGTGACCATAGGGAGCTGGCCATTGCCAACATCGTAGGTCAGATCGGCGTTAATCACCGTCAGGCATTTTTTCCCGGTGCGTTTATTTTCTACCCAGACGCCTTCATCAATAATTCTCTGGCAGAGATCGAGATACTGTCTCATTGGTTTGTTATTCACACCTGTGGTTAAATTTGCAGATTATCTGGCCATGTTACCAAAGCTGTTTCCTTAGACAAAGAAACTCTTCAGAAGCCAGTCAATATAGAAGTATCTGTTAAGGAGAGTATATGAAGCTGGCGATTATTGTCGCACAAGCCAAAAATCGGGTGATCGGCATCAATAATAAATTGCCGTGGCACCTCCCTGAAGATCTGCGTTATTTCAAACAGGTCACTATGGCTAAGCCTATTATTATGGGTCGTAATACATTCGAGTCCATCGGTCGGCCATTGCCGGGCCGGACCAATATAGTCATCAGTCGTCAGTCTGACTATGCTCCGAAGAATGTAAAAGTGGTATCCAGTCTCGATGCTGCAATTGAGCTGGCTGAGAGTATTTGCTTTATTGACGGTACTGAAGAGGCCATGGTGATCGGTGGCGCTCAAATTTATGAGCAGGCGCTTGAGCAAGCAGATCGTTTATATCTGACTGAGGTGGACGCGGAAATTGAGGGTGATGCCTGGTTCCCGGAGTTTGCCAGAGACGCGTGGCAGGAAGTGGGTAGAGAGGACTTTTCTGCGGAGGGTCCAAACCCATACGATTACAGTTTTATAGTGCTCGACAGAATTTAACAAAGGCATAATGCAATATGACCGTCCGTTCGTTGTTGTCTATTCTGGCTGATGGCAAGTTTCATTCAGGAAGTGAGTTGGGTGAAAATCTTGGCATCAGTCGAAGTGCGATCTGGAAGCATATACGCCGTCTCGAAGAGACGGGTTTAGAAATTTATAGTGTTAAGGGACGGGGGTATAGAATCCCTGGAGGTCTGGACCTACTTGATGTGGCTCAGATCAGATCGGGTTTGAATGAAGAAGTTGAGGCTAAGCTTAATCACTGTTCGTTGGAGTTGGTAGCTGAGTCTACTAATGAGCAAGCAATGAATGCATGTCAAAAGGATAACTGCCATGGTTATCTTTATCTCGCAGAGCAGCAAACTGCGGGAAGGGGGCGTCGCGGACGACCTTGGATCAGTCCGTTTGCACGCAACCTCTATTTTTCCCTTGTATGGCGTTTTGAAAGGGGTATAGGGGCCTTGGAGGGCTTAAGTTTGCTGGTTGGGTTGTCTCTGGTTAAGGCTCTTGAAAAATTGGATGTCGAGGGTGTAAAGCTCAAGTGGCCTAATGATTTGCTGTTTGAGGATAAAAAGCTGGCCGGCATTCTTATCGAGGTTAATGGCGAGGCCTCTGGTCAATGTCAGGTTGTTATTGGTGTTGGGGTAAATGTTGATATGCCTGTACTGACTGCGGAAGAGATTGATCAACCTTGGGTTGACCTTAACTTTATTCGGGGTGGTAAGGTAAGCCGAAATCAATTGTTGGCTGAAGTAATTAATGAACTTGTTATGCAGCTGCAGGTATTTCAGGAGAAGGGATTTAGCTCATTGGTAGGAGAGTGGCAGCATTATAATGCTCATCAGAATCAAGCAGTGACACTGCAGTTAGGAAATGGTGAAGTTACAGGGACTTGCCTGGGAGTCGATGCTTCAGGTGCGCTGGTATTGGAAACAGATAAGGGTAGAGAGATCTTTTTTGGTGGAGAGGTCAGTCTGCGAAGGGCGTTATGATTCTCGAAATAGATGCAGGGAACACATTTATTAAGTGGCGTTTACTGGATGGCAGTATCGTTACTGAACGTGGAAAATTGAAAACTGATTCGGATCAGTGGACGTTTCCCATCCATTGGTCTGATGTAGATGTGGTTCGTATCGCGTCGGTTGCCGGAGATTCTGTCCAGGAGCGTTTGGTTTCTTTTATTCAGAATAAAAACAATTCAATTGAACTAAGATTGGCATTAACAGAAGCAAAAGCGGCAGGAGTCGTAAATAGTTATTCAGACCCCTCTCGTATGGGGGTTGATCGCTGGCTGGTTATGCTGGCGGCATACAATGATTGCAAAAAGGCCTGCTGCATTGTTGATTGTGGAAGTGCAATCACCGTTGATTATGTGGATGCAGGCGGAAAGCATCTGGGTGGCTATATTATTCCAGGTTTGAGGCTGCTAAGCAGTACGTTACTTGAAAACACAGCAGAAATTATCGTTGATCAGGATATAGATGCCTTTAATCTAATGCCTGGACGGCATACGTCGGCGGCGGTGAAGCATGGTGTAAATTATATGTTTAATGCTCTGTGCCATCAGATTACTGATGAACTACATCGCAGTGATGAACAATGGGAACTTTACGTAACTGGTGGCGATGGTGAGTTGTTTGCACAGCTCGCGGGCTGCGATAACTATATTCCCGATCTGGTAATGGATGGTTTGAGCTGGAGTGTTGGTTAATGGGGTTGCGCTGGCTTTTTCTATTTCTCGCCCTAGCAAATTCTATTCTTTTATTTTGGTTTTCTTCATTTGTTTCAGAGGTCGATAGATCTGAAGTCGAGGTTAAGGATCATCTTAATAATATCCGTTTGTTAAATGAAATGGATGTAGAAGCCTTAAAGCTAAAAGTTTCTGATGAGTCTCAAGAATCAGATTCATGTATTTCCTTCGAAGGTTTTCGCAATGTTCAGGCGGTTGAATGGTTAGTGGGTTTAGTCAGAGCTCAGGGTTTGGTTGCAACGCATTCATCAGTAGCTAAAGAAAAAAGCATGTATGTGGTTAAAATTGAAGTTTCAGATGAAGAGCAGCAGCGCAGGACGCTGGCAGAGTATCTGAGGCGGAATAGAGGTTTGGAAATGCGTGCGCAGGATATCGAGCCCAGCTCGAAGTATATTCTCGGACGTTTTGTTCAGCGCCTCAAAGCTGAGCAGGAATTGCAGAAAGTAGTCCTGGCTGGTATCGCTGCGTACATGATTTTCGAAAAGGTTGAAAGTGTCCAATTCTCGGTTGTGGTACACGAAGGTATTGAACGAAAATTATCCAGTGAAATCAAAGGGCTAGTTACTGATCGTTATTCTGACGTAAAAATTTCAAAAAAAGTATGTGAAAGGGTTGCAAGGCCTTTGCCGACTGAGTAATATACGCGCCACTTCGTTGTTGAGAGCCGGTATAGCTCAGTTGGTAGAGCAACTGACTTGTAATCAGTAGGTCCCGAGTTCGACTCTTGGTGCCGGCACCATCTTGACGGTCTTGCGAAGTTTGAAATTGTTGGTGAGGTTCCCGAGTGGCCAAAGGGATCAGACTGTAAATCTGACGCGCGAGCTTCGGTGGTTCGAATCCACCCCTCACCACCATTCACAGCAAGGCGGGTATGGTATAGTGGCTATTACCTCAGCCTTCCAAGCTGAAGAGGCGGGTTCGATTCCCGCTACCCGCTCCAAGTGAGATACTTTGCTCAAGTAGCTCAGGGGTAGAGCACACCCTTGGTAAGGGTGAGGTCGGCGGTTCAATTCCGCTCTTGAGCTCCAGAATTTTTTAGGGTAGGTATAGCAATATATCTGCCCTTTGTTATATTTGGCGCTTTCTTAAATAATCGTACTGGACAGACCGATGGCTAAAGAACAATTTGAACGCTCAAAACCGCACGTTAACGTTGGTA
>JBOEGV010000093.1:0-4348 GCA_050633605.1 Neptuniibacter sp. | reverse complement strand
AGGTCAGGGCGCCGAAACGGTCATCCATAATCTTAAATGCAAGTGCGCGGAATGGCTCATCAACAGATACAGTTGCAACTTCACCAGTTGGTTCACCAACTTCGTCAGTCAGATCCTGTGGTACAACTTCTGTTGGTGATGGCAGGTAGTCTACAACGGCATCAAGGATTAACTGGATACCTTTGTTCTTGAATGCAGAACCACAGTATGTAGGGAAGAATGCCAGTTCCAATGTGCCTTTACGGATGCAACGCTTGATCTCTTCCATAGTTGGCTGTTCGCCTTCCATGTAAGCCATCATCAGGTCGTCGTCCTGTTCAACAGCTGTTTCGATCAGCTGTTCGTGGTACATATCAACGTCGTCCACCATGTCGGCAGGTACGTCTTCAACTTTGTAGTTTTCAGGAAGACCAGTGTCATCCCAAACGTAAGCTTTCTTAGTTAGGATATCTACAACGCCCACGAAGTCATCTTCGCGACCGATTGGTAGAGTCATAACTAGAGGCTTAGCGGCTAGTACGTTTTCGATCTGGTCGACAACTTTAAGGAAGTCTGCACCCAGACGGTCTAGCTTGTTTACGAAGATGATACGAGATACGCCCGATTCATCAGCATAACGCCAGTTAGTTTCTGATTGAGGTTCAACACCACCAGAACCACAGAATACGCCGATGCCGCCATCAAGTACTTTAAGAGAACGATATACTTCAACTGTGAAGTCAACGTGCCCAGGAGTATCGATTACGTTCATACGGTGACCGTCCCAGAAAGTGGTGATCGCCGCTGACTGGATAGTAATACCGCGCTCAGCTTCCTGTTCCATGAAGTCAGTAGTAGATTCACCATCGTGAACCTCACCAGTCTTATGGATTTTACCAGTAAGCTTTAGGATACGTTCAGTTGTAGTGGTTTTACCCGCATCAACGTGCGCGAAAATACCAATGTTTCTGTATTTGGATAAATCTGTCATTGCTTTACTCGACTAAGTGAGGTCCTAAAATTGCGCGACATTATACAGGCTTTTTTGTGACATTTAGAAGATAAATTACAAGGAAATGACGCTTTTTTAGGGTTTTTTTTAATTGTTCAGTCAAGCTGAGTCGTTTTAGATTACCCTGTAAAATTACAGACTCTGATTTGTGTGAATTGAAACCCTTTAATCGTTTGAATTATAAGGATTTGTTTTGATATATGAGTATTGGGGTTGAATTGAGCCGTTGAAATAACATTTTACACCCTGATATATGAGCGGCCAGCCAAGAGAGGAAAAATATAATGTTGAGTACTGAAACACTGATCACCTTCAGTATTGCATCTGTGTTATTGAGTTTTGCGCCTGGACCGGACAATATTTTCGTACTTATGCAGTCTGTAATGCACGGGCGTAAAGCTGGGATTATGGTGACTTTGGGTTTGTGTACCGGACTTTTAGGGCACACTCTGGCAGTAACGCTCGGGATGGCTGCCATCTTTCAGGTGAGCGCATTCGCTTTTATGGCCCTGAAAATCTTAGGTGTGTTCTACCTTTTGTATCTTGCATGGCAGGCTTTTTTAAGTGGCTCAGAAGGGCTTTCCAATTCAGAGTCACCTAAATTAAGTAACTGGCAGCTATATAAGCGTGGTGCATTTATGAGCACTGCCAATCCGAAACTGGCCATCTTTTTTATGGCATTTCTACCTCAGTTTGCAGATCCCTCACGGGGTTCGCTAAGTATGCAGCTGTTGTTGTTAGGGCTGATATTTATCTTTATAGGCTTTATGGTCATGAGTTTGATTGCTGTGCTTTCAGGCTCTATCAGTGAGTGCCTGAGACGTTCAGGTCGGGTGCAAAATGCTATACATAAATTAGCGGGCATTGTATTTGTCGGGCTGGCTTTGAAGTTGGTTACTACCGAGAAATAATCCAACGCTTTGGTTGTTTTAATGATGAGTGCAAGTGGTGAGTGTGATCGTTATAATGCCGCCTTCTTTCTATAATACGCATATATAGGCCACCCATTTCATGGACGCTCTTGAAGAGATAAAGCAGTTTCTAGCCTGTGAAACACCAGACAGCTGGATACAGGCAGCTTTACAGCATCAGGATATTCTTCTGATCGATCATGCTCATTGTGAAAAGAAAGCCGCGTCAACCGCGATGCGCCTGATGTTTCGGTACGTTGATCGTGTTGATCTGTTGAATAAAATGTCTCGTTTAGCGCGTGAAGAGCTGATCCATTTTGAGCAGGTGCTGGCTATTATGCAGGATAGAGGTGTGGTTTATGATCATATGTCTCCAGCACGTTATGCGGGCGGTATGCGTAAACATATTCGTACATCTGAACCGGGGCATCTGATTGATTTGTTGATTGTAGGTGCCTTTATTGAAGCGCGATCCTGTGAGCGCTTTGCAAAGCTGGCTCCATTTCTGGATGATGAGCTGGCTAAATTTTATCGCTCGTTACTTAAATCCGAAGGACGTCATTATCAGGACTATCTGGGCCTGGCGGAAGAATATGCCGGTGAACCTATAGATGAGCGTGTGGCTCTATTCCGGGACGTTGAATCGGAGCTGATCGAATCGCCAGATGATGAATTCCGTTTTCATAGTGGCGCACCAACGTTTGTTGCTGCCTGAGCACAGAAATACCCTTTAATAAAAAGCCGCTATGTGCAGCGGCTTATTCTTTAATTTCAAAGCTGATCAGCTCGTAACCCGTTTGGCTGACTTCCAGATACCAGCCAAGTTTATCCCAGTCCCCTAAAACAATGCGGGTGCATTCTTTATTCTCAATCTGATACTTATGGATATGAGGACGATGAGTATGCCCGTGGATCATTAGATTAACTTTAGTTGCAGTAAAGGTTTCATTCACAGCGTTTTGATTAACGTCAGTAATATACTCGGACTTTTCAGCAGTCCTTTCTTTGCTTGCATCGCGAAGTTGGCGTGCAATAGCCAACCTTTCTTGCAGGGGTTTGCTGAGGAACTGATCTTGCCATTTTAGGTCCCGGACCATTGTACGGAATTGCATGTATTCAGCATCATCGGTGCAAAGTTGGTCACCATGAAGAATTACAGCATCCCCAAAGGGCAGAGAAATGACTAACTGTTCCGGCAACAGTTCTGCACCCACAGTTCTGGCAAAATCTTTACCTACGAGAAAATCTCGATTACCGTGCTGGAAAAAAAGTTTACAACCTTGATCGCTCAGTTGTTTCAAACCATCAAATACGGGTTCCAGGGTGGGAGTTGGAGTGTCATCTCCAATCCAGGCTTCAAATATATCGCCTAACAGATAGAGCTCTTCGGCATCCTGAACGGTCGTGTTCAGAAAATGTGAAAACGCCCGGGTCAGATCCGGGCGTTCGGGTTTCAGATGTAAGTCTGAGACAAAATAAACAGTCATGATTTACTTATTATTCGTCGCCGCTTTCAGTTTCTTCTTCAGCAACTATTTCTGCAGATTCGATAATAATATCTTCAGCTGGAACATCCTGGTGACCTGCACGCATTGTGGTCGATGCGCCTTTAATTTTGTTAACCACATCATCGCCATCAACCACTTTACCAAAAACAGCGTAACCCCAACCTTCAGTCGTTTTAGCGGTATGGTCAAGGAAAGTGTTTTCTGAAATGTTGATGAAAAACTGCGCAGAAGCACTGTGTGGATCCATTGTCCGTGCCATTGCTACAGTTCCGGATGTATTAGACAAACCATTGTCTGCTTCGTTTTCAATAGGATCTCGAGTATCTTTCTGAACCATGCCAGGTTCAAAACCACCACCCTGAATCATAAACCCATTGATAACACGGTGGAAAATCACACCGTCATAGAACCCTTCTTTTACATATTGTTCAAAATTAGCTGCAGTATTCGGGGCTTTTTCATAATCAAGCTCAAGGGAAATATCACCGAAATTAGTATGGAGAATAATCATTGTTGTAGTGTCCATTTCTTCGCCGTTGACGGCGCCATTATACTCAAGTCTTACAGAAACGCATCCATATATTCACCTTAAGTGTGGGAATTTATTACTCCAAATAATTAAGACGAAAGAAATGCTTAATTCCAGGTAATAGGAGGTGATTAATCATTTATATGGCTATGGCTGGATTAATGCTGCCAATTATCATGTTCATCCGTTTATAATGTGCATCAATTATCTGCCCATGACGTTATTCACTCTGGGTGGGGCTATTTCATTCAATGTCCAATGTCGGAATTTAAGACGTTATCCATGAGCAATACAGAAAGCAGCAAACCAACGAACTTTATTCATCAGATTATTGAACAGGATCTGGAGAACGGAATTAATGAGGGTAAAGTGGTTACCCGTTTCCCGCCAGAGCCGAACGGTTATCTGC
>JBOEGV010000092.1:0-7208 GCA_050633605.1 Neptuniibacter sp. | reverse complement strand
GTTACATTAGCTTTGTGTTTCAGGCCTTTCACCTGCTTCCGGATCTGACCGCCCTGCAGAATGTTATGTTACCTCTGCAAATTCGGAATCATGCTCAGGCCGAGCAAGAAGCCACCAACTGGTTGCAAAAAGTGGGGCTTGGAAAGCGATTGGAGCACAAACCTTCTGAACTTTCTGGCGGAGAGCAACAACGGGTTGCCATCGCCCGTAGCTTTGCTACCCAACCCGCCCTCCTGTTCGCCGACGAACCCACAGGAAATCTGGATGAACACACGGGCGAACAGATCATCAACCAATTATTCAGCCTGAATCAGGAACAACACACCACACTGGTACTGATCACCCACGACTCGGCGCTGGCAAAACGCTGCCAACGAGCGCTGCGGCTGCATAACGGTGTATTGGAGGAGATCAGCTGATGGTTGATGCCATTGTGCTGAAAATGGCGTTACGTCAGGCAATCTCATGTCTGAAGCTTACTGAATGGCGCGCTCTGATCATTGCTCTGATTATGGCGGTGACCATTGCCAGCCTTATGGCGGTACTCGGGGATCGCATTGAAAAAACACTGATGCGGCAAGGCAGCGCACTGCTGGGGGGAGAACTGATCCTCAGTAACAGCCGCGCTCTATCCCGGGAGAACTTGAGCCACGCTAAACAGCTAGGACTGGATTATTCCGAAGTCACTCAACTGGCAACCATGGCGAACAGCGGTGACAATTTCCTGTTGGTCACCATTCGCGCCCTCAGCTGGCCTTACCCCAGAGGCGAGATTGAGCTGGAGCAGAATGTAACTGAGCCTTTACCGGCACTTGGGGAAGTCTGGGCTGAAGCCGGTACTTTCGAGCGACTTAACCTGAAGGTTGGTGACTCAATTATTCTGGGTAATAAACGTTTCAAGCTTGCGGGCCTGATCCGCTCAGCACCCGACAGGGGGCGTGGTTTTATAAGTTTTAATCCGCAACTGGTCATGAACCATGATGATATTTTTGACACTGGCTTAATGGGGCCAGGCGCACGCATGCGTTACCGACAACTGTTCGCGGGTGAACCTGAAGCGATTTTGCAGATGGAAAACTACCTGAATAGCCAACTTAAAACCGGAGAACGCCTGACCTCGCTCAACAATGATGAAGGCCAGCAAAACAGCGCATTAACTAAAGCATCGTCTTACTTGCGTCTGGGTGCTCTGTTCGCACTTCTGATCTCGGCAATGACCATTTTCCTCAGCTTACGCAGATTTACCCAAAGCCAGAATACCCGTGCTGCTCTACTCAAAAGCCTTGGTTTAAGTAACCAACAGCTGCTACGACTCTACCTCTATCAACTCGGCAGCGCCTGGATCTTCTGCTCCATCGCTGGGGTAATGCTGGCCGCATTGTTTGAGTTGGTCGGACTCAACCTGCTCAGCACATTACTACCACAACCGGTGCCCTCAGCCAGCGCTATTACATACCTTTCCGGCCCAATGCTGGGAGGTGCAATCCTGCTATGCATGGGGTTACCCACCCTTTACCGACTCAAACAAAGTAATCCCATACAGTTAATTCAAGGACAATCAGAAGCACTAAACTGGCAGGAAAAAACACCTTATCTGCTCGCCGCGGGGCTGCTTTTGCTGTTTACCAGTAGCTATCTGAATAACCTGACCCTGACACTCAGCCTCACCGCCACCCTGTTAATTACCGGAAGCATTCTCGGCTGGATCGGCGCACGCGCCTCATTAACCATTGTCAGATTTATGGCTCCGAGGCACCGATTAGGCAATCTGCTGCTAAGCCGGGTGCAACAACAGCAACGCTGGTACCGTTTGCAGATTCCAGTGATCTGTCTGTTGTTTGCGCTGCTGAGCATTAATTTCATTGCGCTTAATGATCTGTTATCTAGATGGCAACAACAGCTTCCGGAAGATACTCCGAACCATTTCCTGATCAACATACAGGACTGGGAGAAAAACGAAGTTGAGTCTCTGCTGCAACAGAAGCAGATCAATAACCAACTCTGGCCCATCTATCGTGGACGACTGGTTGCCGTAAATGGCAAACCTTTATCTGAAGCACTTACACCAGAGCAACTTGCCCAACCCTCTTTAAAACGTGAGTTAAATCTTACCTCTGCCACGAATATCCCCTCGCATAACAAACTCGTTGCTGGTGAATGGCAGGCAAATAATTCTGTTTCCATTGAAGAGAAAGAAGCTGAAGAACTGGGTCTGAAAATTGGTGATAGCATTACATTTGATGTAGCGGATGAAAAAATCAGCGCGCAAATCAATAGCATCCGCCGGGTACGCTGGGACTCTTTCCAACCGAATTTTTATTTTATTTTCTCTCCTGATGTTCTTGAAGGCCTTACCGCAAGTTACCTGACCAGCTTTCACCTAGGGGATAACAGCGCTGAAGTCAGCCGTGGACTGATCACCCAGTTCCCTACCCTGACCTTAATCGATGTCCGTCAGCTACTGGAACAGATCCAGCAACTTCTCAGCAGATTATCCTTACTCTCCAGCCTGCTTATGCTGCTTACTACAGGTGCGGGGCTGGTACTTCTCTACGTCACACTGACTCAGGAACTGGAGCAACGACGCTTCGAGAACTCCCTTCTGCAAACTCTGGGTGCCAGTCAACAGCAATGCAGACATTTAGATCGCTTGGAGATGGGATTAATCGGCGCCATCAGTGGGTTTCTTGCAGTGCTGGTTGCGGAACTGAGCCTGTGGCCGATCCATCAACAACTGCTGCAACTGGACGTAACCTTACATCCGCTGCTTTGGCTGATACTGCCTGTGATCAGTACCGGCCTTTTCTTGCTTGTGGGGGCGATCAGTCATCGCCAGCAAAGTTTGAGTGAGTCGTATAAATTTTTACTTTCCCGCCAATAAGGTAACGGGCTGTTCAGAGTGCTGTTCGGCCTTCAGGCGCACCATCATCTTACGCCATTCATCAACCTCTTCTGCACTGCCTAAGATTTCAGAGGGTCGGTTCTCGCGCCACACGCCCATGCCGTTCAAATGGAAGACAGGTTGGATATCGTCACGGGCAGAAATTTTAAGGATTTCGCTGCGCATATTATCAAGAATCAGCGGATCACTTTCCGCATCCGGGTAATAGGTTAAAACCATATGGGTCTGACTGTCGTTATAAAATCTAACATAGGAGATGCTGAGCCGGTCTTCAGGAATACCCATCTCAAGCAAAGTGAAGTATTTGGCAATGGAATAATCTTCACAATCACCGGCATTTTTCAGCAGGCTTTCCACTGGGGTAGCCCAGTAATCTTTTTCACCCCATAGCTCCTTATCTTCAACCCATTTCATCTTATTGAAGAACTGATTTACAGCAGACAGTTTTTCTTGGTCACTCAGCAAAGGGGCGCGGTTCATCAACTCAATCCATAACTTGAAGCGCTCAACTGTAGCTTTATCTTCTTGTTTTTGGATTTTTTTAAACACAGGAGTCGGAAGGATTTTTTGCAGATGGGAAGCATGCGCCGGGTTTTGCAAGTACAACAAGGCGCAGACAGAGACATGAAGAAGTTTCAGATTAAAAAGGCGTGACACTTTTCCTATCATATCCTTCCTTATCGGGGACTAACGATGCAGCCCGATCTCGAACTGCATCGCTCAAATGTAAAACCCGATTACCAATTATTGTGAATCTCATCAATGTAAGATGAACCTTCTTCAACCATTTCACCCCTGGCCGCAGTTGGTTCCTGTTGTATTTCGGTATTAATTTGTTCCATACCATCCATTTTAGTCATTCCCTCAGTAGAATCCATTTTATGCATAGTCATCGTGGAACCGGATTCGTTATAGAAATTTTTACCGCTTATAAAATCTTCCGCACTGACATCGGCAGCAGTAGCCATAACAGGTGCAAATAGTAGAGAAAAAACGACCGCTTTAAATTGAATATTCATGACAATGTACCCTTATTAATATCAATGATCTTACCGCTTGTAATCACTGTGACCATTTAATAAACAGAGCGTTCATTATTTTTGAATATTCACTAAATAATTTAATATCATGCTGCATTTATTGATGTATCTATATGAAATAACTTAAGAAAACAAATCTGGTGACATTTTTTCTGGAGGGATATGAAGCATTAAAGCCCTTTATCAAATGGATGGCAGCAGTAATAAAGGGCTTTATATGAAATGATTACCAGTTCCCCCGAATAAACATGCTGTGAGCATCAAAAATTTCTCTTTTAGCCATTTTACCCGCAGAAGTAGGCTTGGATTTTATTTCACGATTCACAATACCCATTTGATCCACCTTATGATCCGAGTAAATACTGTGAATCAACAGGTTATGCGGGTCATAAATTTCTCTGGCCACGACTCTGGAGCTGGAAGCAGAAGTACCCTCCAGCATTGAGTAACCTAATTTACCGTACAGCATTCTCTCTGAATCAGAATAACCCGCCATAACCAGCGCAGGCGTAAACAATAACGAAAGAACGAATGCTTTTAATTGAATAGACATAACCGATCACCTCTTATAATTCTAATTATTACACGTTACTCAGACTGGTTTCGTTTGAGTGCGTTCAATCTATCTGGGCATTTATTGAACACATATAAACTTACGAAGCGAGAGCGCTTTCAGATTAGTCGCGACTGCGATTAATCTGAAAGCCATGTAAAACAATTAGATAGAGATAGGTTATCTGTGAACTATAATCCTAGAGCAACCAATGGTTTCTCTTTATTGGTAAGGTCAACCTGGGGATAACAACTGAATAATCTTTCAATGTTAATGCCCAGTGAGTCTGACAACTGACCTTTAACTTTGTCACTACGTTGTTGAGCAAGTTGCTGCAATGCGGGTTCAAGTTGTTGTTGTAATTCTGCCTCTGCGAGTGGTTTTTTCTTCTGTTTATTCTCTTCCTGCAAGCCCACCCATACAGGCGCCTTATCAGCCGCCACTGCCATGCCACAGATATTAATCCTCATGGCTTTTCGTTCGTTCAACATCTGAGCAATTTTCTGCATATATTGCTCAGATTCTTGGGAAAGCCCCGCTGAACCCGGGCTGAAAAAAACCGGCTGCAGAGAGATAAAAGTACCTTTGGATTGTGCTTCGGCCATCATTTTCCCGATGGATATCAGCGTTCCAAACGGCTGTAACGCTTTGGTGAGATAACCCAGTGCGGCACTTTTCAGCCCTTTACCTGCAAGTTTGTTTATCACAGTCTGATATCCAAACTTGGGGTCATCCAGGGAGCCATCTATAGGTATATCCAGATCGATATTATCGTCGTTATCCTGCAATATCATAATCGCAGTTCCCAGAGGCATTGAAACCTTCTGGTCAAACTCACCACTACGTTCAGAATTTTTGGCTTCTACTTCAAGTTTATTCAGAAGAATATCAGCATCACCTTTAAGGGTTCGGTCTTGGATAATGCCTTTGGATTTAAGATTCAGCTGACCGCTATGCAGGTAATAGCCTGTATACTGGAGTGAGTAAGGACTCACTTGTGGCAGTTCCACCCCTTTGATATTCAGATCCCAGTTACCACCAAAATCTCCGGAAAACAGCGCAATACCGCCCTTAGCATCCACAGTAGAGAACTTATTTTTGGCTTTGAGCAGAAACGCAGTTTCACCATTTGAGTCGGTATCTAACTTCGACAACTCAAGGGTACTAATATCAAAAGCCGTCTTGAACGCCGGTTTCACACCACCGTCAACCAGCTCCAGTGTATTCTCACCACTCAGGACGATTCCGCCAACGCGCAGTTTGAAAGGTTCACTGCTCTCTGATTCTTCTGTTGCTTGAGGTTCAGCAGTACTGGCTCCAGAATCCAGTTTAGCCAGTAGCCATTCAAGGTCTGAGAGTTTTCTATCTTCTGAAAGGTGCACCCGAGTCGCACTGTTCTGCAGATCTATGCGCTTAATCGACAGATTGTTCAGATTTTCCAGTGCCAGGTTATCCAGATCAATATTCTGCCACTGAGTGAAAACACCGCCATCACCCTGAACTTTCAGATTTTTCAGGCCGATCGTTGCCAAGTTGATCGAATCCGTATGCTCAAGCGCAATCTGGTTGATCTCAGTAGATGCCAGCGTCACCAGCTCCTGATCCGCAGCTGAAAGTTTCAGGTTATCCAGTTTCAGTGCCGGAGCCTGCACCTGCCAATGGCTCAGATCCTGACTGCTGGCATTAGCTGAGAGTTGCAGCTGGTTCACAGCCACCGATTTCTCAACCTGTTTTAACAAAAGGTCCGCTACAGCCAGTTGCAGGTCCGCAAGTTTGAACTGCTCTGCCCCTTCCTGCTGTTGCATAAAATGCTGCAGCTCAGAAGCCGTTACGGTGAGCTGCCCGGTGGAAAGCGCATTTCCCGCCTGCTGCAAAGCCAGGTTATCTGCTGCCAGATCCAGAGCTTTTACAACAACCTTCTTCTGCCCGGTAACGGCCACATCAGCCTTGAGTGCCAGCTTGTCAGTGGCAACACTCTGGTCAGCCTGATTAAGCTTCAATCCTTCGATATTGATGTTATTGCGACTGGTCACATTACTCAGAGCGTTACCTGCCAGAGCCACAGCAACCGAACCCTGCCAGCTAAGCGACTTCTGATTCAGCGCCAGATCATCCTGTTTAAACTGCAAATCCCGCACCCGGATAGCACCACTCTGCTGAACCTGCGTAGCTTTGGATTCCAGATCACTTTTAGCACTGATTTTCAGGTCAAGATCCACAGAGGCCTTCAGCTCAGGCAGGAACAACGCGGTCACACTGTGCACAGGGAAGTTATTCAGCTTAATGGTCAGCTCAGAACTTTTTTCAGTTGGTAGAGGTTTCGAGCTGGAAGCCAAGAGCAGAGGCGCACCATTTAACACACCATCAAGATCGATACTGACGGGTTGCTCATGATCCCAGAGATAAAAATCTTTCAGCTCCCCGGTATTCACAACAATATCGTGTTTCTGACCAGACACCTCTGCCCGCCATTGAATGGCGTCCAGAGTCAGTTTTGTCAGACCAAAGCTCCACCCAGAGGACTCTGATTCTGATTCCGCTTTTTCTTTCTCTTCAGCAGACAGAGCATTCAGATCTATCGGCCCCAGCCATAAAGACTGCCCCTCTTCCCGAATACCTGAATCAATGCCCTGCACCTCAACCAGGCTGAGGAGAATTTTTTTATCCCCAAGTGCAGAGAACTCAAGATCAACCAGTAACTTATCAACGCTAA
>JBOEGV010000091.1:0-9337 GCA_050633605.1 Neptuniibacter sp. | reverse complement strand
TCTCCGATGAACAGCTAGCGACACGTCTTGCCGCTACGCAAAATGAAATACAGGTGTTCTTACGTGAAAGGCGGTATGAACTTGACGCGTTGGCCGACCAGTTTGAAGATCCAGAATTGTTTGAAATTGATGGCCGAGGATTACTCTCTTCTGAAGTCGAGGATTTGCTGCGTCTTCAGACCGATCCTCGTTCGGTTTACGGTATCGCTTTTTTTGATGCAGGCGGGCAACTAACCTGGACGTTTCCGCAGGATATTATTGCAAAAGATAATGACGGCTATAGCGCTTTTGAAGGGGTGAATATCTCGGACCCATCACCGCATAGCTGGGAGCAACCTTCATGGTTGTTGATGAAGAAAAAAGTGGAGTTTCATGGCATTGGTAACCAGGCTCCCAGCATCGGTTTGATCATACGCTTCAGTTCAATTACAGAGATACTCAGGGGCCTTAATCAGGCGGGGGCCTATAAGCCTATTTTAAGTGTCGGTCATAGGCAGCATTATGATGTGGTAGGTCAGCCAGTAGAGTTAAGTGAGTCGAGTTATCAGCAGCCCTTACTTTCCCATTGGGCCTTGCACCTGGTTCAGAACCAAGGATTAGTGGCCAGCCCAATGGAACAGATGAGGTTCTGGCTGATTATCCTGGTCATCTGTACCATTGCGGGATTGTTGTTTCTACATCTCAGCATTTCTCGTCGCTTGGGTAAGCAAGTCGATACGATAGTGTCCAGTGTAGAGGGAGTTGCGTTAGGAGATCTTGAGACCCCTATTGGCCAAACCAATAGTGCTGAAATGAGCCGATTAACGGATGCCATCGAAAGTATGCGTCATCAGCTCAAGGCTTTTATCACCTCCACGCTTGAAATTGAGCGGCGGGCCTCTTTAGGCCAGTTGGCAGCGGGTGTTGCGCACGATATCAGAAACCCTCTTACGACGATTCGCACCACCATTGTCGCGTTGGTTAAACGGGAAAAAGATCAAGATAACCGCGATATGCTCGTCATGCTTGAAGGGGAGATTGATCGGGTTAATGATGTGATCGAGAATCTACTGAACTTCGCTCGTCCCAGAGACCCACATGGAGAACGTATTTTCTTACAAGCGTCGTTGGATAGCCTTAAATCTTTGGTGAATGCGTCTGCTCGAGAACAGGGGATTAGCATCTCTATCGATTGTTCAGACACGCTATTTGTGTGGGCTGATCCTGTCCACCTAAGGCAGGTATTAATGAACGTAGTTCTTAACTCTATTCAAGCGATGGGAGTTAAGGGGGACCAGTTACAGATCCGGTGCACACAAGCCCAGAACCATGTTGAACTTGTACTCAGTGATAATGGGCCGGGGATACCTGAAGATGTTTTGCCGCATATTGCCGAGCCTTTCTTTACAACTAAATCTGTGGGTACGGGTCTTGGACTCGCGATTTGTCATGTGTTGGTGAAAAAGAATCAAGGTGAACTGCATTTTGAAAGCCAATCTGGTCACGGTACGCAAGTGACGCTGAAGCTCCCATTCGCTGAGAAGGAAAACTGAGATGCATAAAACGATTTCCGTCCTCATGATTGATGATGAACGCAATTTGGTTCATAGTTTAGGTTTTTCTCTTAAGGACGAACAGATTGAGGTTATGGGGGCATTTACGGGAGAAGAGGGGATACAAAAAGCGTCTTCAGAATCGCCTGATGTTGTGTTGCTTGATTTGGGATTGCCCGATTGCTCAGGGTTGGATCTCTTGCCCCAATTGAAGAACATCAATCCTAATCTACCAATCATAATGATCTCAGCCCATGGAGATACTCGCGCTGCGGTGAAAGCGGTAAAAGAGGGGGCGATAGATTATGTGACAAAACCTTTTGATCTGGATGAGCTTATTTTGCTCATCAGACGAAGTGCTGATCAGGCTAAGCTGTTACAAGAGTTGCATTTCCTTCGAGAACTTAATACCAGTACTCGTCATTTAGTGGGCAGTAGTTCGGTGATGGAAAAGCTGAGAAATGTTCTTGATCAGGTAGGTCGAAGCTCCGGAAAAACGGTATTGATCACTGGACCTTCAGGTACAGGTAAGGCCTTAATAGCCAGAGCGCTGCATGACACTCGTTTTGATGATGCGCCTTTTATTGAGATCAATTGTGCGACGTTACCGGAGCAGTTAATCGAAGCTGAATTATTTGGTGCTGAACGGGGTGCTTATACGGGGGCAAATCAGCGCCGCACAGGCTTGATCGATCTTGCCGATGGTGGGACCCTGTTTCTGGATGAAATTGGTGAATTGCCCCTCCACCTTCAGGCTAAATTACTAAGCTTTTTAGAGAGCCGAAGCTATCGTCCTATTGGCGGTGGGCGGGAACGACACGCAGAAGTGTTTGTCATTGCTGCTACAAACCGAGCCTTAAAAAATGAGGTGGAACTGGGTAATTTTCGAGAAGACCTGTTCTACCGCCTCAATGTATTGCCATTGGAAGCCCCTACACTGAATAGTCGTAAAGAAGATGTTCCTATGCTGGTCCAGCACTTTAGTCACCGTTTTGCTCGTCAGGAGGGGGGAGAGGTGACCAACTGGGATTCTGATACGGTGCAGTGGTTAATGAATTATCGCTGGCCGGGCAATGTCCGCGAGCTTAAGAATTTGGTTGAGAGGTTGAGCATCCTGTATCCGGGGGAGAGCATTCGGCCTGAGATGCTACCTGAAGAATTTCGATCCAATGCGATCGAAGATACATCAGCAGAAAAAAATTATGCCGTAGCTGTTGAAGATCGAGAACGCCAGCTCATTCTCGATGCCTTGAAAGAGACCGGAGGTCGCAAAGGTTTGGCGGCTGAAAAACTGGGTATTTCCCGGCATGCACTTAAACGGCGAATCCAGCGTCTCCAGCTAGAGGAGAGCTTATGATGAGGCCAATTGTCATCATTTTGTTTCTCTTTAGTCTGTCAATCCAGGCGTCCGAAATTGAACTGGGTGCACCACGTGATCAAGCGGACGTTACTGTCGGTTGTTTATTCCCTTTAGGTGGGCGTGGAGGGTTATATGGACAAGACAGTGCGGTAGGTATTCAACTGGCGTTTGAATGGTTGAAGCAGCAGGAACAAGATTATCCCAAACTCAGGGTCTTAATTACTGACAGCCGTTCTAAGGCCTCTAAAGCAGCGAGATTGGTACGTGATTTTGTACGTACTGAAAATGCGCGGTTTATCTGTGGGGTTGTGAACTCATCTATAGCGATTCAGGTAGCGCAGGTTGCTCAGCAAGAGAAAGTGTTTTTTATTGGTACTGACCACGCGTCTTCGCGATTAACGGGTCAAAATGTATCGCCTTACTATTTTAGGGTGAACAACAATACCGAGCAGTCTATGCGTGCTGCTGCGAGTTATATCAAAGAGAAATTTGGTGCCTTGGCACAGAAAAGGCCCTTAAGAATTTCCTACCTTGGGCCTGATTATGATTATGGCTATAAAGCTTGGAGTGATTTGCGCCAAGCCATGGAAAAGGAAGGGGTTAACTATGAGATTGTGACCGCTCTATGGCCCAGACTATATGAACCGGATTACTCTCATTTCTTACAGGCTCTTTTGGAAAAACCTACCGATCTTGTCGTTAACTCCCTGTGGGGCGGTGATTTAGTTGCTTTTGTTCAGCAAGCGAATAAAACCCGCTTGTTTGAGCATGCACGTTTTGCGAACTTTGATACCGGCGGTAATTATGAGGTGCTAGCGGCATTAGGCAAAGACATGCCTTCAGGGCTTATCTTAGCGGCGAGGCATCATAATAATTGGCCTAATACCAAGTATAACCGTTGGTTTGTTGATCGTTTTTACCAGCTTAGCGGGCGTTATCCTTCCTATGCTGCGGAGGGTGCTTTTTCGGGCATAGTGGCAATTGCAGAAGTGATGCGCGAGGTGGGTATGGATGCCAGTGATTATGAGATTCGACAGGCGTTGGGGCGCTTGAAAATTCCACTACCCGAAGATCCTGAGCATTTCACTTCATATATGGACCCAGAATCACATCAGTTACAGCAGGTGATCGCGATTGGTGAAACCACACCGAATAAAAATTACCCACCTGCGGCGCAAATGTTATCGAACTGGCGCATCTATCAATTAGCCCCTCTACACAGCGATACAAAATAAGTGTGTTTTGGCTGAGCGTTAACCGATCAGTATCCTCGCGCAAAGCGGATCGGTTAGCGCTCAATTAAATTATAATTAAACTTTTTGTTATTGTAATAGTTTAATTAAAGCAATTACTTATGATGTTTCTCTATGCTTGGCATAGCCATTGCTCTAAGTCTTATTAGCCAACACATGATTGGCGATCAAAATAAAAACTTAGAGGCTAAACACAATGTTACACAAGATCGCAAAGCCTACCTGCGTTGCAGGCCTGATTATTGCCGCAACAGCGATGCAGCCAGCACTTGCTGCAGAGGAATACAAATTAGGATTAGTTACTTTTCTTTCGGGCGGTGCTGCGGGGCCTTTTGGCGTCCCTGCCAAGAATGCTGCAGACCTGACGTTAGATACGTTGAACAAAGGCATGTTGCCAGCGCCGTATAATACCAAGGGGATCAATGGCAAAAGTATTTCACCAGTTTATGTGGATGAGGCGGGTGGTGCCACTAAACAGTCTGCGGAGTATCGCAACTTAGTTGAGCGTAAAGGGGTTGATTCGGTTATTGGTTATATCTCTTCTGGTGATTGTTTAGCTATACCCGCTGTGGCCGAACAGTTAAGGACGCTCACTGTATTGTTTGACTGTGGTACGCCTCGAGTATTTGAAGATCGTGACTACAAATATGTTTTCCGTACCGGCCCAACAGCGACCATGGACAATGTAGCCGCGGCTTACTACATCAAAGACAGTATGGGTAAATTGGATCAGGTTTCTGGTATCAATCAAAACTACTCATTCGGCCATGAATCTTGGGATGATTTCCTTGGGTCGTTAAAACACCTTTCACCTAAAGTGGATGTGACCACAGAGCAGTTCCCTAAAATCTATGCGGGTCAGTATGGGGCTGAAATCTCATCGCTTATGGTGAACTCTGCTGAAGTCATCCATTCCTCGTTTTGGGGTGGTGATATGGAAGCCTTCTTATTACAAGGTTCAGCTCGCGGTTTGTTTGATGATCAAACAGTTGTACTGACCACCGGTGAAAGTGCAATGTACCGCCTATCAGATCAAATTCCTGAAGGTACGGTATTAGGGGCTCGCGGACCGTTTGGTGTTTACGCTCCAGATAATGAACTTAACCATTGGTTCCGCGCTGCTTACATTGAGCGCTTTGGTACACCGCCAACCTATCCCGCCTACAAAATGGTTCAAGCCATTCTTGGTTTGAAACTCGCTACTGAAAAAGCCGCAGCTAAAGCGAAGGGGCAGCCATCAACCGAGCAAGTGGCAAGCGCTTTTGAATACCTTGAGTACGAAGGCCCGGCAGGCAAAGTTTCTATGAATCGAGGCAAAGGGCACCAGGCCACCATGGAGATGGTGTATGGCCGTTACGCATTAGTAGATGGCAAGCCTGCACTGACAGATGTGCGTCGTTATGCCGCTGATTGTGTCAATCCGCCAGAAGGTACCAAAGGGATAGATTGGATTAAAGACGGCATGCCAAGTACGCATTGTAACTAATGCTCATTCAGCGCTGGGGCAATACCCAGCGCGTCTCTACAACAGTACATACGAGACAGATTCTATGAAACTCCTAATAGCGATGCTGATGGATGGTGTCATCTATGCCTCCTGGCTGTTTGTGATCGCGGCGGGGCTGACACTGATTTACGGTGTTATGAAAATTCTAAACATGGCCCACGGCAGCTTTTATGCCATAGGGGCGTATGCCGGCGCATCCTTAGTCGGCTTCTATTTCGCAGGTGGCTATCCACCGTGGGGTGGTTACCTTCTGCTGCTCGGTGCAGCTTTATTAAGTGGGGTGATTGTTGGGCTTTTGATTGAGCGGGGTATTTTGCGCTTAATGTACGGGCGAGACGAAGTCGTCATGATTCTTGTCACCTATGCACTGCTCTTGATCTTAGAGGACGTGATTAAGTTGATTTGGGGAGTGGATGCCTACTTTGCGTATCAGCCCTATACCTTACTTGGGCGTACCAAACTTGAAGGTTTGTCCTTCGCTAATTACGACTTAATACTGGTTGCTGTGTCTGCCAGCATTGGCTTTATGCTCTGGTGGGGGCTCAACCGCACGCGCCAAGGTAAGTTGCTTCAAGCGGTTATTCATAGTCGTGATACGGCTGCTTTCTTGGGCATTAATGTCACACGCATGTTTACGGTTACCTTCGTCATTGGTGCGGTATTAGGCGCTTTGGCGGGTTCACTCACTGCACCAGGAATTTCCGTTATGCCGGGTATCGGCGTTGAGGTGATTGTTCTGGCGTTTGCGGTCGTTGTGATTGGTGGTCTGGGCAGTGTAGGTGGTGCCTTAGTCGGTGCATTAATTGTGGGTATGGCAAGAGCCATGTCTGTGCACCTTTATCCTGATGCTGAACTTTTTGTCATCTATGGTGTGATGGCCTTGGTGCTGGCATTTCGGCCACAGGGCTTATTTGCCATAGCAACCGCGAGGAAAATCTAACATGAGATATGTAAATGTTTTTCTGCCTGTAAGCATTGTTGTCATGCTGATAGCGGGTTTGCTTATGCCCGGATGGTTAAGTTTCTTATTAACCTTGGCTATGGCAAAAGGCTTAGTTGTGCTCGGTTTACTGCTGCTTATGCGAGCGGGGCTGGTGTCATTTGGTCAGGGGCTTTATTACTGCTTAGGTGCATATGTGGTTGGGATTGGGGGTAGTTACTTTGAAACCCAAGACGCCTTGTTGCTCTTAGTCATGGGGGTGCTGGTATGTGTGGGGTGCGCGGCAGTCATTGGTTTATTGCTGTGTCGTTACAGAGACATCTTCTTTGCCATGTTCTCAATGGCTTTCTCAATGATTCTCTACGGAGTGCTGGTTAAAAGTACCTCGTTTGGTTCATCTGATGGTTTCAATGTGACACCGCCAACCCTTTTGGGTTGGGCACCTCCTGAAGGAAACCTTCAAATATTGTCTTATGGCTTAGCCGTGGTTGCTACGGTGGTAACGGGCTTTTTTATCTGGCGTTACTTACGCTCGCCCATGGGGTACGCCGGTGAAGCTGTGCGCGAAAATGAGATTCGTGTGGAATATCTGGGTATCTCCGTTCAACGTGTTATCTACATCAAATACATCATAGCGGCTGCGATGGCCGGTTTAGGGGGTGGAATTACCGCATTGGCTGCCGGTCATATCGACCCTGAAATGGCTTATTGGACCACATCAGGTGAGTTTGTCTTTATCGCGTTGATGGGGGGCACAGGTCATGTGGTTGCGCCATTGCTGGGTGCGGTGATGTTCGAGCTGTTAAGAACCTATGCGTTTCAAATATCCCCTTATACATGGCAAATGATTTTAGGTGTCGCGTTGTTGGCGATCATTCTTTACCTACCAAAGGGTATTTGGTCGTTGGTTGATCGAGTCAGAGGGAAGGAGTCAGCATGAGTGCTTTATTAGAAACCCGAGCTTTAGCCCGAAATTTTGGGGCGGTAACTGCCGCAGCTGATATTAATGTTGCTATCAATGCCGGAGAAGTTGTTGGGGTTATCGGTTCCAATGGTGCGGGAAAAACCACCTTTATCAATATGGTAACAGGGTATTTACCCCCTAGCAGTGGCGAGATACTGCTTCATGGTAACAGCATTGTAGGCAAGGCCCCCCGGCAGGTGATGAGATCGGGGATATGCCGCTCATTTCAAGTGGCACAACTGTTCCCGGATTTGAGCATGCTGGAGAACGTATTAATTGCTATTGGCTTGGTTGAGGGGACACGACTATCGCTGTTTAAACCATTGAAAACTGAAGCACGTATCGTTCAAGCAGAGACATTACTCAACGAATATAACATTCAAGAGTACAGGGATGAAAAGGTCGTGACGCTCCCGCAAGGGGTGAGAAAGCTATTAGATATTGCGTTAGCCATGCTGGGCAAACCGGAGCTTTTATTGTTGGATGAACCGACATCAGGCGTGGCAATCGACGATAAGTTCGAACTGATGGATACCGTGATGCAAGCGGTCAGGAAATCGGGTGCGGCGGTATTGTTTGTTGAGCATGATATGGAGGTGATCGCGCGTTACGCCACACGCTTGATGGCTTTTTATGATGGTCGTGTATTAGCAGACGGCCCAACAGCCAATGTGATGAAAGATGACAAAGTCCAAGAGTTAGTCACCGGCCATCACCTAGATATCGATTACTCACAGGAGGTGCGTCATGCTTAAACTGGATGCGATTAATACTGAGATAGCGGGTACGCCTATTTTGCGAGATGCAACTTTGCATGTGCCAAAAGGCACCATGGTGGGCCTTATTGGACGTAATGGCGCGGGTAAAACCACGTTAATGCGTACGGTGATGGGTTTGCTTGCGCCGCAAAGTGGCAGTTTAAGTATCAAAGGCCAAGATCTAACAGCTGAAGCTCCCCATCTACGCGCAAATTTAAAAGTGGGGTACATGCCAGAAGATCGTCAATTGGTGCCTACCTTATCCGTTGAAGAAAATATCCTTATTCCTGCCTGGGCAACGCAGATACCTGAGGTCGATGCACGGTTGGCATGGGTATACGAACTCATGCCAGAGGTAGAAGGTTTTGCTGAACGTAAAGCTCTGCAACTGTCTGGGGGTCAGCAAAAGCTCGTCGCCCTCGCACGTGCATTGATTGTGGGTACGGATCTTTTGTTATTGGATGAACCCTTCGAAGGCGTCGCGCCTGCATTATCAAGACGACTAGCCAGTGTGCTCAATACGCTGAAAGATGAAGGTATGTCGGTGTTGTTGTCTGAATCTGACTATAGCCACTCAGCAGATCTGGTTGATCAGGTTTACTCAATTGAACGTGGCTCTGTGAGCCTATCTGAAGTTCCTAAAGGAGAAGCCGCATGAGTGCATTTTCGTTTTATGCATCCCACGGTATTGTTTGCCAGCCGGGTGCCTCGAAGCAGTTAGTCCAGCAATGCGAGGACCTTCAATGTAATAAAGTTCTCATTGTGACTGACCCAGGAATAGTGACGGTCGGCTTGCTTGAGCCTGTCGTTAAAGCTTTACAGCATGGGGGTATCCTCGTTGAAGTATTTGATCAGGTTCAAGCGGATCCAGCCCAGTCAATCGTTGAATCGGCAACCCGGTTAGCCATTGCAAAAGAAGTGGAAGGGATCATTGGTTTAGGGGGCGGTTCATCACTCGATGTCGCTAAGCTGGTGGCTTTGCTGGCGAAAGGTGAAGAACAACTTGAGCAAGTGTATGGCGTC
>JBOEGV010000090.1:0-2449 GCA_050633605.1 Neptuniibacter sp. | reverse complement strand
TCTCCAGGCGCGCCACTTTTTATATCTTCTCTCTGCTTTGATCTTTCAGCTAGCTGTGATTCCTTTCTTGGCATCCGTATGCCTGGAGGGTGAACCGAGCGTATGCGAGATAACATTGGAGCTTGCGACAATGGCCCTTTAGGGTGAGCAACTTGTTGCGAATAAAGCCCCGACTGGGGTTCGAGCCGAGCGAAGCGAGACAACGTTGCCTTTGGCAACGGCCCGCAGGGTGAGCGTAGCGAATAATCCCGTTTTTTGATTTTTGATTTTTGATTTTAGACCTTTTGTCTTTGTCTTTGTCTTTTGGGCTGTTGTTATTGCTGGCTATCTATCTGAGCCAAAGGCGCACCTAAGAACCGTTTGCGGGGGCGTATTTAACGTTGCAATCTGGTCACAGTGCCGGAGGAGTGGTGTGTTTGTAGATCAGTCTCCGGTGGAGACGGTCTACAAGAGTGGCTATATCATTTCTGGGAAAGCATGGAGGTCGTCTTGAATCTCTCCATTTTCTGAAAGGTTGCGTTTTTCTTTGATGCTTTGTGTTTCTCTATATTCTTTTGCTTCGGCTGTTTCGATGAATTCGATGTCATCATTACCAAAGGAGAGAACTTCGCTCTTAATATCTTCAAGGCTAACGTTAAAGAATTCTTTTCGGCTATTAACCATGTTCACTCTAAATTGCTCAAAGGATTTGTGTAGGCGCTTTTCTAAAGAAGGGGCATCCTCAGAAAAAATCATGGCATGAACATCGAATAGAAAAGGTACGCTAGCATCTCCTAGTTCTTTAACCCTATCTAAAGGTTCAAGCCTTCTGGTCATACCGATTTTGTATACCTTCTCTCCAAAGGAGCCAATGTTAGAAATAACATATACGTGACCAGATCTTGTTTGTTCAGCCATCGATTTCGCTCTAGCTGCTTTTTCATGGGCAATAGTAAGCTCGCCATCCAGTTCTGCAATTTTTGCTTGTAGTGCCTCTAGTTTCGCACCAGCTGCATTCTCTGCATCCAAGCGTGCTTTATGTAACATTTTTTCGTATTTGGTTTCTTCTTTAGCTGCATCATCCAGTTCTTTATGGAGCCTCACCTCTTCTCTCATCTGACGCTTGATCTCAGCTTGTTCTTCCTTCTCATCCTGCTTTTTGACTTTGTATTCATGAGCTAGCCGGAGCTCTTCTAGTTTTAACTGGAGGTAGTTTCGGTTTATCTCAACATTGTTAGTTAGGTTAAGCTTGTTGATTGCTTCAAGGGCCTTTTGAATTCTTGTTTCTAACCTAGTGATGTTCTTCCAAGTAACGCTATTTACTGCTGCCTCACACTCATTATTGAATGCTCGGAGTGATAAACGGATTATACGATCACTGAACTTCTTACCTTCAGTTTTACTGCCGCCGACTTGCCATTCAGTATCACAAGTTACAGCTGTTTTTTGGCTGACCATCTCTTTTTGCTTTCTTCGTACAGTATCTATTTTTGTTTTGTAGTGCTCAGATGCATCGAAGTCGTAGTGGGGTTCGTAGAAACCTAGTTCCGCAACCTCAATTTGATCATTGTAAATCGCAGCCTTCTTGACCAGTTCGTCATACAGAAACTTTTTGTTTTTATAGTCTTCTCTCAAAGTATCTATTAACGACTCAAACCGGAGCTTAGTTTTCTTCGATTCTTCTACATATTGGTCTGCTTGGTGGTGTTGCTCGGCTACATATTGATCTGCAGATTGATGTTGATGTTTGACGTACTCATCAGCGTCAATGAGCTTGGCGTATTTTTGTTTGTATTTTGAATTAAGGCCGGATAGTTTTTCGTTATCTTCTTTATAAGTAAGTAACGATTTAGATGTTGCTGCTAGATCTTTTTCGATGTTGTTTTTTTGTTTGGTGATTACTGCAATCATAATCCCTAAAATGCAGACGATTGCAATTGCTCCAAGCAGAGTGATGTCCATTATCTCAAATCCTTTCGATAGGTTCCTTTAATCCGTATGGTTTACTCTAGATATGGAATTGGGGCTTGTCTATTGAAGAGGTATTTTTATAAACCAAAGACGCACCTAATAACCGTTTGCGGGGGCGTATTTGTTTGTTGGTCACATCCCCAGCTTAGGTTGCAGAGCCTTAAGATATTTAATGGGGTACACTGTTGTTTCCGACCATCCGACCATCCGACCATCCGACCATCCGACCATCCGCAATTGGGAGTATGAGCGTTATTTTAAACGTGTCCGTAAACGCGATTGCAGGGTAAACACTAAATGAAATAAGGGAACTAGTTTTGGGTAAGCTGCAAGAGTTAAAGGGAACAGACTGGAGTAATGTTGATTGGCAAGCCGAGTTAAAGCAGAACATAAACTCTATTGATGGCTTACAAAACTATGTGAATTTATCCACCCATGAACAAGAGATACTGAGGCAGGTTGCGGATAAGCATCCTATGAATATCCCCCGGTATTATCT
>JBOEGV010000089.1:0-5130 GCA_050633605.1 Neptuniibacter sp. | reverse complement strand
GGGTAGGCATAAAACAGTTCAAAATGAGTGCTTTCCTCACCTGAATTTAAGGGTTTAACCCAGATGCTGATGAAATTTAAGTTTATTAGCCGTAACAGTGAGCTAGAGAAATCGGTACATACAGTTACCGGGTCAAGGCTGTTTCCCAGCGCCAGAGAAAGCTCAAACATTCTCTGGATATCAGCTATGAGGCTGGTCTTGGAGTCATTCATTGAAAGCAGCAAATACCAAATGTCTTATTGAAAAAATTAACGCTTTGATCACCATTGGATGCAATTTCACCTAGTGCGATAACACCTTCTACGGTCAGTCCTGGCTGTACGGCATTTACCTCTTCATAAACAACCCGTAGTTCCGATGGGAACTTGCTATCGAGGGCAATGGTTCTGGACAAACAATCGCAGACCAACAAGCTCTCAGTCTGATCTGTAATCGATTTTTGTACGGCTTCTTTCGCTGCGCTGATCAGACTATCCGGTGTGCCTTCCACCAGATACATCAACGCCCCCTGTGGTATGTCGGATAAAAACACTACATCACCATTTGTGCAGATCGAGATAGGATCCCTAACCACATCTTCAGAGCCTGGATACTCTACGGCGAACGGGTAGCGAGGTGTTACATCGCGGTAAAAAAGCTCTGGTGGTGTGCTCTTCAGATTTTCGGGAAGGGTGTTGCGATAGACGGTTTCTGCGACTTCCCAATCCAGCTCATGAAGTATGTTATTGGTTGTACGGCTGGCCACAATGGGGCCTGAGTGTCGATTCCAGCCATGTCTCGCATGGCATTGGCTGGGTTGGCTGACAATCGCAACAAGGGCGGCTTTAGAGTAAAGACCGTTGTTGTCAAAAATGCAGTGACAATCAGAAAGATCATGGCAGCCTGCACCGGCGCCAAAGTAGCTGCAATGGTTGCTGAACCGGTCGTACAGACTGCTTAGCAAGACATCAATATCTTCGGAAAGACAGTCAACAAAGGTTAAACAGGTTTCGCCTTCTGACATAAGGTCAGTATGTGCTGGCAAATTACGTACTGCGTCCTCTGAAGATGAGGGCATGGGCAAGATTACTGGTGGTGTTTTACAGCGGATCTTGCGCAGAATCGCGCCGTGATAAAAAGTACGTTTATCGACTACTAAACCTGGGAAAACAGCCCCGCAGAAACGCATGGTTTTTGCGGCAAGGAGAGATACGATTTCCTGAAGCTGGTGGGCGTGTCGATCCGCGAGGAGAATTAACCAGTATTCATCATCAGCCAACGGGGTGCTGTCTACTGCTGCATTGAGTTCATCAAGATCATTTAGGCAAATATACATCGACTACCTTCAGATTATCTGTTGTAAGACGTCCCTGCCAGAATCGAGAATTGAGTGAGCTGCGTATTATCTGGCATTAGATAAATATAGCTAATAATCCAGATCAATAATCATTTCTTTTATTATCAAAATGTCTAAATTTCAGCTTTTTTTAACCCTTTTGCCTCAAAAATGGCTTAATTGGTTTCACCTAACCAATTTCTGGCTGCTGTACTAATTTTTTCAACGGCGGTGTGTGAAATCTTCCTTTCGATGGAAATCGCATAATAGTTGTTATTAATCTCCTGGGTTTCCCCAAGGAGTTGCAGGCCTAACTGGGCTGAAACTTCGTCCCTAATCGGAGTTGGTATAACCATGATACCCTTACCTGCATGGGCAAAGGCCTTCATAAGGGCGCTGTCATCAAATTCACCCACCACTCGCGGATGAATTTTATGTTTATTACACCATTGCAAAAGCTGACGGCGGACCATGGTGTTTTCGCCCGGCAGTAACATTGGGGAACCGTTAAGGTTATGCGGAAATTCACCTTGCAATGATGATGTCACTTCTGGGTGTGCCATAAAACTACTGCCGCAACTGCCCAGGCTATGGCTGTAACCATTAATACTGACATCTGATGGTATTGGAGACTCGGAAATTACCAGGTCAAGGCGATGCAGGGCCAGCTGTGCCAGAAGCTCATTTATGTCGCCCTCGTGGCATATCATGCGCATATTCTTAATATCATCCATTGCTGGAGATAAGAGGTGATAAGCGATTGATTTAGGCACAACATCCACAACACCCACTTTAAAGACCAGTGGCCGGATTTTATCCAGATTACGTACACGCTCTTCAAGCTCGCTGCCGAGAGAAAAAATATCACTGGCATAACTCAGAGCCATGTGGCCCGTTTCGGTCAGCTCTAATTTTCTACCCACTTTGGTAAACAGTGAGCAGCCAAAGTAATCATCCAGTAGCCCAAGTTGTGCGCTGATTGTGTGGGGTGTGACGTTTAGGCGCTCCGCAGCAGCAGCAATGCTGCCCTCTTTGGCAACCATCCAGAAGTAATGAAGGTGTTTATAGTTCATCAGAAGCTTCGATAAAAGTGAGTGATGGTTAAAGAATAATCGAGTTTTATTGGTTTTTGTAGCTGGTAAATTGATTTGTTATACGGACGAAAGGGATTTCCTTTAAAANNCATCAATCAATCATTCAGTTGCGCAGAGCCAGCCTTCGGCTCTGGAGCAAAATAAAGTTTTACGTAACACCTATGCGTTGTTGTCAATGACGCTGATTTTCAGTGGGATTACAGCAGGTGTTTCTTTGGCTCTTCAGCTACCACATCCGGGAGTTATCATTTCTCTGGTGGGTTTCTTCGGGCTTTATTTTCTAACCACTAAGCTGCGTAACAGTGTATGGGGCTTGCCTTCTGTTTTCGCCTTAACAGGGTTTATGGGCTATACCCTTGGACCGATTGTAGGTTACTACCTGTCTATGCCAGGCGGTGGAACAATCGTTATGAATGCCATGGGTATGACGGGTCTGATCTTCCTTGGATTATCTGCTTATGTTTTGACAACCCGTAAGGATTTCAGCTTTATGGGCGGTTTCATCATGGTGGGAATGCTGCTTGCCTTCGTAGCGAGTCTGGGTGCGATATTCTTTGAGATTCCTGCTTTGGCGCTGGCTGTGTCTGCGATGTGTGTATTGTTGATGTCTGGTTTTATCCTATACGAGACCAGCAACATCATTCACGGAGGTGAGACCAACTACATTATGGCAACGGTTTCACTGTACATCTCTATCTACAACCTGTTCACCAGTTTACTGCACCTCTTAGGTTTTCTGAGCGACGAATAACCCGGTCCCCTCTCCTAGCTATGGAATTGTGATAACCCTTTGGGTTTTTTATGCGGTCCTTCGGGGCCGCTTTTTTATAGTTTTTGAAGTCAGTTTCTGAAATTAGTTTCTGTAGATGGTTTCTATCAAGTGCCAGCCAAATTTGGTTTTCACTGGGCCGTGCACAACCAGCTCAGGTTTTTTAAACACCACATCGTCAAAGGCCTTAACCATCTCCCCACGGCGAAACTCTCCTAAATCACCTCCGCGTTTACCGGAAGGGCAGAGGGAATACTTTTTGGCCAGTTTGCCAAAATCTGAACCCAGTTTGAGTTGTTTCTTAATTTTTTCGGCCTGATCCCGGGTTTTTACCAGAATGTGACGGGCGCATGCGCGGTTTGCCATGGTGCTTTTCTCCAGATTTGAAGGCGTGATTTTAACGTAAATGAACGGGTAGGGTAGAGCATAAAAAAGGCGCATATGGCAGAATCAGATTTTGACTTTGACGTTCCTGTCTAAGAACTTCCCTTCAGAAGCTTTACTGCTTCTTTCAGTGTCTCCTTAATAGGGGCATCAAGCTTTAAATCTAAAATGGGGTCTGCCCGGGTTACGCCCATATTCACCGAACAGATTGGTTTATCCCATTCATGGGCTCTTTTGCAAAAACGATAGCCAGAATAGACCATTAGAGAAGTGCCCACGGTCAGAAGCGCATCTGCCTGTTCCAGTGCATCTAATCCTTTGAATACCGACTCCTTCGGTACATTATCGCCAAAATAGACAACATCAGGCTTCAATATACCGCCGCAGTGTTCACAATCAGGGACTTTGAAGCTCTTAAAGGCTTCCGTTTCAAGGTCTGCGTCGCCATCCGGTCGGGCAGTAGCTTGGCGAATCTTAAACTGTGGGTTTATCTCAGCAGAAAGTTCATGCAGCGGCAGCCTGTCAAAGTTCTGTTGGCAATCCATACATTTCACACGATCCGAGCGACCGTGCAGATCAATCACATTCTGACTACCTGAGCGCTGGTGCAAGCGATCGACGTTCTGGGTGATCAGTAACTTGATATAGCCAAGCTCTTCGAGTTCTGTCAGAGCATAATGAGCGTCACCCGGCTGCGCATCCCTAATCAACGGCCAACCAATTAAACTTCTGGCCCAGAAGCGTTGCCGGGCATAATAGCTGGTCATGTACTCTTTATGCTGAATAGGGGCAGAGTGCATCCAGTTACCTTCTTTATCGCGATAAGCAGGGATGCCTGAATCTGTGCTGATACCTGCTCCGGTTAGCACGACTAGTTTGGGGTGTTTTCGAATGAAGTTAGCCAGCAGTTCTGCGTGAGTCATAAAATGGATATTTGGGTTGTCTGATGATTCAAGTGTACCTGAAACAAAAAAAACCGCGTACCCTAAGGTACACGGCTTTTACGTTACGACTGCTTAATCAGATTATCGATTAAGCGCGCTGTTATTATGCGCCAAATTTAGCTTTAGCTTCGATACGGCGACGGTGTAGAACCGGCTCAGTGTAACCGTTAGGTTGTGCGCAACCTTCGATTACCAGTTCGCAAGCGGCTGCGAAGGCAACGCTCTCTTCAAAGTTACCCGCCATTGGGCGGTACAGAGGGTCGTTGTCGTTCTGGCGGTCTACCACTGCAGCCATGCGCTTCAGTGTTTCCATTACCTGCTCTTCAGAACAGATACCGTGACGCAACCAGTTCGCGATGTGCTGGCTGGATATACGCAGTGTTGCGCGGTCTTCCATCAGGCCTACATCGTTAATGTCTGGCACTTTAGAGCAACCTACGCCATGGTCGATCCAGCGCACAACGTAACCCAGGATACCCTGTGCATTGTTGTCCAGCTCCTGCTGAATCTCTTCTGCAGTCCAGCTTGGATTTGGCTCAACCGGTACGGTTAGGATGCTGTCTAGATTTGCACGTGGGCGAGATTTTAGTTCATCCTGACGGGCAAATACGTCTACCTGATGGT
>JBOEGV010000088.1:0-8625 GCA_050633605.1 Neptuniibacter sp. | reverse complement strand
AAAGAGCACCCGGCGAAGCCATGACACTACCGGCCGGGCCTCGAATCAAAGCTTCATGGCCGATGACCCGCCCTTTCTTCAGATCAACAATAGGCTGAAAATGGGGATATAAAGCTTCTGACTCCAGAATTTCCAGAAGCATTTTACGGCGCGTTTCTGCGCTTACCTCTTCAGACGCCAACAACATAGACTAACCTATAGTATTCGAACCAAGGTTCCAGACTACTCAGTTGTTATGACATTTGAGTGAAAATGTTTATAGATCAGACAGTAACAGACAACCCAAAACTCAGTCCTGCGAAAACTGCCGCAACAGCTGAATTTCATCCGCCCAGATGGTTTCATCAATGGTTTCCAGTATCAGTGGAATACCTCTGAAGCGATCATCTCTCATAATAAACCGAAACACCTCAAGACCTATCTCCCCCTGACCCAGACTGTGATGGCGATCCAGATTTGAACCGAAGCCACCTTTGGAGTCATTCAGATGCATCCCTTTCAGATATTTAAAACCCACGATCTGCTCAAACTGTTCAAACACCTCTGCACAGCTTTCCTGGGTACGGATATCATAACCCGCAGCAAACATATGGCAGGTATCGATACAAACGCCTACGCGGCTTTTATCCTCAACCTGATGAATAATTTCTGCCAACTGCTCAAAACTGTACCCGAGGTTACTGCCCTGTCCCGCCGTGTTTTCAATAACAGCAATCACTGAATCAGTTTGCGCGATCGCCCAGTTCAGTGATTCAGCAATCCGGGAAATACACTCAGATTCAGAAATTTTGCGCAGATGGCTGCCGGGATGAAAGTTAAGATAAACCAGGCCCAACTGCTCACAGCGTTGCATTTCATCCAGAAATGCCTCACGTGATTTCTGTAAAGCTTCCTCTTCAGGATGACCAAGATTTATCAGATAGGTGTCATGGGGCAGGATCTGCTCTGGTTTTAAATTATGTTCAGAACAGTTCGATTTAAATGCCCGAATCACACTATCTTCAAGAGGCTTAGCCTGCCAGCGCCGCTGATTCTTCGTAAACAGAGCAAACGCATTAGCGCCCAAAGCGGTTGCGTTTAGAGGTGCATTTTGTACCCCGCCAGATGCACTAACATGGGCACCGACAAAATAAGGAAGCATATTTATACCGTTAGATAGTTAAGCGTAAATCACTTGGATGAAGCTCTATATTTGTGAACTGTAGAGACTATTCAAAATCCGATCCAGTTCATTGATCAACTCACTACTCACTTTATGCAGCTCAGTTTTAACCGCTGAAGCCTTATCCAGTTCCTCGCGTTCTACCGCTTTCTGAATTTCAACTCCACAATAATGTACCCGCTGGTGCAGATCGTACAGGTGCGCACTGACCTCATCCGGATAGCGGTACCTACCCTCTTCATCCCACCATTGACCAAAACGACATTGATGCGGGCTTAATGGCGGCAAAGGCAGATCAGGATTAGTGATGTAACTATCCAAAGCTCTTACCCAGGCTCTATGCTCCACCTCAGCAAACAGGATAGCCAGATCTTCCCGACGCACTCGCGATTGAATTTGCCACTGTGCCGGCGGATGCCATGAACTTACCCAATCCAACACCTGACTGGCTGGCATCGGTTTAGCGATCGCGTACCCTTGAGCAAGGTCGCAGCCGAGGCGTAGCAGAAACACCCCTTGTTCAATCCGCTCAACCCCTTCCGCAACCACTTTGCGGCGGAAAGCAGAGGACATTCCCATGATTCCTTCAAGAATCGCCATATCGTCCGGGTCATCCAGCATATCCCGCACAAACGAACGATCAATTTTAAGCACCTCTGCGGGCAGGGATTTGAGATAAGTCAGGGATGAGTAGCCGGTACCAAAGTCATCCAGAGCAAAGCTTACTCCAATCTCTTCGCACTCACGCATCACCTCTGAAACCAGATTTATATCCCGCAGTGCACTGCTTTCAAGCACCTCTAGCTGGAGAAGTTCAGGCTCTATATCTGTAAACTCGCGCAAAGCTTCATCTAATTTTTCTACAAAGCCCTGCTGAAGCTGACTGCCAGCCACATTGACACTGACCTGATAAGGCTTCCCTTCTCTGGCCCAATCACTGATCTGGGATAACGCACTGCGAATAACCCAATCACCAATTTTATTGGTCAGTTGATGGTTTTCCATGCCGGTAAGAAACTCACCGGGCAGGAGAAAACCTTTTTCAGGGTGGTTCCAGCGCAAAAGAGCTTCCATCCCGATCACTTCACCACTGTGCATATTCACTTTAGGCTGATAATAGAGTTCAAACTCCTGATGCCGCAGGGCCCTTTCGATATGCTCGTCACTTTCAGATTGGCCACGAAGGCTGCGGTCATTTTCAGTATCAAAAAAGAAATAACGATTCTTGCCATTCAGCTTAGCCTGATACATCGCCTGATCGGCCTGCCTGAGAAGCTGATCCGGAGCGATCTCATCTGACTGAGGATAATAGGTTACCCCTAGACTCGCGGAAACCTGAAGAACAAGGTCGTCATGCATAATCGGCTGCGACGTTGCCTGCAGTAATCTATCCAGCAAAGGCACCGCTGAATAGCTGTTTTCCAGGTCACTTAACACAGCAACAAATTCATCGCCTCCAAATCTGGAAATAGTATCCCCTTCCCGGAGGTGACTCTGGATTCGATTACCAATAGCGATCAGAAGTTTGTCGCCCACTTCATGTCCGTAGGTGTCATTCACCTCTTTAAAGCCATCCAGATCGATATAGACCACTGCCACTTGTTGCTTACGCCTACGACTGAGGCTCATCGCCTGTTTCAGCCGGTCAGTCAAAAGTGAACGGTTCGGTAAACCGGTGAGAGGATCATAGTAAGCGCTGTGTTCAAGCCTTTGCTGCTGATCCTTCTGCAGGGTTATGTCAGCGCACACACCTACCCATTTATACGGACGCCCCTCCTTATTAATCATCGGCAGGGCCCGATCACTCCAATAGCGGTAGCGACCTTGTGAATCCGCGATACGGTATTCATAATGAATCGGCTGCGTTGACTCACGATGCCTTTCAACAGCATCTGCAAGCTGTTCCACATCTTCTGGATGAATTAAATCCAACCAGGCTTCAATGTCGTGAGAAATTTGCCCCTTTGGAAAACCCAGCATAGCATCGACATCACCAAACCAGGTCAATGTATCTGTTGCAACATCCCACTCATAAATAAGGTCATAGGCTGCTTTGCCCGCTATTTTGAATCGCTGTTCACTCTCTCTGAGTGCAGACTCAGACGCTTTAATATCGGTGATATCTACTGAGATACCACATAATGCGTAGATTTCGCCATGTTCATTCCGAAGCGGCAATTTTGTAGACTGATAAATGCGGGTGATACCTGTCTCAGGAACAGTATTCACCTCAATAGCATGAAAGACCTCCCCCTTATCCAATACCAACCGGTCATTTTTAAAAATGTTTAATGCGGTCTTTTCATCAAAAAACCTATCATCTTTAAAGCCGATAATATCGTCCATCCCAGCTCGCCACAGATCCCTAACAGCTTGATTAGCAAACAGATAACACCCCTCAGTGTCTTTGAGATAAATAAAGGCATCGACATTATCGAGAATAGTGCTTAGACGCTCTTCACTTTCTGCCAGATCTTGCTGTGTACTGATTAAATCAGTTATATCCTGAGCTATAACCAGAATCTGATTCTGACCGCCTACACCTTTAAACGGTTTCTTAATGGATTTGAAATGACGGATCTCTCCGGTTTTAGCATCCTTACTGTCTTCATAAACAACTTCGGTCTCGCCTTTTGCCATTATATTCAGAACATTCTGGCGGAAAAATTCAGCCATTTTCTGAGGCACACCAAAATCGCCATCATGTTTGCCAACCATCTGTTCCGGCGTTGTATTGTAGAGTTTCGCCACCGTTTCATTGGCCAGCAGAAAATTCCCATTTTGATCATTCAACACCAAAACATCTGGCATTTCATCAACGACTGTACGAAGAAGATGTTCTCTCTCATGCAGTGAATCGAGTGAACTCGCTAACTGTTTACGAGATCGCTCGGCACTTTTTAGCGCTTTAGACGCTGTATCCAGTGATCGATTGATAACCAGAAAAGAGATAAATACGATTAAGGCGGCAATCACATAGCCTATTCGCCACGGCCACATATATTCTAAGGGGGATTTCAGGGGTGATTTTGAAACTGCAGCTAATTGCCAGGAACCCGAAGGAAATTTAATCTCTGTGAGCACAGGATCTTGGTGGAATATGTTCTCACGCCCAAAAAAAACTTCCCCTTTTGAGCCTTCCGCATCATATCCACGAATAGCAATTTCGATCGGTAAGTCCGGATCTGTTAAACCACTTTTTTCATACAAGCGATCTTGATCAACAAGTGCATTCACAACCCCCCAGAAACGCTTCTCAGCATTACCTTCTTTTATGAAGACTGGCATTCTGGCAATAAATGCCACCCCCCCCTCAACCAGATTGACCGGTCCCGCTAACACCAACTTACCGCTGTCTCTGGCTTTTAAAACCGCCTTTCTCTGTTCTGGATGGGTTCCTAAATTCAGCCCCATTGCCGCTTCATTATTTTTTAGAGGATAGAGTAAACGAATAACCAAATCCGGGGCAGCAGAGAGTATGACCAAACTCGAATCTGGCTGGATCAATTCCTGACCGAGCCTGGCAAACAGAGGCTGATCAATTTCCGGGTTATATGCCACAATCGCGACCAACCCTTTAACCAACTGCAAATCACTGTTTAGATGAGTTTCTAAGCTGTTTCGGACATCGTACAAATGGGATTGCAACGCTGATCGATTTTGAACTGCCCAACGTTCTTGATTGAAGGCTTCCAGAAAATATGCACCAAACAGCAGAACGCCCAAAAGCAGGATATTAGAAAAGAATGCTCTTGATTTAATGGGCTTCATAATAAACCTGAACGACAGCGAACTCTGCATCTATGCATAGAGCACTACAAAATCGTCAATTCGCTAATCCTGTTTTCCAATATCCATTATTGGACTGGAAAGGCGAAATTTAAGTGATCCGTTTGATGATTATAGTTTACACGCCCCGCCTAAACAGTCATCGAACTCCATCGATTCGATTTCCTGACGGTTTGACTGAGCAGTTTTGAGACGTTGAAGCATCTCCCCCTCGTCACCCATACTCTCTTCAATGCCCGCCTTTTCAAAAACAGCTAACAGCAGATTCAATTCATCCAGGGTAAATTCATTCATACTTTATCTCCAATTGCTAAATAGCTGTCAGGTGCTGGACCAGCATCTGCACACTTTTCCTGCCACGAAACTCGTTTACATCAAGACGATATAAAGCCTGAACCCGAGTGACCGATTCATCCGGCCAATGATCCATATCGGCATTAAACTGAATTGCATCAATGGCTAAACCGGACTCTGGTTCCATCAATACCATTTTCAAGTGCCTATGACCAACAACCCGTTGTTGCAACAGGGTAAATTCACCCTCGAATATAGGTTCAGAGAATTGATGCCCCCAAGGGCCAGATTCTCTTAAAAGATCAGCTAATTCCAGCGTCATTTCAGAAGCACTCAGGCAACCATCGGTCAACATCTCTTGCTTAAGGTCAGTCTCGCTCAGCTGCCTGCTTACCTCTTCATCAAAGGCCTGTTTAAATAACTCCAGATCCGTTTGTCTAATGGTTAAGCCCGCCGCCATCGCATGACCACCAAACTTTCGTAACAGTTCTGGATGCTTCGCAGCAATAGCATCGAAACCATCTCTTACATGAAAACCAGGTATTGAACGAGCAGAGCCTTTTAGCTCTCCTTCATCACCTAACGCAAAAGCGATGACCGGTCGATGCACTTTATCTTTGATACGCGAAGCCAGGATGCCAATGACACCCTGATGCCATTCCGGCTCAAACATAGTTAATCCAAAAGGCAGCTGCTCAGCATCTAAATTTAAGCTATTTAACAGCTCCATCGCTTGCTGCTGCATCTCCTGCTCAATGCCTTTACGTTCCTGATTCAGGTCATTCAAGGTAACTGCAAGTTCTTTGGCCGTTGTTTCACTTTCAGTCAGCAGGCATTCAATACCGATCGACATATCTTCCAACCGACCCGCAGCATTCAATCGAGGCGCAATAGCAAACCCAAGATCGGACGCAGTGATTTTATGCTGCTGTCTGCCAGAGTATTCAATTAGCGCTTTAAGCCCTGGCCGACAGTAGCCCGCTTTAATGCGCTGCAAACCCTGATAAACCAGCACTCGGTTGTTCTGTTCTAATGGCACCACATCTGCAACCGTACCTAATGCCACAAGATCTAATAACGAAGCGAGGTTGGGTTGGGGTATACCCTTTTTCTCGAACCAGCCCGCGCTTTGCAATACTCTTCTCAAAGCGATCATCACATAAAAAATCACACCCACTCCGCAAGTAGACTTGGCTGCAAAGCGACAATCAGGCTGATTAGGATTAACAATCGCACAGGCGTCTGGTAACTGATCACCTGCCAGGTGATGGTCAGTCACAATGACATCCAACCCAGCAATATTAGCTGCTGAAACACCGTCTATGCTGGATATTCCATTATCAACGGTGATCAAAAGATCAGGATTCTGCTTTAGCGCCTCAACAACAATTTCCGGACTCAGACCATAGCCATACTCAAATCTGTTAGGGACCAAATAATCGACTTCTGAAGCACCCATCATCCGTAGAGCTAGCATGCCTACAACAGTACTCGTCGCACCATCACAATCGAAATCACCTACAATGATAATTTTCTGCTGTTGCTCGAGCGCCTGAACTAAACGCTGAACTGCATCATCAAGGCCTGACAAACCTGTATCCGGTAATAACTCACTGAGATTTCTGCCCAGACTATCCAAGTCATAAATACCCCGGCTGGCATATACGCGAGCCAGCACTGGGTGTACCTGCTGAAAAACCGGGAGTGTAGTATCAGCTTGAGGCCGCTGAACAATGTTGATTTGCTTCATTAATTACCCGATTGAGATGCCGATGGAGTAGGCACTAACTCTGAAGTTTTGTCCGTAAGGTAATAGGCTACGAGTCCCATCCACTCTCGAACAGCCGTTTTTAAATCTTGCATATTATCTGTCAGATCCGGGTAAAAACGGTCCTCCTTAGCTCGATAATCTACCGGATAGGGGATGACGTCGATTCCGGCGTTACGAAAAACACCGACAGACCTTGGCATATGAAAAGCAGAAGTCACTAACAACCACGGAGCTTCAGACTTATCGAATTCATCAATAATTTCTCGAGTATAGATAGCGTTTTGAAATGTATTCCGTGACACCCGCTCAATAGTTAAACGGGCATCCAGCCCTTGCTGACTCAACCATTGCTTTGCCACATCACCACCGCGATAATCCGGACGCGCTAATGACCCAGAACCACCGGTAAAAACTAATTTTGCATCAGGGTACTGTGCCATCAACATGGGCACCACCATCATTCTCTCGGAAGCGGAGTTAAATTGAGGTACACCATGAATTGTTGATAATTCCGCATCCTCACCGCCACCCAAAACAATCACACCCGCAATGGTGTCAGGAAGTTGAGGCATTTCAAAACGACTTTCCAGCGGCCTTAACAGAAAATTACCTACTGGAAAAACACTGATTATAAGAAGCGCCAGAACAGCAAACCAAACCAAAAGCACGCCAAATAAGCTTCGCCATAGGAGCAATCCAAACAACAGCATCAGCAGTAAGAAGTGATCGGGCTGAACGATCATCCAGAATATTTTCGAAAGATAAAAAAACAGATCGGTCATATTTTTACCGCTAATTCTCTCTTATTATTGTAAGCCGGATACAAAAAACCCGGTACGTTAGCACCGGGTTTTGAGGTTATCACACTCTAAGAAAAATCACTCTGTATGGACGTGACTAGCAATAAACTGTTGAACAGTTGCCAGGTCATTATCCAACACATCCAGTTTTTCTTCTCGCTCAAACAGATCCGTCATGTGTACTGGCAACTGTGGTGACTCCAGCCCGGCTTTAACAACAGGCTCAGGGAATTTCACAGGATGGGCCGTCGACAAGGTAATCATTGGTACGGATGGATCACGATTACACTCACGCGCTGCTTTCACACCAATTGCAGTGTGTGGGTCCAGTAAATACTCAGTTTCAGCATAAACCTGCTTGATGACATCACAAGTCGTTTCATCATCAACAGCGCAGCTGTCAAACAGTTCACGTACTTTCTCCCAACGTGCGGGATCAAGTTCGACGGATTCCTTAGAGAAACGAGCCATCAGATCATTAATTTCTGCGCCATTACGACCGTAAACATCAAACAACATGCGCTCAAAGTTTGAAGAAACCATGATATCCATAGATGGGGACAGTGTATGTACCAGCTCACCTTTAGACATATCGTTACCGGAGATCACACGGTGCAGAATATCATTCTTATTGGTTGCAACGACCAACTGTTTAACCGGCAGGCCCATCTGTTTAGCCAGATAACCGGCAAAAATATCACCAAAATTACCGGTAGGAACAGAGAAGCTCACTTCACGATGCGGACCACCCACAGCCAGAGAAGCAGAGAAGTAATAAACGATCTGAGCCATAATACGCGCCCAGTTAA
>JBOEGV010000087.1:0-7021 GCA_050633605.1 Neptuniibacter sp. | reverse complement strand
ACTTGAGCAAGTGTATGGCGTCAATTTGGTGAAAGGGCAACGGTTGCCTTTGATTCAAATTCCCACAACAGCGGGTACGGGGTCTGAAGTCACGGCCGTAGCCATTATCACCGTGGGTGAAACAGAGAAAAAGGGGGTTGTCTCGCACCGCTTACTGCCGGATTACGCCATCCTGGATGCGGAACTCACCGTGGGTTTACCGCCAATGATCACCGCAACAACGGGTATTGATGCGATGGTCCATGCGATTGAGGCATACACCTCGGTTAATCCAAATCATAATCCGGTTTCGGATCTGTACGCGCGTGAAGCGCTTGTGCTTTTAGGCAGTAACATCTGTTCGGCGGTAACTGAGGGTACTGACTTAGAGGTCCGTTCAGGTATGTTGCTGGGCTCAATGTTAGCAGGGCAGGCATTTGCAAATTCTCCTGTGGCCGCAGTGCATGCACTGGCCTATCCACTAGGGGGAATCTATCACTTATCTCATGGCTTAACGAATGCGTTAGTACTGCCTCATGTCATGAGATTTAACCAGCAGCAGTGCGCTGTTCAATATGCTGAATTAGCACCATTGGTATTTCCTGAACTCATCGACATAGCAGACGTCAATGAGCGTTCTGCAGTCTTTATTGATGAGCTTGACCGTCTTAATCGCGAATTAGTGCAACAAACCCGGTTAAGAGACTACAACATTACTGAAAGTGATTTGCCTATGCTGGCCTCAGAGGCGATGAAGCAAACGCGATTATTGGTGAATAACCCTCGAGAAGTGACCGAAGCCGACGCTTTAGCCATATATCAAGCCGCGTGGTAAAGCGAACTTAATAGGTAACCTTTTTACAATAATAGGTATGAACATGCAGTTAAACGATATGACCCTTTTAAAGACCCAGGCCTTTATCAAAGGGGAGTGGTGTAAGGCTAAAAACCAACGAACCTTTTCGGTGACAGATCCTGCGACAGGACTTGCATTAGCCGATGTGGCAGATCTAGGCGCCGAAGAAACTGAACAGGCCATCAGTGCGGCGTACGAAGCGCAAAAGCAATGGAAGCTAACAACAGGTAAGGAACGTGCAGCTATTTTACGGCATTGGTATGAACTGATCCTTGAGGCTCAAGATGACTTGGCCACGATTATGACATCAGAACAAGGTAAGCCGCTTACTGAAGCAAAAGGCGAAGTGATCTATGGCGCTTCATTTGTGGAATGGTTTAGTGAAGAAGCGAAGCGTGTCTATGGCGATGTCATACCCGCACATGGTCGGGATAAGCGCTTAGTGGTTGTAAAGCAGGCGGTAGGTGTAGTCGCGGCGATCACTCCATGGAATTTTCCTATCGCCATGATTACACGCAAAGTTGCGCCGGCATTGGCGGCTGGTTGTAGTGTTGTGATCAAACCCTCCGAGCTGACCCCCTTATGTGCTTTGGCACTTGCGGAACTTGCTCAAAGAGCTGGGGTGCCTGATGGCCTCATTAATGTCATTACATCGGCGGATGCGCCTGTGGTAGGGAACACCCTCTGTGAAGACACCCGTGTCAGAAAACTCTCATTCACCGGTTCGACCGCCGTTGGCAAGTTACTGGCTCAACAGTGTGGCGCACAGATTAAAAAAGTTTCTTTGGAGCTGGGTGGTAACGCGCCCTTTATCGTGTTTGACGATGCAAACTTAGATGCGGCGGTTATCGGTGCGATGGTGTCTAAGTTTCGTAATGCGGGTCAGACCTGTGTGTGTACAAACCGCATTTTTGTACAGCGTGCTGTTTACGAGGAATTTGCAAACAAACTAAAGGCCGCCGTTGAAGCCCTTCAAGTGGGTAATGGCTTTGAAAAAGGTGTCAGCATAGGCCCCTTAATTGATGAGCGTGCCCTGACAAAAGTGGAGGCCTTAGTTGTTGACGCTACAGCAAATGGTGCGAGTGTGATCATTGGAGGGAAAATGGGTAATCAATTGCAAAATGCTTACCTGCCAACCGTGCTAACCGGTGTAAATAATCAAATGCGGATTGCCCAAGAAGAGATCTTTGGGCCCGTGGCGACGTTAATTCCCTTTGATAACGAGGAAGAGGCGGTATCGATGGCAAACGACACGCCTTATGGGTTGGCAGCGTATTTTTATTCCAGAGACATTGGCCGTGTATGGCGCGTATCGGAAGCGCTTGAATATGGCATGCTGGGTATTAATGAAGGACTGGTTTCCACTGAAGTTGCTCCTTTTGGTGGGATAAAGGAATCAGGCTTAGGTCGAGAAGGCTCTAAATATGGTATCGATGAATATTTAGAAATTAAGTACCTGTGCCAAGGGGGATTATCCGAATAAGGCTTTAACTGTGCGCTCTTGTCGGTTTGCCCTACATCATATGTAGGGCTTTTTTAATTAACTCATATCAATAAGGTGCCTTTCAATGATCTCCCAGGCGGGTTCGCCTTTGGCTCGAAGGTCTGCCAGCACTTCTGGGCTGAAATCATCGGCGACCGCTTGCTGGTATGAGTGGCGGTTCATACAGCGTAGGAACCAGTCGGCTACATGTGGGCAGTCACTGTATATCTCCTGCCAGCCAAATTGATGGATGGTTTGGAAGTAGGGGGCAAGGCAGACATCGGCCAGTGAAAACTCATCGCCTACAATCCACGTGTGTTCTTTCAGGTCGGCTTCCATCTGCAATATGGTTTTACGATACGTTCTGACGGAATCCACAACGTCAGGTGCTTCCAATCCCATTTTAACCAGGCGTTTCTGGCGCTCGCGCCGTGGTTTTTCCGGTATCAGGTCCAGCAGGCGTTGTTGTTCTTCCGGCGATTTTTCCAGCATGGCTGGGCGCATGACCATTGGCCATTGCAGAGCCCCGCAGGACGGATGCAGTTTTACATCCACATGTTTCATCCAAAACCGCATTTTTGACCGCAGGTAAGGGTCGTTCGGGCTCAGAGGCTGGGCACCAAAGCTATCATCCAGATATTCACATATGATGCTCGATTCAATCACGGGTTTACCGTTGTGAACCAGTGTTGGTACAACGCCCAATGGGTTCAGCTTCAGGTATTCTGGCGTAAGGTTTTCTTTCTGGGCCAGATCAACATGGTGGGCTGTCCAGTCCAGATTCTTCTCTGCCAATACAATACGAACCTTTTGTGCACAGGGTGACATAGGGTGAGTGTATAGTTCGATCATCTTATCTATCTCGGGTAGTTGTTGAATATAGGTTCAGCTTAGTTCGCATCATTTAGTTGATAAATATCAAAAGTGTCATATCATTTTGGAATATATTTCATAAATGGTGGGTTATGAATCGTTTAGCGGAGATGCAGGCTTATACAGAATCGGTGCGTTTAGGGAGCTTTTCGGCCGCATCACGGGCGTTAGGTATGTCCCCTTCAGCCGTGAGCAAGTTGGTGACCCGACTGGAATCACGATTGCAGGTGCGATTATTAAACCGCACCACCCGGCAGATCAGTATGACGGAAGCGGGGCATCGTTTTTTCCAGCGCTGTAAGGAAATTTTAAACGAGTTGGAAGATGCCGAAACTGAAATGGGGGAACTGGGTGATTCTCCACGGGGGTTGTTACGAGTGAATTGCTCCCCCGGTTTTGCCAAACATCAGGTTTTGCCACTGTTGAGCGGTTTTCATGCTGATTATCCTGATGTAACGGTGGAGCTGGAACTGACGGGTAAAACGGTGGATCTGGTGGCGGATGGTATTGATATCGCGTTCCGCCTTGGAGCATTAGCCGACAGCAGTTTAATCGCATCGCCCCTTGGGCAAAGTCAGCGCCTTGTGTGTGCGTCCCCGGAGTATCTCGCCGAAAAGGGCACGCCAAGTTCGCCTGAGGCGCTGTTCGAACATAACTGTTTGTGCCTGAGTTCAAGGGAAGAGGTGAATCACTGGTCGTTCCGAAAAGAGGGCTATGAGCAGACGGTTCATGCGTCTGGAAACTTTGTCTCTGACAATGTGAATGCGATTTATGATTACGCGGTTCAGGGGGGCGGCATTATTCGTCTGTCAGGCTTTATGCTGAAACCTGCCATTGAGCAAGGCAGGTTAGTGCCATTGTTAACGGAGTATGAAACGGACAGCCAATGGGTGAATGCGGTTTATCCTCACCGCCGCTTCCTGCCCTCAAAAGTGCGGGTGTTTCTTGAATACCTGAAGCAGAATCTGGAGGTGGTTAAATGGTAAAAAAAAGCCCTGCAGAACAGGGCAAATAGCTTGTCTTATGACAAGGCCTATCAAGCAGTCACTTTGAAACTTGTCGACAAGTTTCTGGTAACTGAGAGCGAAGATAGGAGCGATAGGAAACGATCTCGTGTTACTTGCCGAGCTTTTTGGCGGATTCTCCACCGATACCAAAATGTTGTTTTGGCATCTCATTAATGATTACGCGTACACTTTGTTTGGGTGCATCCAGCGCCCGCATGCAGGCTTCAGTTAGTTCTTCTATCAGACGTTCTTTCTGCTCATCAGAACGGCCTTCCATTATGTTTGCTTGCAGAATAGGCATAAGGGCTCCTTATTAGTTATATAACCAGTCTTTTAACAGACGAGTGACTCTGGGCATCACCAGATACGTCATCAACAGCACTTGAGCGACCACGACACATAAGATTCGTAACCACATCGGCATCGGGTCAAGCACCGGAGCGAAAATGACATTGATCACAAACACCAGTACGTATACAACCACAATCAATACAAGAGCCATCTTGTGTGGTTTTGGGTGTTTTTGGACTGGCAGCTCTGGCATATCAAACCAGAATTCCAGGCCGGTTCCGCGTTCAGTTTTTCCTTTGCCTTCGACCAGGTCTTCAAGCGTGTTCAGCCATTCCTTGCGGGTATCAGACAGCTCCCAGTGCTGGCAGTTCTCATAGTTATCAAAACGGTAGATCAACACATACTCATGGTTGGTTGATGGACCGGGGCGGAGCACATTTGTACCCAGATGCCCTTTGTAACTGGCTGCCGCATGGATGACTCCGGAGATCCACTCCTCGTATTCAGCTTCACGTCCGGGTTTTACCTTACGTGAAATGCTAACGGTGATGGTTCCTTCATCACCGGGGTTACATACTTTGTTGTCATCAGATAAATTCATGCGGCATCCTTTTGCGTCAGCAGTCGTTACTTAATTAAACGAATTTACCGCTGACGGTGCCCAGATCCTGATACCGTACGCAGAAACTGTCGCCTGGATTAACTTGAACGGCGGCGGTGATGGCTCCGATCATGATGAAGGTGCCCGCAGGAATCTCTTCGCCACGTTCGCCCAACATGTTAGCCAGCATGGCTACAGACGATGCCGGGTGGCCCAGAACCGCTGCGCCTGCGCCTAGTTGAACCACTTCACCGTTGATTTCCATTACTACACCGAGGTTCTTAAGGTCCAGTTCTTCTGGTTTTTTCATGGTGCCCCCAGCAATGAAACGACTGGAGGATGAGTTATCGGCAATCACGCTTTTCAGATCAAATTTGAAATCTTTGTAGCGTGAGTCAATCACTTCGACCGCAGGCATCACAAAATCGGTTGCACGCAGTACATCACCAATGTGAACGCCAGGGCCTTTGAGTGGTGCTTTTGTGACAAAGGCCAGTTCCGCTTCGATTTTAGGGTGGATCAACTCATCATGTTTGATCTGCCCACCATCCGGAATGGAAAAGTAATCTGCCAGGAACCCGTAACACGGGTGTTCAACACCCATCTGAGCCATTTTTGCCCAGGAGGTCAGGCCCATCTTCATACCTACAATCTTGTTACCGCGAGCTTCTTTACGGCGGCGAATTTCCCACTGGATGTCAAAAGCATCCTTGTAGGTCATCTCTGGAAAATCGTTGGTGATTTTTGTGATTTCATAAGCCTCAAGCTCTGCGTTTTCACAGTGCTCAGCCAATTGCTCAATCTGAGCCTGAGTTAGTTTATTTTCTTGTGCTTCAGCCATCAGATTAATCCTCGGTCTTTAGCCATTGTTAACGCCAGATCTTCGATCATATCTTCCTGACCACCGACTGTGCCTCTGCGGCCCAGCTCTACCAGAATGTCACGTGCCTGAATGCCATATTTCGCTTCTGCACGTTGTGCGAACAGCAGGAATGAGCTGTATACGCCGGCGTAACCCAAAGTCAGGGCATCACGGTCAACTCGGATTGGCTGGTCCATTAATGGCACAACGATGTCCTCTGCAACGTCCATGATCTTGTACAGATCAATACCGTGGTTCGCTTGCATACGTTCAAGTACTGCAACAAACACTTCCAGAGGTGTGTTACCTGCACCGGCACCCAGACCCGCTACTGAACCGTCGATACGCACAGCACCGGCATTAACCGCAGCCAGTGAGTTGGCGATCGCCATGCCCATGTTGTGGTGACCGTGGAATCCGATCTCTGTATCGGCATTCAGTTCAGCACGCAGCAAACCGATTTTTTCTGTCACTTCATCCGGCAGCATGTAACCGGCGGAGTCGGTGCAGTAGATGCAGTTAGCACCGTAACCTTCCATCAGTTTTGCCTGTTCCAGAATCTTCTCTGGGGAGACCATGTGCGCCATCATCAGGAAGCCAACGGTGTCCATTTCCATCTTTGCAGCCATACCGATGTGCTGTTCAGATACATCCGCTTCGGTACAGTGAGTTGCAACGCGAATGGTGTGTACACCACAGTCACGTGCCATCTTCAGATGATCAACGGTTCCGATACCCGGCAACAGCAGGGCAGAGATCTTAGCGTTTTTCATTTTTGGCACTACAGCATTGAGGTATTCCTCATCCGTATGCGCCGGGAAACCGTAGTTCAGAGAGGAACCGCCCAGACCATCGCCGTGGGTGACCTCAATCAGTGGGATACCTGCATCATCCAGACCGGTTGATACCGCTACCATTTGCTCCAGAGAAAGCTGATGACGCTTGGCATGCATACCGTCACGCAGACTCATATCGTGGAGTTTTACTTTTTTACCTGTTAAATCCATCGTATTAGCCTCGCTCCGGTAAAGTGATTTCGCCTTTGTACGCTTCTTCTGCAAACATCTCA
>JBOEGV010000086.1:0-7392 GCA_050633605.1 Neptuniibacter sp. | reverse complement strand
AGGTGCTCTTTGAGCAGCAAACAGATTCCTGGCACCTGATCATTTTCAAGAACTCAATTTATGGCACTGTAATGGCTCTGGATGGAATTATTCAGACCACTGAAAGGGATGAGTTTGTTTACCATGAAATGCTTACGCATGTGCCTATCATCGCTCACGGAGATGCAAAACGGGTATTGATCATTGGTGGTGGGGACGGTGGTATCCTAAGAGAAGTCTGTCGCCATAAATCAGTAGAGCATGTTACTCAGGTTGAGATTGATCAAGCTGTAATCGATATGTGTAAAGAGTACCTGCCTGCTCATTCTGACGGAGCGTTTGAAGACCCTCGTGCACGCATTGTTATCGCAGATGGTGTGGAATTTGTGCACAAGACTGACGAAAAGTTTGATGTCATTATCTCAGACTGCACCGATCCGGTAGGGCCGGGTGAGGTATTGTTTACAAGCCGTTTCTACGAAGGCTGTAAAAACCTGTTGAATGAAGGGGGTGTCTTTGTCGCACAAAACGGCGTGCCTTTCTTGCAGCAGGATGAGGTGATTACAACCAAGCGTCGCCTGAGCCCATATTTTAAAGATCAGAGCTTCTATACTGTTGCCGTGCCTACTTACATTGGCGGATCGATGACCTTGGCCTGGGGGAGTGATAACAGCGACCTGAGGCAGTTATCCTTAGATGAGCTGGAGCAGCGTTTTAAAGCGAGCGACATCACTACGCGATACTACAACCCTCAAATTCATGCAGGTTGTTTTGGCCTTCCCCAATATTTGATAAAGGCTTTGGAAGGCGTTTAACAATAAAGGTAAATGAGCCGGTCTTTGAACCGGCTTTTTTGTTTTTGATAGTCATAAAACTCCAGTTGTGTCTTAATTCCGATCATGACCCCAATAGATTCTTACATTCGCCTGTCAGGTTTTTATTTCTTCTACTTTGCTCTGTTGGGAGCATTGGTGCCTTACTGGAGCTTGTACCTTAAATCCTATCAATTTGATGCGGTCACCATTGGTAGCTTGATGGCTGTGTTGCAGTTATCAAGAATTGTTGCTCCAAACCTATGGGGCTGGCTGGCCGATCGAAATAGCAAACGTGTAGAAATTGTGCGTTTTGGCGCCCTGATGACCTGCATTATGTTTCTGGGAATTTTCTGGCAGGAAACAGCCGTTGGAATCGGCTTGGTTATGCTGGGTTTTAGCTTCTTTTGGAATGCGGTCTTACCTCAGTTTGAAGTGATAACCTTAAAACAGTTGGGAAAGAATCAGGAAAAATACAGTCGTATCCGTTTATGGGGATCAATCGGATTTATAGTAACGGTTGCGGGCGTTGGTGCATTACTGGACTTTATTAGCATCCGTTGGTTGCCCTATTTAATGCTGTTACTGATGGTATGTATCTGGTTAAGTACTTTGTTCGTAAATTCTAAAACTGAATTCGTAACTGCACAAAAGACAGCTGCAGTTACCGGTAGTTTTTTGTCTTTATTGCTGCGCCCACAAGTTTTAGCCTTCTTTGTTATCTGTTTTCTGGTCCAGTTTGGTCATGGTGCTTATTACACTTTCTACAGTGTACTGATGGAAGAGGTGGGATATAGTCGTACTGAAATAGGTGTCCTATGGGCACTCGGGGTTATCGCAGAAGTTGTTCTGTTTGTGTATATGCATTGGGTAATTAAGCGTTGGGGCTTACGCTTGATAATGATTGTCAGCCTTATGCTTTGTGTCTTGAGGTGGATCATCATAGGGATGGTCCCAGACATTCTAGGACTAATGTTGTTTGCACAAATTCTTCATGCTGCAACTTTTGGAGCGTTACATGCTGTAGGTATTGCGTTGGTTCATCACTACTTTTCAGAATCCACATATGGGCAGGGTCAGGCATTGTTTTCCAGTATAGGTTTTGGTTTGGGTGGTGCATTAGGGGCATTTGTGAGTGGTTTCATGTGGGAGGGTTTTGGCGCATTTGGAACCTTCTCCATGTCAGCGTTGGCAAGTCTGGTTGCTATCTTATTGGCTATATACTGGATCTATCCGGAAAAAGTGCAGCAAAACAATTGATCTGAGTATTTTGCACTGCCGCAGTTTTACTATAGGATTAGAATATTATTTACCCGAAAGAGGAGTCAGGGTATGAAGTTCAAGATCGATATTGATATGAGTCCTGAAGAGCTGCGTAAGGTATTGGGTTTGCCTGATGTGCAGAAATTTCAGCAGGATATGATGGATAAGATCACTGAACAGATGGAAGCAGGTGTTGAAGGGTATGACCCTTTGACTTTGTTTAAACCTTATCTCAGCAGCGGTTTGGGTTCTATGGAAGCACTGCAAAAAATAATGATGGGTCTTATGACTTCTGGGTTAAATAGCACGGATAATAAAAATGACTGATCTCGGTCTGATCAGGAAATCCTATGGAAAGTGACAAGAGAGATAGTACGTTGCGAATTCTAAGAAAATATACAAATCGACGCTTGTACGATACTTCACGCAGTTGTTATGTCACCCTTGATGACGTAAAGCAATTGGTCCTTAGCGGCGAAGCCTTTAAGGTTGAAGACTCCAAAACAGGTAATGACCTTACGCGCAACATCTTGCTGCAGATAATTAGTGAGCAGGAAGCTCAAGGGCATGGCACCTTGTTGACTAATCAGGTTCTGCAACAGTTGATTCGTTTTTACGGTGATAGTATGCAGGGCATGATGAGCCAGTATCTCGAGCAAAGTATTGCTTCTTTTCTGGAGCATCAGGATCGAATTCGTGATCAGATGCAGACTATGATTGGGGCGGCTAACCCTCTGACTATGATGAACCGTATTGCAGATCAGAATATGCAGATGTGGGGAATGTTCAAGCCTGGTGAAGAGCCGAATGAACAGGAAAAGCCGGAGACTCCGGAAAAACCGCAAGAAAAAAGTTAAAGAAAAGGCCGCACAATGCGGCCTTTTTTCATGCTGATTATTTCTTCATATCGGGCATGTTGCGCCCATAAAAGATTTCATCCATCTCTTTGTTGAGACGTTCAGAAATTTGTTTAACTTGATTTTCAGGAAGCTCCTCTTTAGTTGTGCCAAAGAGATAGGTGTTTAGGTCCAAGTCTTTTAATTTCATCTTAGTGTGGAAAATATTTTCCTGATAAACATTCACGTCCAGCATCTGATACTGGTTATGAATATCTTCTGTAAAAAAGTTTTGAATCGAATTTATAGCGTGATCGATATAGTGTTTCTCACCATGAATGTCACGGGTGAATCCTCGCACTCGATAATCAACAGTTACGATGTCTGATTCAAGTCGGTGAATCAGGTAATTCACTGCTTTGAGGGGGGAAATAATGCCGCATGTTGAAACTTCGATGTCTGCTCTGAATGTGCAGATACCATTATCAGGATGAGCTTCAGGATAGGTGTGAACGCAGATGTGGCTTTTATCCAGGTGGGCAACAACTGAGTCCGGCATTGGACCTGGCTTTTCAGTGGTATCCACATTTTCAGAGTCTTTCACTGGTTCTTCAGCGACTAAAAGCGTAACACTTGCCCCTTGAGGGTCGTAGTCCTGGCGTGCAATGTTAAGTATGTTTGCGCCGATGATTTCACAGCATTCACTCAGGATTTCAGTCAGACGATCTGCACTGTACTGTTCATCAATGTACTCGATGTATTCTGCTTTCTGTTCCGGTGTTTGTGCGTAACAGACATCATAAATACAGAAGCTAAGGCTTTTGGTCAGGTTGTTAAAACCCTGTAGCTTTATTTTTCCATTGGTTGGCAAGGCTGTAAGCTCCGATCAAATAGTACTTGAAAATCAGACGCGCGATTTTATGCGACAAAATTGTTTGTAGGAAGAGAAATAATAGAAAACGTGATGAATATTTTAAATATTAAGGTTGAAAGAACTTACTAATCCCGCGTTGTAAGCCAGTCAACAATAGCCGGTGCTACCTGCTTCTGGGCTTTACCTGAAACAAAAACACCGATATGTCCAGCTTTGACTTCCATTTCCTGGTAGTCATTACTTTTTACGAGATCTTTTAAAGCAGTTGATGCTTTGGGTGGTACAAGGTGATCAAAACTGCCAAAAATATTCAATACTGGGTGTTTTATATTGGCAAGGTCAACGCGTTTATTTCCAATCATGGCCTCAGCCTTCATCAGCTTATTCTGTTGGAAAAACTGAGTAATAAATTGTCGGAAAGCTTCTCCGGCCTGATCAGGGCTGTCATAAATCCATTTCTCCATACGTAGAAAACTCAGGGCGCTCTCTTTGTTTTCCAATTGGTTCGGCATACCCAGATTTTTCTGGATTCCGAGACGCATCGGCATCAACGAATTATAAGAGTCATTTAGCATGTTTCCCGGAATATTGCCGTAGGTTTCAACAGCGAGGTCTGCATCCACATATTTAGCTAAATGGTAAAGCAGGTTATCGTCAGTCTGAAAATCAACAGGCGTGACCATGGTGATCAGGTTTCTAATCTTGTCAGGATTAAGTGCGGTATAACACAGGCTGAAGGTTCCACCCTGACAAATGCCCAGCAGATTGGTTTGTTCCACAGAGGAATGTTGTAGAACAATGTTCACACAGTTATTGATATATTCGTTGATGTAATCATCAAGGTCGAGATAGCGGTCCGCAGCATCTGGGTAACCCCAGTCAATCATATAAACATCAACGCCTTGTTCCAGTATGCGTTGCAGCATGGAACGCTGGGACTCCAGGTCAACCATATAAGGGCGATTAACCAGAGCGTAACAAATCAATAGGGGAGTCTGGCAGGATTTTTCGACAGCTGTTTTGTAATAACGTAGGCGCAGCTTATCTTCTGTATAAACTACTTCATAAGGGGTGGAATCTACATCGACTTCTTGCAATTGCACCAGAGTATTGTAGCTTTTAAGTAACTTCCGATTGAATTCAAGAAGTTCATCAGTGACAGTGGCAGCGTCAAGGTCAAATCCGTTCATAATAATTACCCCTGATTCGCTTTTTTCAGCTTTGTTACTTCGCGCTTAAGAGATGTAATCTCTTTCTTTAAATCAGTGATCATTGTTGCCACGGATTCAGCTTGTAAAGTTTCGATCTGTTGTTTCATCTCTAACATTTGGCGCTGATTTGTTCTCATCTCTTTACGTAACTGGTGCTGGCGCCTCAGTGCAGTATCTAACCCGCTTCTTGTTGCAAGGCCTACTGATTGGAAATAAACATCCCGGACATCTTGAGAAAATTTTCTCAATTTCATCAAAGCATTACTGATCCGTCCATGAGAACGCTGATATTCATCAGTGAAAACAGTCTTAGAATATGCCGACTCATATGCATCAACCCAAATATCATGTAACTGTTGCAGACTTGATACTTTATCTTCGCTATTGGTGAGTATTTCCAACATCTGCTGAGATGCGTTCTGATTTATAGAACTGTAATGATTTACGTATTCCTGCAGTGCTTCCTGATATTCAATCGTTAGCTTAACTGCTTCTCGAACCTGTTGCTGTGTTTCTTGGTTTCCGCCAATAACTGGTGTTTCCAGCAGGCTTTTCACCCCACTTATAAATGGGTTTTCGAACAACAGGTCATCGCTGAAACTATGGGTTTTAAACAGGGATGCGAATTGTTCAGGCACCTGCCATTGTTGCATCAGCATCTCACCCGTTTGCTTTTGCATATAGTTCTGAAACTGTTGGACTGATTCGGTCAGGTGTTGCTCTTCACCAGTACTGTATTGGCGCAGAAGGTCTTCGCCATATTGTGTGAAATTACGCGATTGAGCACCAAGGATGTCCAGAAGCTGAGAAAACTGTTGCGGTGCTTCCTGTTTTATTTTTTTCTGTGCATGGGATAAAAAGTCAGCCCATTCTTCAGGGGATTGTACTTCAGAGGATGCAGACGTGATTGTATTCCAGTAGGCTTTTTGCGCTTCCAGTAGTGAATCTATGGATAAGTCATTTTTTTCCATCTGCTGGTGGTCTCATTCCAGTACGTTTCATCAGTCTTTTATTGAGCCCATGTTATTACATCCGGCTCAATCTTACATCCTACTTTCTGGCACTCTTAAGAATCTCGGCTAAATGGTTAGCGGCTTTAGAAAGCGTTCGGTTGCGGTGGAATATAATGCCAAGGTTTCGATGAACAGGTTCTGAATCTACAACTTTTAATACCTTTAAATCACCCACCAGGCTTTCCGGTAGCAAGCTCCAGCCAAGCCCAATGCTGACCATCATGCGAATAGTATCAAGGTAATTTGTCGACATGGTTACATTCAATGAAAGAGCATGCTGATCAAATAACTGCTCAACCAGAGAGCGGGTGAAGGTATTGGCACCTGGAAGGATGGCATTATATTCAGTTAGTTCCGTGAGCGTTATTTCGCTGCTGGTGGCCAGAGGGTGGTCCTCCGATACTACGTATTGCAGTAGGTCATCCCAGATGATTTCAGAATGAATGTTTTCATCCGGATCAGGGGAAAGTGTAATCAAAGCCAGTTCAAGGTCGCCTTTAAGGACGCCTTCATATGCAACTTCTGATTCTTCGAAGCGAAGATCCAGTTCCACATCAGGGCACTCTTCGCTGAACCTTCGCAAATAATTAGGTAAACGGTGAAGGCTTATGTGGTGACTGGCGGCAAAGGAAAGAGTTCCCATAATCTCACCGCTGGAAATGTTGTTGATGGCGCGCTTGGCATCATCAAACTGTAAAAGGATATCTCGGGCGCGAGGCAGTAATTCATTTCCGGCTTCTGTAACTGAAATGCTCCGGCCAATGCGATCAAACAGTTGACTACCCAGTTGTTCCTCTAGTAGAGCAATACGTTTACTCACAGCTGATTGGGTAAGATATAGCTGAGCGGCGGCTTTAGAAAAAGAGCCTGATTCTGCTACCGCAAGAAATGCTTGCAGGGTACTAGTGTCCATTCTTCACCTGAAAAAACACGGATATATTCGATCAATTTTAATTATTCCTAATTGGAATGCAAATTATAAAAAATATGAATTTGAGTTGTTGGTTGTGCTGGACTAGGATTGCATCATCAAAACTAACCTGAGCTGTTTGAAGCAGGTTAAGAATAAGAATGGTGAGGTAGTTCCCGTGGCTGGAAAAACGTTATACGACAAACTGTTCGAATCGCATCTGGTTCGTACCAACGAAGACGGCAGTTCCTTAATTTATATTGACCGTCAGGTTCTGCATGAAGTGACTTCTCCACAGGCATTTGAAGGTTTGCGCCTCGCAGGTCGTCAGCCTTGGCGTATCGATGCCAACATTGCAACTCCGGATCACAATGTACCGACGACTGAGCGCTCTGGCGGCGTGGATCAGATTGTAGACCCGGTTTCCAAAATTCAGGTTAAAACTCTGGATGAGAACTGTGATGAGTTCGGTATTCTCGAATTTAAAATGAATG
>JBOEGV010000085.1:0-59105 GCA_050633605.1 Neptuniibacter sp. | reverse complement strand
CAAGGACGGCGAATTCTACAGATATCCCCACTTACGTCAACAACCTACTTAATAAAATTTCAAAATAATGCAATTCAGCCACAAAAAAGGCGCCCGAAGGCGCCTTTAACGAGTAAATTTCAATGGCCGCTTTACACAGCAACAAATAGGTGATGTTTTTTCTTACCCAGCTTCACTAGAAAATACTGTCCAAAGCGAGCCTTATCAGCAGAAAAAACAGCCGGTGCCTGCATATTATCCTCAACACCATAAGCAAGACCATTTACAATAACAGCTTTTCGTTGCAGCGCATCTTTAACTTGCTTACCACCCGGAGCCATTCCTGCCTCAGACAATAAGGTTGTAAGCGGGGTTTCAGCAATATCTGCTACGACAAGCCCGGAAGAAGGCAAACCATCTTGTGCCAATTGCGCATAATCTTCTTCACTCAACGATGAGGTATCACCAGAAAAGAGTGCTTCAGTAATACGCTTAGCTGCAGCAAGACCTTCTGCTCCATGAATAAGGCGGGTCGCTTCTTCTGCCAGAATACGTTGCGCTTCTGGGCGACCCTGACGTTCAGCGTCGTCTTTCTCGATCTGCTCAATCTCTGAGACAGAAAGGAAAGTGAAGTATTTAAGGAAACGGTAAACATCCGCATCCGCAGTCTGGAGCCAGAACTGGTAGAAGGCATAAGGCGATGTTTTAGCAGCATCCAACCAGATTGTTCCAGATTCTGTTTTACCAAACTTAGTTCCGTCAGACTTAGTGATCAGTGGCAAGGTCAGACCAAATACCTGATTACCATTCATGCGACGAGTCAGCTCTGTACCACCCGTAATATTACCCCACTGGTCTGAACCACCAATCTGAAGCGTACAGCCATGGGATGCATTTAACTGCTGGAAGTCATACGATTGCAGAATCATGTATGTAAACTCAGTGTATGAGATGCCCGCACCTTCACGATCAATACGCTGCTTGACCGATTCTTTAGCAATCATTTGATTAACTGAGAAATGCTTACCAATATCACGCAGAAAAGTTAAAACATTAACGTTCTGAGTCCAGTCCAGATTGTTAACCACTTCTGCACTGTTGTTGCCGCAATCAAAGCTTATAAAAGCACTGACCTGCTTCTTCAGCTTTTCCACCCAACCAGCAACTGTTGAATCATCATTCAACTTACGCTCCTGAGCTTTAAAACTTGGATCACCAATCAAACCTGTAGCACCGCCAACCAGCGCGAGAGGCTTATGCCCAAAATCCTGAAAACGTTTCAACGTCAACAAAGGAACCAGACTGCCAATATGCAAGCTATCTGCTGTCGGATCAAAACCACAGTAGAGTGTTACACTTCCTTCAGACAGGTGCTTTTCCAGCTCTTCTTCACTGGTCATCTGCGCAACCAGTCCGCGCGCTTTAAGGTCTTGTAAAAGTGTTTCGCTCATTGCTTTTGATCACCCTTAGATGATGGCTATTAAAAAGAAGTGCGCTATTTTAGCGGCAGCAGGCGCAGCAAACAAATAAGAATCTGCTTTTTATTGATCACACTGGCTTATTACAACCTTAAGTTTTATAGCCAGAGGCCGACTTTTACCCGTTAGAGTGGCATAATAAAGCGCTTATGGGTTGGCGATAATAATAAAGCTAAAATTTTAAGTCATTATATAGAGGTGCCAAGGTGCTTAGTCGCATCATATATTTTCGGGAACAACTTCCTACTGTTCACTTGATAGCAGCCAGCGCCTGCTTATTTATTCTTTGCCTTACATTATTATTACTTCCTTCTGAAGAAGTTGAGGCGACACGCGGAGAAGCACCACCCACTTTCATTGCCGATAAAAAAGCAATTAATGATCCGCTCATTAATGAAAAAACTACTTCTCAAGAACAACTTGCAGTAACCAAAGCTTCAGAGCCGCCAAAGACCTGGATTAATTACACCGTAGGCAGTGGCGATAACTTGTCTACCATGTTCAAAAAAGCCGGGTTAACCGCCCGCGATGTTTACAATGTATCTCAAGCCAGCAAAGCCTCGAAATCATTTATGCGCCTATTCCCAGGGCAAACTATTTCATTTGCTATTAAAAACGGCGATTTAATCGGGCTTCGGCACGTCCAGTCAAAACTCGTCAGCACAGAACTAAGCAAAACTAAAAATGGCTATGATATTCAGCTTATAGAGCTCACACCCGTTATCAAAGAACGTTTTGCCTCAGCTACTATATCTGACTCTTTATTTTTAGCGGGTGAAGAATCAGGATTATCCGGCAAGAAGATTATGGAATTAGCCAGTATTTTTGGTTGGGATATAGATTTTGTCCTGGATATCCGCAAGGGAGATAGCTTCAACCTTATATATGAAGAACAGTATCTTAACGGCGAGAAAATTGGCGAAGGCAACATTATTGCTGCGCAGTTTATAAACCGAGGCACTAAATTCACCGCTCTCAGGTATACCAACAGTGATGGAGATAGCAGCTATTTTACTCCGGAAGGCTACAGTATGCGCAAAACCTTCCTACGCTCCCCCGTTGATTTTGCCCGAGTCAGCTCACGCTTCAATTTGAGACGTAAGCACCCTGTTCTCAACAAAATTCGCGCCCATAAAGGCGTTGATTATGCGGCGGGCACAGGCACAACCATAAAAGCAGCAGGTGAAGGCAAGATCATTTATCGTGGCAGGAAAGGCGGCTATGGTAATGTTGTGATTCTTCAGCACGGCGGTAATATCACAACGCTGTATGCACATATGAAAGCATTCAAACGCGGACAGCGTATCGGTACACGCGTCAAACAAGGTCAGGCTATTGGCTTTGTAGGCAAATCCGGTTTAGCCACTGGCCCCCACCTTCATTACGAATTCAGAGTTAATGGCGTTCATAAGAACCCATTAAAAGTAAAACTACCCCAAGCTGCACCCATCGCCAAAGCTGAGGAAAACTTATTCAAATCCACTGCAAGCAAACTATTGGCGCAGCTAGAAACATATCAGACCAATACTCTGGCATTTAACGATCCAAAATGAGCACACCAGAAAAGATATATATAGGCTTGATGTCAGGCACCAGCCTCGACAGCATCGATGCTGTCGCTGCCACCTTCTCACCTGATTTCAAACTTATAGGAACTCATACGGAAATCATTCCAGATTCCCTGAAAGGTAAAGTACGCCAACTGATGCTGCCAGGCGAGAATGAAATAGATCTATTAGGTGAGGTGGACATTGAATTCGGACAATTACTGGCTACTGCAGTCAATAATTTAATCCAAGCTCATCATTTAAAAAAGCATCAGATACAAGCTATTGGAAGCCATGGGCAAACTATCAGGCACCGCCCCGAATCTGGTTTTACCATACAGATAGGTGATCCAAATATTATTGCTGAAAAAACCAGGATAATAACAATCGCCGATTTCAGAAGGCGCGACATGGCCGCCGGAGGCCAAGGAGCACCTTTAGTTCCAGCCTTTCACAAAGCCATGTTCAGCCACCCCGATGCGGAGCGCATTCTACTGAACATCGGAGGTATGGCAAACATAACCTTCCTGCCCAAAGATCAAGATTCGAAACTCATAGGTTTTGATACAGGCCCAGGGAATATATTATTGAACGCTTGGATCGAGAAACATCATGGGCACGACTATGATCAAGATGGCCGCTGGGCAGCAAATGGCACTATAAACACCCCATTACTTGAAGCACTTCTTGATCAGGAATACTTCCAGTCTCCCCCTCCTAAAAGCACTGGCAGGGAACTGTTTAATCTCCCCTGGCTGGAAAACATTCTTTCCAACTTCCCCGAGATATCCCCCGTGGATATTCAGTCCACACTCACCGCCCTGACCGTTACTTCAATCAAAGACTGCCTTAACAAATACGTTCCTAGTAGCAACTATGAACTCTATGTCTGCGGTGGTGGTAGCCACAACAGTTATTTAACGCACCAACTACGAGCTGCACTTCCCTCTATCAAAATATCGACTTCAGAAATGCTAGGAATTGAAGCTGACTGGATGGAAGCATGCGCATTTGCCTGGCTGGCCAAACAATGCCTGGATGGAAATTCGGGAAATATAAAAGAAGCTACAGGTGCACAAGGCGAAAGAATTTTGGGCGCTATTTACCAAGCCTGATCAGAAATATAGATAACCTTCTTTTCGCAGACGCCTTTCCTCTGCAGGCCCTAGTGGCACTGTATCAATGAAACCGGGTAGCTCAGATCTTTCTACGCCGTTCGTTCTCATCCAGGTTTCACAAATACGAATATCTATTATATTTCTTTTTTCCAGCCTTTCAGCAAGCTCAATCAGACTTTTATATTGTTCCATGTTCTGATTTCGAAACGCATGAGCCTCTTCACCATGAAGCACAAAAACAATAGGCTCATAAGATGTAAGATTATCCACTTGATCAGCTAGCATGCTAGCACGCTGAAACAACATCTCCACTTCTGAAGCAGTATTATTCTTTATTAAAGCCAGGTAACGAGAATTCTCAGCGTTAAGATCTGCAGGCGACTGCAGAGGCTCTGCATTCAGCAGCATGGAAAAGAAAGCTAGAAATACTGCGCTCAGAAGATTTTTCATACCCTGCCTCACAAAAAACACACTATTATATTGTGCAGAAGGTATCTGAATAGGCAATGAACTTGCAAGCCAAAACCTATTGAGCGCAGATTTCTTAGATCGAGAAAGAAGAACCGCAACCACATGTTGTAGTTGCATTTGGGTTATTAATTACAAACTGACTTCCCTGCAAACCTTCCTTGTAATCCACCTCAGCACCTGCGAGGTACTGAAAGCTCATAGGATCTACTACCATTGTTACGCCATCACGAACAATGACGGTATCATCCTCTGCAGAATTCTCATCAAAGCTAAAGCCGTAAGAAAAACCTGCACAACCACCGCCTGTAATAAATACACGTAATTTTAGGTTATCGTTCTGCTCTTCATCAATAAGAGTCTGTACTTTGGCTGCTGCGGCCGCTGTAAATGCCATCGTCAGCTCAGCGTTTGGATCTAATGTCTCAATCATAGGAACTCACTCATAAATGCAAATGCATTATCCACTTAACCAAGCATTTCAGTCAAGTATTAAGGCATAAGACCTACGATATTAAGTCCTGATGTTTCTTCCAGCCCAAACATAATATTCATATTCTGCACAGCCTGACCCGCCGCCCCTTTAACAAGGTTATCTATAACAGAGAGCACAACCACCGTATCTTCATTCTGTGGACGGTGCACACTGATTCGACATACGTTAGCACCTTTAACACTTCGAGTCTGAGGATGAGAACCTGCAGGCATAACATCGACAAAGGGTTCATCTGCATAGCGTTGCTCAAACAAGCTCTGCAGATCATGATCAACTGGATCTTTCAAGACACCATAGCAAGTAGAATGAATACCACGAATCATAGGTGTTAGGTGTGGCACAAAAGTCAGATGTACTGGACGCCCCGCGGCAATTGCCAAACCTTGCTTGATTTCTGGGAGGTGACGATGCCCCGGCACTCCATAGGCCATCATACTTTCACTGGCTTCGCACATTAACATACCAACTTTAGCACCACGCCCGGCTCCACTGACTCCCGATTTACAGTCGGCAATCAAACGACGCTGATCAATCAATTTATTTTCTAACAGCGGCAAATAAGCCAATTGAGTAGCCGTTGGATAACATCCAGGGCATGCAATCAACTTAGCCTCTTTGATCTGCTCTCTATTCACTTCAGGAAGGCCATAAACCGCTAACTCAGCCATCTCTGGCGAAGTATGTTCCATACCATACCATTGCGACCAGACATCCAGATCCTTAATTCTGAAATCCGCTCCCAGATCAATAACCTTAACTCCTTTTTTCACCAACTCAGCCGCCATGTTCATCGCAACACCATGCGGAGTAGCAAAGAACACAACGTCACATCCGCTCAGGGTTGCAACGTCCGGTACTGTGAATTTCAGGTCATGATGGCCTCGCAAGTTTGGATACATATCAGCAACACTGACACCTTCCTCGGAACGGGAAGTAATCACCTCAACTTTCACATCTGGGTGATTGGCTAACAAACGAAGTAACTCAACACCGGTATATCCAGTGCCGCCAACAATACCTACCTTAATCACAAGGAACCTCTCAAAGGGATGAAAAACTGGTAACGTATAAAAGAAATCTGATTTACTGCCTTCTTACTTGCTTTCTTATCAGTTAAAGAAAACACTAACGAGCCAGTTTCAGGATTCACCCAAAACAAGCTACCAATGGTTTCAAAGCGAGCAGACTGCTTATAATACAAAGCTGAAGCTTTAAAGACCATTAATAAATAAGCCAATAACATGCTCAGATACGCGTTTTCCATGCAACATTTCCGGCACCGGCTTGCACACACTGAAGCCTTACCCCAGATGGTCGTTCTGGGTGCTGTCTGTGGTTTAATCTGTGGCGTGGTTCTTGGTCTTTTTCGCCTGCTATTGGAAATGCCCCTTACGCACCTTTTACCCGGAGGAAACAGCGAAAACTTTGAAGGACTGCCTACCTGGTTGCACTTTACACTCCCTATCCTGGGTAGCCTGTTATTGATTGCCATTCTAGCCAGGCTAACCCCTGCAGATCGCAAAGTGGGTGTCATTCACCTACTTGAACGCATGGCTTACCACCAAAGCAAACTCCCCTTTAAAAATGCCGTGTTGCAATTTTTTGCAGCCAGTATTGCATTGCTATTCGGTCACTCCACAGGCAAAGAGGGGCCAGCTATTCATATGGGAGCTGCCTGCGGTAGCCAGCTTGGCCAACGCCTTAAGCTGCCAAACAACACATTAAGAATTCTTGCCGGTTGTGGATGCGCTGCAGGTATTGCCGCCACCTTCAATACCCCTCTTGCCGGGGTTGTTTTCGCCATGGAAGTCATTCTGCTTGAATACACTGTGATTGGCTTTATGCCAGTCATGGTGGCCGCAGCAACTGGCGCTCTAGTCGTGCAGTTTATGTTTGGCAGGGAATTAGTTCTTACCGTCCCGGTAATGAATATTCAAACACTCCAGGAAATTCCTTACGTTATTTTCCTTGGCGGGATCATAGGCTTACTGGCCGTTATATTCATCAAGCTAATGACCACCACACTAAAATGGTCAGAAAAAACCAAGATCAGCTTTTCAACAAAGCTGCTAGGAGCCGGATTACTGACCGGAATCGGCGCAGTGTTTTATCCTCAGATTATGGGTATTGGCTACGACACTGTAACCAGCGTTCTTCAGGGTGAGATGGGTATTATCTTGTTGTTTGGAATATTAATCGCAAAATGCCTTATAACCCCTATTGTTTTAGGACTTGGGGTACCCGCTGGCCTTATTGGCCCCACATTCTTCATTGGTGCCATCGCCGGGGGAATTTTAGGCACTCTGGGTGCGGGCGCAGTAGATCAGGAAGTAGCTCATCCCGGATTTTATGCAATGCTGGGGATGGGCAGCATGATGGGAGCTGTGACCAATGCACCTATGGCTGCCTTAGTGGCTATTCTTGAGCTGACCGGCAATCCCAATATTATTTTCCCGGCAATGATCTCAATTGTGATCTCAAACCTAATTGCCCGCTATGTATTCAAACAACCTTCTATATTTGTTTCCAGCATGCAGATTCAAGGGATGGACTACAGGTTTAAACCACTGAGCCAACTTCTTAGCCGCTCAGCAGTAAGCAGCCTGATGACCAGCAGTTTTCTTTCTTCTGATTCAGAAATCAGCTGGAAGAGCGCACAAAAAGTATTGCAACATGACAGTGACTGGATACTGATCAATGACGATCAATCCCGTATGCTGCTTTCACCCGGGGATTTACACACAACCCTCAGAGAAAATCTACAACGCCATGAACTTGTCAATCTGCTTGAGATTCCAGCGTATCGTTTAGATACATCCAGCATTGAGGAAAACGCCACCTTGCAAGAAGCTATGGACAAGATGACAAAAGACGAAGTGGATGCTCTGTGCATTCTTGATACACAAAGCAATGTTTGTGGCATACTGACCCGCAACCAGATCGAAGAATACTATCGCCACAGCTGATTCACTATGCCATACCACCTATCCGGCCTTTACGGGATAACTGACCCACAGTTAATGCCAGACTCAGACTGCATGCTCAAGAGCATTGAGCGCAGCTTAGAGGGCGGTACAACTGTTATCCAATACCGGGACAAATCAACGGATCAGGCCAAACGCATGAAGCAGGCCTGCTCACTGAAGCAACTTTGCAACCGTTACAACGCTGCCCTACTGATTAATGACGACATTCAGCTAGCGAAGCGATGCGGCGCTGCTGGTGTACACCTGGGGCAATTGGATGGTTCGGTGACAGAAGCAAGAAAGATACTGGGTACTGAAGCCATTATTGGGGTCACATGCCACGACTCTCTTGAGCTCGCTGTGCAGGCGCATTCTGAAGGTGCAGACTATGTTGCCTTTGGCGCCTTTTTCCCTTCGAAAACAAAACCCGACGCCAAGCCAGCTCCCATTGACCTTATCGCCCGGGTAAAATCAAAAGTTAATCTCCCAATAGTGGCGATTGGGGGCATTACCATAGATAATGCGCAACAGATTATTACAGCAGGGGCGGATATGGTTGCCGTCATTCATGCGCTATATGCGCAAGACGATATCCGCAAAACTGCGCAGAACTTCCACCAGCTATTTAACACAGATTCAGAGAGATAATTACGATGTCACGCTCCGAAGAACTCTTTCAGGCCGCTCAATTACATATCCCGGGCGGTGTTAACTCACCAGTACGAGCTTTTAAAGGTGTAGGTGGCACTCCTGTATTTTTCAAACGTGGTGAAGGCGCATATCTTTTCGATGAGGATGATCAGAAATACATCGACTACGTAGGCTCCTGGGGCCCTATGATTCTGGGCCATTGTAATCAGGATGTGATTGGCGCTGTTCGCGACTCACTGGACAATGGTTTAGGTTTTGGTGCACCCACTGCAATTGAGATAGAGATGGCAGATAAAGTCTGCGAAATCATGCCCTCTATGGAACTGGTTCGAATGGTAAGCTCTGGTACTGAAGCAACCATGAGTGCAATTCGCCTGGCCCGTGGTTATACCAAACGCGATAAAATCGTAAAGTTTGAAGGCTGCTATCACGGCCATTCAGACTCTTTGCTGGTAAAAGCGGGCTCCGGCATGCTCACTCTGGGTGAACCAAGTTCACCAGGCGTACCGGCATCATTAGCTGAGCACACCATTACCCTGACGCATAACGATATCGACAGTGTACGCAAAGCATTTGCGGACGTGGGCGACCAGATCGCCTGCATCATTGTTGAACCTGTTGCAGGCAATATGAACTGCATTCCACCTGAACCGGGCTTTCTCGAAGGTCTGCGTGAAGTGTGTGATGAATATGGCACGGTTCTGATCTTTGACGAAGTAATGACAGGATTCCGTGTTGCCTTGGGCGGCGCGCAATCGGTCTACAACGTAAAACCTGATCTGACAACTTTAGGTAAAGTAATCGGTGGCGGATTGCCTGTTGGCGCGTTTGGCGGCAAACGCGAAATCATGGAACATATTGCACCACTGGGCGCGGTTTATCAGGCAGGAACACTTTCAGGAAACCCATTGGCTATGGCTGCGGGCCTTGCGATGCTGAACGCAGTATCCAAGCCAGGATTTTATGAGCAATTAAGTGCCAAAGTTGAGTTACTGACTGAAGGTCTTCAGGCGGTTGCAATGGCCAACGGTGTTCCATTCACCACTAGTCGTGTTGGAGGCATGTTCGGCTTATTCTTCACCGACCAGGAGAAAGTCACTTCTTTCTCTGAAACCATGGCCTGCGACGCAGACAAATTCTCTAAATTCTTCCATGGCATGCTTGAACAGGGGGTTTATCTGGCTCCTTCCGCTTTTGAAGCAGGTTTTGTATCGGCAGCTCACTCTCAGGAAGATATTGAAATGACACTGGCTGCCGCAGATCAGGTTATGTCTAACCTGTAATGTCCGAAATAACGGTATTTAGTCACAGTCTGATTTTGATTAGCGCCCTTTTCCTTGCAGGGCGCAGTTACCGTCTAGCTGAAAAATGCAATAACACAGCATTCATGGTTATAAGTCTTGCAGCTGCATTTATAGCCTGTGCAGCAACGGGCGAGCTACTGCTTTCTGGGTCAGGCCAGGATAGTGAGACCCTAAAAAGAATGCTCAATAACCTCGCATTATTTGCTGCACTGCCTCTTATTTCTAGTGCGCTACTGGACCGATCTTTTCAATTCAACTGGAGCAAAGCTGCCTGGGGACGATGGTTACTGGTATTATTTGCCTTATTTGAGCTTTGTCGTCGCTCTGGGATAGGCACTGAATATAGCCAAATAATGTCTGCACTTTGCGCAATAGTAATCATATTCAGCACAATAAGATTACAAATATTCAGTGTTCGTATTTCTGGCTTTTTTTCCGGCATTTCCATGGCCTCCAGTCTGCTTATATTTGGACCGGCAACTTTACTGCCTGAACAATTCAATACTCTTTACTACAGCATTGCTTTAGCCATCTCACTAGGCCTCATCACTCAAATTCTGCACAGCACGACTATTACAAACGTGTCGCCCCCTCGATAGAAAAAACAATCTGCTCTTTGTTTTCCCAAATCTGAACTATCTTTTATTTGAGGCTATTCAAAATAAAAGGAAGCCCTATGTCTGAACTAGCGAGTATGAACGCCCGTGAAATTATGTCCAACCACCTTCTAACTGTTTGTGAAAGCTGGTCAATTCAAACCCTGATTGATTTCTTTAATGAAAAAAGAATTTCCGGAGCACCCGTACTTTCAAAAAGCGGTGATGTTATTGGCGTTGTAAGCCTGAGCGACATAATCAACTTTGATGTTAATCCCCAACACTCCCTGAATGAGAATCCAATGTCGCAGTATTATTTAAATACTCTGGAAGGGTTTAGTCCGGATGAGCTCGGTTTATCGAATGGCAACCAACATAAAAACCATTTGGTCAGTGAAATAATGACGCCAAGGATTATAGCAGTTGATATAGCATCCTCAGTAGCAACCATAGCAAGCGAGATGTATCAAAATAGTATACATCGAGTCTTTATAAGTGACGGAGATGAGATTTGTGGCGTTGTCTCGAGTCTGGATATTCTAAAGCTGATCGAACCCGGCAATTAATATTGCAATGCCTGCTGCCGGGCCTTTCTGGCAGCAGCGTGGTTTCCCGACTGCGCACGGATATCTGCTATCAACAACCAAAGTCTTCTCTGCATGATAACATCACCAATAGCCATATTAGTGCCTTTCAGAGCCAGCTGTTCTGCCTGTGCCCATTGCCCTTCGAGGCGCCGTATATCTGACAGCTGAAAATAGATTTCAGGGTCACGCGGAGCTATACGTTGCGCTCTTTCCAGACTACTTTCTGCAGCTTGCATCTGACCACTGCTTTTTTGCTTACTGGCATTATCCAGTAACGCAAGAACTGCAGGATTCTTGGGGCGAGAACTCATCGGGGTTGGAACGGGAACCGCAACCGCTTGGTCTGACTTTGATTCCACAACAATACCCGGACTAACATCAACAGGGGTTGTTGCGGGCTCGACTGACTGCACAACCTTGGGACCATCACTACGCTCAACAACCGGTGGCTTGTATCCGCCAGAGCTGTTCACACAGCCCGCCAAAAAAAGCGCTGTCACCAAGGCTATAAAAGCAGTTTTAAAAATCTTTGTCATCTGAACCATTTTTTAAACCAATTTAAGGATTCATTTTGCTGTATAGCAGCACAGTCAGCGTATTCGTCTGGAGCTGTACCCTTGATGAACGGTAATTGCCTTACCCCCTCGCAATTTTCTGCTGAGAGTAACCCGGTCTGCTCCTCTACCCAATGGTATTCTACACCCTCAGGCTGAATAGCCATAAATGAACTTGGCTGTTCACGCTCCATTAGCTCAGTCCAAACTCTGAGAGCACCGCCAGAGCCAGTAAAAGGTAATTTCCCGTTTTCATCCAGGCCGAGCCAGACAACCGCCATTCTGTCGCCAGCAAACCCTGCAAACCAACTATCGCGCTGATCATTACTGGTACCGGTTTTTCCTGCTACATTCAGCGTTGCAGGAAGACGGCTATAGGCATATCTGGCGGTACCTTCGCGCGTTACAGACTGCAATGCATACTGGATGAGATGCATACTCTCTGCCGAAACAACCTGCTTTACTTCAAATGGGTAACGAGACAGCTCTTGCCCTTCTACATCGGTAACCAAGCGAATGGCTCGCATGGGCGTTTTAAAGCCGTTCGCTGCGATTGTCTGATACACAGAAGCTATCTCAAACGGGCTCATCGATTCAGCTCCAAGAAGTAAAGATGGATAAGGTTTTGGAGAACGTTCAATACCTAGTTTTTCCAGCATATCGACAACAGAATCAACACCGATTGCCATTCCCACTTGTGCTGTGCTCTGATTATATGACTTAGACAGCGCAAGATAGAGAGGTACTTTACCATGACTGACTCGATCAAAGTTTTGCGGAACCCAGCTTGAACCGTCAGCCAAAGGCACACTAATTGGCTGATCATCCAGCATTGTCGCGAGTGTATAGCCCTTATTCAGAGCGGCAAGATAAACCGCTGGCTTCACCAATGAGCCGATAGGTCTCTTTGCGTCCAAAGCCCGGTTAAACCCTTGGTAACGTGCATTTTTGCCGCCGACTAAAGCCAACACTTCTCCAGTCTGAGGGTCTGTGACAACGATGCCTCCTTGCAACTCATTAACAGGTTTACCATAACGCTTTTGCAACGCGGCGATGGTTTTAACCAGTGCCGCTGAAGTATTTTTCTGAACAGCCGGATCAAGACTGGTAAAAACACGCAACCCTTCAGAATTGAGGACATCTTCCGGGTACTCTTCTCTAAGTTGACGCTTCACCAGATCCAGGTATGCGGGATAAGCCCCCTTATGCAAACTACGCTGTTTGACAATCCCCAATCCACTTTTTTCAGCCGCGACTCTCTGACTTAAGGTGATAACTCCCTGTTCCTGCAAGACTTTCAGCACTAGGTTCCTACGTTGCTTTGCCCGTGTAGGATGCTTACGAGGATCATAATAAGACGGGCCTTTCACCATACCGGCAAGCAACGCCACCTGATGCAATTTCAGCTCATGAATTGGCTGCGCGAAATAATACTGACTGGCTAGACCAAAACCATGTACTGCACGAGAGCCAGACTGCCCCAGATAAACTTCATTCAGATAAGCCTCAAGAATTTCATCTTTGCTGTAATGAAAATCCAGCAAAACTGCCATAGGGATTTCCATTAACTTCCGCGCCAGAGTTCTATCCGAGGTCAGATAGAAGTTTTTTATCAACTGCTGCGTGAGTGTACTTCCACCCTGCACAAACCGACCTGCCTTAACATTCACCAACATCGCACGCGCTATGCCACGTAGAGATATTCCAAAATGCTCGTAGTAATCACGATCCTCTATCTGGACCAAGGCTTCTGTTAAATACTCAGGAGCCTGATCAAGGCGAATAAGGTCTCGGTCTTCGTTATCTTTGGGGTAAATTCCACCAATCAGAATAGGCTCAAGGCGACTCAACGCAACTGAACGCCCCCGACTGTCGGATATTGACGCTATTCGATTACCATTAAAGCTGATTAGTAGTTTTTTAGGTGGTTCACTACTGTCTGGAAATTCAAATCCACGTGAATATATACGAGCCTTGGTTGGTGCCCATTCCACCATTCCCGTCTGACTTGCTCTATTTACAAAGCGATAACCCAAACCTTTCAGTTCAGATTTTAAAGCAGAGCGATCCAATATTTGACCCGGGTAAAGCTCAAGAGGTCGAGCATAAACTTTTGCAGGAATCGCCCAGCGTTTTCCTTCAAACTTTTTCTGTACCTGAACATCCAGATAAATTAGGCCAATCCCGCCAAGCACAAGGCCCAGAAGTGATATTTTCAACAGAAGAACGGAGAGTTTTTTAATAAACCCATTAGACTTTATTGCCTTACGACCGCGCTTGGATGTTTTTGATGGTCTCTTTTTTTTCATTGGCTAAGTATAATGCCCTTCCGTAGCAGCCATTTTGGACGAGTATGACGCTCATAGATTCACTAAAAAATCCAGAGTTCTACCCTCACCCGGTGACAAATATTGAGGTGATTGAAACTCATATCTCCTGGCTAATTTTAACCGGCGAATATGCCTATAAGGTTAAAAAGCCAGTAGACTTTGGTTTTCTGGATTTTACCACGCTTGCCAAGCGTCGGCACTTTTGTGAAGAAGAGCTTCGCCTGAATCAGCGCTTGGCTCCGGATATTTACCTGGCTGTCGTTGCTATTGGCGGTTCACAAGAACAACCCATTATAGGGGCCGAAGACGGTATATTCGAATACGCTGTACAGATGCAGCAATTTAACCCTGACAATCGTCTGGACCTGTTACTTCAGAATCACCGTTTCGATCCCACCTGGATTGATATGTTGGCTGAACAGATTGCAGATTTCCATCACCGAATTCCTATTGTTTCCCAAGATAGCCCCTGGGGGGAACCTGACACGATCTGGGAAGTTGTATCTGACAATTTTATGCATATTACAGATACAATTTCTGAAATAGATGATTGGAGTAAGGTTCAACAACTGGCTCATTATACAGCTCAGCAATTTAGAAATCTGACTGGGCTGATCGAAAAGCGTAAAGCTGCAGGTCATATTCGGGAATGTCATGGCGACCTTCACCTCGCGAATATAACCTTTCATAAGCAAGAACTGCGTTTATTTGACTGCATCGAGTTTAATCTCCAATTCCGCTGGATTGATACCATTAATGATCTGGCATTCCTGCTAATGGATCTGGAGGCAAATGGTGAGTTCCGCTGGTCCAACCGGTGCCTGAACCGTTATCTTGAAATTTGCGGTGATTACCAGGCTCTGCCTCTGCTGAACTTTTATAAAGCATACCGCTCCATGGTGCGGGCAAAGGTTTCGGTACTCGGTGATATGCATGATCTGAAAACGATGCGCCGCTACCTTCGCCTGACAGATTATTACGCACGGGACCGAAAACCAGTTCTTTTTTTAATGCATGGCATATCTGGTAGCGGTAAAAGCCACCTAAGCCAACAACTGATAGATCAGACAGATACCATACGTATCCGATCCGATGTAGAACGTAAGCGCCTGTACAGGGAAATGAGTTTAAAAGGTGAGAAAGTAGACCTATATGGCCCACAGATGAATGCTATTACCTTCAACCACCTGCTCGATACCAGTGCTGACTTGATTAGAAATGGCTATTCCGTGGTCGTAGATGCCACATCCATTCGCCAGAGAACGCGTCAGAGTTACATAGAATTGGCTAAAAAGCTGAACATTCCCGTACGCCTGATTGCCTGCGAGTGTGAAGTGAAATTAATTGAAGCACGATTAAATAAGCGTGCCAGTGAGGGCGCTGACGCCTCTGATGCCGACATTGCGGTTATGAAGGAGCAAATTCAACACCTGCAACCTCTCACCCCAGAAGAACAGGAACTGGCTGTATCCGTTAATACTGACGACGACGACGCTATAAGCCGCTTGCTGGAACAATTACGTTTGCAGGAACTTGTTTACTGATGCAGCTCTTATATGATGTCACTGACCTTCCTGATCCAGTATCAAAAGGCTTCGATTTTGAAGATAAGAAACTGTTTCTGATCAAGTATCGAAATGAGATTTATCTCTACGAAAATAACTGTCCACACCGAAGTATCCCTTTGGAATGGCAGCCTGATCAATTTCTAGATTTCGAAAAAACCTTTATTCAATGCGCCACACATGGCGCGCTTTTTAAGATTGATACTGGTGAATGCATAGCTGGCCCATGCGTAGCCGACAGTCTTACTCCGGTACCTTTCCAACAAGATGGAAATAGAATTTTGATAGACTGTTAAAGTGTAATCGGCAGCTCTTCATTAACAACAATATGCTGCTCATAGACCAGAGCCGAATAAGCAAGAACTTCAACTCCCGCAGTCTTAGCCTGTCTTAATAAACGCCCGTATTCCGGGTCAATATGATCAGCGGGACGGACCTTATGAATACCTGTATGCGGCACACAAAACATCATCACTGCTCTATCACCTTGTTGAACCATTTTCATTAATTCTTGTAGATGCTTAGCTCCGCGCGCTGTTACAGCATCTGGGAAGCTTCCCCAATTGCCCTCTTCAAGCAGGGTAACGTTTTTAATTTCCACCCAAACCTTACCCTTCAAATCATCCTGCAGTAACAAATCAATACGACTATTCTCACCGTATTTCACTTCAGCCCTGATTTCCGAATAACCCTGTAGCTGACGTATAACACCTTGCTCTATGCCTTCTCGAATCAAATGATTAGCCCGGCCGGTATTGATAGAAGCCAGATACTGACCTTCTACCTCAACCAGTTCCCACCCCAATGGGTACTTTCGTTTGGGATTACCGCTATCTTTCACCCACACTCTACTGTCGGGCACTGCACAATTTTTCATTGATCCTGTGTTTGGGCAATGCACTGTAACTTCTCGCCCATCATTCAAAACGATGTCAGCCAAAAAACGCTTGTAGCGTTTCACTAATGTGCCTTGAATCAGCTCCCCCAACTCCATTAACCACGTATCCTTTTCTGCAACCTATCCAATGCCAGTTGTATCCGATCAATACCCGTAGTGTAGGAAAAACGAATAAATTCATTACTGCGGTAATGACCAAAGTCCATACCAGGTGTCGTGGCGATGTGATCTTCCTCTAGCAAACTCCAGCAATATTCATAAGTATTTTCTGTCAGGTGCTGCGCGCCTGCGTATACATAAAAAGCACCTTCTGGAGTGATTGGAAGATCGAAGCCTAAGCTTCTGAGTCCATCTACCAGAAGATCTCTTCGCAAACGGAACTGCTCTTTCCTCTGTTCAAGTATTTCTAATGTATCAGGTTTAAAAGCCGCTAGAGCCGCATATTGTGAAACTGTGTGCGGTGAGATCATTAAATTCTGTGCCAGTTTCTCAAGTTCAAATACGGCTTCTTCAGGCGCCACCAACCATCCTAACCGCCACCCCGTCATACCAAAATATTTTGAAAAGCTATTTACCACAAATGCGCTGTTATCGATCTCTAGAATGGACGGAACATCCTGCTCATAAGTTAAACCATGGTATAACTCATCAACAATCAGAGATCCTTCAGACACTCGAACTTGTCTTGCAATTGCCCTGAGCTGCTCCAGAGGCACTACAGTCCCGGTTGGGTTTGCAGGGGAAGCCAACAATACCCCGGCAGTATTTTCCTGCCAGTACTGTTTCACCTGATCAGCCGTTAACTGAAATTGCTGCTCCGCACTAACCGGTACTAATTGAGACTTAGCCTCCAGAAAACGAAGAAACTGACGATTGCAGGGGTAGCCCGGATCAGCCATCATAAAAGACTGCCCGGCATCTGTTAGCAACGCAAAAATCATAAGTAGAGCACTCGAAGCTCCGGTCGTGACAATAACCCTGTCAGGAGAGATATCTAGCTTATATTTCTGCTGATACCAATCACTAATGGCTTCTCGAAGCTCAGGAATACCTGCTGCAGGTGTGTATTGAATAGCCTTCAGATCAATAGCTTCTTTTGCAGCATCGGAAATTGGTTTAGCTGTTGTAAAGTCAGGCTCACCTGCCTCCATGTGAACAACATCAAATCCAGCGGCATCTAATTGTTTTGCCCGCTTGAGAAGGTCCATAACTTTGAACGACTCGATCTCTGCCACTCTGCTGGAAAAACTGAATCCCATAAAAATACCCAATAAAATCAGATAAACGGAGTATACCCCAGCCAATGCAAAATTCGCCGTAACAATAAACATTTACAAGAAATTCAGCCTGGACTAAACCTAATGAGATAGCCTTTTCAGCTTATTCGATTAATTTAGGGCTGGCGAAACGGAACCTCATCTGGTAATTTGCCTGCCTTTATAGGGAAACCTGTGAAGTCAAAAGGCTAATTCCAAAAACAAGCCTTGACGATTTTGCAGGAGACCGGGATTTATTTATTTGTGTTAATTAAAGACTAGTCAGTTAAGCTACCCACCCTGGGCGCTTACTATAGGAAGTGAGGCAGCACACATGCCAAACAAAAACGATGCTTTCACTCATTTTGAGCCTTACCCGATCGTCAAGGGTGAGGAGTATATGAATGAAAAACAAAAAGACCATTTCCGTAAAATTCTGGAAGGCTGGAAACTAGAATTGATGGAAGAGGTAGACAGTACCATCCATCATCTGCGTGAAGAACCTTCTAATTTTGCAGATCCAAGTGATCGCGCCAGCCAGGAAGAAGAATTCAGCCTGGAGTTACGAACTCGCGATCGCGAGCGTAAGCTGATCAAAAAAATCTCAGAATCAATTGAGATGATTGACGAAGATGATTACGGCTACTGCGATGCCTGTGGCATTGAAATAGGTATCCGTCGCCTTGAAGCACGTCCAACAGCATCTCTCTGTATTGACTGCAAAACGCTTGCTGAAATCAAAGAAAAGCAACTGGGCGGCTAATCTGTTCTAGAGCCAGTCATAATTACTGGCTTTAACGGGTTCATATCGAGTGTCCTATATTGGTCGTTTCGCCCCGTCACCTACCGGACCACTGCATTTTGGTTCATTGCTTGCTGCACTCGCCAGTTTTCTGGATGCCCGCGCCAATGATGGACAATGGCTTCTAAGAATAGAAGATCTTGATCCACCCAGAGAGCAGCCTGGATTAACAGAAAAATTTCCAGATATTCTGGAAGCGTTTGGCTTTTACTGGGATGGCGAATTAGCTCTGCAAAGTGAACGCATTGAACTTTATCAAAAAGTTTTAAGACAGCTTTTGGATAATCGGGATGCCTATTATTGCAACTGTTCCAGAAAGGAAATTTTCCAGCGTACAGAGAGTTCGATCTACGACTCACACTGCTTTTTACACCCGCCTGAAGTCTTAAATAACTGTGCGGTCAGAGCCTGTTGTAAAGACAGCCTGATCAGTTTCCGTGATGTAATTCAGGGCCCCCATGCTTACAATCTGCCACTCAGCAGTGGCGACTTCATAGTTTTCAGGAAAGACGGTTTTTTTGCCTATCAACTGGCCGTGATCGTAGATGACTTTCACCAAGGTGTTACCCATGTTGTCAGAGGCTCCGATCTCCTGGACGAGACCCCGAGACAGATTCATTTACAACAGCTTCTTGGCTATCCCACTCCAGCTTATGCTCACATCCCGGTTGCCACTAATCAGCAAGGCCAGAAACTAAGCAAGCAAACTTTTGCACCTGCGATCGACCCGAAAAACGCCAGCATTCTTATTTTCAACGCTTTGAATTTTTTGGGTCAGTCCCCAACACCTAATCTCGTTCATGCATCCAAAACTGAATTGATTGAATGGGGAATAGCCAATTGGGACATTCATAAAGTGCCGAATAAACCTGGCATTACTTTTATTCCGGAGCTGTAGAATGGAATTTCATCGCGTTCTACTTCTCTTTATTCCCGCTCTATATCTATTGCTCCCTCTGCTGATTCATAGCTGGCAACAGATGAATGCTCCTTGGTACACACCCTATGCAGTCTGGTGCGCAGTAATCATATTTGCGTTTCTGATTGAGAAAAGGAGCAGGGATGTTTAGCCTTCCAGCCATTATCCTGATCGGTATCGCATATCTGTTTTTTCTGTTTGGTGCGGCCTATATGACCGAGCGGAATATGCTGCCCAAAAAACTGGTCCATCACCCTTTTACACACGTGTTATCCATTGGTGTTTATGCCAGTGTATGGACTTTTTATGGTGCATTCAGTCTCGCGCAGGAATCAGGTTACAGCTTTCTCGGTTCTTATTTTGGGGCCGTCATTACTTTCCTACTCGGGCCGGTGTTACTGATTCCTATTTTAAGAATTACCCGCACCTACCAGTTAAGTTCATTACCTGACCTGTTTGCTTTCCGATTCCGAAGTGGCTTTGTAGGTGCTTTCACTGCAATTATGACTCTACTGGCCACCCTGCCGATGCTTTCCATTCAAATTCAGGCGGTCACAAATACACTACATATTCTCAACGACCAATTCAGCGTCGATCAGATAGCCCTAGGATTTTGTTTTGTCATAGCCCTATTCTCTATCCTTTTTGGAGCACGCCAACCCAGCCTTAGGAGTAGCCATCAAGGCCTAATGGTGGCCATGGCGGTTGAATCTCTGATTAAGCTAGTAGCTCTAATTATTATTGCGCTGTATGCCATATTTTCAATTCTGGGTGGTATCTCAGGAGTTGAACAGTTCCTGATCCAAAATCCAGAGTCCCTCAGCCGACTTTCCTCTCCCGTAGACAGCGAAGCATGGAGAACGCTGTTACTTGCATTTTTCACTGCGGCCATCGTTATGCCGCATATGTTCCACATGCTTTTCACCGAAAACTCTTCGGAAGAAACAATCTACAAAGCAACCTGGGCAATGCCCCTTTTCCTGTTTTTATTGGCGATAACAGTGCCACCTATCATTTGGGCCGGTGATTTTCTGAATGAAGGCGATACCGACCAGTTTATTGTCCTCAATCTAGGTTTGGTTCAGGATTCAAACTGGGTGACTGTTTTAGCCTTCATCGGCGGCTTATCCGCTGCAAGCGGCATCATGATTGTCGCAACCGTAGCCATGGCTTCCATCTTGCAAAATCATGTCATCCTACCACTGATACCAAAGCCTAAAACGCCTCGTTTCTATGCCTGGCTTCTGTGGTTACGTCGTATCCTCATTATGGCAATGCTGCTGAGCAGTTATCTCTTTTATCGTCAGGTGGGTAATGGTTACGAACTTCATCAGATGGGTATCATTGCAGTCGTCGCCTTCCTGCAATTTATGCCGGGCCTGTTGGCTACACTTTTTTGGCCGCGAGCATCTCGATGGGGTTTCATTGCTGGATTGACCGTTGGTATGGGCATTTGGCTATTCAATATGCTGCTTCCTCTGCTCACGACTCAACCCCTGTACACACCTCCTTTCAGTGTTGATCAAAATAACTGGGATCAGATTGCGATTCTTGCCGTATTCCTCAATACCATTGTACTTGCAACAGTGTCTTTGCTGGTGCCGCAGGATAGTGAAGAATCAAATGCAGCGCAGGCGTGCTTAATTAATGCCCTACAGAAGCCGAACTCAACCTATTTACGTGCGTCCAGAATCAGTGACTTTGTTGAAATTCTGGCCTCCAGACTAGGACGGAAAACTGCCGAGCGAGAAGTTTACAAGGTTCTTGATGGCATGGGCATGAAGAGCGAATCTCTGCGACCAGTGGATCTACTAAGATTACGAACTCGGCTTGAGCAAAATCTCTCAGGCCTGGTAGGACCAATTGAAGCGGCGGCATTACTTGAACCTCTGGATCAACCCTCCAACCCTTTAGATATACGTGCTCGAAATGTGCACCTTATGGAAAGTCAGCTGGAGAATTACCAGAGTCAACTTACCGGCCTGGCTGCAGAGCTTGATGAGATCAGACGCCATCACCGAATGACTCTTCAGAAACTGCCCATCGGAGTGTGTACATTAGATACCGCCGGGCAAGTAATCTTCTGGAATGCCGAGATCGAAAACCTTACTGGTATCAGTGCAGCCGATATAATCGGCTCCGAATTAGCAATCCACAAAAATCCCTGGTGCATCAAACTGCGAGACTTTGCAGGATTCAATATTGATCATCAACAAAGACAAAAACTAGTCATTAATGGCAAAACCCATTGGTTTAGCCTGCACAAAACAATCCTAAGGGAACAGAGCGACTTTGGGATGGTCATCCTGCTGGAAGACGAAACTGAAACTAAAATGATTCAGGACAAGATGGCCCACAACGAGCGCTTGTCATCCATTGGTCGCTTTGCAGCTGGCGTGGCCCATGAAATTGGTAACCCGGTCACCGGTATCGCCTGCCTTGCTCAAAACCTAAAACTCGAAACAGACAACCGATACATCCTCGAAACTGGAGATCAGATTGTAGAACAGACCAAGCGCATCAGCCGCATTGTTCAATCTCTGGTTCGCTTTGCTCATTCAGGGCAACCCCACGCCAATCGGGAGCAACTGCCTGTATCTATATCCCAATGTGCGGAAGAGGCGGTGCACCTTCTGTCGTTGGACAGCCATGGTAAGCAACTGAAATATATTAATCAGATCCCGAATAATGTCCGTATTAATGGCGACCCACAACAGATTCAGCAGGTTTTCGTCAACTTGTTGCAAAATGCCAGTGATGCGTCTGAAAACGGGGACCGTATCTGGTTAAATACTGTAGAGAATTCAGAACAAGTGATCATTCGTGTAACGGATGAAGGCACTGGAATTTCAACAGAATCCCAAGAGCGCCTGTTTGAACCATTCTTCACCACAAAGGAAGCAGGTCAAGGTACTGGACTGGGACTTTCTTTGGTCTATAACATTATCGAAGAACATTATGGTAGTATTGAGATAATTAGCCCTGCCAACAACAAACAGAAAAAAGGCACTCAAGTGGCATTAACGCTCCCTCGTCTTAAAGAGCCCGAAGAGCTCGACAACTTGGGATAGTGGATAATAGGGTAGAGCCTAATGAGCCGTATTCTGATTGTAGAAGATGAAACCATCATACGTTCTGCTTTGCGCAGACTTCTGGAAAATAATCACTTTGATGTTGATGACGCTGCTTCTGTTGATGAAGCAACCAGCCGTTTCAACCTTAAAGATTTCAACCTGATCATCAGTGATCTTCGATTACCGGGGGCACCTGGAACTGATCTAATAGGCCTGGCACGTTCAGTACCGGTGCTTATCATGACCAGTTACGCTAGCTTGCGTTCGGCCGTAGATGCTATGAAACTTGGTGCCGTCGATTACATTGCTAAACCTTTTGATCATGAAGAGATGATCAAATCTGTGCAGACAATTATTTCCAGCTCAAGCACAAAAACTCACCTCAGTAATGAGACGGCAGATTTAACCCACGGCCAAACGCAGATGTTTGGCTCATGCTCGGCAATGTATGAACTCCAAAGGAAAATCCAAAAAGTCGCGCGCACGAATGCAACGGTCTTAATTAATGGCGAATCAGGCACTGGTAAAGAGTTGGCTGCACGAGCAATTCATGAGCAAAGTACTCGCGCTCATATACCAATGATCTCTGTTAATTGCGCTGCCATTCCTGAAAGCCTGATCGAATCTGAATTGTTTGGCCATGAGAAAGGCGCATTTACAGGCGCAGCAGTTGCACGAAGCGGTCTGATTGAAGCTGCGGATGGAGGAACACTGTTTCTTGATGAGATAGGCGAGTTACCCCTTGAAGCGCAAGCACGGCTATTACGTTTTATGCAAGAGGGGGAAATCCGTCGTGTTGGCTCTGTACAATCCAAAAAGGTGGATGTACGTCTTATTGCTGCGACACACAGAAACCTCAAAGAACTTGCAAAGAATAATCAGTTCCGCGAAGACCTCTACTATCGCCTGTATGTAATGGAACTCATCATTCCACCCCTGCGTGAAAGAGGCAAAGATATCCTAGAGATTGCTGAAAAACTGCTAAGCAAAGCCTGTCAGAAAATGGGAATTAACAATCTGAAATTCTCTGCAGAGGCGATGGATACGATGATAAGTTATAAGTGGCCAGGTAACGTAAGGGAACTTGAACACGCAATTGAAAGAGCTGCCATACTGGCAGAATCTGGAGAGATAAATACTGAACTGCTTGGACTGGACATACCCAGCAAGCCCAGCAATGAAGCTCTGGAAAATCAACTCATCGGATTTAATCTGCAAAGCGCCCCTCTAGTAGAAAAACAAGATCACTCAGACTTATCTCTGGATGATTATTTCCACCGATTTGTGTTGGAAAACCAAGATCAGATGAGTGAAACTGAACTTGCGAAGAAGCTGGGCGTGAGCCGTAAATGCTTATGGGAACGCCGACAAAAACTTGGAATTCCCAGAAGAGCCAAAAAGTAACAAGTACAAGTAACACACATAAATTGTACGTGTTACCTTACTACCCATTACTTGACACTTAAGCTGTAACACATGGTAACAAAACCGATACCAAAGTAGTGCAAAAAACAACCTAATAAAAATACCTCCTTGTTTTATAAAGGTTTTATATAACTGGCACATACACTGCTATTATTAGGGTGCAAAACAAAAAGAAGCATGCTTAGAAACATGATCCGCCAATAAAAATAAAAACTGGTAATATGTAGATAAGCACCCGTCTCGAATAAAAATAATAATGAGGCTTAGAAAGCTGATCGTAGCAAAGCAGTAACGATCCCAAATTGCTCTTGGAACAAAAACAACAAGCTAAGAACTAGCCGTTGTTGCCAGAAGTGCGATCAGCTCCCCATCTCCCTGATTTAAACAAGACGAAAGCCTCCCCCTAACCCCCTTAACGGTGGTATCATTGCGCACCCAATATTGGTCGCTCACTCATCTAAGTTCATAGGCTCTGCTTTGTTTAAAACCATTGGTCTCGCGCTCAAAAACATCTTTGGCGGAAATACTCAAATCGATACAGAAGACACCCTAGTCACCGAAGAAGCGATTACCTCAGTATCCAAACGTCTTATTCATGAAGATGAGCATCAGATCTCGCGTCGTTATCTGGACGAAAATGCCCTTAAGGTTGGCTACCGCCTGACAGATTCAGGCTATGAAGGCTATCTTGTGGGCGGCTGTATTCGCGATTTACTGCTGGACAAAAAGCCCAAGGATTTTGATGTAGCCACCAATGCCCATCCAGAAGAGGCCGCTGAATTGTTCAGACGTTCTCGTTTGATTGGACGCCGCTTTAAACTGGTCCATGTACGCTTTGGCCGTGAAATTATTGAAGTTGCCACCTTCCGTGCCGGTCACGACACACAACCTAAAGATGAGTCCGGCGAGCAAGGCAAACAATGTGACAGCGGCATGATCCTGAGGGATAACGTCTACGGCACAATAGAAGAAGATGCTTTACGTCGCGACTTCACCATAAATGCCCTTTACTACTGCCCAAATGATCACTGCGTTTATGATTTCACCAATGGCTATGAAGATCTGAAGAAAGGCATTTTGCGCATGATCGGTGATCCAGAAGCCCGATACAAAGAAGACCCCGTAAGAATGCTCAGGGCAGCTCGTTTCGCAGCCAAGCTGGACTTTAAAATCGAACGCGCAACGGAACAGCCCATCCGCGAACTGGCGCCCATGCTGAAACGCATAGCTCCAGCCCGACTGTTTGATGAAACATTAAAGCTGTTCCAGTCTGGCCATGCGGTAAGCTCATTTGAGCAACTAAGACGGCTGGAACTGTTTGAACCTCTCTTCCCAGAGGTTCAACAATTGCTGAATTCCAATCCACCCGCACCGCTGGAAAGAATTATACAAAACGCCCTAAAAAATACAGACCGCCGCCTGGCACAGCGAAAAAGCGTTACTCCTGCTTTCCTGTTTGCTGCAATCCTTTGGTATCCGGCACAACTTCGCATGCAGGAACTAATGCGTGAGAAGAAGATGCCACCCTTACCTGCCCTGCATGAAGCTGCAAACCAGATAATTGGAGAACAGGTTAAAGCCACTGCTATCCCCCGCCGTTTTTCTACCTCTATGCGTGAAATCTGGGAGATGCAATTAAGATTACCGCGCAGAAATGGCAATAAAGCTATGCGCTTGCTTGAACAGCCTCGGTTCAGAGCATCATACGATTTGTTGTTACTTCGTGAACAAAGCGGAGAAGAACTGGATGGCCTTAGCCAGTGGTGGACTGACTTTCAGAATGCCGACCATGCGACACGTGAAAAAATGGCTCAAAGCCAGGGCAGCGGTCCTAGAAAAAGACGCAATAACCGCAAGAAAGCACCAACGCCTAACGGATAGTAACTATGGAACACGTGCGTTGTTATATTGGTCTTGGTAGTAACATAGAAGACCCGATTTGGCAGATCCAAACCGCCCTTAAAGAGCTATCGAAACTTAACCAATGTTCCTTGGTTTGTGCATCTTCCCTATACAGTTCAGCTCCCGTTGGCCCACAGGATCAACCCGACTTTATCAATGCCGTCGCTGAACTGGATACCAGCCTTGAAGCGCACGATCTGCTGGACCAACTGCAAGCAATTGAGCAAAGTCACCGACGTATTCGTGAACGACATTGGGGTCCTAGAACACTTGATCTGGACTTATTACTTTATGGCCCTCAAAAAATCTGTACTGACAGACTGACAGTTCCGCACGCGTTTATGCAAGAACGCAGCTTTGTTTTATACCCTTTGGCCGAAATTCTACCTGAACTTACATTCCCAGATGGCACACTTCTATCTCAGCTATTAGTAGAATGCCCTATGGGAACTCTGGCTAAGATATAGGTATAATCGCGCCTACGTGAAATCACAGGAAGCTATTTCCATGAGCAATATTACTCTGCACACCCTGTCTGCAATGAAAAAAAATGGCGACAAATTTGCGGTACTGACCGCTTACGACGCCTGTTTCTCCCACTTGGTCAGCACTGCGGGTGTTGAAGTTATTCTAGTTGGTGATTCATTGGGCATGGTTCTTCAGGGCAATGACAGTACCCTTCCAGTAACCGTTGAAGAGATGGCATACCATACTCAGGCCGTCGCACGTGGTAATCAGGGCAGCTTGATTATGAGCGATCTGCCGTTTATGAGTTACGCAACGCCAGAGCAGGCAATGGACAGCTCAGCTGCATTAATGCAAGCCGGTGCCAACATGGTCAAGCTTGAAGGTGGTGCTTGGTTGGCTGATACCGTCTCCCTTCTGGCTGAACGAGGAATTCCAGTATGTGCACATCTTGGTTTAACGCCACAGACAGTGAATAAACTGGGGGGCTACCGAGTACAGGGTCGCGACAAAGAAAGTGCTCAGCAGATGATCAATGATGCCGTGCTGCTGCAAGATGCTGGAGCCAGCATCATTCTTCTGGAATGTGTTCCGAGCCTGTTAGCTCAGGAAATTACAATGGCAGTAGATATACCAGTTATTGGTATTGGCGCGGGCGCAGGTACCGATGCACAAGTACTAGTAATGCACGACATGCTGGGAATTACTCCAGGTCGCAGTCCTAAGTTTGTTAAAAACTTTATGACGGAAGCCTCCTCAATTGAAGAAGCAGTTTCCAACTATGTGAAAGCGGTAAAAGACAGTAGCTTCCCAGCAGAAGACCACGGATTCGAATAATATGCGTACCATCCATACGATTGCTGAACTCCGTTCAGCTCTGAACGCAGAACGCCTTAATGGCAAGCGTATTGGGTTTGTCCCAACCATGGGTAATCTACATGAAGGACACCTGCAACTGATAGATCAGGCAAAAGCCAGTAGCAATATTGTTGTCTCTTCAATTTTTGTTAACCCACTGCAGTTTGGCTTAGGCGAGGACCTGGATAATTACCCTCGTACCTTGCAACAAGATAAGGAAAAACTGGTTTCCAGAGGCTGCGATTATCTGTTTGCTCCCTCTGATGCAGAGGTCTACCCTCATGGACGAGAAGCTCAAACGCAAGTGGAAGTACCTGTAATCTCTGACATGTACTGTGGTGAAAGCCGTCCAGGACACTTTCGTGGCGTCGCTACCGTTGTAGCTAAACTGTTTGGTATGGTCCAGCCTGACGTTGCCATATTTGGTGAAAAAGATTTCCAGCAACTGATGGTTATCAGCAGGATGACTGAAGATCTAAGCCTTCCAGTTGAGATACAAGGCGCACCGATCGCTCGTAATGACAAAGGACTCGCCCTCAGCTCTCGTAACGGTTACTTAAGTACTGAAGAGCTGGAAATTGCAACTAATCTGTATGTCACACTTCAGGAATCTGCTAATTTGCTCAAATCCGGCCATAAAGATTTCTTATCCATAGAAGTGCAAGCGCAAGATAAACTGGAAAGTATTGGCTTCGAGAGGGACTATTATAAAATCTGTCGTCGATATGACCTGCAACCAGCCGGCAAAGACGATAAAGAATTAGTCATCGTTGCCGCAGCTAAACTCGGTCCAGCAAGATTAATCGATAATATCCAAATTAATCTCTAATAATCTCCGACTTCCGGCATAGACCCACTTACTATCCGGAAGTACAGGAATTCCCTTACTATTTATTGCCAAAAACACTACTCAAGTTGTCTTTTTAAGCTACCTCAAGCTGATAGCATTTTCGCTATAGATTAAAAAACAGTCTATCCGCATGTAAGTTGCAATAACCCACTGACTACGTGGGTTGACAAAGGGCAACCATGTCTAGCAGACTGCAAGGGTCGGGGGTTTCCCTTACATATAATAATTATAATTTTACGACATTGCTGACCAAAAAAAGAGCGTTCAACCTAGTCAATAATGCAGTTTTCACGGTTATGGAACTCTCCCGTTTTGGCAGGCAATAGTTCGGTCATAAAGATGATCTAACATTGTCAAAATTTTCAAACTGTACATAGCTAAGTTAAGAGGCATTTCGAATGCGTGACGTTGTTATTGTTGCTGCTGGTCGTACCGCAGTTGGTACTTTCGGTGGTTCATTGTCTAAAATTCCAGCATCAGATCTGGGTGCAACTGTAATCAAAGGTCTTCTGGAAAAAATCGATCTAGATCCCTCCAAAGTAGATGAAGTAATTCTTGGTCAGGTTTTAGCGGCTGGTTGCGGTCAAAACCCTGCTCGTCAGGCTACCCTGAACGGTGGCCTTCCAATTGAAGTTCCAGCAATCACGATCAACAAGGTATGTGGTTCCGGCCTTAAAGCAGTACAGATGGCTACTCAGGCTATCCGCTGTGGCGATGCTGACATCATCATCGCGGGCGGTCAGGAAAACATGAGTGCATCACCTCACGTTCTACCTAACTCCCGTAACGGTGCCCGCATGGGTGACTGGAAGATGGTTGATACCATGATTAAAGATGGCCTGTGGGATGCATTTAATGATTACCACATGGGTATCACTACAGAGAACATCGTTGAAAAATACGGTTTCACTCGTGAAGAACAGGATGCTTTCGCATCTGCATCTCAAAATAAAGCAGAAGCGGCGGTAACTTCCGGTCGTTTTAAAGACGAAATCATTCCGGTAACGATTCCACAGCGTAAAGGTGATCCAATCGTATTTGATACGGATGAGCAGCCACGTTTCGGTTGTACTGCTGAAGCCTTAGGCAAACTGCGTCCTGCATTTAAAAAAGACGGCACAGTAACAGCAGGCAACTCATCGACTATCAACGATGGTGCTGCCGCTGTAATTGTATGCTCTGCTGAAAAAGCGAAAGAATTAGGTCTGCCAGTACTGGCTAAAGTTACAGCATTCGGTAACGCAGGTATTGATCCTTCAATCATGGGTACTGGCCCAATCTGCGCAACTCAGAAAGCGCTGGAAAAAGCAGGCTGGTCTATCGATGATCTAGAACTGGTTGAAGCGAACGAAGCCTTCGCTGCACAGGCTATGTCTGTAAACAAAGATCTGGGCTGGAACACTGACATCGTGAATGTTAACGGTGGTGCAATCGCTCTGGGTCATCCTATCGGTGCATCTGGCTGCCGTGTATTCGTAAGCCTGATCCACGAAATGAACAAGCGTGACGCGAAGAAAGGCCTGGCTACCCTGTGTATCGGTGGTGGCATGGGTACTGCACTTGCAATCGAGCGAGACTAATCTAGACTTCCTGATTAGTACCGTCCGATAAGTTAAGCCGCTGTGTCCGCACAGCGGTTTTTTTATGCCTTTTTGGCAGTATCAGGCACCCTTAACTTTTACTCCATACACTGCATTGAGCCAGCACAGCCACATCAACTGAACTTGCTGCTCAACTAACCCCATAGATTGAAAATAAATAGAACCAGGTATCATCCATTCAGAACTAATTTTCCCCGAAGAACCATTTTCTAATAGTGTGCTCAGCCCGTGAGTTTTTACAGAGATCTCTGGTTGCTCCAGAACTTTTCGTTTTTGTGGTGGGACACACCAAGGGGTCGGCTTTAATCCAACCCTCGGAAACGCGGCATTAAGCCTACATGGCACTCGATTGTCAGAACCAGCCGCTTGATTACGCGGTATCCTAGAGTTTTGATTTTTTTCTAGAGAATCAACCATAAACACCTCAATTGCTGCAGTGCAGCATAATAAGCTTATAAAATAGCCTAAGTTGAGAAGAACTTACAGTAGTACATTTAGTAGACAGGTTTCAAAAACACCTAACACACAACAATCGCACCTTTTCCAACCCCTTCATAAGCTCTCACCATCACTTCGTTTTCAGGATTAGTTTGTTTAATTTTGTGTGCCAGATGAGCAGCAATTAACTCAACCGTACTATCCGTGTTAATCAGGTAACAAACAGTAGCCGGCAGGCTTATTGCAAAATCCCCCTGCGGAGCGGAATAGGCGTAATGATGGCGGGATTCACACTGTTCAACGAGATGCGTTTCTGAGCCAATATAGATATCTTTAAAGCGCCCAGCCCATTCCAATTCCAGATCCGTATCACGTTGATCGTTAATGTAAATCTCAATTTTAGAGCGGTGGCCATGAGCTATACGCTGGCAATTACCATCATGTTTTTGCAAGCCATGGCTATAGTGGTAAAAGGCCCCATCTATACGCTCAGGTACAAAAGAGATTTTTAAACCTTTAACCTCTTCTGGGAAGAGCTCCAGAAGCTTATCGCGGCACCACTCAGCAAGGGTATGCTCAGTTATCTCCGGCACACCAACCAAACAAATAGCCTGTTCCGGGGAGCGGCAATAAAAGCTCTCAGCATCAGGGTATAGCCATTCAACCTCGGTATAACCTTCATGAGTAGAGTGACTTAATCGCGGCATTCCTGTTGGAATAACCAAAGCATGATCAACCCAACGATCAAACCAGTTCTTAACCTCTTTTTTGACAATGCCGAAATCACAGATCATACCTTGCTCATTCAGATCGCCATCCAGCTCTAACTGAACCAGCCAGGATTCTCCCATCAAACCACGGTGTGGGTGCAGATAGGAAAAATCAACATTAGTAAGGTTATCAACAAACAGTTTCACAGATGGGCTCCGGTTATGAAGGCGCGTATATTATCCTAAAACCTCTGTACAAAAAACGTTACATCTAACATGGCCTTTAGAAACCTGAGAACAGATTCGCAGCAGCCCGGATACTTCAGATATAATAGCTGCTTTCCTGAACTTCAGCGTTATTCTCACCTATGCGTTTAGATAAATACCTAGCCCAATCCACTGGATTTTCCCGAAAGGAAGTTCGTCGTTTTATGAAAGCCGGAGAAGTACTCGTAAATGATAACGAGGTGACCGATCCAAGCATGCACCTGACTGATTTAGATGAAGTGTATCTAAGTGGCTACCCGGTAGAAGCGCCTGGCGAGAAATATCTGATGTTGCATAAGCCTTTGGGCTGCGTGTGCTCCAATGATGACGGTACCCATCCAACAGTGCTCAGCCTGATTGACCTTCCCCGGGCTGATGAGCTGATCATCTGCGGGCGTCTGGATGTCGATACGACGGGACTGGTTTTAATCACAACCAATGGACAGTGGGCGCATAGAATCACTTCCCCTAAACACAAGACCGGCAAAGTGTATCAAGTTGTTACAGCCGACCCCATCCCTGAGGATGCCATTAAGAAATTCGAAAAGGGACTGATGCTTATCAATGATAAGGAGCCAACAAAAACGGCTAAATTACACCTTGCAACAGAAAATGAAGCCGAAGTCATTCTGACCGAGGGTCGTTACCATCAGGTCAAACGAATGTTCGCAGCCATAGGTAACAAGGTAGTTGAACTGCACCGAACACAAATAGGTGCGATTACTCTGGACGAAGATCTGGAGCCAGGTGAGTACCGTTTTCTTACTGACGAAGAGATAAAAAGCATCAAATGAGTGACTCTGCCTTCAATCTGCTGGTTCCATACCTAAAAGAACAACAGGGTCGCACCCTCTGGCTCGCGGATGAGAACCTTCTCTCGGCCAACCTGACGGCCAACAGTTCAGTGACGGTGATAACCAACCGTATAGATCTGAACCAGCACTTGCAAAAGCAGGACTGGAAAGTTTTTTTCTCCGATTATGATTTTTCTATTATCGAAGATAGCTCCCTGGACAGAGTTGTTTATCGAATATCTAAAGAAAAACCGGTGGTGAATCACATCATCAATCAAGCCTTTCGCTGTCTCAAACCGGAAGGCCAATTGATTCTGGCTGGTGAAAAAAACGAAGGGATCAAAAGCTATTTCAGTAATGCGAAAAAGCTCTTTGGTACCGGAGAAAACAAAAAAGCAGATAGAGGCACCTGGCTGGCGATATTAGACAAAATAAACAGCGAACCTGACCACCTTGTGGATGATAAAAACTATCCAGAGTTACGAATCACCTGTGCTGATAACAAATTCGAGTATTACAGCAAACCCGGTGTCTTCGGTTGGGACAAGATTGATAGAGGCAGTGCATACCTAATTGAAAATCTGGACAGTTTTCTGATGACCATGGTGGAGCCGCCGAAAAATGCGCTGGATCTGGGCTGCGGTTATGGTTATTTATCCCTCAACCTCAGCCATCTGGATATTCCTGTCACTGCCACCGACAATAATTCTGCGGCAATCCATGCTTGTGAGCGTAACTTTGACCGCTACCCCATAAACGGCAAAGTGGTTCCTGCAAGTTGCGCTGAAGGAATCACAGAAAAGTACGATCTAATTATCTGCAATCCGCCATTCCACGCCGGCTTTTCAGTTGATGGCGACCTGACCGACCGTTTTTTGAAAGCCACTCATGATCGCCTGGCCCACCGAGGCATTGCCTGCTTTGTAACCAACATTCACATTCCCATTGAACGTAAAGCAAGGCAATATTTTCATCAGGCCGAATGCATTATGTCAAATGGAAACTTTAAGCTAGTCCGCATTAGCCATAGCACAGACTAATCTTGTTGGGCCTGCTTCTTCACGGTCAGGTAAACACCACATACTGCCACAACAATACCGACAATCGCCATCACGCTGAGAGTTTCATCAAATAAGATCCAGGCTTCCAGTGCTGTCAGTGGCGGTACAAGGTAAAAATAACTAACAACCTTACTCGCCTCACCTTCCCTAATCATCAGCAACAACAATAAGATTCCCACAACAGACAGCGCCAGTACCATCCATATCAAAGCGCCAATGAGCTGAAAATTCCACTCAACGACCCCTGTATCAAACTGCCATGCAAGGACAGCCATCACAACAGCAGTAGCAAGGTATTGATAGAAAGCACCCACCATCAAGTCGACGCCTTTACCGAAGCGCTTCTGATACAACGTGCCAACAGCAATGGCTCCCAGCGCCACAAAAGCAGCACTCCACGCATCCCAATCCGCAGCTGCACCACCTTTCACATTTTGACTCACCACCAGTACCACACCAACCAGTCCTAAGAGCAACCCAAACCATTGCCGGGAATGTAAGCGTTCACTTAGCCATAACCACCCCAGTAGTGCCGTAAGCAAAGGCTGAAGTCCCATAACCAGAGAGGTAATTCCCGCAGGTAAGGTCCAGTCAATTGCAACAAAGACCCCTCCCAGGTAACAAGCATGTACCAGAAATCCAACAATCATCTGATGCCCTGCCTTAGGCAAAGAGCACCAGTGCGGTCGTCGCCACCATAATAAAGCCGCAAACACCATTAGTGTCAGCAACATACGCGTTAACAGAACACTGAAAGGTTCCATATAAGGCACGGCATATTTAGCACCAATAAATCCGGTGCTCCATATCCCTACAAATGCCCAAGGCACCATAGCTAATTGCTGCTGTTTACTAAACATCGTGATTCCCCATAATTCGAATTTCACTCTGGGTAGGCGGCTAGAAAGTCAAAAGGAACACCAACAGAGTGTTGGGTACAGATAAGTTAAAAACGAAACATAGCCTCTTCATCCCTCCTGAAGGAGGTATTTTTGCGGTGGTTTGGACTCCCTGAACAAGTGAGCAGTTACCGGTTATTTCAACTGGCTCTGGAAACGGGCATTGGTATTGCGCCTGGTAATCTATTCTGCGCAGACAAGCGCTTTAAGCACCACATCAGGCTCTGCTAAGCCCACTACACAAAGCTACCGGAGCCGATTCAACCTATTGAAAAACTGGGAGAAATGATCGATAGCTTCTTAAACTAAATCACACTGATAAAAATTTGAGCACATCTCTACGCCCCCGCAATTACAGGCCTGTAGGATTTATTACTCAGTATACTCAAGGACTTACCCACAGTTTATCTGGATACGCCCCTTGAAGAAACTGGTTAAAAAGTACACACTTGTGCCGAACCCTGTACTTTACAGTTTTGTTTCACACTCAATACATACTGTATTAACTATGGGGTAAAACAGGCCTAATTTGCTGATTTATTTGATTTTTTATAAATAAATACAATACTTAATAGATCAAAATTGTAGGGGCATTATATATGGGTTGTATCAACCTGCGTGAAACCGATGATCATAAATCGGTGGAAGCTGTTATCGAACAATGCCCCGATACTGAAACGGTTGACTGCTCTTCCATACAACACCTGCTGGAAGAATCTGATTTTGCGAACTTCAAATGTGAAGATGCGGGTATTAACCAGCTTGTCAGTGCCGCCGAAGCTCTTCTCGCAGATAAAGAACAAAATGATACCAACCTACCCATCTCTTTCATCATCGCAAAACGAATTGACGCTCAACTAGCCTTACAACTCAGTCCAGATAAATTAATAGCAACAGCAACCATTCGTTCTGCTTATGGTGGTAAGCCAATAGGGCCAAATCAATTAAAGCAGGCCTTGGCCGCAGCCAATATTCGCAAAGGTTTGAAAAGTCCGGAATTGAAAGCGCTTTTAACCGAAGCCCATAAGGCCAAACCTGGTTCAGTGATTACGAAAGAGATCGCGAGTGGAAAAAACCCAGAACATGGCCAAGATGGACAATGGATATCTGACGTCCAGACTCTGAGGCAACAACTCACCACACCTCAGAAGAGAGAGGATGGCACCGTAGATCTGCTAGATTTTGGAGAGATTATCACCGTCACAGAAGGTGAGCTGCTAATGCACCTTGAACCTCCAACACCGGGGATAAATGGTTTCACTGTGACAGGAGACGTGATCCCGCCCAAACCCGGAAAAGAAGTCCCATTTACCCCGGCAGATGGTGTCACACTAAGTGACAGCAAAGACAAAATCGTTGCAACCCGTCAGGGCATACCGGTTGAGCAGCCCCGCGGTATTCGTGTAGATCAGATTTATACTACTTCTAAGGTGGACGTCAGCACAGGGCATGTAACCTTTGATGGCAGCGTGATAATTCAGGGGGATGTCGGTGATTCCATGAAAATCTCTGCAACTGGCGATATTACCATTGGCGGTTCTGTGTATTATGCAAATATACAAGCCGATGGAGACATCGTTGTTCGTAACGGTGTTATAGGGCGACAGCAGGATCGTAACAAGCAGTTCAATGTTGATGAAATAAATTGCCACCTATCAGCTGGCGGACATATTCAGATTGGATTTGCTCAATATACCCGGCTTGAAGCAAAAAAAGATATCAAAGTAGATAAGCAACTCTTACATTGCTATACACAAACTCATGACATCCTCGAAATAGGGCGCAACTCAAAAGACCGTAACAGCAAATTGATTGGTGGTATTACTATGGCTTGCAAGGGGGTTCGCTGCGCAAACTATGGTACAGAAGCCTTTATCCCAACCGTGATTAGAATGTGTTGCAATTATCAGGAAATTTCTAATCTGGAACAACAGATCAATCATAAACTGACGGAAAATCAAAAGCTTTATGAAGAGATGCTATTACTTTTACCAGCATACAAAACGCTTCCCAAAACACCCGATACAATCAAAAAAACTAAACAACTTATAACCGCCATAAAACGAACAAAAACACTCACATCGACGCTTAAACACAAAATCAGACGACTGCGTATGGCTCGGGATTCAAAATTAAGTACGTCAAACCTGATTGTACGAGGCAAGATATACCCTAACGTGAAAATTCATATTGCTGACTACCCGTTGAAGATTACTGAAGAACACAATGGTGGTGGAGTGTGCTTCAGAAAAGGTGAAGTGATATACAATAGTGAACTTACTTAGTTTTCCAGCATAAGTATTTTTCAAAGCTTATACCATCAAACTATTCCGCTCTTTGCTGCTGTTCCTAAATCCATTCCTGCCTTTATTCATAGCCAATTACAATCAAATCACTGGGTAACTTCTCCTACCTATTACAATGAATAATTTTTAGCTAGACTGTAAAGACCATGCCCAACCTATAGGGAGGATAGATTGAAACTGGTAAAAGATCTGTATCAAGATCGGGTAGTTTATTACTGGGTCAAAGATGAGGAAGCTTTGGAACGAGTCAGTCCAGATCTTCATTGCTTGGTTGAAGCTGAAGAGTGGTGGAAAAACTGGATGTTTGCCTCGTATCAGGGAGAGGAAAGGCGTAGATCCATTCACGACCGCAGGACAGACCGAGAAAAACGCAATCATTTAGAGCTAAGGCTGAAAGTGAACCGTACGGCTCCTATGGGTAGGCGGGTGACCGATAAGGGAGTCAGTGTTGACATTGATCTTGCTACAGAAAAACTGGAGCAGCTACGTCTTGGGTACGAATAGGAAAGCAACAGCTTAATTATTCAGCACCCACCCCGTAATTCAGGCTTAACAGCCCTTACTCGACTTCAACAATCTCAAAGCTGTGCGTAATCTCAACACCACCCTTTTCCAGCATCAGTGATGCAGAGCAGTATTGTTCAGCTGAAAGCTTGACCGCACGTTCAACTTTTTTAGGATTTAGGTCACGACCGGAAACTACAAATTTCACATGAATCTTTGTGAATACTGAAGGAACTTCATCTGCTCGCTCAGCATCGATTTCCGCTACACAGTCCACTACATCCTGACGGGTTTTCTTGAGTATCCCCACCACATCGTAACTGGTGCAACCACCCAGACCCAGAAGCATCAGCTCCATCGGACGCGGGCCCTGCTTAAGTTCACCGTCAATCATTACTTCAAAGCCGGAACCGGTAGTGCCCTGAAAACGCACATCCCCATCCCATTTAACCTTGGCATTCATACTCATGAAGCTTTTACCTTATTCAAATAATTCTTTTAATTTCTGACCCGGATCTTCAGCACGCATAAATGCCTCACCCACCAAGAAGCTGTGGACGTTATGCTCGCGCATGGCCTGCACATCTTCACGGGAGTGAATTCCGCTCTCGGTGATCACAATACGATCATCCGGAATCGATGAAAGCAGATCGTAGGTATTATTCAGAGTCACTTCGAACGTATGCAGATTACGGTTGTTAATACCCACCAACTTATTATTAAGCGGTAGAGCACGATCCAACTCATCTGCGCCATGCACCTCAATCAAAACATCCATACCCAGTTCTACAGCAAGAGCGTTCAGATCTGCCATCTGCTGATTTTCCAGAGCAGACACAATCAGCAGGATACAATCAGCACCTATTGCTCGCGCTTCATACACTTGATACGGGTCAACGATAAAATCCTTACGGATAATTGGCAATGAACACGCCGCCCGTGCTGTCACCAGGTATTCTTCACAGCCGTGGAAGTAATCCCTGTCAGTAAGAACCGAAAGACAGCTAGCACCACCAGTTTCATACGATTTTGCAATTTCTGCAGGTAGGAACGGGTCACGCAGCAAACCTTTTGAAGGGCTGTGCTTTTTAGCTTCCGCTATTACCGCAGAGCGACCTTCAGCAATCGCTTTTGCCATATTGGCCGCAAAGCCACGTGGATCAAAATGACTTCCCTGCTGATCAGCAATTCTGCCTTTCAGATCAGCTATCGAAACTTTAGGCTGACGTTCAGCCACCTCTTCCGCTTTTCGAGCCAGAATTTTCTTTAAAATCGTTGGTGTATCAGACATGACTTAACCTTAAAAAGCTTAACCTTTAAAAGCCTGACTGAATTCAGACAGTTCTTTTACCTTAGTTGCAGCTCCGCCATTAAGAATGACATCTTTAGCTTTAGCCACACCCTCTTTCAGCGTTTCTGCAATATCTGCTGCATACAATGCAGCCCCAGCATTAAGAGCAATCATATCGATCGCTTTCGCATGCTCACCAGCAAAAGCAGATTCAATCAGGGCAAAACTTTCACTTGAACTGTTTACCTGAAGCCCGTCCAGAGACTGCCTATCCAGGCCCGCATCTTCAGCGTTTATAACATACTCAGACACAGCACCATCTTTTAATTCCGCGACAAAAGTATCTCCAGCCAGGCTAATCTCATCCAAACCTTCAGCGGCATGCACAACCAAAGCATGAACCGCCCCCAGAGATTTAAGTGCTTCAGCCATTGGCTTACACAGGGACTTATCAAACACCCCTAAAAGGTAGTGTTTAGCGCCAGCAGGATTCGTCAGTGGACCGAGAATATTAAACAACGTCCGTAACGCCATCTCCTTACGAGGGCCAATGGCATATTTCATAGCACTGTGGTGTTGTGGTGCAAACATAAAACCAACACCCACCTGATCAATGCACTGTGCAACCTGCTCCGGGTTCAGGGCCAGGTTAACACCTGCAGTTTCCAGCAGATCCGCTGAACCTGAACTGGAAGAAACTGAACGGTTACCATGTTTTGCAACATTGCCACCCGCCGCTGCAACGACAAAAGAACATGCACTGGATACGTTAAACAGGTTCGCACCATCACCACCTGTACCCACAATATCTACAGCTTTTTCCGCAGAAATATGCACAGGAGTTGCCAGTTCACGCATACCGTCTGCTGCGCCTGTAATCTCATCTACAGTTTCGCCCTTCATTCGTAGAGCAATCAGCAGACCGCCAATCTGAGCATCAGTCGCATTGCCCGTCATGATCTGATTCATTACCTGTTTCATTTCCGCCTGGGATAGATTGTTGCCTTCTACCACCGATGCCAATGCCTGTTTAATATCCATTTTTTTTAACCTGCTATTTCTGAGCTTCGTTTTAGCTACGTTTCAAAAAATTAGCCAAGAGCTCGTGGCCCTGTTCAGTTAGAATTGATTCTGGATGGAACTGAACACCTTCAATATCCAGCTCCTTATGACGCACGCCCATGATCTCATCGAAATTACCATCCTCATCCTCAGTCCAGGACGTAACCTCCAGGCAATCAGGCAGAGTACTCTGATCAATGACCAACGAATGATAGCGAGTCACTTCAACGGGATTATTCAGACCAGAAAACACGCCCTTCCCTTCATGGTGAATCGCAGATAGTTTGCCATGCATGACCTGCTTAGCGCGCACAATATCACCGCCAAACGCCTGAGCAATACTCTGATGCCCAAGGCAAATACCCAGAATCGGAATTTGACCGGCAAAATGTTTGATTGCTGCTACAGAAACTCCCGCTTCATTAGGAGTACAGGGTCCAGGTGAAACCACCAACTGACTAGGGTTGAGTTTTTCTATCTCATCAATCGTAATCTCATCATTACGGTATACCTGTACATCTGCACCAAGCTCACCCAAGTACTGCACAACGTTATAGGTAAACGAGTCGTAATTATCTATCATCAATAACATTATTTTCTTACCTTAATTTATGCAGGGCCGCTTTAGAACAGAGAAGTATCTTCGGGCCAGGATAACCATGGTGGTAAAAATCAAAGGAGGATTCTAACAGCAAGATCGCAGCTTACCCAATATTAGTTAAACACGTTGCGTTTTTCTCTAACCAGCTGAATGAAATCTTCAGCAATGATTGGCCTCTCAAAATAATACCCCTGACCAATAGTACATTTTTCAGCACGCAAAAAAGCCAGCTGTGACTGATTCTCTATCCCTTCGGCAACCACCGAGAGCCCTAGATTTTCCCCAAGCGAGATAACTGACTTAACAATAGCTTCGTCATGCTTATCCTCTTTCAGATCTGCAACAAACGTGCGGTCTATTTTTAAAGTATCAACCGGTAGTTTTTTAAGGTAATTTAAGGATGAATAACCGGTACCAAAATCATCGATAGCAATTCTAAAACCATCTTTTTTAATCTGCTTCAACATCTCAGAAGAACGCTCCAGGTGATGCATAATAAAGCTCTCTGTAATTTCAAGCTCAATTTTTCCACTATCAATACCTTCACCATCAACAATTTCTCTCACAATATCCGGCAGATTACTCTGTTCCATATGCCTACCAGACAGATTGACTGATATGGTTAAGCTTTTGGACTCTGGGCAACTCTGATACCAGGATTGCAATTGCTTACAGACGTTACGAAGTACCCAAAAATCAATCTCTAGGATCAGTCCAGTATCCTCAGCAATCGGAATAAAAGAGTCTGGCGGTAACAAACCTTTCTCCGGATGATGCCAGCGGATTAAAGCCTCAGCTCCAATCACCTCACCACTACGCAAATCAACTTGCGGCTGATAAAAAACTATAAATTCGTCGTTCTGAATCGCCTTATGCAGACTCGATTCCAGCTCCATCCGTGAAAATGCTTCTTCAGTCATCTGCTGCGTATAAAACTGATAACCGTTACGACCGTTCTGCTTAGCTTTATACATTGCAGCATCGGCATTTTTAATCAGTGTTTCCGCATCAGTTCCATCCTGTGGATAGACACTGATGCCGATACTACTGGTGATGTAAATATCCCGGCCTGAAATATGAATCGGCTTTGCCAGTTTATTCCGTATTGCCTGCGCAACAAGCGCGGCATCATGAGGGTCAGACAATGAATCTAAAATAATAGTAAATTCATCTCCTCCCAAGCGTGATACCGTATCCACTTTACGCACCGTTTTATTAATCCTCTGCGCTATTTCGCATAACAACTGATCTCCGGCTGCGTGCCCAAGGCTGTCATTTACGTTTTTAAAGCGATCAATATCCATGAACAACATGGCACAACTGTCATCTGTTCGATCTGTTTTCAACAGTGAGTGTTCCAATCGCTCCAGTAGTAGAAGTCGATTGGGAAGTCCTGTCAGAGAGTCATGATGAGCCAGATGGTTAAGATTTTCCTGTTTTTCCTTCAGCTGTTCATAACTTCTTTGCAGTGCCTGAGCCATCTGATTCAAAGCTGTCTGAACCTGAAACCACTCATCCTTTCGCTGCAAATCAATCAACTGACCAAGATTACCATTACGAAACTGCTCTATACCTGAAATAAGCCCCTCTAATGGCTCACGGATCTGGGTCCTGATCAGGATCGTTGCAGATACAACGGCAATAAGTAATACCAGTACCAGTATTAACAGAATGTTATCTCTGGCATTTGTTATGATATTTTCCAGCAAACCTGCCAACCTATTCGCTGTACTTTCTGTAATTTTTTCTGCCTCAGAAAGCACCAGAAACGCATGATTAGCTGACTTTTCATTCACAACAGCATAACGCCAGAAATCCTGTACATTTTTTTCCAGGACTGTGTGACTGAGACGGAATAACTCAAGGTTATCCTGCATACTGGAAGTAATTAATGAGATTTCTGGAGTAGATGCTGATGCGGTTTCCAAACGCGACAAAAAATCATCTATCAACCGCTGTATCTTCTGGTACCAGTCAGTCTGTGCTCGTTTCAGGGTATAGCCTTCATGAAATGCTTGCTGCTGTCCGATCCTCAAAAGTGTTTCACGATAGCCTGTAACCAGCGAAAGTAACTGCTCATAGAAATAGACATCTTCCCCTTGAATAGTTGCCTCTACCAACCATTTACTTAATTTACTTTCTAATAGATCTAACTGGGTATTCAAACTAAGTGAGAGAAGGGCTTGCTGCTCTAAAGCTAGATTGATAGAAGAGCAGATTCGCAGATAGGTTCTGAAATTATCTGTGTATTCCACTAAGGAGTCCCGGTGCAACTCATCAGGAGCATTCAGCACCAGTTTATTCAAACGTTGCTGAATCTCATCGCCCTTATCATGAAGCAGTGGCATATTAGCGTAGAAACCGCTTTCTAATAGTTTCACATCTAAGAGAATTTCAGAAAGCTGACGACCAAACCGGGTGTTTTCAAGCAGTTTGGAAACCTGATTAGAGGCAGTTTCTTTAGACAGCTGCCTGACATCGTCCAATGCGGCCAACATTAAAGCCGCCATTAACCCAAGAGCTAAAGCTATTGTTCCAACCAGAATGTGCAGTTTACTACTTAACCTAAAATGCGAAGGCAATATCATGTTTATAGACCGCGAATAAGTTCAACACCCTTCAGAAGTACTGGACGAGGCGAAATATTGAATTTTTTCAGTGCTAATGCACTTAATACTCTTCGTCCCCGGTAATTTCTGGTTATTGGCAGTTCCGCCAAAGGGGTTCCCTGCATCGCTTTCAAAAGCATACGAGCAGACGTTTCACCCTGTTCATAACCTGTTTTAATCACCGCACTGAAAGCTCCGCTCTCAACATGATGTCTGTTTGCCCCAATAATTGGACCAGAAAATTGCTTATCCACACGTGAAAAAAGTTCAGTATAGGTGAAAGTACCACCACCTGATTTATTGATCCCCGCTGCGCCATCGATGTAAACGGCATCACATAACTTTTCCAATTCTGCAGAAGCAGTATCGACATCAACATCGTTCTTGACGTACTTAATTCCACAGGACAGCGCTGGATAAGCCTCTTTTTCCAATGCCACTTGTGAAATAACCGCCTTGCCGGAGGCACTGTCTTTTACCAGGAAGCCAACACTGTTTACATCTGGCATAAGCTGCTTCAAGAAAGCAATCGATTCACGTATATGGCCTCGTTCCAGGACGCCAGATATGTGTTTATTTGGAAAGCCATAAACAGAAGGCTCAGCATTTACACCAGCAAACATTATTGGAGTAGATACCTTGCCTTTCAGATATGGTAAGACAAACATAGACTGGGCGTTATCATCAATAGTGATAACGCCATCAGGCTGTATTGCTTTATAGACTTCAAAAGCTTCTTTGGCTTTTTCTGGGCCACCCGATCTGTTTACCTTAGTGTCCATATAAAAAAAAGTCAGGTCGGCATGTGTGAGCAATGCAGATTCAATGCCCACTTTAATTGACTTACTCCAGTGAAAATCCTCTTCATAGCTCATAACCACTAGCACTTTGTATGGCGCAGCCAGAAGAGATGGCACCCAAAACAAACTGAACAATAAAGTAATAAAGGAAGCGGCTATTTTCATTTTTATAATCCCATTCCGATCTACAGTGACAGCTACTTAGGATAATCAATTTGCTAAGAAACAAACTGATGGTGGTCAACACAATAGGCTAACCACCACTAGAAATAGCAGTATAGTCAATAAGTAGTCTTATCAGAGATTATCTAAACCACGTTCAACCATTGACACAGCACTAAAGACAGCACGGCCTTTATTCATGGTTTCTTTCCACTCAAGTCGAGGGATGGAATCTGCGACGATACCTGCACCAGCTTGTATATGCAGAACATCATCTTTAATCACTGCGGTCCGAATCGCTATGGCCGTATCCATATTACCATTCCAGGACAGATAACCTACCGCACCGCCATACACGCCACGTTTAACCGGTTCCAGTTCATCAATTATCTCCATTGCACGAACCTTAGGAGCCCCGCTCAATGTGCCTGCAGGCAGGGTTGCTCGCAGAACATCCATTGCTGAAACATCCGGCTTTAGTTTCCCGTTTACATTTGAAACGATATGCATCACATGGGAATAGCGCTCTACGATCATTTTATCAGTCAGCTCGACAGCGCCAATTTGGGCCACACGACCCACATCATTACGGCCAAGATCGATAAGCATCAAATGCTCAGCAATCTCTTTAGGGTCTTCCAGCAACTCTTTTTCCATTGCCAGATCTTCTTCTGGCGTTTTACCGCGTTTTCGAGTTCCAGCGATAGGTCTCACTGTTACAACTTCATCTTCGACCCGAGCCAGAATCTCTGGTGATGAGCCCACCACATGAAAATCATCCAGATTAAGCACATACATATACGGAGAAGGATTCAGACAACGCAGGGCCCGATAAAGGTCCAGCGGTTTGCTCGTAAACGGAATGGACATGCGCTGTGAAATTACACACTGCATAATGTCCCCATCCAGGACATATTCTTTGATTTTCTCAACTGAATCCATATAAGCCTGCTCACCATAGCTGGACTTAAATTCAGTTTCAGATACTTCTCGATTATTCTGTGACGGTTCATCGTATGGAGTAGCTACATGTAGTTTATCCACCAGCTGATCCAGACGCTGCTGAGCGGCATAAAAGGAATTATCCTCAGCAGGGTCCGCATGGGTAATCAGGATGAGCTTACCTGCCAGGTTGTCGAACACCACTACCTCATCAGACACCATAAGCAGGATATCCGGTGTCCCAATAACATCTTCAGGACAACTGTCTTTTAAGCGCTTTTCAACATAGCGTACGCAGTCATACCCAAAGTAACCCACCAGCCCACCATTAAAACGCGGTAAGCCTTCGAGTTCAGGAACACGGTAACGCTGCTGAAACTGTTCAACAAAGTCCAGTGGATCATCCACTGTCAGCGATTCAACTTCGTTACCACCTTCCGTAATAACAACCTGATCGCCATAAACTTTCATAATGGTATGACACGGCAACCCGATAATGGAATAACGCCCCCACTTTTCTCCGCCCTCGACAGATTCAAGCAGATAGCTATAGGGCGCATTCGCCAGCTTTTTATAAGTGGATAGCGGTGTATCAAGGTCCGCCAGAACTTCACGAGTGACTGGGATTCGGTTGTAATTCTCTGCGGCCAGTTCCGCAAACTGTTCAGGAGTCATGATGGTTTCTCACAATGCCGGTAAAAAATAATAAAGCGATTCAGGCGTTCTGAGCAGACAACAAAGGAGAGGTATCTATGAATGTTCAGCAAGTTTCTACTGAAAGAGGCCTAGAGATAGACTCAGCCAAGTATGTGTCTGCAGGTGTATCAGACACGCCATCGCCATCGCTCGCCCATGTAAAGGGAACGATCACTTGCAGCACTATTATTTAAGGTTGCTTTAGCAAATGGCATCACGGCAGGATTATTAAAGTTAAAGATAGCGAAACAATATAGCAGCACGTCGAGCGAATCAACCGCTGCTATAGACAATCCCTGAATTTCATGAGGAATTGGGGTTATTTCGCTACTTTTACTTTTTTCAGGCTGAAATACAACATAGCTAAAGCAGGGCAATAAACGGCCTTTTACGTCGTGTTTAATGCATGTGTGAGTTTTCTGAGACCCCTATCTCCAGAAAATCAATCGAGAAGAGTCAAAGAATGCTGATCAGCAGGGTTAAAAAAACCCCAGCAAGCTGGGGTAGAATAGTGCTGTATATCAAGAGCCTGCTACCAATAGCCGGTAGCCGTTACAGATCTATAGATGGGGAGAATCTGTATGTGTAGGTTAGCTAAAGGGGAAAATTAATAAAAATCGATTTTAATCATACAAAACATCGACTTTTACGATCCACTGAAACGATAGGACAATGCTATCTAGCCCTTTTCAACAACCAGAAACCAAGGACTAAACAGATAAGAATGGGAAGAAATACCGCAAGGAAAGGAGGTAAGCCATAAACAGTACTGGTATTTCCAAGCATATCCTGGCTCAACTTGAACACCAGACCGAAAACAATACCTGTAATCAGGCGCTGACCCACGGCAACACTTCTGAGCGGCCCAAAAATAAATGAGACCGCAATCAACACCAACGCAAAAACTGCCAACGGCATTAACAACTTTTTCCAGAAAGCCACACGATACTGCTGCGCTGCCAAACCTTGTTCATCAAGATACCGACTGTAATCAATCAATCCGGACATCTGAAGATGAGCAGGCTTAACCATGACAACTTTTAAGAGTTCAGGAGTTAAACCACTTTTCCACTCCTCTCTATTGATGTGATCTATAACTAGCTTTTGTTCATCAATAGCACCAGACCTGGCGTCAGGGAAGCGAGTTTCTCGGATACTGTCTAACTGCCATCTTCCGCCATCAAAAACTCCGGAAAGAGCAAAACTGGAGCGGGATAGCGTCAGATCCTCATTAAATTCATAGCGTGTAACACCACGAATTGAGCCATCCGTATCAACCGCATTAATATGGATGAAAGTAAGCTCATCCCGGTGCCAGACCTGACTCACATCATGGATCTGTCCACCCTCTGTGATTTTGATCTGTCGCTTACTTTGAGCGGATGACTCCGTATAGGGAACAATATATTCCCCTGCCAACAAAGTAATAAATACAATAGCTAATACCGGCTTCATAACCGATAGACAAATTTGCAGTGTCGATACACCGGCTGCACGCATTACCGTGAGTTCGGAACTGGATGCAAGAAGGCCCAAGCCAAATAAACAACCAATTAAACTGGAAAGCGGCATATGATCGTAAAGACGCCTAGGCCCTGTCATTAAGATATATTCGATAGCCGCAGGGAAATCATAGTCATTGCGTACGTCTTTCAGCTCCTCAATAAGAGCAAAAATCATATCCAGACCGACGATCACCAATAAAATAATCAGAAAACCGCCAAGCACATGTTTAGCTATATATAAATCAAGGTGCTTCATCAGCCAGCTTTCCTAAACAGACGATCAAAAGGAAGCGTCACGCGGTTGTACAATCCAGCCCAGAACCGACCCAACAATAAAAGGTTCAGTGCAAACACACAAAAGAAGAAATGCACAAACCAAATGGCCCAGGGACCATAATCACCTTTACCTACATAATTTGTGACCGTACTCAGAATCGATAAGTAAGTCAGATAAATTATGATTGAAGGTACAAGACGCGCATAACGCCCTTGCCGTGGATTAACCCTGCTCAATGGAACGGCCAGCAAAGTGACCACGATAGCGAGTACCGGTAAGGAGAGACGCCAGTTGAGTTGCGCACGAAAACGAGGTTCATCTGACAGCCAAAGTTCTGAAGTAGGTAAAGTTTCAACCTTATCAAAACGTAATTTGTATTCTTTAGTTTCTATCTCACTGCCTAGCCGTTCAAACGCCAGCTCTATGAAATCGCCCTGACCAGGCAATCCTTCATACCTGTAGCCATTTTCCAGCACAATGAATCGCTGATCAGTTTGTTTATTCTGAGCGGAAGCTCCGGTTTCAGCCAATGTAACCTGGACTCGCCCATTGCTCTTATTTGTATCCGCAATAAATACTAACCCTAGTTTTCCATTCTCATCCATAGATTCGGTATAGGTTACCCGATCCGTGCTTTTCTGCTTTTGGAAACGCCCAGGCGTCAGGCTCTCAAGTTCATTCCTGTTTTTTTGTTGGTCAATAATTTTATTAGCCTGGCTACCGCCGTATGGCGAAACAAAAATTGACAGCAAACCCACAAGAACAGCCACAACAACTGCGGGGCCCATTGAATAGGCAAGCAAACGTCGGCGACTCATGCCACAAGCTTCCAGCACTGTCATTTCACTTTCTAGGTAGAGACGCCCGTAACCAAGAAGAAAGCCAAGAAAAAGGCCCAATGGCAGAATCAACTCCAGAAAACCCGGAATACGATACAAGAGGATAGGAAACAACACCTCAGGCGCTAAGTCACCTGATGCAGCTTGTGCCAGATATTTTACGAAGCGGCCACTCATGATGATAACCAGCAGTATTGAGCTTACTGCCAGCATACCTAACATCACTTCCCTTGCCAGATAGCGAAAAACGATCACTCTATTTACCAGCCAGACCTGTTACCAAACTAAAAATGGTTTATATTATTCGGCTTTAGCGCGGATCAAACAAAACACCGATGCCGGAATGCATTATAAAAAGTACCGGCATTATCCTTAAATCCGCCACCTTTGTCTCGTTTTAGTACGGCAGAAAGCCGCAGATTGGAGCTAACATGGATTTCGAAATTGTAAGTAGTGATATTACTTCACTGGAAACTGAATGCCTTGTTCTGGCAGTAGAAGCGGATTCAACGCTGTCTCCAGCGGCAAAAATTGCCGACGAAGCCAGTGCCGGCCACATCAGTGAGATCCTGGAAGGCGGCGATATCAGCGGCAAGAACGCACAGACACTTTTATTACATAAAGTTCCGGGGCTTGCTGCAAAACGCGTGTTGTTGGTAGGTTTTGGTAAAGAAGATGATCGTAACAACCGCAACTACCGCAAAGCAGTTAAAGCCATTATGGGTGTTGCGAAGAGCACGGGCGTAAACAGCCTGGCTCTGGCTATCGACATCCAGCCAACTGATGATGAAGATAAATACCGTCAGGTACGCCACTTGGTCGAATGGGCAGGCAACGAGCTGTACATCTACGACGAGACCAAAAGCAAAAAAGCCGATCCAATCAAACTGGAACAGATCTCTATCCATGTTTCTGAAGATGATATCGATCTTGCAGAAACCGCCCTTATGGATGGCACCGCTATCGTAAACGGCACCAGCATCGCCCGTGATCTGGGCAACCTTCCGGGCAACTTCTGTACGCCAACGTATCTGGCAGAACAGGCGCTGGAACTGGACGACGAATTCGAAAGTCTCTCCACCACCATTGTGGATGAGGAAGAGATGAACCAGCTGGGCATGCACTGCCTGCTGTCGGTTGGTAACGGCAGTGAAGAGCCATCTAAACTGATTGTTATGGAATACAAAGGCGGTGAAGAAGGTGATAAGCCTCACGTCATGGTAGGCAAAGGCATCACCTTCGACACCGGCGGCATCTCCCTGAAACCGGGCGGCGGCATGGATGAGATGAAATACGATATGTGCGGTGCAGCCAGCGTATTTGGTGCTATGACAGCCATCTGTGAAATGGCACTACCAATCAATGTCGTGGGTATCGTAGCCGCTGCTGAGAACATGCCAAGCGGTCATGCAACTAAACCGGGTGATATCGTAACCACTATGTCCGGACAGACTGTAGAAATTCTGAATACAGATGCCGAAGGCCGTCTGGTTCTGTGTGACGCCCTGACATACGCGGGCAAGTTTGAACCCGCTTCAGTAGTTGATATCGCAACCCTGACCGGCGCCTGCATCATCGCACTGGGTCACCACGCGACCGGCATCCTGTCTAACAATGACGAACTGGCAGCCGAGCTGATCGAAGCTGGTGAACAAGCCGCTGATAAAGGCTGGCAGCTGCCATTATGGGATGAGTTCCAGGAACAACTGGATTCCAACTTCGCCGATATTGCCAACATTGGTGGCCGCCCAGGCGGAACCATCACTGCGGCATGCTTCCTGTCCCGTTTCACCAAAGAGTACCGCTGGGCACATCTGGACATCGCAGGCGTAGCATGGAACAGCGGTGGTAAAGAAAAAGGCTCAACTGGCCGTTGCGTACCTATGCTGACTCAGTACATCCTGAACCAGGCTGCGGAAGAGGAATAAAGCTGCGGCTTATAACTTATGACCAGCAAAGCTGATTTTTACGTATTGCCCTCCAGCGATCCCGAAGCCCGGGGTCGCTTCCTCTGCCGTCTGGTGGATAAGATTCTTGGTTTAGGCCACGAAATCTATATCCAGACCGCAAACGAAACCGAAGCCAAACGTATTGATCAGCAACTCTGGGAGTTTCAGGCAGAATCATTTATCCCACACAGCCTGACCAGCGAAGACCTACCCGCCAAAGTAAAAATCGGCTGGGACAACCAACGCCCGGATCATAAAGACGTGTTTGTTAATCTGGATTTAGATATTCCAGAAGATGCTCTAGGGTTCGATCGAATCTTAGAAGTTGTCGTTCAAACTGAAGATATCCTTACCTCGACACGCAGTAACTATAAGCTTTATCAATCAAATAACATTCAGATTGATATGCACGACATGCGGTCTAAGCCGAAGGCTTAGAGCACGCTTGCCGCGCAGCGGCAGCTACGAGAGCGCGACTTTGTCGCTTCTAGTGGCTAGAACGTCGCTTCGCGACTGCTAGGAAAAGCTTACACCCAATGGTAATTTAAACCTTACTGACACGTTATAATTACTGTAGCTAATCGACACATGGAGGTGTTTATGAGTTATGAAAGTCTTGATGTATGGAAACGAGCCTGTCGACTTAGCTGCGAACTGTATATGCATCTAGCCAATTGCCGAGATTACGGGTTTAAAGATCAGATAACACGCAGTGGTTTATCTATTCCAAGCAATATAGCCGAAGGTTTTGAACGCGGCTCTCAAAAAGAAAAACGGCAATTCCTCCTATATGCTCGCGGCTCTGCGGCTGAGCTTAAAACCCAGATTCAAATAGGTAGCCGGGTTGGTTTTATTTCTTCGAAAAACGCACCGGTCTGGTTAGAGGAAATTAAACAAATTCAGAAAATGCTTGGTTCTTTACTAAAGTAAGCGCGCTCCGCGCGAGGGTCGCTTCGCTCCAGCGGCGAGCGCGATCCTGCGTCCCTTCTAGGGACTAGCACGCAACTTCGCTGCTGCGAGTAAGATCAAAACCCAAAATACCACTGCATGTCAGCATTTCCCAGCAGCGAGAACGCGGCTTCGCAGCTACTAGCACGCAACGCTGTTGCTACGAGCAAACCCAAAAACCTAAAACCACTGGGTTTAAGCTTTTCCTAGCAGCGCCTTCGGCGCGTTCTAGCCCCTCGTAGGCGAAGCCGTCCAAAATAAGCACGCTCCTCCGTCGCTTCAAGCAACGAGAACGTGGCTTCGCCACTGCTAACACGCAACTCCGTTGCTACGAGAAAAATCAAAAACCTAAAACCACTGGGTTTAAGCTTTTCCTAGCAGCGGCTCCGCCGCGTTCTAGCTCCTCGTAGGCGAAGCCGTCCTAGCCACTGGAGCGAAGCGACTCCTAGCAGCGGCAGCGTGCTGTTAAAAGTAGCCTAAGGCTACTTTTAACCTGTATAATGCGCGGTCTTATCGAGCAGGCCCAAAACATCCGGGCTGCCACATTAATTGAACGTTTTAGCCAAAAGAAAGCGCAATGGATACTACTTACCAGCCGCACGAGATCGAGAAGTCCCTGTACAAAAATTGGGAAGAGAAAGGTTACTTTGCCCCATCCGGTGAAGGTGACTCCTACTGCATTATGATTCCGCCGCCAAACGTCACTGGTAGCTTGCACATGGGTCATGCTTTCCAGCACACGATCATGGATGCTCTGACTCGTTACAAGCGTATGCAGGGTAAAAACACTCTGTGGCAGGTCGGTACTGACCATGCGGGTATCGCAACGCAGATGGTTGTGGAGCGCAAACTTGCGGCTGAGAAACAGCAAACTCGCCATGATCTGGGCCGTGATACCTTTATCGAAAAGATCTGGGAGTGGAAGGAAGAGTCCGGTGGCACCATTACCAATCAGATGCGTCGTCTGGGTAACTCAGTGGACTGGCCAACTGAACGTTTCACTATGGATTCCGGTTTCTACCACGCGGTACAGGAAGTCTTTATCCGCCTGTATGACGAAGGTTTGGTATACCGTGGCAAGCGTCTGGTTAACTGGGACCCGAAACTACACACCGCTATTTCTGATCTGGAAGTAGAGAACAAAGAAGTTAAAGGCAAGATGTGGTATCTGCGTTACCCACTGGCCGATGGTGCTAAAACAGCCGCTGGTGAAGACTTCCTGGTTGTGGGTACTACACGTCCGGAAACCATGCTGGGTGATACCGGCGTTGCGGTAAACCCGGACGATGAGCGCTACAAAGACCTGATCGGTAAAGAGATCATCCTGCCTTTCGTTGGCCGCCGCATCCCAATCGTGGGTGACGAACATGCTGATATGGAGAAAGGTAGCGGTTGCGTAAAAATCACCCCGGCACACGACTTCAACGATAACGAAGTGGGTAAGCGCTGCGGTCTACCAATGGTTAACATCCTGACCTACAACGCAGATATCCGCGAAGAAGGTGAAGGTTTCAACACCGACGGCACACCAAACAGTGAAGTAGACACCACCATCCCTGAAAAATACCGGGGCATGGAGCGTTTCGCTGCACGTCGTGAAATCGTTGCCGATTTCGAAGAAGCTGGCCTGCTGGTTAAGATCGAAGAAAACGACATGACCGTGCCTTACGGCGACCGTGGTGGCGTAGTCATCGAGCCAATGCTGACCGACCAATGGTTTGCCGATGCCAAGACTCTGGCTAAACCCGCAGTAGAAGCGGTAGAGAAAGGTGATATCAAATTTGTACCACAACAGTACGAGAACATGTACAACGCCTGGATGCGCGACATTCAGGACTGGTGTATCTCCCGTCAGCTTTGGTGGGGCCACCGTATCCCGGCCTTCTACGATAACGAAGGCAACGTATACGTAGCCAACGACAAAGAAGCCGCACGCGAGAAATACAATCTGCCACTAGATCTGGAACTGCGTCAGGACGATGACGTACTGGACACATGGTTCAGCTCTGCACTCTGGACATTCGGCACACTGGGCTGGCCTGAAAACACACAGCGCCTGCAAACATTCCACCCGACCGATGTACTGGTAACCGGTTTCGACATCATCTTCTTCTGGGTGGCGCGCATGATCATGATGACCATGCACTTCATGAAAGATGAAGACGGTAAGCCACAGGTACCGTTCAAAACCGTTTACGTAACCGGTCTGATCCGTGACGAAAACGGCGACAAGATGTCCAAGTCCAAAGGTAACGTACTCGACCCACTGGACATGATCGACGGTATCGAACTGGATACCCTGCTGGAAAAACGTACCGGCAACATGATGCAGCCACAACTGGCGGCAAAAATTGGCAAACGTACCCAGAAAGAGTTCCCAGAAGGCATTCAGGCCCACGGCACCGACGCCCTGCGTTTCACCCTGGCAGCACTGGCCTCAACCGGCCGTGACATCAACTGGGACATGAAGCGTCTGGAAGGTTACCGTAACTTCTGTAACAAGATCTGGAACGCCGCACGTTACGTGAAGATGAACACCGAAGGTGAAGACTGCGGTCAGAACGGTGGTGATATCGAACTATCTCTGGCCGATCGCTGGATCGCCAGCCGTCTGCAAGACGTAGAAGCGGAAGTGGTTAAACACTTCGACGAATACCGCTTCGATATGGCGTCCAAAACGCTGTACGACTTCATCTGGAACGACTACTGCGCATGGTATCTGGAGCTGTCTAAGCCTGTAATTTGGGATGAGGACTCATCTGAAGCAGCTAAGCGCGGCACACGTCGTACACTGGTACGCGTACTGGAAAGCATCCTGCGTCTGGCTCACCCAATCATGCCGTACATCACAGAAGAGATCTGGCAGCAGGTGAAAGGTCTGGCTGGTGTTGAAGGCGACACCATCATGACTCAGGCGTACCCAGTACCAAGCTCTGACAAGATCGACAAAGATGCCGAAGCCGAAATCGAATGGCTGCAAGGTGTAATCACCGGTGTGCGTAACATCCGTGGTGAAATGGGCATCTCCCCGGCCAAAGAACTGGACGTACTGTTCCAGAACGGCGGCGAACAAGATCAACAACGTCTGGAAGCGAACCGCACCTTCCTGTCGAAACTGGCCTCCCTGAGCAGCATTACATGGCTGAATGCTGGCGACGAAGCACCCATGTCAGCAACACAGCTGGTTGGTGATATGGAAGTACTGGTACCCATGGCAGGCCTGATCAACAAAGACGCTGAACTGGCTCGCTTGCAGAAAGAACTGGATAAACTGCAGAAAGAGATCGGCCGGGTTGAAGGTAAGCTTGGGAACGAGAAGTTTGTTTCTAATGCGCCGGAGCAGGTCATTACCAAAGAGCGTGAGAAGTTGGCTGGATCTAAGGCAGCTCAGGAAAAACTTGCTGAGCAGTATGCAAAAATCGAAGCTCTGTAACGCTCTTTAGCAATGAGTGGCGAGCACGCTTCGCGGGTCGCTCTGCTCCCAGAACGCTTCGCTACTAGAACGCGGTTTCGCCGCTGCGAGTGGCTAGGAAAAGCTCTAAAAAACAAAAAGCCCAGACATTGTTCTGGGCTTTTTAATGAATGGTCACTTACAGTGAGCGTACTCAAGCGATAGCTGACAGTCCTTTTTTCTCTGCGATAGCAAGCAACTTTGCAGTAGCACCTGAAGGCTTAGACGTGCCCTGCTCCCAACGCTGCACAGCTTTAACCGTTACGCATAAATAGGCCGCAAGCACTGACTGGCTAATATGATTTTGCTCTCGCACCTTTTTTATACGCTCTGGGGTATATGTAGGCACTTCCGTCAGGCACAAAGCATCAAAATTGCGCATGGTAATTTCGTCCACCGCGCCACATTCATGCAGAGCAGCCATATCTTCATGTAGTGATTTTAAAATATCGCTCACACTCAACCCTCCTCAGCTCTATCGATCTCACGTAACGCACTTGATTCAATCGCTTTTCTCAACTTACCTTCACTCAGCTCAAAGAGGGCCCGCGACATCTCTTTGAATGCCTCTTTTTCCTGTTTCGTTATGTTGCCCCTTTCATTTTTGGGGAAACCGTAGAGAAAGAAAGCATTGTCACCCGCTTTAAACCCAATCAGAGTGCGCAAACTTCCGCTCTTCCCCTGATTGTTAATACCAATTCGTTTTTTAAAAAGGTTGCTACCTAAATTAACATCAACCAAACCGTTCTCGATCTCCGTGACGGTCTGGTCAATTTTTTCATCAAGCAAACCCACACTGTCTGCCCATTTAGAAAAATTCTTAGTTAAAAAAATCCGTGTCACAATAAATCCTTTTATGCGGCCACTAAACTATACCACTAAGTAGCATACTAAAATATAGCATAGATAATCGAAAGTAAACTTCAAGGAAGCTATGGGTCGCTCTGCTCCCAGCACGCTTCGCTGCTAGAGCACGGCTCCGAAGCTACGAGTGACTAGGAAAGCACTTAAAGTGCCCGCACTGCCCCCACCTGATCACCGTGCTGCCAAGACCTGATCAGTCGAACCGTTATAAACTGACCGGTCTGCAGGCCGAGTTGAACAGCAAGATCGTAAAGAAAGAACTAATTAAGGAAAGATAGGTAAAGAAAAGGGGCGAACCAAGTCGCCTCATGATGGAGTTAGATTAGTCTACTTTTCATTACAATATGGGAAATGGGAGACCTGACCCCGGAGTATTCTAAGTTGTCGAGCACCCACTCGAAGCTTTGGCGCAGGGCCTCGGCGGTTTGATCGTCGACTACTTAGGCTTTTTTAAACAGTGACAGCATGCTGGGCGGTGGCTTATTGGTTTCGGCCAATTTCCCATACTGAGGAGACATGCGCCAGCGCCAGTTGATCTATGTGTGTGGGGAGGGTAAACAAGCCGCTGGCTTCAGCGGCTCGTGTTTCTGGTTTTCATTTGGGCTTATGAGAGGTAACAAACCACGCGCTGGAAGGTGCCCAGATACTGCCGTCCGGCCTTTTGTGGCTGGCGATGACATCGGCTAAAGCCTCTTTCACGGTGCTGCGGAGGCGCTCACCTTCTTCCTCAGCCAGGCGAATGATTTCACCGGCGGGGCCAATTTCAAGCGCAAAATGAACGGCCTCTTCGAGATTGCGGCCAATGCAGATACTGGTATCGAAACGCTCAAAACGTATTTTTTCAAAGCCCACATGGCTGAGCATGTCGCTGACCATATCGGGTCCGGCCATGGAGAATGGGCCGGGGCCGCAGTGCACGGCATCGGTGTCATCATGGGAGACGACGGGCACGATTTCTTTCACGCAACGCTCGGCATCGTGCAACCAGGGGTTGTCTTCGCGTTTGCGCCACACCACTTGAGTAAAGCGGCCGCCGGGTTTGAGTGATTGAAAGATATTGGCCATGGCCCGGCCGGGCATGGTGAAGAACATGGTGCCGAAGCGGGCAAAGGCTTCGTCATAGTCCTCACCCAAAGCATCAGCTTCGACATCGGCTTGCAGAAATTGCGCGTTGCTGAGCGCGGCTTCCGAGGCCAAGCGCTGGCATTCGGCAATAAAGTTACTGGCGCAATCGACGCCGACAGCTTGGCCCGTCGGCCCGACAGCCTTGGCGATTTCAATCGTGGAATCCCCAAAGCCACAGCCCACGTCCAGCACCTTAGCGCCCGGTGCAAATAGCTCTCGACTAAAAATTTCTTCACTGATCGAGGCATATCCTTCGATGAAGAGGTATTTAAAGCGCGAAAATTTATCAAATAAAACGGTGTTCCAGGCTTCGATGATGATGTCGTTGGCCATGTTACTTACTCCTTATTCAATCCGTTTGGGCTTAGGCGAGCAACTGGGCGCCGCTGTCTAAAAAGGCCATGGATTTGGGCGCGCCCGCAATTTCAACGCCTTCGACTAAATCGGATTCGCTAATGCCTTTGGCTTTGGCACAGGCAGGGCAGAGCCAAATTTTGCCTTGGTTGGCGAGGTAGTCTTCGAGCAGGTTTTTAATTGGCTCATAACCCGGCACGACCAGGTCATCGGCCACGCCTGTAATACATAGCTCGGCGGCTTCGGCCGATACGAATAGGGCGGTCTCGCGGGTTTTGGATGCGGTCACGGCCAGAACCAGTGAAATGGTGGCGCGCTCTAGGTTGTTGCGGCCGTTTTGAAAGTTGATCAGTATTTTTTGTTGAGTAGACATTGGGGTTTTCCTTCAACGTTTGGGTGCCCGCCTTGGGCACTGGGCTTAATGTGAGATGAGCATTGGCTCAACGGCGCTCATAATAGGTAGGTGCGGTGCGGCAAGCTTGGAGAACTTCCGGTGTTAATCTGGAGAAAACATGAATATTGTTATAAAGTTCCGAAGATTAGCCCTGCAGCCGCCTCGCTGCGCTTTCCCCAGCCCCAATATACAGCGAACTTCGATTCATGCGCTACCTCTTTAACGAATTCACCCTAGACACCGAGCGTGGCGAGTTAAGCCGCCAAGGTGAGCCCGTGCACAGTGAGCCTCAAGTGATTGAACTGCTGAGCTTGTTGGTGAAGCACCACGACCGAACCGTGAGCAAAGAAGAAATTCTTAATGAAATTTGGGCGGGGCGTGTGGTGTCTGAGGCAGCCTTAAGCAGCCGTATAAAATCCCTGCGCCAAGTGCTCGGCGATGACGGCCGCACTCAGCAAACTATTCGCACGGTGCATAAGCGCGGATTTCGATTTGTCGTTGCGGTGGAAGTAGAAGAGAGTGCATCTGGTGCGGATGAATCCTCCGCTGGGGAGAATTCTCTTACTGGCCATGTCACTGATAATCCCGCCGTGGTGGTTCTGCCTTTTGCCAATTTATCCGATGAGGCGGAGCAGCAATATTTATCAGATGGCCTAACCACAGACATTATTGCTCACCTCAGCAAGCACCGCTGGCTGGATGTGGTCGCGCGTAATACCGCATTTGGATATCGCGGTAAGTCGGTAGACGTTTGCCAACTCGGCCACGATTTAGACGTGGAATATTTGGTGGAAGGTAGCGTGCAGAGTTCCGGTCAACGCGTGCGAATTACCGTGAACCTGATTCATACGAAAAATGGCCACGGCGTTTGGACGGAGCGCTTTGACCGAGTGCTAGAAGATATTTTTGAATTACAGGATGAAATCACCGAAAAAATTGTTGCCCGCCTAGAGCCAGAAATAGGCTATGCCGAACGCAATCGCGTGGTGCGCGCTCGGCCACAAAATTTGCAGGCCTGGGATTGCTTTCATTTAGGCGTTTATCATTTTTATAAATTTACCGGCCCCGATAATGTAGAAGCACAGCGCTTGCTGCGCCAGAGTTGGGAAATGGATAAGCAATTTGGCGATGCCTATGTCTGGTGGGCCTACTCGTTGGTGCTGGGCATGGTGTATTGGAATACCAAGCCCACAGACGAACACTTGGACGAAGCTCTTCAGGCCTGCGACAAAGCTATTTCGCTTGATCGACAAAACGCGATGTATTGCGCCTTGCGCGCGCGCGTACGCCTAGCTCGTTGCGAGTACGATTTGGCAATTGCCGAAAATAACCGCGCTATTGAATTAAATCCAACCCTGGCCCTGGCTCACTGTGCCTTGGGCGATTCTCTCGCCTACGAGGGCCGTTATGAAGAATCGCTCGCCTGCTTTGAAAAAGCCATTTCCCTCAGCCCCAATGACCCTCAACTATGGGCCTTTTATACCTACGGTGCACTGGCCTTGATCTTTAAAAAGGATTTTGACGAAGCACTGGAATGGTTGGATAAAGCCAGAAGTATCCCCAATTTCCAGTACTGGACCAATGCGCACCGAGCCGTGGTTCAAATATATTTGGGTCGTATAGATGAAGCCAAGCAATCGATATTACTCGTCAAAAAAGAAGTGCCTGAATTTTCACTGGATTTTGTGCGTGAAAAATTGTTTTTTATTAAAGATAAGCAGCAGGTCGCGCTTTATTTGGAGGGGATTAAGGGAGCGTTAAAGCAGTAACTGCCATTCAAACACAATTTAAACACTGGCCGAGCTGCAAGGCCTAAGCCGAAAGGTGCCCAATATGTTAAACAATAAATATAAAAACGCTTACTTTTCCATATTTTCACCCATCGCCTTGATCGGTGAACGGTAAACCTATACACCAACAAACTTAAACAATTCTTCAACATAAATGGGGTCAGAGTAACTTTATTACTTAACCGCCTCACCAATCTCACCCAACTGAATATTTTCAACCTTTAAACTTTCAGTCTCACGTTCCATTTCGTTCTTATCTTTTCCTAGCAGTTGCGAAGCAACGTTCTCGCCACTCGCAGGCGTAGCCGTACTAGCAGCGAAGCGTTCTTTTTCTGGCGTAGCCGTTCTCGAAACAGACATCCGCTTATCCAGTAAAGCTTTAATCACTTTTGGCTTATAAGTCCGCTGAGCAGGCACACGAACCAACGGCAACTCAACTTCCCGACAGATGCTTTCGAGTAGTTCGTCACGCTGCTGACGCTTTTTCTGGCTATGGCTTTTGTCGTCCAGCTCTATGACACAGGCGGGTTGCAGGGTGCCAGCGGCGCAAATCACATAATCGAAGTGTTTGGCGCTAATGGAGTTATACGCTTTCTGCCATTCGCTGCGGTTTTTAGTAGGGTTGGGTTCGATAAGATCCGCGACGCGCACTTTGCCAAATACACGATGCTGAGTTGGGTCGATGATTTGATCGAGCACACCAAGAAACGAACGCTCCGCTTCGGTAAACAGTGTTTTCTTTTTGCGAAAACCCAGCTCACCAACACTACTGATACTG
>JBOEGV010000084.1:0-6643 GCA_050633605.1 Neptuniibacter sp. | reverse complement strand
CTGCTATCTCTGCTAAGACACGTCCTACGGTACGTTCCTCTGCTTCGATCACACCTGAATAGAAATCCAATCCACCTTGGTCTGGATCACGACCTAATACGTTACGGTAGAAACCATCTACAACTGATTCGATATCGTTGCCAGAAAGATAGTTGTCAGTGGTAGTAACGCCGTATACAGACTGGAACTCAGCAGACCATACAAACTCTTCAGCCATCTGTACTGCACTAGCTCCTTCATCTGCTCGATCAATCCAGTAACCAAATCCACCTGTGTCTGGGGTACGGTCAAAAGCTGCTTGATAGGTACGGTAGATACCACCTGCACTGTTGGCTCCGTCTATGTCTAGGGCTATGTTGGTGTCTGAGAATTGGAGGCGTTCGATATTGGTGAGGGTGTCTGTATTTGATGGTGAAGCCATTTCAGTTACTGTAATTACTCCATCATTGTTTATAATAGAAAAACCTGAAGAGTTATCTGTATAACTGACTAAGTCGACACCAGCTGTGCCAATAAAATCATCTGGCGCACTAGTTGCAGGATAGGTTGTAACCAAATCCCCCGTTTCTTCATCACCACTTTCGTTTGAAGTAACTTGTATAGTTGAGTTAGAAGTTGATGACTCAGTATTCCCTAACCCATCAGTGTAACCTGCAATTACAGCTATGGATTTGCCAACGTGATCTTGAGTTAATAATAGTTGATCAGTTGTTGCTCCATTAATAGTTACACCTTCAATTTCCCATTGATAAGTGATTGATGAAGCAACACCGTCAGCATCTTCAAGGGTATTACTTGCTGTCAGGGTTTGTCCTTGCTGTGGAATCCCAGAAATTGTGACAGAGCCAGTTGGTGAAGCATTATCCACGGCATAAAGTAGATCGCTTTGAGTTGGCTGGTATTGCAAAGCAAAACCGCTGCTTTGATAGGCATCGGTGCCACTATCAATCCACCCCAAAGTGATACTAAGGTTAATCTCTATTAGATCGTCATAAGACAGTCCTTCTAGCTTTGGCACTAAAGCACGGAATTCCTCGACCCCTCTGTCGTATGCTGACTGGAAACCATCTGGAGCCGATTCGGATGCATAATAATGCTCACCTAAACCAATCGTTTCCTTCATATCAAAGTCAAATGACCAAGAACTATTTGCTTCAATATCTACGAGAGCTACCGGTATTCCTGATTTATAGTCAGAGTAATAACCATTTATTTCCTTACCGTAACCGCCGTGACCAGTGAAATCATACAGTGAAAAATCTATTCTCTCTTCAGCTGGTAAAAACTCGACAAAGCCGTTATCAACTCGCTGCCTATAAGCTTCTAAAAATGAAATTGTTGCTTGCAAGTCAACTACTTGATCATCATCAGTATCAAATGCCAAATTAAGAACAACATATGATGAGTAAGCATCGTCATTCGCTGGCTCAAGGTAGCTAAAGGGAGTATCAGGCATAGTCAAAACAGCCTTTATTTGACCGCCTTCTGAGCTATCAAGACCGTTAATAGTTAATCCTAAATAGGAAGGTGTAAAATTTTCATAAACACTTTCGTAGGTTGTAGTCATGACGTTTGAAAGGTCTATGACAACCTCAGTATCAAAATCTAAATCTCCCGCAGAGGTGTAATAGCTCATTATGGTGAATTCCCTTTTAAATGAATTGTATTTATTGTGAGGTGTCATCCCCAATAATATTCATTGGGTAATAAACTTTTGCTGGAAGGTTAATCGACCCATACTAAGTTCGAGTATGATTGTGGTCAACATGCCAATAGTTGTACCTTGAGCCTACAGCATGAGTAAAAGTTACCATTCAGACAGGAAGTCATATGAAACCTTCTGACGACGATATATTCCTTGATTGGCACAAACCACGTTCAGCATCATTTATTGATGAGTTAGCGAAACGCGTCACTGATGATATTGAATCAGAGATGACTAGAGTTAAGAACCATGATGCCCGTCTTTATACAGCCAAGAAATTCATCTCTGCACTCTTTGCAGCTTATTCAGCAGTTTCAACTAAGAAACATCAGCCATTTGTTTCTTTGTCATTGACAACGTCCCATTACACTGGACATGAGCTGTCATATTCTCAGGTAGCTAGTGTTAAAGATGCTTTACTTGCAGAGCACTTAATTAAGGTCCAGAAAGGCACTGAGTACAGAGGTCGTACACGGATTAAAGCCGTTGGTCAGTTAGCTGAAACCTTTGATAGTCATATTTGTATATGGATCAAACAGGATCCTGTGCCTCATGAGGATTTACTCCAGTTAAAGGATACAAAGGAAAATAAACAGGCCCTGCTACTCGTAGATGAAACTGATGATGTTAGAGTAAAAAGAGACAATCTATTTCGTATCAATGACTACCTAATTCAACAGTGCACCTGTCTTGATTTACCAGATAATGAATTGATATCAGTTGCTGCCTCTATGTCTAAGAAAAGGCTCGAAGCGAAACTCTCTAATGGTAACAAGACAGGTTGGATCAACTTACATAGCATTCAGATGAGAAGGATCTTCAATAATGGTTCTATGTATCAAGGTGGTAGGTTTTATGGTGGTTGGTGGCAAGGTATCCCCTCAATATACAGACCTCATATAGTTATCAATGGCGAGAAAACGGTTGAGATTGATTACTCATCAGTTGCAATCAGGATTCTTTATGATGAAGCAGGTATTGAACTTAACCCAGACCAAGATTTATACGACTTAGGACTATCTGATTGGCAGGGTAAACTTGATCCTCGAAGAACTATTATCAAGAAGTTCTTGGTTGCCAAAATCAATGATCATAAAAACCTCTTCAGATTAGATGAGGACCAGCAAGAAGTCCTTGGAATGAATACGGACCAACTTATGAGTCTGATCAGGGAGAAACACGCTCCTATTATAGATTTCTTAGAAGCAGGTAATGGCTTATCTGCCCAGTACAGAGACAGTCAAATTGCAGAACAAGTAATGCTCGGAATGATTAATCAGGACGTTCCAATATTACCTATACACGATAGCTTTATTGTTCCTCTCAGTCATAAAGAACAGCTCATACACGCTATGGACATGTCGTTTAGAACCATATGTGCAGATAAGGCAGATGTAACAGTGGATATGCCAAGGAATATTGAGCATTTTGGGATGAGTAAGTCCGAATACTCTGATCTGAATCTCAGTCCTGAGAGTTTGACTGACACTGAAATAGTGAACAATCCAGACCACAGTAATTCAAGGATGTATAAGTACTACCAGTCTTGGTTGAAGCAGCAGTGATAGCAATCATGCTCATCAAAGTACAACTATTGGCATGTTGATCACAAGTACTGACTTTATTAGCATGGACAGATCAATCTTCGCACAGTAGCTGTGAAGGGAATCATATAAGCATCAAGGTAGGTGCAAAAGGCGAACCCTCTTAGCCATTGATACCTCCTTAGTAGTAATGAAGGGATGATTATGGCCACTCTCGTAGCTCACTATACATTTGACGGCAACACTCTTGACCAAAGCGGAAATGGCTTGGATGCTACTGCCTATGGTGACACGTCATATACAGATGGGGTTTCAGGTCAAGCTGTCTACCTTGATGGTAGCGGTGATTATCTGCAGACTAGTAACCTTTCTGATCAATGGGATGCTTGGTCAATCTCGGCTTTTGTTAAAGCTGATTCGTTATCCAATTACATGAGCGTGATTGAAAGGGAGATCATAGGTAAATTTAACGACACTGAATTATTTGTTCACCCTACTGGGCAAGTACAGGTGGAGGCAGACAATAGCGTAGGTGGCCCTTATCAATCTTCTGAATTTATAGTAGCTGATGAATGGTTTCATCTCGCTACAACCTTTGATGGCTCAAATATTAATCTATACATTAATGGCAACTTAGATTCTTCTTATTCTGCTTCAAATGCGAGTGTCGATGTTGTAGCTCCTCTGTTGATAGGCAAGCACTCTAATGCTTCTTACCCTAACTACTTTCACGGGGCGATCGATGAAGTGAAAGTCTATGATGGTGTTTTGACACTGACAGAGATTGCTACTGAGGCTAGTGCTTTACAAACAGATCCTGAATTAATCGCCCATTACACTTTCAATAATACCTTTCAGGATGACAGTGGTAATAGCCATCATGGCACTGAGTCAGGTGGTGTGTCATTTGCGACTGGGGTTGATGGTCAAGCTGCGAGTTTTGATGGCTCATCAACTTATTTAGATACAACCTTTAAGCCTCAATCATTAGATGGATTTGCTGTTTCGGTTTGGTTCAAACCCTCACAGCTTGGGAACGATGGTTATATCTTTGGAAGCACTACAGGTATTGGGGATGCTGACAAGACTAGCATGGCACTTCGCCTTTTAGATGATGGGCGGCTGTTATTCGCTACAAGAAATAGTGACTCTAACAATGGAGATCTCTACTCTCCAGCGGCAATAGACGCTGATACATGGCATCATGCAGTCGTTCAATACACAGGGGACTCTGTTCAAATTATTTTGAATAACGAATTGATAGTGGAAGGGAGTCAGTCAGGTATATTTAATGCTCAGCATGATATCGCTATCGGCGCAAGAAGAGATAAAGGTAATATCGACACTGAACGAGTGTTTGATGGCATTATTGATGAAGTTAGATTTTATTCAAGTGCATTATCTGCACAAGAAATCTCGGATTTATATGATGCGGTTGATCTTGATGACAACTCTGCTCCAGAAGTCATTCAACCACTAGATAATGAAACATATATTCTGGGTGAAGTATTCTCTTATTCTATACCGTCAGATGTAATTATAGACCCTGACGGAGACTCACTGACCTATTCTGTAAAGCTTGATAATGGAAATGACTTACCGAACTGGATGTACTTTAATCCAGCGACTATGACCATAAATGGGATCGCCGAGATAGATGAATTGTCCTCTTTTGATCTGGAATTCACTGCAAGTGATGGGGAGGGGCTCACTGCATCAGATGAGTTTACTTTACATTTTATTCCAGACCCTGACATTCGGTATTTGGATTCCGATTCTACTCAATTATTCTACTTCGATGCTCCTAGCTTCAATGATTTTGAAATCGGAGATAACTTTTTCTCAACTGATATTCAAGCGCTAGACGATGGGGCTGTATATTTTCAGTTTAATCACATTAACAATATTATTTACAACAACATTTTTGAAGTATCTGTCTATGACGAGGACGGAGTTGAACTTAAATCGTCATATAATGATTTAGCTTTCAATGCCATTGCAGGTGAAACCTATAGCATCAAAATTGATGGCGTTTACCCGTCATTATTTCAGCCAGATTACTTAAACTTCTCTGAAGCGTCTGCTTTCGGTGATTTTTTATTTACAGCCTACACCTTACCCGGTGAAGAAGTGGTAAATGAAATTGATTTTTCCGAGTGGATGGATATATACAATTACCTGAACAACCCGAATAGTAGCAACTCAACAGAGCTTCGAGAAAGAATAGTTAATGACTATCAAAACGGTATTAAATGGCTAGTGACAACGGGTGGAGAATTCAGTACAGGAACTTTTGCTGCTGGCTTAGGTGCTTCAGCAGGCTTGACTACTACAATTGATTTCTCAGATTTAGTCTTAGCAACTGATGAAGGCATGTCTAATGATACCGTGACGCTTTGGGGAACCTATGGTGTTGAAGCAGGCTGGGAAATCCCATTGCCTTTAGATATGTCGATCCGCAAGTATGAATTTGAAACAGGCAGTGAAGATGTGTTGCCGATTTCAGAAACAGACATTTTAAAATTAGAAATCTTTGGGGATCAGTTGACTGTAATTCACTATGATGATGTGAACGGATTTGACTTTTTTGCTTCTGGACCTGATGGAATATCGCTTGAAACAGGTGCCTATGTTGCTCAAGGTACAGTTACAACACCAATCGGAGAAATTCCTCGTGACTATGCAAAAGATGAGCTGAAAGACTTTCTCAAATTCATAATTGATGGTCCATACCTGGATAATTTCGGGCTTGAGGACTTTCAGGATGGTTTGACTCTTCTGGAAGGATTTGAACAATATACACTAACAGATAGCGTATTATCATATGGTGACGCGTACGATACTGTATATACCAGTACAGCTGCTGCAGAATCATTTGTCGGAGATACAGGATTAGACCTTGTAAGTTTCACTGATTCATTCACAAACTATTCTCTACTTCTCAATGAAGACAATACATTTACCATCAATAGTTTCATCAATGCTGATGATATTGACACCCTCACCAATATAGAACGCCTCCAATTCTCAGATACCAACATAGCCCTAGACATAGACGGAGCCAACAGTGCTGGTGGGATCTACCGTACCTATCAAGCAGCTTTTGACCGTACTCCAGACTCAGGTGGATTTGGTTACTGGATTGATCGAGCTGATGAAGGTGCTACTGCAGTTGAGATGGCTGAAGAGTTCGTTTGGTCCTCCGAGTTCCAGTCTGTATACGGAGTGACAACCACTGATAACTATCTCTCTGGTAACGATATTGAATCAGTCGTTGACGGTTTCTACCGTAACGTATTAGGTCGTGATCCAGACCAAGGTGGATTGGACTTTTACTCAGGTGTGATCGAAGCAGAGGAGCGTACAGTAGGTCGTGTCTTAGCAGAGATAGCAG
>JBOEGV010000083.1:0-1224 GCA_050633605.1 Neptuniibacter sp. | reverse complement strand
CGTGTCTTAGCAGAGATAGCAGACAGTACTGAGAATAGAGACAACCTATTACCAACTATTCAGAACGGTATGGAATACGATCTCTGGTTGGGTTAATCCAGACGATATACTGATTAGATCATTGGACAAGGGACTGTCCTTTATCATCATATTTTTACTTCTCATTAATAGTCAGTTCAATCATATCCAGTCAGTATCAGTCTGATTAAGCAATCACCATACATCTTTATCATTGTTACTCTTTGTCATTATTTCTTCATTACTACTTTTCTGAACATAGGTCTGGTTCAGTTATATCCATTCAATCAGTCTTAATCAGTTAATAGAGACCAGTGAATATTGATCATAAATACGGTTCAGATAGTCTGGATCAGAGGTACGGTCCTCATAACCCGAAGAGTTAAGGAGTAATAATAAAAACATGTGAAATATATGACCATTCACACCACATAACACAACAAATAAATCAGTATAATGCTGTAGTGGTAATTATTGTGATTAGTTAATTAATTCAACCGGTTATATAGTCCTATCTACACATTTAAATTACCCGTAGAGGCCTCTGAGAGCCGCTAGAGACTGTTTAAATTAAACTACCTATACCAACCTACTGGGTCGGTATCTCAGACAGGCTGACAGCTGCTGAATAAGCGTGTTCTAGCTGGTGAATAGACCTAATAAAATGGATCAGATTGATACTCAGAATACTGACTCAAGTTTCTGGTTAGAATCATCTTGGATCTGTTAACCCATACCGATCACGTACATTGATATTGTTAAAAGTGTTGATGATGTTTTATCTGATTCAGGTCTTTGCAATTGACACCTTCCCTCCTGAACTCATCCTGCAAACCCAATCCACATGAAGAGTGCTAATCAGGCTTAGATTGAGCAGGTACCTTTATTCTTAGAATCTGACAGAAATACCCCCTACACCTTCTAGCAAGATATCTGGACTGGATTAGTTACAGAGGACCAATGTGTCAGCTGATGAAATTAAAGCTTAGAAGCTGAGCAGGAGTATCTGGCTTGGATGTCTGGGCAAGCGGATTAGGTCTGGTCTGAACAGAGGGTCTGACAGAGATAAGCGGTAGTACAAATGGTAGTACAAAAAACGCCTTTATCCGTCTTAGTAATTCAGCTAAGGTATTGATATCACTGTGATTGGTTCAACAGGTTACTCCTAGAAGAGGCGTACAAGATCTCCAGGCGCGCCACTTTTTA
>JBOEGV010000082.1:0-38992 GCA_050633605.1 Neptuniibacter sp. | reverse complement strand
TTTAAGGAAATTTAGATTTTCGATGGCAATTATCTGGGAATAGCCGCGTGTTTTCAATGTATTTAGCGTGTTGAATGAGGCATTTTGTCGCATGTGTTCTTAATCGACATTGGTCTTATATTATTGATACTAATGGAGTAGAATTGATTATAATGTATTGAAAAATAAGGATTATTTAGTTTGTTGTTTAATCTATTTATTTATTCCATATGGCTATAAGTGGGTTTTTCTTTGACTTGAGTCTAAGTTTTATTACAAATTTTTTTTCCTTTTCATTCGTTTAATTGACGTAAATCAAGTTTGATTTTGCGTGCTTTTTGTTCAGTTTATCTTCTTAGGAGTAGGTTCTGTGTTAATTGATGGAAAACCTCTAAAAGGTAGGGTTATTTTTGCCCATGGAGCAGGTGCTCCGATGGACAGTGATTTTATGGAAGCGGTGACAGCTAAACTTGTCGATATCGGTTTGGAAGTTATTCGTTTTGAGTTCCCATATATGCAGAAACGGAGAGAGGATGGAAAAAAGAGGCCGCCGGACAGGGCACCAAAATTGTTAGATTCCTTTAAGGCAGTAATTTCTCAATTTAAAGATGATGTGCCTTTGTTTCTTGCTGGTAAATCAATGGGTGGCAGAATGGCCAGCATGTTGGTCGAATCAGAGGGGATAGATGCGGGTTTTGTTTTTGGTTATCCATTCCATCCTCCTGGCAAACCTGACACTCTTCGAGTGGAGCATTTGCTCACCTTGCAAGCACCTTTGCATATTTTTCAGGGTACTCGTGATGCACTGGGCAATTTTGAGGAGGTAAGAGGTTATAATCTTTCTGAAAATGTTGAGATGCATTGGATGGAAGATGGTAATCATGATCTGAAACCGAGAAAATCCTCAGGTTTTTCTCAGGAAGATCACCTTAATCGTGCCGTTCAGGCAATAGGAGAATGGATTAGTTGAGTTATTTCAATCGGCTGTTATTACAGTGTCGTGCAGGATTTGAAAAAGAAGCTGCCGCAGAAATTACTGATCAGTGTGCGAATGTGGGCATTTATGGTTACTGCACCCTTAATATAGGGGATGGTTATCTTATGTTTAATATTCAGCAGCCGGAAGAAGCAGAGAAAGCGATTTTAGCTGTAAATTTTAATGAGTTAATCTTTATTCGTCAGTGGATGGTGTGTGGCGACCTTCTTGCGCTTGAAAAAGGGGATAGGGTTTCTCAAATACAAACTTATCTCGAAAATGTTCCTGTATGCTCTGAACTATGGGCCGAATACGCTGATACTACTGATGGCAGGGAGATAGCAACATTTGCTCGTAAGTTTTCTTCCGCGCTTTCGCAAAAGTTGCGTCAGAATAAACAACTGAAGCGGCAGGATTCACGAAAGACGCTGCGGATGTTCCTATTTGTGCTTTCTGGTACCGAATTGTATTTGGGCTATGCGCCAGTGAATAATTCTTCACCCTGGCCACAGGGTATCCCTCGCCTTAAATTTCCAAAATCTGCACCCAGTCGTTCTACTTTAAAACTTGAGGAAGCTTGGCATTGGTTTATCCCTAAAGATCAGTGGGAAGTGCGTCTTCCTTATAGTGGAAAAGCGGTTGACCTTGGAGCCGCACCCGGAGGTTGGACTTGGCAGTTGGTGCAGAGAAGTATGTTCGTTACTGCTGTAGATAATGGCCCCATGGATCCTGAGCTGATGGATTCTGGTCAGGTTCGGCATGTTCAGGAAGATGCTTATAGATTTGAGCCTTTAGAACCCGTCAACTTAATGGTTTGCGATGTAGTAGATAAACCGACGAAGACTGCCTTGATGGCCGTTACATGGGTTTGCAATGGCTGGTGTAATGAAGCCATCTTTAATCTGAAATTACCCATGAAGCAACGGTATCAGGAAGTTGAGAACTGTATGAACCTTATTGCTGAACAGTTTATGCAGGCTGGGTTGGCTTATGAGCTCTCAGCCAAGCATTTATATCACGACCGTGAGGAAATAACCTGCCACTTGCGCTTACTGTGAAGTCGCGCAAGTGGTGGAAGAACATGTATTTAGTGTTCGAAAATAGTGATCTTTTCTTCTGTTTCAAGCATCGGAGTGATGGTTGCCATCATCTCCTGCCTTTCATGGGACCCAGCCCATCTTTGCCAGTCTTGAAGAGTTCTATAGGTAGCGACGACCATGCGGTGATTGGGATCGTAGGCATTTTTAAGTGCTTCTCCAGAAATGAAACCGTGCGCCTGCATTGCTAATTGCAGTGTATCTCTTGCCGCTTTTTCATAATGTTCTATTAAGTCTTCAGCTACATGGCGCTCAATTAATACTCGAATCATCATTAACTCTCCTTTATAGATAACTCTACCTTTTATTAGAATGGTGCAAATCTCAAATAAATGCGACTTTTGAGTGTTTTTTAGCTTTAAATTCCCTTTTGCTGTGGAGGGTAATTTGAGACAATACGCGCCTTTCTGCAAGAGATGAAAGATGACAAATATCACCGCAGACCAGATTCTTGACGCTCAGGGGCTATATTGCCCTGAACCTGTTATGATGCTGCACAGTCGTGTTCGCGATATGAGCAAGGGTGAGATTCTTCATGTCTTGGCTACGGACCCTTCTACTCAGAGGGATATCCCAAAGTTTTGTGCTTTTCTGGGGCATGAGCTGATTTCCCAGTATGAAACAGAAGAATTGTACGGATATTATATTCGTAAAGGTGAATGACCTGAGCCATTAGCAGGTTGAATTAATTAAGATAAATATGGCCTGTGATTACTGTAGATAGCGTTCTTAAGTAATCCCGGTTTAGAGGCTGATCAAGGTGAATGACGTAGTAACAGCAACGCCAAAGGCGAAATCCAAAAACCGCGCTGCAAATATGGCAGCTTTACAACTGTTGATGGAAGCATATCCAAAAACCTTTGACCGTAGTAATGTAAGGCCTCTTAAAATCGGTATCCAGGAAGACCTGATTGCTGATGAGAAAGTCTCCAAGAACAAAATCAAAAGAGCGTTGGCCAGTTATGTCCGTTCTCTTAACTATTACCGCTCTCTACGCGAAGGTGTTGATCGTATAGATATCAATGGCGATCCAGAGGGTCAGGTAACTAAGGAAGAGTCCGAATACGCTAAGCAAAAGCTGAAAGAGATCAATAAAGCACGTCAGGAAAAACGTAAAGAGCAGGAACGTACAGAGCGTATGTCCCAAAAGCTTGAGATGCTGGTAAGTAAAAAATAATTACCTGATCTGAAAAAAAACGGCGGTTATATACCCGCCGTTTTTTTTGTTGACCTGTTTTTATTCTTCCAATGGTCTGGGGCTTCCGTGCAGATAGCCTTGAGTACCATCTGCTTCAATAGAGTTAAGTAAATCTAATTGTTCTTTGCGCTCTACGTGTTCGGCATAAGCCTGAATATCTAGACTGTGAGCCACACTGATGAGACTACTGACAAAGAATTTGTCTTCTGCATTTTCATCGATCATCCGTATAAGTGAGCCATCAATCTTCACGTAGTCTGGTTGTACTGCATAAAGGTAAGCGAAACCACTTGGATGAACACCAAAATGATCTACACCAAACGCGATTCCCCGTTCCTGAAGAGATTTCCGGAAAGTAGTGACTTCATTAATATGGTTAAGAACACCGGTTTCATCGACTTCAAACATCAATTTATTCTCAAGCTGAGTACTATTCAGTAGATCAAACAGCCAGTTATGAAAGCTTGAACTTGAGATCGCTTCATGACTTAGATTAATTGTAAGTGGTGAAGGATGTGTTTTAGCCCGTTCCAATGCCAGTTCGATGATCGCTTTGTCCATCTCTGTGATTAAGCCAAGCTCTTTGACAACATTAATAAACTCACCAGCAGGGGCGGGGTTACCTTCACGATCAATAATGCGAGCCAGAATCTCATCCTGTAGCACTTTTACTTCTGGTTCAGGGCTAAGTATGTTCTGTATCTGTAGTAGTATTTTTCTTTGTCCAATGGCGTTGGCAACATAATCTTTCCAACCAGAATCTTCAGGAGCCGAACTGGTTTGTTGTGCTGCATCATATTGTTTCCACAATAAGTTTTCTGCTGCGGCTTCTTCTGCTGCCAAGCGCGCATGAGATATCAGTTGTCTGGAATTAGCGGAATCATCACATAAGCAACTTCCAACACTAATCAGTGGGCCAGAGGGATCGCAGTTACCGAGTTGAGTAAATTGTTTATTTATCTCTGTGTTCATATGCTCGATAGCAATATTCATCGAGTCAATATCAGTCTGATCGGTAAGAATAACGAAATCAGAGCCAGATAATCTGCCTAAAACGCTCTGATCTGCTTTATTAGTGATTTGTTCGAGTTGCCCAGCCAGAAATTTGATCAGTGTGTTGGTTTTATCCATTCCTAGTTTCTGGTTCACCTGCTGAAGGTCCAGAAGCTTAATCACTAACAATGTTCCACGACCAAAATCATCACGATAATCGAGTTTTTCTACCAATTGTGATTCAGTCGAGCGTTGATTTGAAAGTCCGGTTAAATTGTCTTGATAGGCGCTGCGACGTAGCTCCTCAATGTTGCGGGCCTGTTCCTCAAACATGTTTTTAACCTGACGAACCATTTTATTCATAGCTTCTACAACATAACGCAGCTCCCGAGTACCCGGAAGTTTGGTTTGTTCAACAAAACGCTTCTGAGATAAGGCAATAGCTTGGTCTTCAACTTTCTTCAGAGGTCTCAGAAGGTAGCGAATCAGATAGCTGATAGAGAGTAAGCAAACAATAGATAGCGATACAAATAAAAGGATACTGTCTTGTGCCCCTTGCCAGAGTTTTTCGTACGCATAGCCCGCGCGACTTTGTACATAAATTTTGCCTACGTACCGCCATTGATGAGTGATATCTCTGGACATAGATGGAGGTGTTATATCAATCATCTCCTGAAACCAGTCTGGTACATCACTGCTGATCCTTGGCGGCGTTTCTTTTTCAAAAAGAGGCATTTCATCGGCATTTGTGACGATAATTTTCTGATAGAAACCACTATCGAAAATGGCATTTACAGCTGTTTCGATGGTTGCGCTATCCTCTTCAGCCATAAAGGGGGCAAGGTACAACCCAAGGTGAGTCGCTGAGTCCTGAGCGTGGGATTCCAGTTGGTTCTCCAGAATGGATTTCGAACTGTCTGACATTATATACAGAGTGCCTGAAACCAGCCCTATCAAGACTGCAAATATCGCAGTTATCAGTTGGTTAACCAGTGACATAGCTTAAGCTCCTCATCTTCGAACTAGCGAAGGTTTACTTGGTTTTTTTCTACTCTGGATTGAAGTCTGACCCAAGGTTTCAAACGATCGGAGGTACCAACCAGAGTTGTTCTCTTACCCATTTTAGACAACCAGAGGTTGTCACCATTGAAACTGTACACGTGGGCCAGATCCGGGCGTTTATTTGCAGGTAAAATAGTTTTGTTTATATTGTCCAAGACCAGTGGAGTCGATTTTGGTGTTTTGTAGTAGGTTAACACCATGTGGGCTTGGTTGTACGTTAATGCCTTAACGTAGGCAATGTTCATTTTAGATATTGGGACACCCAATTCCTTTAGAGTGTAATATTTGGCAATACTGAAATCTTCACAGTCCCCGCCATTAGAAATTAGAAATTCAACCGGTGTTGCCCAGTAATCTTTTTTACGCCAATGTTTTATGTCGTCAATAAAACGGACCTGATTGAAAAAGCTGTTCACTCGCACTAATTTTGTTTTTTCATCCAGAGGAGCCAGTTCCGTTAGCAGGTTTTGCCATGCTTGAATGCGCTTTTTGGGTAGCTCTCCGTATTTTTGCCCCAATTTTTCAATTTCTGCTTTGCTCAGACGAATGCTATCTGCGGTAACCTTTACAAAAATCAGGCATGAAAAAGCAAACAGTACTCCCAGAAGGAGTGTATTTCCCCTGCTTTTTGTCGTGTGAAATCTTTTCCCCTGAGTGGTGTGTGATTTCATTCCGGAGCCTGTGTCCAATCAATTATCTCTTGTGGGCATCATGCCGCACTGTTCCAATATATTTTGCCATGAACGGGTATGTCTCTCACGGGCAGACTGGTATTCAGACCAGAGACTGTCATCCGAGTTCGTTTTTAGTACTCTATGATGATAATCGTTAATTGCAGACGGTAAAACCAGGCCGCTGACTTTAAGTGATTCAATTAGGTGGTTATTTAGATCAAACCAAGTTTTTGTACTTTTATGTACATAGGCCATATATGGCTGAAATTCACCTGCATAGTATTTGTAGAAAACGTTTTTCAGAATTTTACCCTGCTCCGAAACCAAACCATTAAAGCATATAGGCCGTTTCTCTAATCTGTCTTCAATTAGGGTAGCAGCATAGTTCAGATATTGTGTGACCAGAGTTAAGGAGGAGAGAATTTTAGCGCCAGATCTGTTTCTATAAAGTTGCTCATAAACTGGCTCGATAGAATAAACATAGGTTGGCAGCAACCATTCATCCCTGTCTTTTGCCAGTTTGCCCAGGTCACTCAACGTCGAAAAGGCATTTAACATGCTTGCCACGGAACCATCGTTGGAAAGTGGAAGAGGGGATTCCCCAATAGAAAAATTACTTTCCACTTCACTGGAAGTATAAACACCGTTCCAGATTTCCGCCGCAAGGTTTTGATCTTTGATCAGATAAATATCGTTTAGCTGCGATAGGAATTCAGGGTCTGTACCTGGATCAGCTTTAACCACATTCAGGCAGTGCAGAACTGTGTTATAGAACTTCAGCTCATACAACATCTTTTGCGAAGGGGGATATACCTTACCCAGAGAGCTGTTTCTTTCGGCAATTAACGGCAGTAATTTACAGGTTTTGAGTTTTAATACATCAAACAAACCTTCCCGGATCTCGGTTGTTTGCATCAGGCGCTCTCTGCGGAGCGGGAAAAGTGGTGGCTCAGTTCGGTTGGGCAATTCACTGTCAACTCCCAATACTCTGCTGAGGCGAGAGGTATAGTTCTCCATCATTGCTTCTGGCTGGTCACCGCCGCAACCGGTAAGGGTAGCAGAGACTAAAAAAATTAGAATTGTTGTCAGGTGGTGCGTTAACAGCTTTAGTTTCATCAGTTGAGTAAAGATTTACTTTTAATATACAGGCGGGTTAGTAGCAGTATAGCGCCGATTGTTAGTCCAGTGAGAAGCCCAATCCAGAAACCTTTTGGCCCCATTTCAGGGAACAGCAGTTCTGTTTTTGCGAGTAAATAGCCTAACGGCAGCCCTATGACCCAGTATGAAATAAAAATCAGGATTAAAGGAATCAGCGTATCCTTATAACCCCTTAAGGCTCCAGAGCTTGTAATCTGGATGGCATCTGAAAATTGGAACATTGCTGCGATGATAATTAATGAACTTGCTATTTCAATTATGCGGTTGTCCTGAGTATAAAGCTGCACGATTTCAGATGAGAAAAACCACATGAGGCTAGAACTTAACGTAGCAAGGCAGAGAGTGATAAGAAGCCCCATTTTTACACTGAAAAGGGCACCGTTAGGAGCCCCAGAGCCCAGCTGGTGCCCAACCCGGATTACAAGCGCCATAGAGATACTCAAGGGCAGCATGAAAACCAAGCCAGTAAAACTTAATGTAACTTGGTGAGAAGCGATCATCACTTCCCCAAGGTCAGCTAACAAAAGCGCGATAATGGAGAACATGCTGACTTCTATCAACAATGCCAGCCCGATAGGCAATCCAAGCTTCAGGTAGATGGATGTTTCTTTGAAAGTAGGTCGGTTCCAATGGCTAAACAGTGATAAGGGCTTAAATTCAGGAGAGAAAAACAGGTAAGCCACAGAAGCAAACAGCATAACCCACATCACAATGGCTGTTGCCCAGCCGCATCCAACACCCCCAAGTTCAGGTAATCCAAACTTACCGTATATCAGTAGGTAATTAAGCGGAATGTTACAAAGCAAACCGATAATGGATATTTTCATTGCGGGTTTAGTTTTACCAAAACCTTCGATATAGCTTCTGAGTAGCTGGTAAAAAAGAAGAGCAGGAAATCCCCAGGATATTGCTTTCAGGTAATCGTGGGTAATAGCGGTGAGTTGGGGTGTAACTCCCATTAATTCAAGAAGCCCTTTGCAGTTATTCATCAATAGCATTGCAATAAGGGTAAGGACAGCAGCTATTAACGCTCCTAAATGTAAGGGGGCTTTTGTTTCTGTGGGCCGGCCGGCACCCACTACGTGTGCAACAATCGGAGTAGTGGCTATCAAGATTCCCTGGAAGGCCAGAAATATTGGTAACCAGATCCCTGATCCGAGGGATACGGCAGCCAGGTCGGTAGAATCATAGTGCCCTGACATGATGGTATCAACAAACCCCATTGATGTTTGTGCAATCTGAGCGATGGCTATGGGTAACCCAAGAGCTAGGATGACTTTAATCTCTTGCAACGTTTTCAGTTGAATAGTCCTGAGGTGGAGTTGTTAATAATGGGCTCAGAATAGGAGTGAGGTCGCCTCTGGGCAATCATTATTTGGCATATTTTGCTTTGTAATAGCTGGCTTGATGCTTGAATTAATAAAATAGCGGCATTGTAACGGAATTAACATTTTTAATATTTATGATCTTTAGCTTTGGAGGATATGGCTTGCATCAGCTAGAAGTGTTGCCAGAAAATGGCGTCATTTGCTTTATGTAAGTTATTCCCTATTTCATTAATAGCAATTTCAGGGTAGTGTTTATCCCTGTAACGAAAATAAGTTAGATAAGACTAGGAATAAGACAAATGGCAACAGGCACAGTTAAGTGGTTTAACGACGAGAAAGGTTTTGGTTTTATTGAGCAGGAAAATGGTCCAGACGTATTTGCCCATTTCAGCGCTATCCAGGGCGACGGTTTTAAATCACTTCCTGAAGGACAGAAAGTTGAGTTTACTGTTACTCAGGGACAGAAAGGTCCTCAAGCAGAGAATATTGTTAAAATCTGATTCTTAACATGAGTTTCTGCATTAAAAAGCACACCTTTGGGTGTGCTTTTTTGTTTGAGAGAGCTAGGGAACCTGCGAATAAGTCCCAAGCTTTCTCAGTGGGCAGTAAATCGACTTAATGCACGAAAGGTAGCGCAGTGGAATGACGAGTCCTTTCCAAGCTGCCTGACAAAGCAGGAAGTCGATTTAATGCCCACCCTTCGGGGCTTACAGATCGATACAATTTCTTCGTTAACGATTTTCGACAGGCAACCAGCATGCCTGTAATCGTTGCCTAGAACTTGAACCGATCTGTAAGCCTGAGGTGTTTGGGACTTGTTCGTAGGTTCCCTAGAGAGTGGCCTCTTCAACAAATTGTAGAATCTGAATAGCTTCATCTCTATTGTCACCACAAAAATCTGGCTCGGGAGCGAAAGCTGCGCACGCCAATGGTCTTTCTGGCTTTCCAAAAATAGAGCACCGTAAGTCACCTGTAAGAAACGTACAGGGCGTATTAGCGGGTTTCTTCAGGCTGCTAATACTAGGAACTATGCAACAAGCAGCGCAGTTGGGGCGACATTTCATGGTATATCTGATGTTTATGGCAGAAGGTTATACTAGCGAATGATAGATAAAACAAAAAGCCGATCTTTACAGATCGGCTTTAATATAGTGCTGGTTAAGGTTTTTACACAGCGGTTGCCTGAGGTACTGAAAATTCAGGGTCCAGCTCAAGGGTCGAAAGGGTATTAGAACGTACTTGTTTGAGAAGTTGCGCATCTTGAGTCAGATCCTGACCATAAGATGGAATCATTGAAGAAATCTTCTCTTTCCAAGCAGACGTTTTTAACTCTTCAGCGAAGCAGCGTTCAATAATAGACAACATTGCGCTCACTGAAGTAGAAGCGCCTGGAGATGCCCCCAGAAGGGCTGCTAAAGTTCCGTCCCCTGAAGTGATAACTTCAGTTCCGAATTCTAGTTTGCCTTTGCCATTCTCATCTTTCTTAATGATTTGAACGCGTTGACCTGCGTGAGAAATTTCCCATTCTTCTTCCTGTGCATCAGGGTAGTAGTTATTTAGGGACATCACGCGTGAACCGTGTGTTTGCATCACTTCACTGATCAGATATTTTGTCAGATCCATGCTGGTTGCGCCCACATAGAGCATTGGTTTTAGGTTGTTTGGTTTTATGCTACCAAACAAGTCCATCACGGAACCATTTTTCAGGAATTTGGTAGTAAATCCTGCAAATGGCCCGAACAGCAACGCTTTCTTACCATCAATAATTCGAGTATCAAGGTGAGGTACTGACATTGGTGGTGCACCTATAGGTGCAGCCCCATACACTTTAGAATCGTGTTGCTCGACTAAGGACTGTTTCTTACATACCAACCACTGTCCACTTACAGGGAAGCCGCCGTATCCTTTTCCTTCAGGAATATCAGTTTTTTGCAGTAGAGGCAGAGCTCCACCGCCAGCTCCCAGAAAGACAAATTTACTGTTGATGCTGAAAGATTTCTTAGTGGACTTATCTTTCATTGAAACAGCCCAAGAAGAATCTTTGTTCTGATAGAAGTCGATTACTTCATGATTCAGTAAAAGCTCAAAATCGTCTGAACGGTCAAGATAATTAACCATATTACGGGCAAGAGAACCAAAATTGACATCAGAGCCATAACGAACTCTTGTAGCAGCAATTTTTTCACCCGCTTTTCTGCCCTGCATCACTAAAGGCATCCATTGGCGAATCACTTCTGGGTCTTCGCTATATTCCATAACATCAAACTGATGATGCTTACTTAAAGCGTCATAACGCTTACGCAAAAAGTTTACGTTCTTTTCGCCCCAGACAAAGCTTTGGTGAGGAACAGGGTTAATAAACTGAGTTGGTTCTGGAAGAGCCCCTTTCTGGACAAGATAAGACCAGAACTGCAGGCTAACTTCGAAAGAGGCATTAATCGCATATGCTTTAGAGCAGTTAATCGTGCCATCAGTCGCTTCGGGGGTATAATTTAGCTCACAATATGCTGCGTGGCCGGTGCCTGCATTGTTCATGCAGTCTGTACTTTCCTTCGCGACTTCATCAAGCCGTTCAACCATGCAGATTTTCAGGGATGGATCCAGCTCCTTAAGCAAAACCGCCAGGGTCGTACTCATCGCACCCGCGCCAACTAGCAATACATCTACCGTTTTTGTGGTCATAGAAACTTCGCCATATTAGTAGTAATTATGGGTTGTGAAGTGACACTAAAGGCGGGGCTTGTGGCCACAACGAAACTAAGTGAACTTGTTTCGCTACCTTAAGAGACTTCTCAATACTGCAAACATAAAACGCAATTGGCATAAAAGTATGACAATGTGATTATGTTGCAGTGCAGCTTGCAGAATTATACGTATTCTTGAGCCAATGTCTTGGTAATTCAATCTATATGCGTTATCAATTTGGATGATAATCCTCCTAAAGTATTAGTAACAAAAGCCTACTAAAAGTGGGCCTACTTGCTTAACTTTTAAAACATTTACCCTGAGTGAAAATCAGGAGTGGTTTTTTGCAATAGCGAATTAAAAAAACTGAAAGTTGGCTACAATAGACAGCATTAAATTGTTTGTATCAGGAAATCAGATGGAAGATGTAATTGAATTACTCAAAGAAAAAAGCCAATCCGTACCGGTACCGCTCGAACTTCCTGATGAGGATGATTTGGTGTTAGTTGAAGAGGAAATTCTGATTTCACTTCCAGATGACTATAAGTTGTTTTTACTGGAAGTGAGTGATGTCGTCTTTGGCTCTCTTGAACCCGCAACTGCAATGGACCCACAATCCCATACTTATCTGCCTGATATGGCTGCACAAGCCTGGGATATAGGTATGCCTCGGGAGTATATTCCCGTATGTCAGCATGATGATGGCTTTTATTGCATTACTCAGGAAGGTGAAATTTTACACTGGTCAGAATCCAGTGCCTCCATTGAGGGTGAATGGCCTTCGATCTGGAATTGGGCCACAGATGTCTGGTTGGAGAGTTAAAAGTTGAGTAAAGCAATATTTAATCAGGTTGAGAGCTTTGCGCAGGAGATGATGGCTGCTGCAGAGGCTGATAATGAAGAGCGTTTCTATGCCTTATATGATGAGCTTGAACAGTTCTGTATTCAGCACAAAGGCAGCAAGAACGATCACCCTGTTTTATGGGAAACACTGGCTGATTTTAGCGAAGACAATTCGGTTGCTATCAAAGCGTATAATGAAGCGTTTGATCTTGCTGTAAAAATGAAAGACAACGAATACAAAGCATCTATTCAGTATGCCCTTGCGCAGAGGTTTATTGAAGAAGAGCGGAAATCTGAAGCGGGTGAAGCTTTGGATAAAGCTGCTAAGTTTGCTTCTTTTACTGAGGATGAGGAGTTGCAGCGGGAGATTCAGCTGTTAGCTGAATCTAGTGGCTAGAACGTGGCTTCGCCACTGCTAGAACGCCGCTTTGCGGCTGCTAGTGGCGAGGAAAAGCGAAGGGCCGCTAGTCCTTGTCAGCTTTCGACACAAAGCAGTCATGCAGCTTTCTTGGCTAAAAGTCTCTTTCTACTAATTCCAGCCAATGCTGAACCACTTACAATAGCCATACATGCCCAAGCTATCGTCCAACTTGGTTCAGCTTCACCTGCTAATACCAATAGCAGTACGGAGATTAATGGAGCAGCATAGGCAAGAGTACCTAACAATTGGAGATTTCCATGCTTTACACCATAGTCCCAAGTGAAAAATGCTATACCTACAGGCCCTAAACCCAAACCCCACACACCAACCCATTGGCGGGTATCTAGAGACCAGACTGTTTCCTCCCAAAGAAGGTGGAAAACTGCTGCTAATAGCGCTGTCACTAAGCAAAACCAACCAACAGCATCAGTAGGCACGGAGCTAACTAACCTACTAGCTACAGAATAGCTAGACCATATGAGTGCGCAGGCAAGTGCTAATAAATAACCATGTAAATATTCAGAACTGAACTCGGTACTGTCTTTGCTAATTAGAAACCAGCAACCTACAAGAGCAACCAATGAACCTATCACATGCTTAGTTTTGAGCTTCTCTCCCGGAAGAAAGGCTGCAAACAAGACAATCAATAAAGGCCATAAGTAAGCTAGTAAGCTAACCTCAACTGCTGGTGCTTTGCTCATCGCCATGAAATAGCAGAAGTGATAACCAAAGTACCCCCCGACACCTAAAAACCAAGCAACCGGCGACTGACGTAAATGCCGCAACCCTAAATGGCCCTGATATAACCAGCGTAAGAGCATGAGCAGAAAAGCAACGCTGAATGTCATAGCCATCAGTTGAAATGCTGGAATACTTCCACCTGTTAGGCGTGTAAGTAAGGCTAACGTACCCCAGAGTGCTATGGATAACGACCCTATCAGAGTCGCTTGATGTATCTGAGACATATGCTCACCTCAACTCGCTAATAACCGAGAAACAGAGGTAAGTGTATGGAGTTAATGCAAAATGGTCTTTCGCATTCCAGCAGGATTATTTGTCAATCTTGCGGAAATAGCTTGGGGGATGACCAAAATGCTTACTAAAGCGATCACTAAAGCTGGCTAAACTACTGTAACCTACTCGGTCAGCGACTTGTTGTATGCTCAACGCACTACTTTCAAGTAATTGCCAAGCTTTCTGCATACGCTTTTCAATTAGATATTGTTGTGGTGTCATACCAAGTTCCCGACGAAAAAGTTCACTGAGTTGGCGAGGACTAAGGTTCGCAATAACCGATAATTGCGCAAGTGAAACAGTTTGGTAGAAATATTGATCAAGATAAGTACGAGCCGCTTGTATACGTCGATCAAGCCTTAACTCATCTCCAAAGCGCTCTTGTAGCAACTGAATAAGCAATAACAGCATTTGTCGTTCACCACTTTGGCTGGCAGAGCCTTCTTTCAGTTGATGATATAAAAAACTCACGTACTGTGTCAGCGCAGGATCAAGTGTAATGAATGCTGGAAGGCGCTCCAGCTCAGGAGACAGCGCGGCTGGTACATCAGCCACCACAAAGCTATTTTTCTGTGAGGCAGAAAAACCGTGCTCTAGGCCCGCAGCAATAACTGCAACCTGTTGGGAACAGACGTCCCCTTCCTGATGGCCCACATTCATAGACAACTCGCCAGTCACTGGTAGTACCAACTGATGATAGTCGTGATTATGAGTATGAGTTTCTGAACTGTAACTGCGAAGTTCTAGTGTCAGGCTTTGGTTTTTCATCCCTAGATTGTAACAGACTACAATAACAGGAATGAACGAATACCTTTTTGATTAACTGTGCCGCCCTGACCGCTTTTGGCACATTGCAGTAATGGTTGATTGTTTCTAATAAAACATTGAAAGCAGGTTATTAGTTCTCGGGATGGATTCAGTCTGAATTTTAAGCACAAAAAAACGGAGCCTAGGCTCCGTTTTTTAATGATCAACTTAAGCTGTTAGTCGATACGTGCTGCTACGTAACGGCCTGGAGCTGGTTCGATCTCTTTGTAAGTATCATTGCCTGCAGTTTCAGGAGCTGGGACCTTCTTGCCTGCGCGACGCTTCAGCCACTCAGCCCAGTGAGGCCACCATGAGCCTTCCTGACGCTCAGAGGTTTCTAGCCAATGATCTTCGCTTTGACCCAGTTCACCGTTAATCCAGTAGTGACGACGGTTTTTAGAGGCAGGGTTAATAACGCCCGCTACATGGCCGCTTGCGCCAAGAACAAATTCGTTCTTGCCTTTAAGTAGTTCGGTACCTTTGAAAGTGCCGCCCCAAGGAGCGATGTGATCTTCAAAAGTCGATAGGAAGTAGCAAGGAATCTTAATTTTGCCCAGATCAATTTTCTCACCACAGATGGTTAAAGCATCTTTCTTGGTAAGGTTGTTCTCTAAGTACATGTTGTTTACGTAGAACGTGTACATTTTGGCTGGCAAGTTGGTTGAATCGCTATTCCAGTACAGAATGTCGAACGGTGGTGGTGTCTGACCTTTCAGATAGTTGTTCACTACGTAAGACCAGATCAAATCGTTTGAACGTAGCATGTTGAAAGAGGTTGCCAGTTCACGACCGCTCAGGTAACCCTGATTCGTAACCTTGTCTTCCAGTTTCTTAACTTGCTGTTCGTCGATAAACACGCACAGATCGCCTGGATCAGTAAAGTCCAGAAGTGTGGTAAAGAATGTCGCAGACGCAAAGGTTGCTTCTTTACGTGCAGCTAAGACTGCAAGAGCGGTTGTCAGCAAAGTACCGCCAACACACCAAGCAACACCGTTCACTTTATCAGCGCTGGTGATCTCTTTAACCACGTCTGCAGCTTTGATGATGCCTTTTTCGACATAATCATCCCAGCTGATATCACCCTGTTCGATCGTTGGGTTCAACCATGAGATAAGGAAGGTAGTCTGTCCCTGATCAACACAGTATTTAACGTAAGAGTTATGTTCCTGCAGATCAAGAATATAAAATTTGTTAATGCAAGGAGGAACGATCAACGTTGGACGAGAAAAAGTCTCTTCTGTTGTTGGGTTGTACTGAATCAACTGGAACATGTCGTTTTCAAAAACAACCGACCCTTTTGACGTTGCAATGTTTTCGCCTAACACGAAAGCAGACTCGTCAGTCATGGAAATACGGCCTTTTTCAGCATCGCCAAGTAGATTTTTCAGGCCATCAACAAGACTCTGACCTTTTGTCTCAAGTGCTTGCTGAAGTACTTCAGGGTTTGTCACTGCGAAGTTAGTTGGAGACATCGCATCGATATACTGCTGCGTGTAGAACTCCAGTTTCTTCTGTTCCTGATCATCCAGTTTGGCGTTAGCCGCCATTTCCTGCAGGAGTTTAGAACTGAGCAGGTAAGACTGTTTGATGTAGTCAAAAACAGGATTCTGGGACCATTCTTCAGCCTGGAAACGGCGATCTCCACGAGCGGGTGCAGCGACAGAGTCAGCAGTTTTTCCGGTCAGGAGGTTAGTCCAAAGATTCATCTGGTTCTGTTGATATTCGGTGAAAGCACGAATCCACACAGTCGGATCTTCGAGTGAGCGGTTTGCTAATTCAGTCCAGGATTGAGCGAAGTTTGTAAAAATATCGTCACCGCCTGCTTGAGTAAACATATCAAGCACTTTCTTGGTTTCTGTGTTCAGGTGGTCAACAAATTCCTGCGGGTTTGAGAGCAGGCTACTGTTGTTTTCCATAGAATCGTCTTTCTCTGTCATATCCGGCCTTCCAATCAGGATTCGGTATTAAAATTTTGGAGGAGGAAGTTGATCACTACTCGCTAAGGGGATCAGCATATTCTGGCTGCAATACATTTGCAAGGATGCTGAATATGAGCCATAGCATATTATTGTGCTATGCGGTGAATCAAGATAGCCCTTGGTCGATGACACTAAGGTTTTACTACTTTAAGCCTTGGTTTACGCCTTTTTTGCAATGCGCATTTTGAAGTGAGTTTGAGCAAACTATAAGCCATTGATCTGCCAGTGCATTGCCATGTTTTCACAGCTTTGTTACAGGCATTTTGTAAAGAGCTAAACCGGGTTGAAAAAATACTTTTCTTGATCTTTAAAGAGTTTCTATACAATAGACAGTATGAGTTTATGAAATTTTTTCAAAAGGCCGGAAATGAGAGAGCTTGAGCTAATGGGTACCCTGGGTTGTCATTTATGTGATGTCGCGGCAGCGGTTTTAATGCCGGTTGTAGACCCGGAAAAGTTTGAGGTCTATCAGGTAGATATTGCCGATGATGATCAATTGATGGAAAAGTACGCGGTACGTATTCCTGTTCTGGTGGATGTTAAATCAGAACAGGAGCTGGAATGGCCTTTTGATGAACAGCAGGCCCGTGAGTTTTTACTTAAGCTATTGCAGGAAGATTAAAAAACTTAATTGAATTGTCTTTAACCATCTGCTGCAACGAATCCAGGCTTTGGCCTCTTAAGGAGGCAACTTTTTCCGCAATATGTGGAAGATACTCAGGAAGGTTTCTGCGAGATTTCGGTTTGGGCCTGATATCACGGGGAATCAGATAGGGAGCATCGGTTTCCAGTAGTAATCTGTTATCCGGTATTTCCTTGACCAGTTGTTGTAATTCCTGCCCACGGCGCTCATCGCATATCCAGCCAGTAATACCAATATGCAAATCCAGATCAAGGTAGTTATAGAGCTCGGTTTTACTCCCGGTAAAGCAGTGTGCAACGGCAGCCGTGATGTCATCTCTGTGTGAGCGTAACATCTCTATCTGTTTCTTGTGGGCGTCACGTTCATGCAGAAACAAAGGGAGATTAGTTTCATGTGCGATCTCCAGTTGTTTTTCGAATGCCGTAATTTGTTGGGTTGGTTCTGAAAAATTACGATTGAAATCAAGCCCGGTTTCACCGCAGGCAACAACACATTCTTCTTTGCACAACGCTGGAATACTTTGATAATCACTGTCGGAATGATCTTTTGCATAGTGTGGGTGTACGCCCACGGTGCAGTAAAGTCGACCAGAGTATTGCTGGCACAGTTCTATTGCTTTCTGACTCTCGTTTAAAGATGTACCTGTAATAATCAGTGTATTTACACCTTGTGCAAAGGCGCGTTCTATTACGTCATTTCGATCTTTATCAAAACTGCTGTCGGTTAAATTGACCCCGATATCTACCCAGCTTCTGTTACTGCTTTCCAACGGCTAAAGTCTCTTGGTTATATATATCAGAGCTGAATTATATCGTTTTGATTAAGAGCGAGCAGCTGGATCTGTTTTTCCGAGAGTAAGCTGGCCTGGCGACCCTGGAGTCGATCGTAGATCACCCGAAATGCCAGAACATTTTGTACGTAGTTACGGGTTTCCTTAAACGGAATTGTTTCTATCCAGATATCCAGAGGTAGGGTGCCACGGTCTTTAAGCCAGCGTTTAACTCTGTGTGGGCCGGCATTATAGGCTGCGGCTGCATATGCTGGGTTGTGATTAAAGCGTTTATACATATCACCTAAATACGCAGACCCCAGAGTAATATTGAGCTCAGGCTTGAATAACTGCGAGCGACGGGTGTATTTCACTTTATGTTTTTTGGCTGTTGCTGAAGCGGTTTTAGGCATCAGTTGCATCAGTCCTCTGGCACCTACATGAGACTGGGCAGTATACAAAAATGCACTTTCCTGGCGGGCTATAGCAACAGGAAAACTTAAATCCAATCCGTTTTTAACTGCATGTTGCGCAAACAATTGCTGGTGGGGATGTGGAAAACGAAGATCTACATGATCCCAGCGTTTTGTTTTGGCCGCATTTATAATTGCCTGAAGGTGCCAGCCCCAGGATTGAGCAAGGTATCCTGAGTTTAAAAGTTCGGTTTCGTTCATCTGGCTCTTAGCCAGATTCCACTCCCGATTTGCTTCAATTAATTTTCCAAGCTTGAACAGTTCTCTGGCACGGAGCAGACCAGGTGTTTGCTCCAGCATGGTTAATTCGGCTGCTGAGGGTCTGGAGCTGCTGGCGTTGAGTAGGAAGGGTTTATTACTGATCTCGGCTGCAAGGTAACCATAAAAACTTCTGTCCTGAGATATCTGCTCAAAACGGGTAATGTTGTTACCTTCCGGCTCTAGATGCATTTCCGCGACCACGAGCCAGTACTGCCATTTTGCGGAGGACTTTTTCTCTTCGGGCAGGTGTTGAATAGCTTCATGTATAACGGACCATTCCTGAGCGGCAAGAGCGTTGCGAATACGTACTTCAGTCAGTTCCGGAATTTTATATGCTGGATCCAGTTTTTCGCTTAATTCAATGGCTTTGCTGTGATAACGGCTGTTTAGCCTTGTACCCATATATAAAGTTACATTCTGCTGACTCTCTATGGGTAAGCTTTCACTGCTTTTTATCCAGGCCTCAGTGGCAGATATAGGATGGGAGCGAAACCATTTTTTATAGCTCAGAACTGCGGTGGTTGCCTGGTGATCTAACGGCAACTGGTGGAGATTTTTGGAAGCGACCAGGGATGGGGAATTATAAATTTTCCAGAATAGCTGGCTCTGTTTTTTGTGCTCTTTATTGGTGATTTTTTTATCGATATATCGGGCCAGTTTGGCGTTGCCCTGATCAAGACTCAGCCAGAAGCGTTCAGTGGCTTCGGCAGAAGTCGGGCGTCCTGTCTGCATCCAGGCTTTAAACAGAGGATCGCAACTCTTTGGTTGTGAATTACCGACTACCCAGAGGTCACGAGCGTTATATATTGCTTCTTTTTTCTGCGTCACGGTGCCGTTAAGAAGGGCAACCTGATATTGGCAGATGTAATGATTGCTCTCTACAGGAAATTGATCGTAGTGTTGGATATAGGAGTTCCAACGCTTATTCTTGGCGAGGTGATTGAGCCAGGTTCTGTTCAGGCGGTTTGCCAGGGGAGTATCTTTATATTCCTTGAGAAAACGGCTGACTTTCTGTTGTGGTAAAGAGCTTCTTTGTTTGATGTAGAGAGAGTATTCCAGATAAGGGTAAAGTGGGTAGTTGCCCAATCTAGATTGTAGCTGTTTGAACTCTTTAAGCTTATTGCTTCTTAAAAGTTGTTCCGCTTTGATAAATAGCTTTCTTTCCGACGCATATTCAGGTGTAGGGATGGCACTGTATGTTGTCGACGACAGTAAACAAGCAAAAATGAATAAAAATAAACGTGGCATTTTCCGTTCCTGAATCAATTCCTTATATGGTTATACGGCACTTTGCTGTTTTTTTTAAATGAATTTGTTGTGTATGCAGTATTTTCATACAACTTAGGTAAAAAACAGTAGAATAGCGGCCCCAGACACAGAATTTTTCAACAAAAAATGCCTCTAATTAGACTTGACAAAATATCTATCGCTTTCGGTGCTAAAGCCCTTTTAGACAATGTAGATTTCCAAATCGATCCAGGAGAGCGTGTTGCTCTGGTGGGTTTGAATGGTGCCGGGAAGTCCACATTATTAAAAATTGTAGCTGGACATCATAAAGCTGATTCCGGTGAGTTTTGGGTATCCCCGACTTGCAGAATTGCCGAGCTGCCTCAGGCTATGCCCGCTGCTGATGATAGAAAAGTACGGGATGTCGTTACTTCAGGCCTTAAAGATATTCTGCAACTTCGTCAGGCGTACGATTCAATGGCGCTTGAAGAACAGGTGGATATGGCGGAGCTGGATAGACTTCAGCACAAAATTGAAGCCGTAGATGGTTGGCATCTTGAACAACGAGTCCAGCGCGTGATTGAGCAATTGGATTTGCCGGCAGATAAAACGATGTCTGAGCTTTCAGGCGGCTGGCGTAGGAGGGTTGCGTTAGGTGCGGCACTCGTTCAGAACCCTGAATTGCTGTTACTAGATGAGCCGACCAACCATTTGGATATTGAAACAATTGAATGGCTGGAACAGCAGTTACTCGAGTTTAAAGGCGGACTACTGATTATATCTCACGACCGTGCTCTAGTAGATCGATTGGCTACTCGCATAATTGAGTTAGATCGAGGCATTCTCACATCGTTTCCTGGCAGTTATTCATCTTACCTGGAACTGAAGCAAAAATTGTTGGAAGAGGAAGAGAAACACAATGCCGAATTCGATAAGAAATTAGCCCAGGAAGAGAAATGGATAAGACAGGGAATTAAAGCACGAAGAACCCGCAACGAAGGGCGTGTAAGAGCCTTAAAAAAATTGCGTAATGAGCGGGCTGATCGTAGAGAGCGTTCCGGTAAAGCTAAGTTCTCGCTTGAGGATGCTGGGCGTAGCGGCAAGTTAGTGGCTGAATTACATAATGTTAGCCTTAGTTATGCTGATAAATCGTTGTTCAATAATGTCGATTTTCTTCTTCAGCGTGGGGATCGTGTTGGTTTAATCGGGCCCAATGGCGCCGGTAAAAGTAGTCTGCTTCGTGTATTGCTAGGGCAGGAGACTCCGGATTCAGGCGAAGTGAAATTAGGTACAAACCTTCAAGTAGCTTACTTCGATCAACTGCGTGCGACGGTTGATCCCGAGAAAACTGTTATTGATAACATCTCTGAAGGTCGAGAAAGTATCAGTATTAATGGTCGTCAAAAACATATTATTAGCTACCTAAACGACTTTATGTTTGCCCCTGAGCGTTCGCGAACACCTGTTAAGGCATTGTCCGGAGGTGAAACCAATCGAGTTCTACTGGCGAAATTGTTCAGCCAGCCAGCAAACTTGCTTGTTTTGGATGAGCCGACCAATGACCTGGATATAGAAACTCTTGAGTTGCTAGAGGAGATAATCCTCAACTTTGATGGCACTATCCTTTTGGTCAGTCATGACCGAGCTTTTTTGGATAGCGTTGTCACCAGTACATTGGTCTTCGAAGGCGAAGGTGAGCTGAATGAGTATGTGGGCGGCTATCAGGATTGGATACGTCAGAGATCTGACGGTAATCGGATAATTAAAACGCAGGGATCTAAACCCGACGTCACCGAATCTAAGTCGGATCAGTCAGCGGTTTCAGAAAGTGGAGCAAAAACTAAAAAGCTCAGTTATAAACTGCAACGTGAATTGGAAATGCTGCCTGCTCAGATTGAAGAGGTTGAGCAGTTACTGGAAGAGCTTCAGGTCGAGACTGGTGCTCCGGATTTTTATCAGAATGATCACGAAACGGTTGCCGCCAAGCTCGCAGAACTTGGTGAACAGGAACAGCTACTTGAAAACCTGATGGAAAGGTGGATGGAGCTAGAGGCAATGCAGGAGGGTTAACCCTCCTGTTCTACCTCGTGCACCCGAACAGCCAGAACATCGCAGTTTGCTCCATGTAATACACCGTTGGCGGTTGAACCCAGAAGCAATGAAAGTCCATGCCTTCCATGGCTGCCAATAATGATCAAATCAATCCCCTTTTCCTGCGCAACACGATGAATCTCTGTTTCAGTGTGTCCTGTAACTACCAGAAGGTCTTTCACTGGAAAGCCAAGTTGCTCAGCATAACTCTTTAATTTTTTTTCTGCGTGGGCATCCAGTTGATCCTGAATTGTCGATAGATCTACTGGAACATCGCCTCCGTAGGCGAAGCTCAGCGGTTCTATAACGTGAATGAGGTTTAACTCAGCATTGTTTGCTACTGCGATGGCTTTAGCTTTTTCTTGCAGTTGCTCAGACTCTAATGACAAATCCAAAGCCAGAAGGATTTTGTTATAGGTGCTCATCTTAAACTCCAATTATTCCGTTACTGGGCTAATTATAGTTATATCAGTTTCTAACCATGAGATTAGCATAGGGAAGTCAAGGTGGCAGTCTGGTAGACTGCACCACTGATTTACGTCAACGTAAAATGGAGTTCATTCTATGAAATGGATGATCATAATTATGATCATGATGTCATTGGTTGGGTCAATGATGTGGGTAATGCCGACTAAGCGGCAGAAATACCAGGCAGCGCTTCGGATGAAGGCAAAAACACTTGGGTATCAGGTACAGCTGGAAAGAGTTACAGCACCACGTGCTAAAGGGGAAATGGATGCTGAAACCCGGGATATGACAGCCTACAGATTGATTCGCCATGGATTGAACAAACAAGAGAAAAATGCTTTTAAAAGCTGGAAGATTTTTCGTGTTGAATCTATTTCAGATACTGATCTGCCGCCGGGCTGGAGCTGGGGTAGCGGTGAAAGGACACTAAAGCCTGTTCAACTTGAACATTTGAGTGAAGTTCTGGCAAAACTACCAAATGGCGTTTTCTCTCTAGAATCTACACCGATCCACATAGGGATGTATTGGGATGAAGAGGGTGGTGACAACGCTTTACAGGAGTTGAAAGTATTGCTGGAAACCTTCATGGATGAAGGGTTTTAAGGGGTATTATGGAAACATTAGAACTCGGGCGTTATCGGCATTATAAAGGGCCAGAGTACGAGGTGCTTAATATTGCACGCCACTCTGAAACGGATGAGTGGTACGTTGTTTATAGGCAATGCTATGGTGATGAAAGTGTCTGGATTCGCCCTTTAACGATGTTTATCGAAACTGTTTTAACCTGTGATGGTGAAGTAAGGCGTTTTCAGTATCTTAATAAAAATTAAAGGAAACGATCCATAGAATCGGCAAGTGTTCCTGTTGATTTTGATCTTTTAGGCTGGATTTTTTCAATAGCTTCGTTAACTGCGTCTAAACGTGATTTCTTATTATGAAGAGGGATATTTGCTCTTACTAAAAGCGCTTTAGCATGTCTGAAGTGGGAAATTGCGGTCATTGTATCATCTGAAGATAGAAACTTTTCTCCCTGAACAATGTGGGCATCGGCAACTACGGTAATACGCAGCCAGTAGAGTTCCTGCTGGTAGCTTCTGGCCAGAGTTAGAGTGATCTTTCCTCCTTTAGCCAACTGTAGCACCAGCTTTTCCGAGAAATTAATATAAATCTGTGCACGTTTAAGGGACTTGTCACTATCAAAGACACCTGCTGAGGCATAAGCTTGATCCGCAGTATCTTTCTGTTTTGAAAGTGCGTGGTACAACTCTGAGTCCGGCGCTAAAATTGCCACTTCCTCAATGAGGGAGGTTGCGTGCTCATTGATTTTGTTAATTATCTCTTGTTTGCAATCAGCTTCGCGCAATACTGCGATTGCTTGTAATATATGTTCAGCCTGTCCTTTAAGCCAGGTGAGGCGTTTATCTTTAGCGTCGTTCTGTTGCTCACGTGTTGTAATGATGAAATTGACTGTAAGAGCAATTAAGCCCACTACAGCAATTAGCACTACATATAAAATATTATCGTTCAAAATTGAGCTCGCAGAATAAAAGTTAAGCTATTGTTTAATTTAATGATTATTTTGACCTTTAAGGGGCAAATCGTAAAGAAAATGTTGTACCTTTAGAGGAGCCTAAACGAAATTGCTGCTTGACCCCAGCAGTAGCAACACTTATATATGCTCCCAATTCAATCTCTTAATTTATTGCCATATAGAGAATAAAGACAGTTTTATTACTGAACAAGATCAAAATTTACACAAATAAATGTTCAGTTTGCCTCTATTATAGCCAGCCGAGGAAAAGAAGGACTTATGGGAAAGTCTCTTGTTATCGTTGAGTCACCAGCAAAAGCAAAAACGATAAACAAATATCTGGGTAACCAATTTATTGTTAAATCCAGTGTTGGCCATATTCGTGATTTGCCTACCAGCGGAAGTACTAAAAAGTCGGACCCTAAAGAGAGGGCTCGACAAGCCGCAATCACCCGGAAGATGTCTCCGGATCAGAAAGTTATACATAAAAAGAAAAAGGCCAGGGAACAGTTAATTGGCCGCATGGGTATAGACCCGGACAAAGGTTGGGAGCCGCACTACGAAGTACTTCCCGGCAAAGAAAAAGTTGTCGATGAATTGAAACGTCTGGCTAAAGATGCTGACTCTATCTATCTCGCGACCGATTTGGATCGCGAAGGAGAAGCTATTGCCTGGCATTTAAGGGAAGCAATTGGTGGCGATGAAGATCGATACCGACGTGTGGTTTTCAACGAAATCACAAAAAAAGCGATTTCTGAAGCCTTTGAACAACCCTCTGCGCTGGATATGGATCGTGTAAATGCACAGCAGGCGCGTCGCTTTTTAGACCGTGTTGTGGGTTATATGGTGTCGCCACTTCTGTGGGAGAAAGTCGCCCGTGGCCTTTCTGCAGGCCGAGTTCAGTCTGTTGCCGTTAAGTTGATTGTGGAACGTGAGAAAGAGATTCGTGCTTTTGTACCTGAAGAGTTTTGGGAGGTGCAGGCAGATACGCTTACAAAAAATAAAGCAGCATTGAAGCTTCAGGTTCACCGTGTGGATGGAGAAACGTTCCGCCCTGGATCAGAAAGCGAAACGTTTGCATATCTGGAGCAGATTCGGGCTACATCGCTATCTGTGATCAGCCGTAAGGATCGCCCAACGACAAGTAAGCCATCCGCACCGTTTATTACCTCAACTTTGCAGCAGGCTGCGAGTACACGTTTAAGCTTTGGTGTTAAAAAGACCATGATGCTTGCCCAGCGTTTGTATGAGGCTGGTTACATTACTTATATGCGTACTGACTCTACTAATTTGAGTGCAGAAGCGGTCGAGAATTGCAGAACATACATCTCAGATAGCTTTGGCGCTAAATACTTGCCAGATACTGCAAACCTTTACAGTAGTAAAGAAGGGGCTCAGGAGGCTCATGAGGCGATTCGCCCTTCCGATGTCACGGTTGAGCCTGCATCACTTAAAGGGATGGATCGAGACGCTGAGCGTTTGTATGAGCTGATCAGACGTCAATTCCTTGCTTGTCAGATGACACCAGCGCAGTTCCTGAGTACTCGTGTAACGGTTTCAGCGGGTATATTTGAACTTTACACTAAAGGCCGCATCCTTAAATTTGATGGCTATACACGTGTGATGCCAGCGAAGGGTAAGGGTGAGGAAGATATTATTCTTCCGGATGTGCAGGCAGGTGAAACGTTAGAATTGGTAGATTTGATACCAAAACAACACTTCACTAAGCCCGCGCCACGGTATACCGAAGCCAGCTTGGTAAAAGAGTTAGAGAAAAAAGGAATTGGTCGTCCATCGACCTATGCTGCGATCATTTCTACTATTCAGGATCGTGGTTACGTAGAGGTTCAGAACCGTCGATTCTATGCCCAAAAAATGGGCGATATTGTGACAGAGCGCTTGGGTGAAAACTTTGCCGACCTGATGGATTTCAGTTTTACAGCAAGAATGGAAGAAAGCCTGGATGATGTAGCTGAAGGCAGTGCTGATTGGAAGGCCTTGCTGGATCAATTCTATGCCAATTTTTCTTCAAAACTGGAAGAGGCTCAAAGTGAAGAAAAGGGCATGCGCCCGAATACGCCCACTGAAACTGATATAACTTGTCCTGATTGTGATAGGCCAATGATGATTAGAACGGCCAGTACAGGGGTTTTCTTGGGTTGTTCTGGATACAGTTTACCGCCGAAAGAGCGCTGTAAATGTACTATTAACCTTGTTTCAGGCGATGAAGTCGTCAGCGTAGATGGGGACGATGAAGAAGAGTCTCGTATTTTACGTAAGAAACATCGTTGTTCAATTTGTAGTTCTGCGATGGACTCTTATCTGATTGATGAAAAACGCAAACTACATGTATGCGGTAATAACCCAGATTGTTCAGGCTTTGAGGTAGAACTGGGGGAGTATCGCATTAAAGGGTACGATGGACCCACGCTGGAATGTGATAAGTGTTCTGCGGAAATGCAGCTTAAGACAGGCCGTTTTGGTAAATACTTTGGTTGTACCGAATGTAGTAATACCAGAAAGCTCTTAAAAAATGGTGAACCTGCACCACCGAAAATGGATCCGGTTCCAATGCCTGAACTGCAATGTGAGAAGGTTGAGGATACCTACATTCTCCGGGATGGTGCCTCTGGTCTGTTTTTGGCAGCAAGCCAGTTCCCACGAAACCGGGAAACTCGTGCACCTAAAATTCTTGAATTGTTACCACATGAGAAAGAGGTTGATCCTAAATACGCCTTTCTATTTAGTGCTCCAAGGCAGGATTCTGATGGGAACCCAACGGTTGTTCGGTACAGTCGAAAAACTAAGGAACAATACGTTATGACCGAGGTCAATGGTAAAGCGACAGGTTGGCGGGCATTCTATAAAGATGGAACCTGGGTTGAAGAGTCAACCCGGAAGAAATCAAAAAAATAGTTGGAGAAACTATGAGTTCCGTCTATTTGGCACGTACTAACCAAAAATTGAGTTTTAGCCGGATTCATCTAGACCAGTTAAAGCATGCGCAGGATGACACGAGTTGGAATAAGCATGCCCTTATAGAGTCTTTTAATGAGTCTGTATTATTTCATATGGCATCAGCTTATGATGCTTTTCTACGTGAAATTGCTGAGCGTTATAGTGTTGATACTGAAGCCTTCAGTGGCTATAGGTCATTGGCCGCTGAAATGGAAGAAACAGGTGTGGAGAGCCCTGAGCTAAAAGAGCTTAGTGTTCTGGAAAGCGATGATTGCAGCTGGTTACATAAATTAATGGCTGCTTATGAGGCGTGCTGGCATGGCAGTGATAAGAAACAAGCCGTGACAGAAACGAGTAGCGTTTCAGAGATACACGTACTTCAGGTCAATCCTGACCATGCAGAAGATGCAGAAATTATTATTGAATACGAAGCTTGGTTTGTTTCTTTATCAGAGCTAATCAACCGACTTCGTGAAGGTATGCAGGAGTGGTAAATTAAGTGTCAGATTTAAGATCAGAAATGGTACTGGAGATAGTGGAACTTGAAGAAGGTGAGTTAGCTATCCGTAATCCAGACAGTTCAGCTTCAGAACCCATGATTAAAGTGAATTTTTCTGAAGAGATTAAGGAAAAACTGAACGATCAGTATCTTGATGTTGCTAGAGTAATGCTGACCGCTGGTATTCAAATGATGGCAGATACAGGTCTAGATCTTTCTGATACTGAAGTTCAGGCTGAGCCGGAACCAATTATCCATTAATAAAATCAGGCAATAAAACTGTTGGTTTGATTCTAATAAAAAAGGTCGAATGTTCGGCCTTTTTTATTGTTTTAACTCTGCGGGTTAACTGTGTTGCCTTCGGCGGATAACAATGCCGTGGCTTTGGCCTTGTGTCGCAGCAGTTTCCAAATCATTCAGTTGTGCATCGCTTAAGTAACCTGACCATGAAATAACAGCATGACTTGTACCTGTGTTCAAAGCCTGTTTGGCTAATTCAAATGTACTGTGCTTGCTATCCGGGTTAAGTAGAATGACTTTATTAAGATCAATGCCAGCTTGAATTAATAGCTGTTTTGGAAGTAATGCGGGTGGTGCAATCCAGACAAACCAACGATTATCATTGCTTAGCTGTGCGAGTAAAGGGAGCAGCATAGGCATACTATTGAAATCGCCATTCTGAACAATAATTTCAGTAACGGTGCCAGCAAGTGTGTTGTTTTCTTTTTCTGCTAGTAAAAAATTTCTAGCAGGGTTGCTGATCAAACTGTTCGTTGTCTTATTTTCTGTCTGAAGTGCCAACATCGCTAGTTACCTCTGCGGATTACACCAACGCCTAAACCTTCTATTGCCAGCTGTTCTTCTGTGAGATCAACCACAATGGGTTCAAACTCCTCATTTTCAGCTATAAGGTAGACAAGGTTGCCTTCTTTTTTAAAGCGTTTAACTGTTACTTCGTCTTCAAGACGAGCAACAACGATTTCTCCATCCTTAGCGGTCTGGCATTGATGCACTGCCAGTAGGTCACCATCCATGATGCCAATGTTTTTCATGCTTGTTCCTTTTACCCGCAGCAAATAATCTGCCTTCGGGTAGAAAAATTCAGAAGATATTGTGCAGTGATCTTCCACATGCTCCTGCGCAAGTATCGGTGATCCTGCAGCAACCTGACCCACAATCGGTAGGCCTAAATCTTCTTCAAGTTCCGGTACTCGTATCCCTCTGGATGTACCAGGAATAATTTCAATGGCCCCTTTTTTTGCCAAGGCCTTAAGGTGTTCCTCAGCTGCATTAGCAGAACGAAATCCAAGATCTTTGGCTATATCTGCACGTGTTGGCGGATAGCCTGTGTCTACGATATGACGCTTAATGCATTCCAGAACTTCTGTTTGTCGTTTTGTCAGCTTCATAATTATGTCTGTTTGTTTATACAGTACTTGTATTTTTATACAGTATTTTTTGTTTGTAAAGAAAATTATGTATTTTTATACAGTGTTTTTTAATTTAGTTCCCAATTCATGACTGATAGAATTGAACCCTAATCTGTAATGGGATTCTGTTTTGCTCGATAAACAATTAAAGCAAGCTATTCAAAATGCCTATAGTACTTTTCTTGAAAACCGTGGGTTAAAGGCACGGTATGGACAGAAAATGATGATTGCTGAGGTTGCGCGCACACTTGGCAGTATCTCTTCTAATGCTGATGGTTATAGAGATGGGGTGGGGCATATATGTGTTACTGAAGCTGGAACGGGTACCGGAAAAACTATTGCTTACCTGCTGGGATCAGTGTCTATTGCTCAGCATCGAAGAAAGAAGGTTGTGGTTTCTACTGCAACTGTTGCTCTCCAGGAACAGTTGATTTTCAAAGATCTACCTCAATTAATCAGTGATGCGGGTATTAATCTTACCTACGGATTAGCAAAAGGACGCGGTCGGTATTTTTGTATTTCAAATGCCGAAAAGGTCCTTCAGCAGCAAAATGAATTAGGGCAAATAGCGCTTTATGAGGATGAGGTTGCTCAGAAGCTAGGTCAACACGAGATAGGTGAAATCAAAGATCTGTTGAGTCAGTATGCATCGGGCGAATGGGATGGTGATCGTGATGCTTTAGCAAATACAGTTTCTGAGCCTATCTGGAGATTAAGTACAAGTGATCATCTTCAATGTACTAACCGGCGCTGTAGTAATTTTTCAATATGTCCCTTTTTTAAAGCCCGACAAGAGTTAGAAAAATGGGATCTTGTTGTTGCCAATCATGATCTCGTTCTTGCTGATCTTTCATTGGGTGGTGGCGCAATTTTACCTCCACCTGAAGATACCATTTATATTTTTGATGAAGGTCACCATCTTGGCGCGAAAACTACAGGACATTTTTCCTATAATCTGAGGGTTAAGTCCAGCCAGCGGTGGATGGCTAAAGCATCACGTACATTAAACAAGTTATTGAGTGATGCTTCTGATCATGTTGTTTTACGCTCATATATAGAAAAACTCGCAACACCTTTTTCTGAGATGGAAAATTCTCTGAGTGAATTGCATCTGCTATTAACGCAATTACTACAGGATCGTTTGGATAAATCAGATAAATACCGTTTTGCACAAGGTGTAATTCCTGAAAGCGTACAATTGATCTGTCATAATTTTGTAGCTTCTTCAGAACGGGTACTGCTCAAATTAGAGCAGATAGTCGATCTTTTGAAAGAAGCGATGGATGGCGAGCTGGCTGATCTGCCAAAAGAAACGGGAGAGCTTTGGTATCCACAGATAGGTATCTTATTGTCACGAATACAAGGGATGTACTGGCTAGCTCGATCTTACTCCACATCTGATGTAAAAGGTGTTTTGCCCACGGCGCGCTGGATTAATCGTGTAGATGGTAGTGATGGCATAGATTTGGAGTGTAGAAGTAGTCCTGTTTCAGCCGCTGAAACATTACAAGAGCATCTTTGGCAACATTGTTATGGTGCAGTGATTACTTCAGCGACTCTAACTGCTTTAGGCCGTTTTGATAGGCTCTATTCTGATCTGGGGCTGCCACCTGAAAGTCCTTGTTCAATACATATGAGTCCATTTGATTTTGCTAACAGTGCTGAGATCATAGTACCTGCTATGAAGAGTGATCCCAGTAACCAGGATCTGCATAATCAAGAGCTGTATGAATACCTATACAACATCTTGCCGGAAGAGCAATCTTGTCTTGTCTTATTTAGCTCCTGGCGTCAGATGCGGTATGTTCTTGAACAGATGCCTGATAAGATGGTCGCCGATATTCTGGTTCAGGGTGATTTGGCCAAGCATGAAATCTTGCGTCGCCACCGTGAACGTATTGATAATATACAGCCGAGTATAATTTTTGGTTTGGCTTCATTCGCTGAAGGCGTTGACCTACCGGGTAAATACCTTACCCATGTAGTGATTTCAAAACTGCCGTTCAGTGTGCCAGACGATCCTGTTGATGCAACTTATACCGAGTGGATTGAAGCGCAGGGCGGTAATGCTTTTGAAGAATGGGTAATACCCATGACATCTATGCGTTTAACTCAGGCAACAGGACGATTGCTCCGAACTGAAACTGATCAAGGCAAAATCACATTGCTGGATCGGCGCTGTATTACTCGCCGTTATGGGAAGCAGCTTTTAGCTGCATTGCCACCTTACAGGCGTAATTTTTCTTAGGAAGTATTGCATTGAGTACTGAAAAAAACGTGGAAACGTTAGAAGCAAAACATAATAAATCTAGTTCTTCGCGTAAACCTCAACGACGTCGTCGTTACTCTTCTCGCAAGAACACACCTTGGAACCCCTCTGAATTTGTCGTACCAGTGGTGGAAGGTAAATCCAGATTTCATGACTTTAACCTTCCTGATAATGTAATGAGAGCATTGTCAGACCTGAAGTTTGAGTATTCTACGGGCATTCAGTCAGAGACTATTCCAGCTGCATTGGAAGGTAAGGATATTATCGGTAAGGCTCAGACCGGTACAGGTAAAACGGCAGCGTTTCTTCTGGGTATTATCACTGACTTGATTGATTACCCACTGGATGAAAAGCTTAATCTGGGTGAGCCCCGCTCATTGATTGTGGCACCAACTCGAGAACTGGCACTCCAGATCGCAGAAGATGCTAAAGAATTAGCCAAATATACGAATTTGCATATTGTGAGTTTGGTTGGTGGCATGGATTATGAAAAACAGCGCCAGCAGTTGAAAAAGAAACCGGTAGATATTCTTGTTGCAACACCCGGTCGTTTGATCGATTTTGTAAATCGGAAGGACGTTGATCTCTGGAATGTTGAAGTTCTTGTGCTTGATGAAGCAGATCGTATGCTAAGTATGGGTTTTATCCCGGATGTTCGAACCATTGTGCGTAACACTCCGCGTAAAGGGACAGACCGTCAGACACTGTTGTACAGCGCTACATTCACTGACGATATTTTGAATCTCGCAGAACAGTGGACACTGAATGCGGTGAAGATTGAAATTGCTCCGGAAATTAATACAACAGATAACATAACTCAGCAGGTTTATCTTGTATCAGGCGAAGAAAAATATCGTTTGTTAAGAAACTATATGGACAAAGACCATGCTGAAAAGGTGATTGTTTTCGGTAACCGCCGTGATGAGACACGTAGATTAGCAGAACAACTCTGTAAAGATGGCATCAAAGCAGCGTTGATGTCAGGTGAGATAGCGCAACAGAAACGTGTGCGTACATTGGAAGATTTTCGTAGCGGAAAAATTCAGGTATTGGTTGCTACAGACGTTGCGGGCAGGGGGATCCATATTGAAGGTGTCACTCATGTCTTTAATTACCAGTTACCAGAAGATCCGGATGATTATGTTCACCGTATTGGCAGAACCGGACGGGCAGGCGCAAGCGGTACATCTATCTGTTTTGCCTGTGAAGATGATTCATTTTTGATTCCAGAGATTGAAGCAGAAACAGGTGTCAAACTTGAATGTGTTCACCCAGACGCTGAGTTACTTAAAGAGCCAGAAGCCCATATGCCGTCAACTGCGACAGAGGAAACAGTTGAACTTGAAACTGCAGGAGAAACACCAGCAGCTAAAGAAGAGGATGAAGTAGAAAATGAGCAATCAGGATCCACACAACACTAAACGCTTGGCAAATATCGTAGGGGTTGTTTTCAGTGCAGTCATCGCTGCACTGGGTGTGGCAGGCTTTCAAAGAACCGGTGATCCCCTGCAATTATTACTTTTTTTGCTATTGGCGGGTTTAGGCTATCTGATCGTCATTTTTCTCTTTAAAGGTGTCAACAAGGTTTTAGATAGCCTGGATGATTCAACAAAATAATTACGTTGGTATTTTGGGGATTTTATGTCCGTTTTAGGCAAAGTAGCAGTCTTAGGTGGCGGTAGTTTTGGTACAGTCATCGCCAACATGGTTGCTGAAAATGGTCATCCGGTTAACCTTTGGTTACGAGATGGCGAAAAAGCTAAGCAGATCAATAGTAAGCACGAAAATAGTCAATACTTACCTGGCTACCCCATTTCAGAAAATTTAATTGCGTCAAACTCTTTGGAAGATGTTCTTCAGGGAGCTGAACTGGTATTTGTCTCCATTCCAAGCCAGTCTTTTCGCAGTGTAATTCAGCGGGCAAAGCCGTACTTGAAAGCTAATCAGATGCTGGTGAGTACGACAAAAGGAATTGAAGCTCAGACATTTAGTCTGATGAGCGAAATTATTCGCGAAGAGCTGCCCGAGTCACGTATAGGTGTGCTGAGTGGGCCTAACCTAGCCAAAGAAGTGGCCCAGCACCATCTCACTGCGACGGTCATCGCCAGTGATGATGCTGAACTTAGGTCAGATGTTCAGAGAATTCTCCACTCCAGTTATTTCCGGGTTTATGCAAGCTCAGATACCTATGGTGTTGAATTGGGAGGAACATTAAAAAATATTTATGCAATTGCCGCAGGCCTCAGTTCAGCTTTAGGTATGGGTGAAAATACGAAAAGTATGCTCATGACACGGAGCCTGGCAGAGATGAGCCGTTTTGCTGTTTGCATGGGCGCAAATCCCATGACATTTATAGGCCTTGCTGGTGTAGGTGATCTCATCGTTACCTGCATGTCTCCATTGAGTCGGAATTATCGTGTTGGTTATGCACTAGGTGAAGGCAAGACGCTTGAGCAGGCTGTAGAAGCTTTAGGGCAGGTTGCTGAGGGTGTTAACACGATCAAACATGTGCGAGAGAAAGCAGCCGAAATGGGGGTTTATATGCCGTTGGTAGCTGGGCTTTATGAAGTTGTATTTAATAAAGCCCCGGTTGCTGATGTTGTAAAAATGCTGATGATGAATGAGCAGAGCACTGATGTTGAATTTGTTCTGCCTCGTGGTGATGTGTGAAGTTTTATCTGATGCGGCATGGAGAAGCAGAGGTCTTTGCTGCATCTGATCTTCGAAGGGAGCTTACAGACCGGGGAAAGCAACTTTTGAGGAGAGCATTGAATGACAATAAAACCTCTCTTGTTGAGGTTGATTGCATCATACATAGCCCATTTATAAGGGCAATTCAGACGGCACAATTGGCTGCTGAAGCACTGGTTATTAAAAACCTTCAATGCTCAGAACTATGGACACCTGAAGCAGACCCTCACAAGGCTCTTGAATCTCTAGAGCAATTTACAGAGTCGTGTTGTCCCCTTATTATCACACATATGCCGCTTGTCAGTCGCGTTGAGGCTCTGTGTACTGGAAATCCCTTATACCCTCAACCTTTCAGTTGCGGGGAAATTTCAGAAGTTACGGCTGACTTTCCAGGAATTAACTTGGGTGTTTCCAAAAGAGTATAGTTTTAACCATATCTAATTATTCAAATCTTTATTCTTATTAATGTTAATGATTTTTTGTAAGCGCAATAATTTTTTAGACTTCCCGTATATTGCTTGTGCTTCATTGAATAGTTTGTCTCTTTGATCTAGTTCATTAATTGAATGGTAAACTGCAATTAGTGATAAATAGTATTCAATTGCAGGTGTTCTCTTTATTAAATTTTCAGTGTGGCTAATAAACTCTATTATTGGGCCTGGGTTTTTGTCTTTTAAGCTTTTTTTTATTTTTGACTTTAAATCTAAGTAAATAGCATAATCTCTAAAATAGAATGATGACTTTGCGATTTCAAGGAACTCAACTTTTTTATCTTTAGATGTGAAATAACTTACCAAACTGTAGTTTGATATCTGAGCCTGAATTAATATCCAGCTGCTGAAGCAGGCGTTAATTATAAAAGTAATAGGAACTAATGATTCAGCAGATTTAGAAAGCTGTGTGGTTGATATTTCTTTTCTATAGTTATAGTGAGTTATAAATAATATAAAAAGTAAAATTAACCAATGGGTATTTGATATATAAAATGGTAGTTCAACTAGTGAATGTAAAACTATTGGTATTAATAGCGATGCGTAAGCCCCTCCTCGCTGGATACCAATTCTTATCAATTGAATAAAAGTGACAATAGCAGCAACTACTATACCTATAAGAGATAGAATGCCTCCTTCCACTAGCCAGAAAACAATTTCATTATGAGGGTGTGAAAAACGTGGTGAACTTTCCATGAAAAGAGGGTTGATTCTGTTATATTCTGCACGCTTATCCTGAAAAACTTTCTGGAAGCTTCCTAATCCATGTCCAAATAAAGGTTTTTCAGTAAAAAGCTCCCAAGAAACCTTATAAACCTTCCACCTAATGTCAGTTTCCATCCCCCCCATAGCCCGATCAAATTTTGAAACTGTTTTATCTAAACCGTCAGTTTGGAGAGTTGCACCGGAGATTGTCATTATCAAAACCATTGCAAAAGTTCTTTTTTGCAATTTAAAAAGTTTCCAGCGGGAAATGATCAATAGCAAGAGACCTAGTGTTGCGGCAAGAAGGCCGACTCTTGATCCCGAAGCAGCGATTGTGTAGCTTGCTAAAAATGCAGATAAACAAAGCACCACTTTCATAAAAAAGCTCATCGATAGAAGAGCTGGCCTACTAATTAAGTAATAAATCAAAACCAAGAAAGTAGCCATCATAGAGGCTTGAAGGTTTATCTGCTGAAATATACCTACTGGTCTTCCATTTGAACTGATAGGGATTATCTTTAGGATGCTTACATCGAAGTGAATTTGAAAAATTCCGTAGGCTGCAGAAATTATACCCATGGCCAATAGAATATATAAGCTTTGCTCTATATGCTTTGGTTTTAGTTGAAACTGAAATAAGCTTATAAAAAATAAATAACCACCAAAAATTACACTAATTCTTACCAGCCATTCTGTTGGGTTGGTATTTTCAATTATAAAACCACTAATGAGTGATCCTATAGGTAGCAATGCTAGACCGAACCAGTAGCGGGGTAATATGATTTTTTTGTTTCTTATTATTAATATAGAGGCTGCTGCTATAATCCAGACAGCTATAATCCAGACTGCACTGTTATAGGGTAAATACAGACCTTCTCCACCAAAATTAGGTTGGTAATAAAAAGGGGCAATTAAAAACTGTAGGCTTATTAAAATAAAGAACAACTTCTGTGGTGAGAACCGAGATAGATCAATGCCAATGCTTTTTAAGTTGTTCATTTAGTGGAGCCTATTGTAAGAATCTAAATAAAGGAGGATATTACCTTAATTCCTACTTATAGTATTCTATTTCATAATGGTTTCAGCTAGTTGGATCCCAAGTATGTCTGATTATCGTACATTACAAATTGCAATAGAAGGCTATTCAGTATCAGCTTTAGAGTCTGGAAATCCGGGTGGACTCCCTGTTATTGCTTTGCATGGCTGGCTTGATAATGCTGCTAGTTTTAAGGCTCTAGATGAGTTCCTTTCAGGCATTCGCTTGATATCTTTAGACTTGATAGGTCACGGTAAGTCTTCTCACAGGCCTTCAGGTATGCCTTACCATATTTGGGACAATGTCACTGATCTAGAGGCAATAATTTCGAGCTTAGGTTTAGACCAGGTTAATCTAATTGGTCATTCTATGGGGGCGAGTATAGCAATGTTGTTTGCTGGAGCTTTTCCCGGAAGAGTAAACCGGTTAATGTGCATTGAAGGTTTGGCACCTCTCTCATATCCGGTGCAGGAACTACCACAATTATTTGCTTCTGCGTTAGTTAAACGAAGCAAAATGAGCTCTAGAACACTTAAACCATACAGTAATAGAGAAGCTGCTTTAGCCGCTCGTATGAATGGACGGTGGCCTGTTGGCAGGGAAGCTGCAGAAAATTTATTGGAAAGGGGACTGGTCAGAACAACTGATGGTTTTACATGGAGTCATGATCCTAAATTAATGATGCCTTCGTTAGTTAGATTCTCACCCGAACAGATCCGTTCTTTTATACGATCAGTAAAAGCTAAAACTGTAGTGATAAAAGCCAGTGGTGGAGCAGATCATTTAATAGATGAATGGATTGATGATCTTGAGAATGCTGAGCTTAAGGAGATGTCAGGTGGGCATCATCTGCATATGGAGCCACAAATTGCCAAGGATATTGCTACCATTATAAATAGCTGGGTAATGTAGTTTATATAAGGAATATTTATGCTTAAGTTTTGGATGTTTTTGGTGACTGTGTTGCTGCCTTTAGAGCTGGTAGCAGGTTCCGATATCAATAATTCCAGTGATTATAATAGGTTAGAACGTTTTCCTGCGTCTAATATCGTTCAATATAAACAATCCAAAAATCAGGATTACCGTCTAATTTTGGGTGGGTTAGCGAAAATTAATGGCGTGCTCCGGGCAGAAAAAGAACAGCGCCTGTCGGGACGCTTGACCCAAATTACCTATCGAATCCCAGAGAATCATTCTTCTGATGAAGCTTTTGAATATGTTAATGCCCAGATAAGAAATCAAGGAGGCAAAGAGCTGTTTCGATGTTCCGGTAGGGATTGTGGTAGCAGTAACCAGTGGGCAAATAATATTTTCCGTTATTTCCGATTATACGGGGTGGATAGCTCCCAGAGTTTTGCTAGTTTTCAGCTGGATGATGCTTATATATCTGTATATGCGGTCAAGCGGGGTAACAAAAGGGTGTATTTGCGTCTAGATATACTAGAGACTGAGGTAATTGGCGCGGGTCATCCGGATACTCAAAAAGCAGGGTTAAGTATCGAGCTCACATCAACTGTACAGGTTAATTCAGTAGTTGACTATTTGAATCAGAATGCTGATAGCTTAATTTGGATAGTTTCCTATGACTTTAATCCGGGTACAAAGCAAGAGCAATTATCACGTTCGGTACTCAGTGCTGAAGAGCTGAAAAGTAAGCTGGCGGCAGCCGGAGTAGCTCCCTCCAAAATTTTTATTCATGCCTCTGGTTCGTTCACAACGAACAATCAACTTGAACGGGGTACAAAACTAATGGTCTATAGTGAAAAGCGAACTGAGTAAAATCATGGGGTTATACTATGGCTACAGTTTCACTCGTTCTGGGCAGTGGTGGTGCGCGTGGTTATGCGCATATAGGGGCCATTGAGGAAATACACAGAAGAGGCTACGAGATAATCGCTATCTCAGGTAGTTCTATCGGCGCACTGATAGGTGGAATGTATGCTGCCGGTAAGTTGCCCGAGTATCGAGATTGGGTGTCAGGCTTAACTTGGATGAAGGTGGTACGGCTTCTGGATTTTACCTTATCGAAAGGCGCAATCCGTGGCGATAAAATCTTCGTGCAATTAGCTGAAATTCTTGGAAACCCAGAAATTCAAACGCTTCCCATCGATTACACGGCCGTATCAGCAGACTTGGTGAGTCAGAAGGAAATTTGGTTTCAAAAAGGTCCGCTTCTTGATGCAATTAGAGCCTCTGTTGCTGTTCCTGGCCTTTTCACTCCAGTGGTGAAGGAGGGGAGGGTTTTAGTTGATGGCGGTGTCCTTAATCCACTTCCAATTATTCCGGCTGTGGCCTCTCAAGCGGACATCATCATAGCTGTGGATTTGAATACAGGTGATGTAAATCATAGCCATCTGACGCTTCCCAGTAATAAATATCTTCGTCGCAGTGGTATGAGTGATGAGTGGCATATGCCAGGCGTTGATCGTCCGAAATCGGATGAGACGGAAACAATCGCTACAGATATTGGTGGGAGGATGGATATACTGCTTAACTCTGTTGAAGTGATGCAGGCGAGCCTGGCCGAGTATAAAATTGCAGGCTATCCCCCTGATTTGTTGATTCGAATACCTAAGGACTTATGTAGTTTTTATGATTTCCACCGGGCTGTAGAGACCATTGAATATGGTCGTCTTGCAGCACGAGAAAAATTAGAGGCTCTCGAAAAAGGGGATACTATCAATTAAGTTATTTGATCTTTTTTAGAAGTACGTAAAGAGCGCCGGTGCCTCCGTCCTTTTGTTGTGCAGAGCAGAAAGCTAATACTCCCTTCAATCGTTTCAGCCATTCATTTACATAAGATTTTACCAAAGCTTGCTGACTTTCTGATGTATGTGCTTTGCCATGAACCACCAGAACACAGCGGTTTTGATCACGGCGTGCTTCATAAATGAACTTACTGAGCATATCCCGGGCCTGGTCAATGGTGTAACCGTGCAGATCCAGACCTTGTTCCCAGGGGACGTGGCCCTGTTTCAGGCGTTTTAAAAGGCTGAATTGTACTCCGGGGTTGGCAAAAACCAGTTCTTCATTAGATTCCACCAGAGAGACAGCTTCATCGGATAAACCATCCACAACTTTCTCTTCAGCTTCTGTTGCGGCCTGACGTCTGTATGAGGCGTTGTCTTTGTTTTTCTTAATGCGGTTTCTTTGTAGATCCGCTTTATCGTGTTCATGCCGGGTAACACCTTGCATAGCCTCGGTAAAGGATATCTCTTCTGCTGAGTCTTTCTGGT
>JBOEGV010000081.1:0-6204 GCA_050633605.1 Neptuniibacter sp. | reverse complement strand
TATTAAACAGAGTCTGCCCGACCTGACAGGAGATCATGTTAACTTCATCGGAGTTTGTCACAGCGATGGGCATATCCGCGCCCTGCGCACCGGCCTGACCAAGAATGGATGGATAACTGGCTTTGCCTTCTATGGTACGAATATCCAGACGGTCCTGTAGCTCGCGTAATCGCGCAGAGTCTGTATCAACGATGGTGATATCGTTGTCTTCGTTGGCGAGGTTCTCTGCCAGTGTGCCGCCTACCTGTCCGGCACCAAGAATGATAATTTTCATGATCTGCCTTATGTGGTGCGGTTATTCCCGCTGTACAAATCTAAACCGAGCTTACTCTGTTTTCTGCAAAAGTGCATAGTAGAAACCATCGTGACCATTCTCCTGTGGAAACAGCTGGCGTCCATACACACGTTCCAGCCCCCACTCGGTTTCTATTGGCAGGTGCTGTATGTTGCTCGTCTGATTGACAAAACGGCCGACCAGACGCTCATTTTCCTGCGGAAAAATAGAGCATGTAGCATACAAAAGCTTCCCACCCGGCTTGAGCATTGACCAGCAATTCTCAAGAATGGCGTACTGGAGCTTGGATATATCATGAATATCCTCACCTTGACGAAGGTATTTTATATCCGGGTTACGACGAATAACACCGGTAGCGGAACAAGGCGCATCGAGTAGAATGCGATCATACTGCTCTCCGTCCCACCAGGTTTGCTCTGCTGCATCAGCAATAATGAGGTTGGCGTTCAGGCGTAACCGCTGTAGATTCTCTCTGATTCGCCCCGCTCTTTTCTCTTCAAGTTCCACTGCATCGACAGAGACCAGTGCCGGTTCTGTTTCCAGAATATGGCAAAGTTTGCCACCCGGAGCTGCGCAGGCATCAAGCACCCGTTGTTTAGGCTGAAGGTCCAGAAGTGCTGCAGAAAGTTGCGCGGCTTCATCCTGAACACTGAATGCGCCAACCGAATAACCGGGTAGAGATTCGACATTAACCGATGCGGCAAGACGCAATCCGTGTTCACTAAACTCAGTTTTATCGGCATCAACAACGGGCAATAGTTGCTGTAGATAACTATCACGATCCGTAGCCCGCTGATTAACGCGTAGGGTCAGGGGTGCTTGTTGATTGTTGGCTGATAGGATCTCTTCCCAGTGTTCGGGCCAGTTATTTTTGAGCTTGGCGATCATCCAGTCTGGATGATTATGAATATATGAGTCATCATCAGACAGGTACTCAATCAGTTCTGTCTGCTCGCGCTGGAATCTTCTCAGAAGAGCGTTTACAACTTTGCCAGCCCATTCCTTATCCAGTTCTCTGCACGCCTCAACACTTTCGCTTATCGCTGCATGCTCAGGGATGCGGGTGTGTTGTAGCTGGTATAGACCCACCAAAACAATCGCTTTGATATCGATGTCGCGAAACTTGAAAGGACGGTTTTGTAGCAACTTTATAATACAGTTCAACTGAGGGTGGTAACGCATGGTGCCGTAGCAGAGTTCGCGTAATAACCCTCTGTCCTTTTCCGGGCATTTGCGCTCAATAGCTGAAAAATGGCTGTTGAAAGAACCTTTATTCTTCAGAAGTGGGGTCAGAACTTGAGCCGCAAGGGCACGAACATTGGTGGTCATTGAATTATCCAAGTATTACACCAGCGCTGAACTGCTCACGCTTGGAGTTCAGTACGGCTGCGGTATCCATTGGTTTCTTACCGGGCAGTTGTAGCTTCGTTATTTTGATGGCCTGTTTCCCGCAGGCTACGACAATGCTTCTTTTGTCAGAAGGTAGGATCTCACCAGGCTCTCCTTGAGCATCGGTAATTTCACAACCCAGCAATTTGATCGTGTCATCGCCCAGTTTGAAAGTGACAGCGACGCGTGGACTGAGTGCTCTTATTGTAAGGTCAATCTGCTCTGCAGAATTGCTCCAGCTGATGATGCCTTCTTCTTTACTTAGTTTAGAAGCGTAGGTTGCCAGATCATTATTCTGTACTTCCGCTTTCGCTATACCCAGCTGTAGTTGTTTCAAAGTCTTAATCAGTGCATCACAGCCGAGTTCTGCAAGGCGACTAAAAATAGTAGAGGCAGTGTCTGTGGATTCAATCGGAGTCTTGACGATGTTGAGCATGTCGCCTGTATCAAGCCCTTCGTCCATTTGCATTATGGTGACACCCGTCTTAGTGTCCCCGGCAAGCATCGCTCGTTCAATAGGAGCAGCGCCACGCCAGCGAGGCAGGATGGAGCCATGGACATTTATACAGCCCAATCGAGGAGTGTCAAGGATAGCCTTAGGCAACAGCATTCCGTAGGCAACTACCACCATTATGTCTGCTTTCAGGTTAGTAAGTACTTGCTGTTCATCGGTGTTTTTTAAACTTTCTGGCTGATAAACAGGTATGTTGTGCTCAATAGCGAGGTCTTTAACGGGGCGTGGTGCCATCCGGTTACGTTTACCTTTTTTGTCAGGCTGAGTGTAAACAGCAATCACCTCGTGTTCTGAATCTATAATGGCTTTCAAGTTGTCTGCCGCAAATTGTGGCGTGCCGGCAAAGACGATACGAAGTGGTTGGTCTGACATGAATATCTCCAAATAAAAACAGGCCTGCGGGATTTCCTGCAAGCCTGTATGGACAACCTGATACAGTTGATTAGGCTTGTTTTTCCTGCAGTTTGTGGATCTTGTCCAATTTTGACTTGATCCGGTTCCGCTTCAGCCTGGAAAGGTAATCAACGAACAGTTTGCCGTTAAGATGGTCTAGTTCATGTTGGATACAAACGGACAACAGCCCTTCTGCTTCAAGCTCATAGGCCTCGCCTTCATAATTGATAGCTTTGAGAAGAACTGTTTGAGGACGGGTAACATCTTCAAAAAAACCAGGTACAGAAAGGCAGCCTTCCTGATACTTGTGTTTCTCTTCATCAATCACTTCAAATTCAGGGTTAATCAAAACCAGAGGTTCATTTTGTTCCTCTGACAGGTCGATTGTAACGATCTGTTTATGAATGTTTACCTGCGTAGCTGCGAGACCAATGCCTGGGGCTGCATACATAGTTTCGAACATGTCATCAATGATCGCACGGATCTCATCATCAACCTTTTCCACAGGTTCTGCTATGGTACGTAGACGAGGGTCTGGATATTCCAATATGGTCAGTTTAGCCATGATTTAAATCTATTTGCCTATATTCAGGGGTTACTACTCATTAATAAGCTGTTTTAGAGCTATATATTGTCGAGAAGAATAGCGAAAAATATTTTTCTGCATATTATACTGATTGAAACGCTCAATGCATTGTCGTTACTTTCATGCTTTACTCGTTTTTGCCGAACGGGGCAGAAAGAACAAGGGAACTGGAAATGAAAAACTTGCTTTGTGGTATTTTGGCTCTGGTGATGTTGGCTGTAATGCCAGCTCAGGCGGAGACACGAAAAGACAATTTACTTTTGCGAGATGATCACCCTCAAGAATACATTGTGGTTAAAGGTGATACATTGTGGCACATCTCTGGTAGATTTCTTAAAAGTCCATGGAAGTGGCCAGAAGTCTGGGGGATTAACCCTCAGGTAGATAACCCTCACCTGATCTATCCTGGAGATGTGATTTATCTTACATGGGTAGATGGTAAACCCCGATTGAGCCTTCGTCGGGATAGTGGAATCTATCCTCGGGCGCGAGTCAGCCCTCTTGATGACGCTATACCTGCGATACCTCTTAAGGACATTATCAGTTTTCTGGAAGATCACCGAGTTCTCGCTGAAGACATTCTGGAAAAAGCTCCCTACATTTTGGGTGGGGCGAATGAAAGGATAATTTCGGGTGCTGGTGATAGGGTCTACGCCCGTGGTGAGCTTCTTGCTGAACAGAGAAGACAGGGTATATATCGTGCTACCAATAAGTATGTTGATCCTGTAACGGATGAATTTCTGGGATTTGAGGTCGCAACTATCTCCGAAGGTGATGTCGTCGGTCGTTCCGAGGGGCAGGTTATTACTCTTGATCTGGTCAAATCGAACAAGGAAACACGTGTTAAAGATCGTGTTGTACCGACTGAAGAGATTAGTATCCAGTCCGTATTTTACCCTTCATCTTCACCTGAAGGAGTATCGGGCCAGATTCTGTCAATTCTGAGTGGTGTTCGTGATGGCGGTCAGTTTAATGTAGTGGCAATTAACCGAGGCGCCCGTGAGGGAATAGAGCCAGGCCATGTGTTTGCTACTTACCGCAAAGGCGAGTTAATTAAAGATCCGGTCCTCAATGAGTTGGTGCAGCTACCTTCTGAGCGATCAGGTGAAATGATGATTTTTAAAACATTTGAAAAAGTAAGTTACGGTTTGATTCTTCAGAGCACCAATGTTGTATCTGTAGGTGATGAAGTACGCGAACCCTAAAAGGTAATTAATATGGGTGATCCAAGGGACTGGATCACCGTTGCCTCGTTACCCGGTTTAGGAGCGATATCCGTTAAGCAGTTATGGGAAGCTGGATGGACACCAGAAAAGCTTCTTGCTGCGGATATTCCCGAATGGCAACGGTTAGGTCTTAAGACAAAAACTATTCATGCCCTCTCCTCCCTGTCTATGGGAGAATCTTCTGTAATACAACGAAAAGTTGATGAGGCATTCAGGTGGATAGATAAAACGCCTGATTCCAGAATTCTTACGATTACATCACCAGAATACCCTTCTTTACTACGTGAGATAGCAGACCCTCCCCCAGTCCTTTTTTGTCGGGGAAACTTAACCGCTTTGAATATTCCGCAATTGGCAATTGTTGGTAGCCGTAACCCTTCAGCGACCGGGCTCAGGAATGCTTACAATTTTTCTGCCTATCTGGCTCAAAATGGTTTAATCATAAATTCAGGGTTGGCGTCTGGCATTGATGCGGCTGCTCATCAAGGTTGTGTGGATCATGATTGCAATACTGTTGCGGTATTTGGTACTGGATTGAATCGTGTTTACCCAGCTAGAAATAAAAAACTGGCGGATCAGGTACTCGATAAGCAAGGGGTCTGGGTAAGCGAGTTCTTTCCGGATGTATCGCCATTGGCTGCGAACTTTCCAAAAAGGAATCGAATTATCAGTGGTATGAGTGTTGGTGTTCTTGTTGTCGAGGCCGCAGTGAAAAGTGGATCATTGATCACCGCTAGAATGGCGATAGAACAGAATCGTGAAGTATTTGCGATACCGGGTCCACTGAATAACCCATTAAGCAGAGGCTGTCACAAATTAATTCGTGATGGCGCCTTATTAATTGAGTCTGCAGACGAAATAATCAGCGAAATAGGTCATATTCTAAGCATTTTTTCTACGGAAAGAATAGAACAAGCAGGGTCAACTCAAAAACAGCCTATAGGGCCACTGAGCGCCTTAGAGCAGCAGTTAATTGACTCGATGGGGTTCGAGGTACTCAATGTTGATCAAATCATAATTAATTCAGGTATTCAGATACATGAATTGGCGCAAATGCTGGTTACTCTTGAACTCAAGGGTTTTATTACCAAAACAGCGGGTGGCTATATTAGGCTCTAGGGCTATTTAGTATTTGCATAAAGTCTGTAGAATTCATCCATTCGTTCTTCCGAACTGTTGAGAACAGTACTTGTCGTCGTCAACCACTTACGGCCAATTAAGAGTACTGCTTACATTTAGTGTTCATTAGAAGTTACTAGCGTGAGTTTTAATCAGAATATTTCCTGGTGGCATATCCAGCAATCGGCACAGGCCCTTCGTCAGGGTGGTGTGATCGCCTACCCAACAGAAGCCGTTTGGGGGCTTGGTTGTGATCCATATAATGAGAATGCCGTAAAGCACCTGTTAAATATTAAACGCAGACCTATGCATAAAGGCCTGGTATTAATTGCAGGTGATCTATCACAGGTTGATTTCCTGTTAGATGATTTAACGGATGAAGAACGTGCAAAAGTGACGGCTGACTGGCCGGGCCCTTTTACATGGATTTTACCCGATCCAAAAGGTTTGATACCCCCCTGGATTAAAGGAAAACATCAAGCTGTAGCTGTAAGAGTGAGTGCTCACTCCGGTGTTAGAGAGCTAACAAAATCATATGGATCATTTATTGTTTCAACTTCTGCCAATCCGTCAGAGTATCATCCTGCTAGGGATATATTGAAAGTAAAGACTTACTTCGGAAATAAACTGGATTATGTTTTACCCGGCGAACTTGGTGGGCTTGCACAACCAACACAGATCA